>CAZSRR010000001.1:0-214164 GCA_964609175.1 uncultured Bradyrhizobium sp.
TAGCTATGTACGGACGGGATAACCGCTGAAAGCATCTAAGCGGGAAACCCACCTCAAAACGAGCATTCCCTTGAGAACCGTGGAAGACGACCACGTTGATAGGCCGGGTGTGGAAGTGCAGTAATGCATGTAGCTTACCGGTACTAATCGTTCGATTGGCTTGATTGCTCTCATTTTCAGTGTCCATCGCGCGTCATGCGTGATGATGACCAGCGCTTCGCTTTAAGCGTGGGTCCTCGGGTCAAGCCCGAGGACTGCGCTCAACGCTTCGCGTTTTCGCTTGCTTCGTATCTTTGTCTTTCGCCGGCCTGGTGGTTCTAGCGAGGAGCATGAACCCGATCCCATCCCGAACTCGGCCGTTAAACTCCTCAGCGCCAATGGTACTATGGCTTAAGCCCTGGGAGAGTAGGTCGCTGCCAGGCCTGCCAAAGACAAAGTTGTTCCTCTTTACGTGTCGCGATCAAACAGAACGCCGCTCTCCTTCGGGAGGGCGGCTTTCGTCGTTTTAGGCTATTGTCTTTGTGACTGTTGCTGCTCACAGAGCAACCTCAAATCGGCCATCCGCCGACGTGCGCCTCATCACGGAATTCGCAGGAGGACGCTCGTAATGTCTTTCTCGATCAGTCTTTGCAGCGGGACGTTCGAAGCTCGGCCGATCACCAAACTCTGAATGAGGCGTGATCATTCGGCCATGATTTGGGAATCATCTCCGCAGCAGTTCATCCACGATTCAGTCGAGTTCCCTTAAAGCCTTTTCCATTCAACATTGCCTTCACCTTCCGGGAGAGCCTGCCCATGCGTGAGATATTCCGTCCCGCCGCCTTTGTCCTGACCACGGCCTGTCTAGCGCTCGCGATCTCGACGATCTCTAGCGGCGAAGTGCTGGCGCAGGCCAAGCAGGCGCCGCCGGCACAAGCCGCCCCTCCCGCCCAGCAGGAAGCCCCTCCCATCAAGCAGATCGCCCTGACCGAAAAGCAGGTCGAGAGCGTGCTGGCGGCGCAGAAGGACATCGACGCGATCACCGACAAGATTCCCGACAACGCCAAGCCTGACCCGAAGATCGATGCCCAGCTCGATGCGGTCGCCAAGAAGAACGGTTTTGCCAGCTACGACGAGTACAACACCGTGGTGGACAACATCAGCCTAGTGCTCGGCGGCTTCGATCCCGCGACGAAAAAATTCGTCGGTGCCGAAACGGTGATCAAGGCGCAGATCGCGCAGGTTCAGGCCGACAAGAAGATGTCGGCAAAGGACAAGAAGGAAGTGCTCGCCGACCTCAACGAGGCGCTGAAGTCGCCGCCGCCGGCAATCGAGAACAAGGGCAATATCGACATCGTCGCGAAATTCTACGACAAGCTCGCCGAAGCGCTCGGCGAGGGCGAGGAATAATCGCCCGTAAGACCGTTGAACGAAGAAGCCCCGGAGAAATCCCCGGGGCTTCTTTTTTGCCGCCGATCGGCTGCGTCCCGTGTCAGGTGCGGGTACGCATCCGCATCATGAAGCTGTCGTAGCTCAATTCAGCCACCTGATTCCAGGCCAGCGATTCGTTGCGGAACGCCGCCAGGCTCGTATACATCTTGTTGAAGTGCGGATTGGTCTTGGACAGATCCGCGTAGATGCCGTTGGCGGCATTGTAGCAGGCCTCCAGAACTTCCTGCGGGAACGGCCTCAGGATCGCGCCCGCCGCCAGCAGCCGCTTCAGCGCCGGCGGATTGACGTAGTCGTATTTGCCGGTGACCCAGGTGAACGTATCGTAGGAAGCGGTCTCAAGCGCGGCCTGATAATGCTTCGGCAGCGCGTTGAACTTTTCGAGGTTAATGACGTTGTGGCCCTGGCCGGTGCCTTCCCACCAGCCCGGATAGTAATAGTACTTCGCGACTTTCACGAAGCCGAGCTTCTCGTCGTCGTAGGGGCCGACCCACTCGGCCGCGTCGATGGTGCCCTTTTCCAGCGCCGGATAGATGTCGCCGCCCGCGATCTGCTGCGGCACGCCGCCGACCTTGGCGATGATGGTGCCCGCGAAACCGCCGACGCGGAATTTCAAGCCCTTGAAATCCTCCATCGATTTGATCTCTTTCCGGAACCAGCCGCCCATCTGGGCGCCGGTAGAACCGGTCGGCATGCCGACGCAGTTATATTCCTTCAAGAGGTCGTTGAGCATGTCCATGCCGCCGCCGAAACGCAGCCAGGAGATATGCGAGCGCGTGTTGAGACCGAACGGCAGCGACGTGCCGAAGGTGAAGGCCGGGTTCTTGCCCCAGTAGTAGTAGAGTGCGGTGTTGCCCATCTCGACGGTGCCGTTCGAGACGGCGTCGAGCACCTGCAGGCCCGGCACGATTTCGCCGGCCGCGAATGGCTGAAGCTGGAATTTGTTGTCGGTGATCTCGGCGACGCGCTTGGCGAAATACTCGCAGCCGCCGTACAGGGTATCGAGCGCCTTCGGCCAGCTTGCCGTGTATCGCCACTTTATTTCAGGATTGGCCTGCGCAATCGCCGGCGCAGCAACCGCACTCGCGGCAAGACCGACACCGCCGACTTTCAAGAAATCACGACGCTTCATAGTTTCCTTCCCCTCTGTTTGCCCGACCAAGGGACAACGGTCTTGCGCCGTCTCTGCTGATTTTCCGATGGCCGGTGCTGGTCTGATGGTTTGCAATGTGGGCCCTGAAACCAAGGCTCTTGGTTTTTCGATAATCAATTCCCGGCTTTATGGACCTGGGGGCAGGATGACGAATTGGTGATGGATAATCAAGGGTTCTGGCTCCACCGCAGGTGCGAAAGGCTGCCCGAATACTGTGCGCCTACGTGGCCTTACACGACTAAAGACCAAGATTGCCGCTGACGCCGATCGCGGCTGCCTGCTAGTGAAAAGCTGCAATTCTCTGGCTGGAGTTCACGATGGCCGACAAGAAGGTGGTGGTGGCGGGTGCGACGGGGCTGGTGGGAAATGCCGCACTGCGGCACTTCGGCAGCGTTGGCGGATGCGACGTTGTCGCACTGTCACGGCGCAAGCCGCGCGAACTGCATGGCGCCCGCCACGTCCCGATCGACCTCACCGATACGGCGCAATGCACGCAAGCCGCCACATTGCTGAAAGATGCAACCCATCTTGTTTACGCCGCGCTCTATGAGGCGTCGAGCCTGGTCGATGGCTGGCGCGATCCGGAGCAGATACGAACCAACGACGCGATGCTGCGCAACCTGATGGCGGCGCTCGAACCGGTGGCGCCGGCGCTGCGCCATGTCGCGCTGCTGCAGGGGACGAAGGCGTATGGCGTCCATGTTCGCCCGCTCACCGTGCCCGCGCGCGAAGGCCGCTCGGAAATGTACGAGCAGCCGAATTTCTACTGGGCGCAGGAAAATTTCCTGCGCGAATTGCAGCAAGGAAAAGCCTGGCACTGGAGCATTCTGCGTCCGGTGCTGATCGTCGGCGAAGCGATCGGCGGCGCGATGGATCTGATTCCGCCGCTCGGCGTCTACGCGGCGATGCTGCGCGAGCAGGGACGTCCGCTGGATTATCCCGGCGGCGCCGCGCGGGTCTCGCAGGCGGTCGACGTGGATCTGCTGGCGCGTGCCATCGCCTGGTCAGGCGAGGCTCCGGCTGCGCGCAACGAGGCGTTCAACGTTACCAATGGCGACGTCTTTACCTGGGAGAATGTCTGGCCGGCGATTGCAGACGCGCTCGACATGAAGCCGGGCAAGCCGGCGCCGTTGTCGATGGCACAGGAATATCCGAAATGGATCGCGCCGTGGAACGAGCTGCGCCGCAGGCACGATCTGGTTTCGCCTGAGTTGGAAGCGTTCGTCGGACTGTCGTTTCAATATGCCGACTACACCATGCGATACGGCCAGACGCAGCCGGGACCGCCGTCGATCGTCTCGACCGTCAAGATCAACCAGGCCGGCTTCACCGAGATGATGGACACCGAGGCGATGTTCCGCAAATGGTTCGCCCAAGCGCGGGCGAGCCGGTTGCTGCCCTAGCGCGGAGAAGCGAACTTCGCTTCCATCGCCTTGCGTGTCTTGATCGTGTCGCTGTTCTCGTCGACCTCGACGTCGCTCCAGCGCACCACGGCGCCATGGACTATGTCGTTCTTCAGCTTGACGCGATGGGCGAGCCCGATCGGCAGCGCGCCGGCCGCGAGACTCTTTTGCGCCGGCATCAGCTTGCCCCACACCGTGTAGCCGCCTTCGCCGTCGAGCATTTCGCCCGCGCGCAGGTTACGCTTGGCGACGGCGGCGACGTCGCTGCGGAAATCGTGCGGCTGGCCGGTCGGCTCATTGCGCAGCGCCGCCGACAGGATCGATATGTTCAGTTCGAGACCGATCAAATGATATGGCTTGTACATCGCCGCATAGCGGCCGGTGGCATCTGTCTTCAGCCCGTATTGCTTGAAACAGTCGGCGGCATAGTCGTTCGGCGCTTCCAGCACGACATAGACGCCCCATCGCAGGTCGCGAAACACCGGACGGCCGTCGCGTTCCAGCGAGGAGACCACTTCGGCGAGGCCCGCCTTCTCCAGCACGCCGCCCTTGTCGCGTGGCCGCATGACGTGCGGCAGGTCGTCGACGCCGCAGGGGGGAAACAGCAGGCCGTCCGATGGCACGTCCAGCCCGCAGGCGTTCGCAATCGCCGCCATTTCGATCGCGGATTTGGTGCCGTCCAGAAATGAATTGAACATCTGCGGGTTCATGCCCGCCGACTGCGCTTCGCCCGCCGTCAGCCCGTAATGGCCCCACACGCCTTCCGGCGTCACGTCGTGATAGGCCGGCAGATATTTCGTGCCCTTGCCGGCGGCGACGACGCGAAAGCCGGTGGCGCGCGCCCAGTCCACCATCTCGGCGGTCAGCGCCGGCTGGTCGCCATAGGCCAGCGAATAGACCACGCCGGCCTTGCGTGCCTCTTCGGCCAATAGCGGTCCGGCCAGCACGTCGGCCTCGACATTGACCATCACGACATGCTTGCCGGCCGCAATCGCTGCGCGGGCGTGGCGGATGCCGACCGCCGGATTGCCGGTGGCTTCGACGACCACGTCCATCGCGCCGCCGGCAATCGCGCGCGCCCCGTCGTCGGTGAATGTTGTCCGCGCGATCCGCTCCGCATCCCAGCCGACGGTGCGGCAGGCTTCGCGGGCGCGGTCACGGTCGAGATCGACGATCACGGACACTTCGAGTCCGGGTGTATGCGGCACCTGCGACAAGAACATCGAGCCGAATTTGCCGGCGCCGATCAGCGCAACGCGAACCGGTTTGCCGGCGGCATGGCGGGCGGAGAGGAGGCGGTGAAGGTTCATTGGGAAATCCAGCGGGTAAAGTTGCGGCAATGATTTTGCGCGTCATGGCCGAGCTTGCTTGTCCGGCGTAGCCTTGGCGTAGACGGATCCCGGCCATCCACGTCTTCTTTCGCGACGGCATTGCAGGACGTGGAAGCCCGGGACAAGCCCGGCCATGACGGCCTTGTTCGGCCCGTACGATTATTCCGCCGCCTGGCGATGCGCCCGCGCCAGCCGCAGCAGCGCGTCGTCGTCGACCGTTTCGATCGGGGTGAAATCGCGGTGCGCGATGTAGTCCGGCCGCGTCGGCGTGCGGATGTAGTTCGAGACCGCATTCAGCGTGAGATAGACGATCTTGCGCGGGTAGGGCGTGATGTTGCCGGCCGAGCCGTGCACCAGATTGCCGTGGAACATCAGCATGCCGCCGGCCTTGCCGGTCGGCGCGACGATGCCGCCTTCGTTGACGAGTCTGGTGACGGTCTCCTCGTCCAGCGTCCACAGCGGATAAGACGTCGTCTCCAGGTCGTGCGAGGCCTTGAGGTCGCCGGCATGCTGGCTCTTCGGCACCAGCATCAGGGGGCCGTTGATCGGCATCACCTCGTCGAGGAAGATCGCGATGTTCATCGCGCGCGGCTCGGGCATGCCGTCGTCGCGCTTCCAGGTGCCGTAATCCTGGTGCCATTGCCAGACGTCGCCGGTGAAGGCGGCTTTGGCGTTGATCTTGAACTGGTGCATGTAGACCTTTTCGCCAAAGATCTGCTCGATCGGCTCGATCATGCGCGGATGGGCGCCAAGCGCCCCGAACGCCTCGTTATAGAGATGCGCGGCAAAGGCGGTGCGCGGCGCGCCGCTCTTCTCGCGCCATACCTCTGGCCGGTTCGCGTCGTAGATGCCGACGGCCTCGCGCGCGAGGTAGTCCACCTCTTCCTGGCTGAACAATTCGGGCAGGAACAGCCAGCCTTCGCGGTTGAAGAATTCGATCTGCTGTGGCGTCAGTTTCATGGCGTTCTCTCCTGTCTGGTTTTTGATTTGTTTTCACGTCGTCATGGCCGGGCTTGACCCGGCCATCCACGTCTTTCTCTCTTCAAGAAAGCAAGTCGTGGATGCCCGGCACAAGGCCGGGCATGACGGATAGTTACGCGGCCCTGTCCGTCGCTCTCAGTCTCTCCTCCGTCATCCGTCCCGCCGTCTGCGCATGCGCCAGCGCCGCGGCTTCCGCTGCCTTCGCATTGCCGGCAAGAATCTCCGCTGCGATTTCCTCGTGCTCTGCCCAGGCACTGCCGCGGTAATCGAGTTCGGCCAGCACGGTCGCCATCGAGCGGCGCATATGCGGCCATTGCGGCGCGATCATCTCCTCGATCGCGGGATTGCCCGCAAGGCGATGGATCGCGCTGTGAAAATCGACATCGAGCGCGATCAGCCGCGACAGCGGCGTATCGCTGCCGATGCTTCGTCCGGCCTGCAGCGCTGCCTCGAGCTGCACGCGTTCCGCCGCATTGGATCTGACGCGTCCAGCCGCGAGACGGGCCGCCAGCGCATCAATGGCACCGCGCACCTCGTAGAGTTGGCGGATGCGCTCGGGATCGAGCCGGGTGACTTCGAAGCCGCGGCGTCCACTTTCGGCAACCAGGCCCTGCCGGTGCAGCAGATGCAGCGCATGTGAGACCGGTTGGCGCGAGACGCCGAGCTTCTCCGCCAGTTCGTTCTGCCGGATTCGATGGCCGGGCGGCAGCGAACGGTCGGTGATCGCCTCGAGGATACGGGCGTAGACCTGGTCGATCAGGTTGGGGAGCGGATCCAGGGGGATCATGCCGTTTGCCCACTTGAGGATACGGAATTCCGTATTCAGTACTCCTGCGCGGCGCCATCGTCAAGAAAGTCGTGGCGCGGGACGGCAAACATTCGTGCCGGTTCCATTCAATCAGGCGGCTATCCGAGAATGGCAGGAATCAACGAGTCCTCGCCGTCGTCTCAGCCTTAACGAGACGCGGTGGCAGGTTACGTCGCGAGAAAATCCAGCACGATGGCGCAGTACGCCTGCGGTGCCTGCTCGAACATCGGATGCGTGGTGCCGGGGATCATCGCGGTGCGCGATCCCTGCACATGTGCCGCCAGTGCATTCAGCACTTTCGGCAGCGTGCCCTTGGTGTTGGCGCCGCCGATGAACAGCGTCGGCGTCTGGATCGCTTCCGCATCGGCTTTTGAGAACGGCGGCCGTTGATCGCGCATCTGGCCGATCAGCGTGGTGGCGTTGTCCCGCAGCAATTGCTTTGGTGTCGCCGGCAGCCGCTTCCACGCGCCGGGGCCTTCCAGTGCGTCCAGGAATATCTGCAGGCCGCCATCGATGTCGCCCTTGGCAATCACCTCGGCCGAGGCTGCGATGCGAGCGGCCAGCGGCGAGGGACCGGGCTGGAAATCCGGATCGAGCGTGGCGTCGAGTTCGCCGCCGGGCTCGGCCAGGATCAGCTTGCGCAGCAGATCGGGCCGCCGCTGCGCGACGCGGAAACAGATGTGACCGCCGCGGGAATGGCCCATCAGGTCGACCGGACCGGCATCGAGCTTTTCGATGAAGCCGATCACGTCCTCGACATGCTGCGCGATCGAATAGGTATCGCCGACGCCGTCCCAATGCGCGGGGAAGAAATGCCGCAGCGACGGCGCGATCACGCGGTGATGACGCGTCAGCGGTCCGAGCACCGCCGACCACGCGCGGAAGTCGGAGAGCGAGCCGTGGATGCAGACCAGCGGCGGGCCATGGCCGGCGCTCTGCCCGACATCGAGATAGGCCATGTCGTAGCCGTTGACGTGAAGGGTCTGCATCGGGACTCGTGCGGTGGGAATGGACAAAGGCCGTTGAACGGTGTGGCAGATCACCGGAACTTGTTCATGCCGTCAAGTTTCCCTGAATTCGGGTGGATAGCAGCATTCTCCAAGCCTAGATTTGGGCCCATGAGCACGCTGGCGGCATCGAGCAGGAGAGCATGGAGCCAGAAATGACCGGGCAGCAATTTGCGATATTCGACACCGCGATCGGCCGCTGCGGCGTCGTCTGGGGCGAGCGCGGAATCATCTCGGTGCAGCTGCCGATGGGCGACGAGAAGAAAACCCGCACGCGTCTTCAGCAGCGCCATGATGACCTCGTCGAGGCCGAGCCGCCGACGACGGTGCAGGCCGCGATCGACGGCATGGTCGAACTGCTCGAAGGCAAGCCAAACGACCTCGCCGACGTCGTGCTCGATCTCGATGGCGTTCCCGAGTTCAACCGTGGCGTCTACGACATCGCGCGCCGCATTCCGCCGGGCAAGACCATGACCTATGGCGACATCGCCAAGCAACTCGGCGGTGTCGAACTGTCGCGCGACGTCGGCCAGGCGCTCGGGCGCAATCCCTGTCCAATCGTGGTGCCCTGCCACCGCGTGCTGGCGGCCGGCAACAAGCCCGGCGGTTTCTCGGCCAACGGCGGCGTGGTGACGAAGCTGAAGATGCTGGCGATCGAAGGCGCGCCGGTGAACCACACGCCGAGCCTGTTCGATTGAGTTCGTTTTCACCTCTCCCGTAGGGAGAGATCGCGAGCGCACGCGAGCGGGTGAGGGGTTATGGGCTCACGATAGGCCGGGACCCCTCACCCGGCGCTGCGCGCCGACCTCTCCCCATGGGAGAGGTGCCGGACAGCCGATTTCGACATCATCTGAGCAATATGGCGTAAACCAACACCCCCACGAGGATCCAGAACGCCATGCCAGTGAATAGGCACGCGATCTCGTGAGGTTTCCGCCATCCAAACAGGCCGAGTAGCCTTCTGCCTGTCGCGGCGAAGAGCACCTCAAACAATTCACTTACTACGTGCACGACCAGCTCAGCCATATCCGTACGACCATGTCGATTGCATTCATCGGTTGTAAGGTAGGTGTACTAAATCTTTGTGGATGCGGTACTTCAAGTTGCGATGAGAGCAAGATGCGTCTGTCGCGTACTGCCTCCTTACCGGCCTTTGAAGTTCGGCGTACGCTTTTCGTTGAACGCCAGCACGCCCTCGCGGCGGTCTTCGGTCGGTACCATGCGGTTATAGGCCTCGATCTCCAGCGCGAGGCCGTCGCGCAGCGATGATTGCAGGCCGCGATGGATCGATAGTTTTGCCTGGCGGGTCGAGATCGGCGCGTTGCGGGCGATCCGCGCGGCCGTCGCCAGCGCGGCCGGCATCAACTCGGGCAGCGGAAACACTTCGTTCACCAGCCCCCATTCGCGCGCTTCCGCTGACGAAAACGGCTTGCCGGTCAGGATCAGCTCCTTGGCGCGACGCTCCCCGACGGCGCGCGGCAGGGTCTGCGTGCCGCCGCCACCGGGCATGATGCCGAGCGTCACTTCGGTCAGTGCAAAGCGGGCGCTATCGGCCGCATAGAGAAAATCGCAACAACCGGCGATCTCGCAGCCGCCGCCATAGGCCGCGCCGTTGACGGCGCCGATGACCGGCACCGGGCAGTCGATCAGCGCGCGCACCATTCGCTCGAAGATGACGTGCTGCCGGGTCCATGCCTCATCGGTCATGCCGTGGCGTTCCTTCAAATCGCCGCCGGCGCAAAACGCTTTTTCACCTGCGCCGGTCAGGACGATGCAGCGCAGGTTTTTCGGATCGAGCGCCACGTCTTCGAAATAGCGCACGAGGTCGCGGCCCATCTGGGTGTTGAGCGCGTTGGAAGCCTCCGGCCGGTTGAGCCTGACGACCGCCACATGCTCGCCGGCCGGCTCGATCGAAAGCGTCTCGAAGGTAGGCGTGTCCGCGCTCATATCGCCTCGCAGGAAAAACCATTGCCGTTGCGCCTGATCTTGCCGACCGACGGCGAGGGGAAATGCGCTGTGCAGCATAGCGTATCCGTATCGCAATAGCGCTCCATAAACTGGCGCCGCGTCGCGGCCGCCTGCGCTTGATCGATGTCGAACTTGGCAGAAAATTCCGGATAGCGCGTCTGCAGCGGCGAATGCATCAGGTCGCCGGAGAACACCGCATCATCCTTGCCGCGACCGAAGGTGAAGGCGACGTGGCCCGGGGTATGGCCGGGCGTCGGCAGGATGCGCGCGTGGTCGCCGATCGCGCAGTCGTCACGCACGACCTCAGCCAGCTTTGCCTCCACCACCGGCAACACGCTGTCGGCAAACGGCGGCACCGGCGCCTTGGCGTGCGTTTCGCTCCAGTAGTCGAACTCGGTCTTGCCGAACACGTAGCGTGCCTTCGGGAAGGTCGGCACCCAGCGGCCATTGTCGAGCCGCGTGTTCCAGCCCACATGGTCGACATGCAAATGCGTGCACATGACGTAGTCGATATCGTTGACGGAAAACCCGGCGGCGGCCAGCGCCTTCATGTAGGTGTCGTCGGTTTTCATGTTCCATTTCGGCCGCAGCGGCCGCGACTTGTCGTTGCCGATGCAGCTGTCGATCAGGATGGTGTGGTGCGGCGTCTTCACCACGTAGGACTGGAAGCACAGGATCAACATGTCGTTGGCGTCGAGCGCGCCGGCCTCTCGAAGCCACACTCGGTTCTCCGCCAGCAGTTCCGGCGTCAGGTCCGGAAACATTTCGAGCGCGGGCAGGAAGGTGGTTTCCTGCTCGATGATGCGGTGAATGGTGAGGTCGCCGACGCTGAATTTCAGGTTCATGTTTTTGCCAGGCTTGTCAGCAAGTGCCGGTCCTCGCCGGTGAAGTGCTGTTCGAACGCCAGCTTGCCCCGGCGCGCGATCACGACCGAATGCACGCCGATGGCTGTGTCTGCGCGGCAGCAGTGGATGTCGCGAACACGACGAGAGCGGCGAGGCCGAGACGCCGCAATTGTTTGCCACCCTCGCGCATGCCGCTCTCCCTATTTCCCGCGTTACGCCGTCGGCGGGACCGAGACCTTCACCGACGGCCGCTCCATCGCTTGCTGATAGAAGGCGTCGAGTTTCGGATAGGCCTTGCGCCAGCCGCAATCGGCGAAGCGGAAGTCGGCATAGCCGAGCACGCAGACAAGGCCGATCTGTGCAATGTCGAACGGCCCGGACAACACTTCGGGCTTGTTCTCGAAGCGCGCCATGCCGGTCCAGGCTCGGTTCCAGTGATCGTCGGACCACGCTTTCCAGCGCATCGGCTCCGGCCGCACCATGTTTTCGTAGCGGCACAGCAGCATCGAATCGAGCATGCCCTGCAGCAGCGAATGGTCGCTCTTGACCCTCCAGCGCTCGGGGCCGGACGTCGGGATCAGCTTGCCGCCGCCGGCGAGTTCGTCGAGATATTCGACGATTACATAGGAATCGAGGATGACGTCGCCATTGTCGAGGATCAGCACCGGCAGCTTCTTCAGCGGCGTAATTTTTGAGTATTCCTCGTTGGCCTGGCCCGGCGCGACGGTCGCGGAGGCGAATTCGATCTTGTCGATCAGGCCGGTCTCGATCGCGGCAATGCGGACCTTGCGGGCGAAGGGTGAGGCGGGGGAGAAGGTGAGTTTCATTGTTGTTGTTTCCCTGATGTTATTCTCCGTCATGCCCGGCCTTGTGCCGGGCATCCACCTTCTTGCTGATGTAAGGATGTGGATGGCCTGGACAGGCCCGGCCATGACGAGTCAGCGCGAATGTCGCACAACTCACGCCGCGATGATTTCCTGGCGCTGTTCGCCGAGCCCCTCGATGCCGAGGGTGACGACGTCGCCCACGTTGAGGAACTGCGGCGGCTTCATGCCGGCGCCGACGCCGGGCGGCGTGCCGGTCGTGATGATGTCGCCGGGCAGCAGGGTGAGGAACGTCGAGACGTAGGAAATGCACTTCGCCATCGAGAAGATCATGGTCGAGGTCGAGCCGGTCTGGCAGCGCTTGCCGTTGACGTCGAGCCACATCGAGAGCTTCTGCACGTCGGGGATTTCATCCTTGGTCACCAGCCAGGGGCCGACCGGGCCAAAGGTGTCGTGCGACTTGCCTTTGGTCCATTGGCCGCCGCGCTCGGTCTGGAAGTAGCGCTCGGAGACGTCGTTGCAGACGCAGTAGCCGGCGACGTGATTGAGGGCGTCGGCCTCGGAGACGTATTTGGCGCGGGTGCCGATGATGGCGGCGATTTCGACTTCCCAGTCGAGCTTGGTGGATTCGCGCGGCTTCTCGACGGGGTCGTTCGGGCCCGACAGCGCCGTGTTGGCCTTCAGGAAGAAGATCGGCTCGGGCGGAATCGGATTGCCGGTTTCCTTGGCGTGATCGACATAGTTGAGCCCGATGGCGACGAACTTCGAGATGCCGGTGACCGGCGCGCCAAAGCGCGGCTTGCCTTCGACGGCGGGGAGTTTTGACGGATCCAGCGCGGCGAGCCTGGCCAGCGAAGCCGGCGAATAGGCCTCGCCGTCGAGATCCCTGACGTGCGCAGACAGATCGCGCAACTGGCCGGATTTATCGATCAGGCCGGGTTTTTCCGCACCCTTGGCGCCGTAACGAACGAGCCTCATTTTAGTACTCCCTACGGGTTTTCTTGGAATTTTCGGGCAGTTTCCGTCACTTCATGGAACAGTGGGGTGAGAAATTCAACTGCGGAAAGCGCAGGGTAGGGTGGGCAGAGGAGCGTAAGCGACGTGGCCCCCATGCGCCGCCGGACGCAACTATCGATGGTGGGCACGCTTCCGCCTTCGCTCTTCGAGCTTAGGCGAAGGCTTTGCCCTAGGGCTTTTCCAGCGCGATGAACCTGAAGGCGTCCCCCTCGCGCTTGATGTGGCCGGCATTGAAGTGCCCGCCGATCACCAGCGTCGGGGTATCGGCAAAACGGGAAAACAGCTCGCGGCGGGTGGCGGCCGACTGGTTGGGATCGGAATCGGCGGTCGACGACCAGTCGAGATGAGCCATCTGGCAGGGGTGGTGGGCGACGTCGCCCGTCAGCAGGCCTTCTTCGCCGTCCGACCTGATATGGATGCTCATATGCCCGGGGCTGTGGCCCGGCGTCGGGATCAGGGTGATCTCGTCCGCAAGACGGGCGTCGCTGGCGACGAGGTCGGCCTTGCCGGCATCGGCAATCGGCTTCACGGAATCGGCGAACACCGCCGCATGCGCGGGCTCATGGCTGTGGTCGCGCCAATGCTCGTATTCGGTCCTGCCGAACACGTAGCGGGCGTTGGCGAAGGTCGGCACCCAGTTGCCGTCGACCAGAACGGTGTTCCAGCCGACGTGATCAACATGCAGATGCGTGCACAGCACGGTGTCGATGCTGTCGGGCGGGAAGCCGGCCGCCGTCAGCGTCTCAAGAAACGGATCCTTGCGGTTGTTCCAGGTCGGCACGTTACGGCCCTGCTTGTCGTTGCCGAGCCCGGTATCGACAATGATGCGGCGCGACGGCGTTTCGATCAGCAGCGAGTGGATCGACATCTTGAGCCGGCCTTCCTCGGTGGCGAAGTGCGGGATCAGCCAGGGCAGCTTCTGGATTTCCTCGTTGGTCGCGAGCGGCAGGATGAAACGGGTGCTGCCGACGGTCTCCAGTTCGACGACCTTTGTGATCTTGACCTTGCCCACGGTCCAGTGCATCCGGCGCTTCCCCTCTGTCTGTACTTGTTATCTCTTGTTCTCGATCCGGGTCTCTTAATCCTACCGCGCGCAGTCCACGATGACGGTGCCGAGCTTGTCGCCCTTCTCCACCGCCAGATGGGCCTGCGCGGTGTCCGCGAGCGCAAACTGCGCTGCCACTTTATGAATGCGCAGGCCTGCCGCCAGCCATTTTGAAATGTCCGCTTGCGCCGCGGCAAGCAGCGGTGGCGGCAGCGCGAACAACACCAACGCGCGCAACGCAATGCACTTTTCCATCAGTTCGCGCATCGGCACCACAGGCGTGCGGTTGCCGTTGGTGGCGTAGACCGCGATCGTCGAGTTCATGCCCATCAGCTTCAGCGTGGTATCGATATTGCCGCCGAAATCGACATCGACCACGCGGTCGACGCCGCGTTGTCCCGTGAAGGCCATCGCCTTGGTGACGACGTCCTCGGTCCTGTAGTTGACGACCAGGTCGGCGCCGGCAAGGCGGGCCTGCCCGCCCTTTGCCGCCGAACTGACGGTGGCGATCACCTTGGCACCGCCCCATTTCGCAAGCTGCACCGCGTAGTGCCCGACGGCGCCCGCGCCACCGGTGACCAGCACCGTCTTGCCGGCGATCGGGCCGTCGCAGAACAGGCACGTCCACGCCGTCATGGCGGGGATGCCGAGCGTGGCGCCTTCCGCAAACGACAGATTGTCGGGCAGCGGCGTCACCAGCTGTTCCGCGAGCGCGATGTATTCAGCCGCGGTGCCGAACGCGCGGCCGTTGCGCTGGCCGTTGAACAGCCAGACCCGCTGGCCGACTTTCAGCCGCGTCACGCCGTCGCCGACCTGGTCGATGATCCCGGCGCCGTCGCTGTTCGGAATCACACGCGGATATTCCATCGGCCGGTAGCTGCCGCCGCGGCGGCCGACATCGGCGGGATTGACGCCGGACGCCTCCAGCCGCACCCGGACTTCGCCCGGGCCCGCGACCGGCGTTGGCATCTCGCCATGGACCAGCACCTCGGGTGCCGGCCCCGTTCGTTCGTACCAGACCGCCTTCACAGCGTGCCCGGAAACGCGCCGCCGTCGAGCAGGATGTTCTGGCCGGTGATGAAGCCGGCCTTGTCGGCGCACAGGAACGCGCAGGCGAGGCCGAATTCCTCCGGCGTGCCGAACCGGCCGGCGGGATTGAGCTTGGCGCGCTCCTTCAGGATCTGTTCGACGTCGACGCCGCGCTTCTCCGCTTCTCCCTTCGCAGTCCCGCGCAAACGATCCGTGTCGAATGGGCCCGGCAGCAGGCCGTTGATGGTGACGTTGTTGATCACGGTCTTGCGCGAAATGCCGGCGACGAAGCCGGTAAGGCCGGCGCGGGCGCCGTTGGACAATCCCAGGATCTCGATCGGCGCCTTCACCGCGGCCGAAGTGATGTTGACGATGCGGCCGAATTTCCGCGCCATCATGCCGTCCACGGTCGCCTTGATCAGTTCGATCGGCGTCAGCATGTTGGCGTCGATCGCCTTGATCCAGTCGTCGCGGGTCCAGTTGCGGAAATCGCCGGGCGGCGGGCCGCCGGCATTGTTGATGAGGATGTCCGGCTCGGGGCAGGCTGCCAGCGCGGCCTCGCGCCCGGCGGGCGTGGTGATGTCGCCGGCGACCTCGTTCACCGTCACGCCGGGATTGGCCTGGCGGATTTCATCGGCGGTCTTTTTGAGCGCCTCCGCGCCGCGCGCGGTCAGCGTGACGTGCACGCCCTCGCCGGCCAGCGCCATGGCGCAGGCGCGCCCCAGGCCCTTGCTCGATGCGCAAACGATGGCGCGGCGGCCTTTGATTCCGAGATCCACTGTTTCACTCCCGTCATGTCAGGTGATGTTTGAAGGTCTGATGCGGTTACTCTAGCCAAGTCGGGCGGTCCTGATAAGGTGCCGAGATCAGCCGATAATGCATATTGCGATCCCGGAAACCGGCTACTCCCGTTGCAAAAAAAGTAGGGTGGGCAAAGGCGCGTCAGCGACGTGCCCACCATCTATCCGCGTCACGGCCGCGAGATGGTGGGCACGCTTCTGCCTTCGCTCTTCGAACTCCGGCGGACGCTTTGCCCACCCTAGGATTCACGCGATCAATTCGCCCGCATCTCCGCCTTGATCATGTCGGCGGCCTTCTCCCCGATCATGATGGTCGGCGCGTTGGTGTTGCCGCCGATCAGCGTCGGCATGACCGAGGCGTCGACCACGCGCAGGCCCTCGACGCCGTAGACTTTCAGCTTCGGATCGACCACGGCCATCGGATCGTTGACGCCCATCTTGGCGGTGCCGACCGGGTGATAGACGGTGTCGACGCGGGCGCGCAGGACGTTTCGAATGTCGTCGTCGCTGTGCACGCCTTCCGTGAACATGTCCTTCTTCTGCAGCGCGCGCAGCGCCGGCGTCTCCAATAGCCGCCGCGTGGTCTTGAAGCCTGCGACCATGGTTTCGAGATCGTCGGGTTCGCCGAAGAAATTTGGATCGATCACCGGCGGGGCAAACGGATCGGCACTGCCGATCGTGACTTCCCCACGGCTCTTCGGCCGCAGCAGGCAGACGTGGCAGGAGAAGCCGGTGCCGCGGTGCCGCTTGCGGCCGTGGTCGTCGGCCATCGCCATGCCGAAATGCAGCTGGATGTCGGGGATATCGAGATCGGGCCGCGTCTTCAGGAAGCCGCCGCATTCCGCAAAGTTCGACGTCATCGGGCCCCGCCGCTCGCGGCGATATTGCCCGATGGCCCGCAGCAATCGCGGCAGGGCTTTGACGGAGATGCCATTGAAGTGTGGATTGTCGGACATGTAGCCGAATACGAAATCCGGGTGGTCCTGCAGGTTCTGTCCGACGCCGGGTGAATGATGCACGGTGGCGATGCCGTGTTTGCCAAGCCTTGCGCCATCGCCGACGCCGGAAAGCATCATGAGCTGCGGGGTCTGGAACGCGCCGGACGAGACGATCACCTCGCGGCGGGCGCGAATCTGCTTCAGCTCCTTGCCCTGGCGGTATTCGACGCCGGTCGCGCGCTTGCCTTCGAACAGGATGCGGGTGACGTGGGCGTGGGTCTCGACGCGTAGATTGGCGCGGCTGCCCATATGCGGATGCAGATAGGCGCGCGCGGCGCTACAGCGCTCGCCGTTCTTCTGCGTCAGTTGATAGATGCCGAGCCCTTCGTGCTCGTCGGCATTGAAATCCTCGCGCAGGCGGAACTGTCCTTCTTGCGCGGCCTGCAAGAAGATCTGCTGCACCGGATTGCCGGTGCGCGATCTGTTGACGGCGAGCGGGCCGTCCTTGCCATGATACTCGCCGTCAAAATCCGCATTGTTCTCGGCGCGTTTGAAATAGGGCAGCACGTCCGCGAACGACCAGCCAGCATTGCCGAAGGAGGCCCATTGGTCGTAGTCGGCGCGGTGGCCGCGGATATAGACCATCGCGTTGATGGCGGAGGAGCCGCCGAGTCCCTTGCCCCGCGGCTGATAGCCGATGCGGCCGTTGAGGCCCCTTTGCGGCACCGTGTTGAACGCCCAGTTGTTGACGTTGCCGGCGACCATCAGCACCAGCGCGAACGGCGTGGTAACCACCCAATTGTCGTTCCGGCCGCCGGCATCCAGCACCGCCACGGTCGTCCCAGGGTCCTCCGACAGCCGCCCCGCCACCGCGCAGCCGCCCGAGCCGCCACCCACCACCACGAAATCGAAGGTATCCGTCACCGCTCCACTCCCCCGGACCTGTTGTTCTGGCGGCCTGATGGCCGCGCTTTGGGGGCCAAAACTCCGCTTTTGCAGCGTTTATGGCAAGAGCGGTTCCTGAAGCGGCTTTTGAGCTCTCAAACCATCGTTTTTGCTGTCATAAAATCCTCAAAAGCGGAGCCTTTTCCCCTTTCCAAAGCCTGATGACGTTGATACATACCCCTCGCGCCCGACGGCTTCGGCCCGGGTTGCCTTCTCAGGAAGCTTCCGAACGGGATCGACCGGCGTCATCTGGCGTCCGCCGGGATCGTTTCGGCTCCGGCTTTCGGAAGGCGCTGCAACGGTTTAACGCGGGGTGGAGCAGCCCGGTAGCTCGTCAGGCTCATAACCTGAAGGTCATAGGTTCAAATCCTATCCCCGCAACCATCTCGACTTGCGAAACCCCGGCCCCAGTGGCCGGGGTTTTCGTTTTGAGGGAAACCGCCAAAATCCCGGCAAGATCGCCCCGGACGTCAATCTTCAACTCGCCGGCCTCGGGGGTGAGCATGATCTCCTTCACCAAGGTACGCAGAACCTCGCCCGCCTTAAGCCGGGTTGCCTCGGAATCATCCTGCAACGCCGTGTGGAGAGTGCTGACCTGTTCACGGTAGAACGTCGCCATCTCGGGATGGAGAAGTGGCGGCGGAGTCTCGGCATCAGCCAGCTGCCGCTCAAGCTCAGCCTTCCGATGTTCGAGCTGGACCATCTTGGCGTTGATCTTGTCCGCTGCTCCGCCCTTGAGAATTAATTCGAGCAGCTTATCCAGCTCACGCTCGATCCGCCTCACTTCCGACCGTGCCGCCTCGATCGTGGCAGAGCCTTCCATCCGAAGGCGGTTCATCTCGCGTGTGAATTCGTCGCAGAATTCCTTAAACAGCGTGGGGTCCATCAAATGATATCGTAGAGCGTTCAATACCCGCTCCTCAAGCCTACTGCGCTGGATACTTCTCCGGTTCTCGCAGGTTCCCTTGTTCCTGGCTGTGGAGCAGCCGATGAGGTCGGCAGAGATCATGGCATATCCGCTACCGCAACAGGCGCACTTTATCAAACCGGAGAATATGTATCTTGGCCGCCGACGGTCGCGGAAACTGTTCTGCACTTCGCGGCCGTCCTCTCCGCGCTTGGTCTTGATAGCAGCCTGCCTTGTCTTCGCGGCCGTCCAGAGTTCGTCATCGACTATGCGCAACTCTGGCACATCTTGTACTATCCACTCAGCGGTCGGGTTTGGTCGCGCCTGTCGTTTGCCCGTATCCGGGTCTTTGACGAAGCGTTGCCGGTTCCAGACAATTCGACCGATGTACATTTCGTTGTTCAAGATACCGTTACCGCGCTTGGCGTTGCCGTTGATGGTGCTGAAGCCCCAGTCGCCGCCGCTGGGCGCTGAGATACCCTCCTTGTTCAATTCGGCAGCGATCCGCTTTGGTGATTTACCAACGACGTAGTCGCGAAAGATGCGACGAATCACCTCGGCTTCTTCTGGGTTGATGACGCGGTCGCCTCGGATAGGCTCGCCATTTTCCTGAAATTGCTTGACGACGTCATAGCCATAAGAATTCCCGCCGCCGGACTTGCCAAGCTCGACACGGCCACGTAGCCCGCGGCGCGTCTTGTCGGCGAGGTCCTTAAGGAACAGAGCATTCATCGTGCCCTTGAGCCCGACATGGAGATGCGTGACCTCACCCTCGGACAAGGTGATGATCTTTACGTTGGCGTGAATCATTCGCTTGAAAAGCCCGGCGATGTCTTCCTGGTCGCGGGAGAGCCGATCCATCGCTTCGGCGAGCACGATCTGGAACCGACCCCGCAGAGCGTCGGCGATCAGCGCCTGGATGCCCGCGCGCAGCAGCGACGCGCCGGAAATTGCGTGGTCTGAATATTCTTCAACGATTTGCCAACCTTGCTTTTTAGCGTACCCGCGGCAAACCCGAAATTGGTCAGCGATCGACGCGTCACGCTGGTTGTCGGTGGAATAGCGGGCGTAGAGCGCTATCTTCATGAAACGATCTCCTGCCAATTAGGAGCGTTCCGGACGACGCTCCTCGATGACTTTTCCGAACCACTCCCGCGCAGCGCGGCGAGCTAGTAAGCGCACGAATTCGACGAGGCGCGGATCGGGGCCATTCAAGCCCTGTGACGCAAGGGTCAACTCCGGTTCACTGAACCGGCCGATATCTTTGTGCTCTGGAGTGCCCGTCTTTTTCATCGGAACGCTGCATCCGGCCAATTGCACGGTGAGGATGCCGAGCACCATCAGCATTGCGATGGGCAGTCACAACGAAAATCAGCCCGAAGGATTTGGATAGGGGCGGGGGCTTCAGTCGAAAAAGTTCTAGTTCTGGCGCGCCGTATCGCACTTCTGTGTCGTGCAAATACTTGCGCGCTTCGGTTGATCTGGAAGTCACTGATAACTTCGCTGTCATCATTTTTGTCCTATCGGGGCGCCTTCTATTTTGGACCAAAAATCCCTTTTTGCTCTGGTGAAAGCTTCTTGGAAGATCGCGTCGAATTGGCGGCAAGATGTCCCCATTCCCTACCTGCTTGCTGAGCCATCGCCAGGCCGGCGACATCCGGTCAAGGCCGGGAGCCGCGAAGCGGGCACGCGAATCGCGCGAGCCCGGAGGGGACGGCGCCGATCGGCACGTTAAGCTATTGATCCAATTTGCGGTGGAGGGCTCACTCTTGGGCTTATTCACAGCTGCTACTCCCATTCCGAGATGAGAGCGCGATCGCGTCTCCAATCTACCTAGTCAGCTTGATAAGCTACGACCGGGGCGACGACATCCGGTCAATGCTGGCGCGAAGCGCCACCGCGAGAGCGGCTTGGCATTGACGGGATGGTGGCGCTCCGGTCCCATACCCGCAAGCGGACAAGCCCATGCTGCCGCTCCCGCCACCAAGGAGACAGCAATAGAACCTCAAGCTACTCCGATGCTGTGAGCGACCGGACGCGCCGGGGATGGGACACATTGCCATCCTCGTCATCACCGGCATGAATGCCGACCTTCTCGAAGTCCGCAACGGCCTCAACAGACCTCATCAAACTGACCTTTCGGACGCCAGGACACCGGATCGGCGATCCAGCGGTTGATGTCGGATTCACGCCAGCCAGCGCCATGGATGCTGATCCTGATCTGGGGTGGGAATGTGCCCTCAATGATCTTGCGGTAGATGGTGGATCGGGACAGCCCGGTTCGGAAAAGGACGGTTTTGAGGCGGACGATACGGTCTGGCTCCCGCATGGTTGCGCTGCCTCCTGCTGGCTGTTTCTGGCTGCTGCTGATCCAGACAGAACAAGCAGTGACGGTCGCGCAAGCGCGCATTTCGCGTCGTCGTACCGTGGCGTACAGGCGACGGAAGTTAGGCGGAGTTAAAGTCCGAGGCCCCGGCCTCTGCCGAGGTCGATGCCATGATTGAAAGCGAGTTCGAGGCCGAGCCGGCGGCCCGACTCGATGTGGATTCCGAGTTCGATCTTTCGGTTGGCGAGGATGGATTCCATCTGCGGATCGCGTTCGAGGCTTTTCGCCATGTCGCCCATCGCCGAGCGCGTCGCCTTGTAGCCGGCGATGTCGCCCGCCTGATACTGACGCTGGCTGGTGTGGTCGAGCTTCTGCCAGCGTTCCACGAAACGGTCGGCGCGGCGGCTCGGATCGGTCTGCAGCTCGGTTTCGAGCTGCAGAGCGCGGATCGCGCGGTTGACCTGGCCGCCAGCCGCCTCGCGGACCAGTTCCGGATTTTTCTTGTAGGCGGCTTCGGCGTCGTGCGAGCCATAGGGCCGCACCTGCTCGAAGACCTTGCGGGCCTCCTGCAATTCCTTCACCTGCTCCGGGCTGACCTTGCCACCCCGCTCCTGCGTATCGAAGATCGCATCCACGGCGCGGGCATGGCGGACGAGCGCACGGGTACGCACGCGACGCAATTCCTTTTCCGGGTCTTCCACCACCTTCCTTTCCGGCGCTTCCCGCCCCGGCGTCCGCGCGCTGCCCGCGCCAGGCACGGCTTCGGCAGACGGGCGCAGGCCATCGAATATGTTGCGCACCCTCTCGGGCACGACCCTGCGCACGATCTCGGCAACGCGCTCGCCGAAGATGATCCCGCGCCGCTCGGCATAGCCTTGCGCCGGATCGCGCTGCTCGTAGTCCGAGGCCATGTCCTTGGCCCGGTCACGCGACAGGGTTCGGGTGAGGCGGTCCGGATTGGCAAAATCGTCGCGGCCATAATGCAGCTCCATGCCATCGCGGTGTCGTGACAGGGCCACATAGCTGCTATGGGCATCCATGCCCGGCGTCGCCAGCACATGGATGCGGTCCACAGTCATGCCCTGCGCCTTATGGATCGTCGCCGCATAACCGTGGTCGATCCGATTGTATTCCTTGAGGTCGAAGCGAACGGATCGGCCGTCGTCGGTCTGAACGGTCACGGACTGAGCGCTCACCTGTTCGATGGCCCCGAGTGTGCCGTTCTTGACGCCAAGGCCTCGTTCGTTTTGCAGGAACATGACCCGGTCCCCGCTGGCGAAGCCGCGGTCGCCCCGCTCGACTGTCACACGCACCTCATTGCCGAGATCACCGGCGGCACGCATCCGCATCCGCGCAGCCTCGTTTAGGGCCCGCACCTCGTCATTGGTATGGGTGAGGATGATGCGGCTCTTATCCGATGACGCCTGCCGCTCACGGTCCCAGCGCTCGATAAGATCGCCGCGCGCCTCCTCTCGGGTTTGCGCGTCGTGCACCATGCCATGGGAGCGGTAGGCTTCAAGCGCTTCGCCGGTCCTGCCGGTCGCCAGATCGCGCGTGGCATCGCGCTGCCAGTCCTGGCGCTGGCGGCGCACCTCGCCGATCTCGACGCCGCCGTGACGCTCATGGATCGAGCGGAAGGCCGCGCCGGCCTCGATGGATTGCAACTGCTTGGGATCGCCGACCAGCACCACTTTTGCGCCAGCTTCGAAAGCATGAGACAGCACGCGCTCCAACTGGCGCGTGCCGACCATGCCCGCCTCGTCGATCACCACGACATCGCGCGCGCTGAGCAGGTCGCGGCTCTGGCCCCAGCCGTGTTCCATGCTGGCGATGGTCCGCGACGCGATGCCCGATCCGCTTTCGAGGTTTTCCGCCGCGATGCCGGAAAGTGCCACGCCCCGGACCTCATAGCCCGCCGCCTCCCATGCCTTCCGCGCCACGCTCAGCATGGCGCTCTTGCCGGTCCCGGCATAGCCGACCACGATGCCGAGATCGCGCCCTTTCGTGACATGCACCAGGGCGTCAGCCTGCTCGCCCGACAGCACAAGGCCGCTCTGTTCAGCTCGCGCCAAAGCGGCTTCGCGGTCCGCGCCACGCACCTCATGGCGCTCCCGTTCCGCCATTAGCTCGGCGGCGCGGTGCAGGCGCCGTTCGGCCTCGATCATCTCGCGGGTGGTGAAACGATCTTCTCCGCGAGCGTCCTTGCCGAGTTCGACAAGATCTGGAGCGCTACGCATCGCGCCCATGACCTCATTGAACTGGTCCAGACCGTCGCTGTGACGGTGCGCGAACTTCGCCAGGTCTCGCTGCGTGAAAGTCGATTGCTGCTGCGTGATCGCGTCCAATGCAAGCGAAGGATCGGCGATGATCCGCGCGCCATTGCCGCGCGCGATCTCGCGGTGCATCTCGGCGCGGTCAGCCTCGGTCGCTTCGCCCTCGATGCCCCGGTCCTCGATACGTTTGGCGGGCGCACCGATCTTATTTTGTGGCTCAAGTGCGATGCCCTGTGCTTCCAGGCTCCGATGGTCGATGCGTGCATCGATGTCGAGTTCGGCCAACCGTTCGTTGGCAAGCTCGGCCCAGCGTTCACGCCAGCGCTCGACCACCTCGGTGCGGTTCCAGTCCCGGACCTTCTGGCCAAAACCGTTCTCATCCACCGCGCGCATGGTCAGCATGACATGCGCATGGGGTTTGGGCATGCCGTCCTCGCCGATGTCCAAATGCACATTGAGATCGGCGATCATGCCCTGATCGACGAACTCGGCCTGCACGAAGTCGCGGGCGAGTTCGATGCCCTGTGCCTGTGTCATTTCGCGCGGAAGGGCGAATTCCACTTCGCGGGCAAGCTGGGCGTCCTTGCGGACCTCGAACGCCTCGACATCGTTCCAGAGCCGTTCGCGGTCGCTCCATGCCTCCGGCGCATTCTCCGGCAGCAGCACCTCGGAATGGACGACGCCGCGCTTGGAGGAAAAATCGTGGCTGCGATCAAGCCGCTCGTCCCGCAGCCGCGAGCCCGAGCGGTAGGCAGCTGACGCCACCGCGCTGGAGCCAGACTTGCGGCCAATGACCTTGACGTGAAGATGATAGATCGCCATCGCGATCGGATCAGTGGCACGCCAGAGCGCACGTCGGAACGACGTATAAGCGCGCCCTCCCTCGAAAAATTCTCGGGCGGGATTACACCGTCTCAAACCGTCCCGGCGACCCTACAGCATTATGCCCAGGGCTCAACTATCATCCCCTCATCAACATTGCTGGAGGACGTGATGCGCAAGCCGCGGGATTTCGACGGGGAACTGAAAGCGCTTCAGGACAAGGCGCGCGACCTCAAGAGCCGCAAGGTGCAGCAGCTCGGCGAGCTGGTCATCGCCACCGGGGCAGATAGCCTCAACGTCGATGAGCTGGCAGGCGCGCTGATCGTGCTGACTGAGGCCAAAGATGCTGGAAAGAGGGAGGCGTGGGCCAGGCGAGGAGCTGCGTTCTTTCAGAGCCGGGTGCGGCGAACTGCACCGGCAGCTGAGCGCCACACTGGCGGCGCTCGGGCGCAACCGGGCGGCGCGCCACCGTCAACAGGCAGCAAGGGCGCGGCATGATATGCGCACCTGGCAGGTCGAGCGCCGCAAGCGCACGCGGCACCTTATCGAATTGGGCGGCCTTGTCGTCAAAGCCAGGATCGTGGACCTGACCGGCGATGATCGCGCCATCATCTTCGGCGCGCTGCTCTGGATGGCAGACAGGCTCAAAAGCAATCAAGGCGAACAGGCGAGAGCGCTCTGGGCTGCAAAGGGAAAGGAGGCATTCGCTGTGGAACGGGCGACAGATGCGCCCACCATCTTGCAGGAAACGCCGCAGGATAGGGCATGATCGATGGCGGGCGGCGCGGAGACTCCAAATATCGCAGCGCTGCCCGCCATCGCGCTATTCAATTGCATGTTCGTCACCACTTGTAGACTTGGGAGAGCACCCGCAACAACCCGCCGAGCTTGCGTCCATGGTTGAGATCGGCGGCGAGCCGCATAAGCGTGTCGGCAAAGCCGAGCGGCGGGATCGCGGCGGAGACGGCCGCGATCTGTGCCCGCGACAGTCCTTTGCGCACGCGCCCCTCAGTGGCATCGATCCAGTCAGCCTTTTGTACCGCATTTATGATCGTGGCATTGGGCCCGGCATACGCCGTGAGCTTGTGGTGCCAGTGGATGATGTCAGCGATCAGTTGGCCATCCAGCGGCGGCGCACGCTCTGCTCGGGCAGCCTCGGCCCGTGCTTCCTACGGCTCCAGGTAGGCGAGTTCGCGGTCGGTCCACATACCAATGTCATGATAGACGCGAGCAAATGCGATGGTAGCCCTCGCGGGCGCTCCACGAGATTGCGGAGTTTTTCGGATGTCCGATCCGAAAGCGGGCTTGCCGCCGCCATACATGCGCACCCCGAAGCCGCCCGATTCCTCGGCCTGTCCGGCCGCGCGCTGGAAAAGCACCGCACCTACGGTACCGGTCCCGCTTACCGGAAGCTCGGCGGACGCGTCGTCTACGCGCTCGAGGACCTGAAAGCCTGGGCGGACCGCGGCGCCAAGACCTCGACCTCGGATCCCGGCACCGGGACCGTCCTCGGACGAGGCTCACAACCTTCTCGGCGGAAGGAGGAACGGCATGAGTGATCTCACCCATGTCGAGCTCTTGTGGCTGGAGAAGCGCATCGAGAACTGGATTCGCTTCGGTCGCCATGCCCGGGAGCAGATTCTGGACCAGCGGCGGCGCATCCTGTCGTTTGCGCCGGGCTGCATTTTCGCCTTCGTGCGCTGGACCTCGAACGACTTCGGCACCCTCATCTCGCGTATCGACATTCTGCGCGCCGTCGGTCCCGGGGAGCCCCGCGCGACTGTGCCCTATGTGCAGCCCGGCGGCGATATCCTGTTGCGGTCGTCCGGCTGGCCGAAGGTCGAACGCGTGCTGCAGATTGTGGACGCCGTTGAGGGGCTTGGCATCGACCCGGCCGACGCCGCGCCCGACTACTGGCACCACGTCCACAACCGCCTGTCCGTCAATGAAGCTCCGCGCGCTTACACGCGGTCGCGTCATCAGGTGTGGCTGAAGCGGCGGAGGATCGCGCCGTGACCGGCCGCGCAGTGATGCTTTTCGCAACGCTGGCGGCAGCGATGACTTTGCTGTCCTCGATCGGCACGAAACCGACCGCATTCTTCATATGGAATGCTTGTGCGCCAGGAAAGCTGGCGCGGTCCAGCCGGTGGAAGACCGGTGCGGGTAAGCCGTAGCGGGCGCCCGGTAGCGAGTGTTGCGTGGTCGCCGGTGACGGCGGCTGCGAAGCGTACACAGCGATCGTGTGGGGTGAGCGATTGAGCCGCGAAAGCCATAAAATCGCAGAGGCCGAGACGGTAAGCAACGTCGAAGGCAACATGTGCGGTCCCGCTATGCGAGGGGCTGACGCTCTGCCGTGGTCGAAGGCGTCATCACGCACGAAAGGAACGCGTCGGAACCTGGGAGGTCTCACGTTCGACCGATGGCTTTATGCCCCCAAGGTCCGCATCGGGAAGGCGAGGAGCCGTAGCCGATGATGAACGAGTGTGAGAAGTCAGACCCCGTCATAGTAGCTGTGAAACCGACGAACGAGGCGGAGCGATCCGCTGCGGAGCCGGTGGAGCCAAGGGCAGGGACCAAAGGGAATGCGGGCCAGCAAAGCATGTCCCGGACGCCGAGCCGGACAAGCGTGTCACAGGCGCTGGAGCGCATACGGCAAGTTTGCCGTCATTCACCCGAGGTGGGAGCCGTATGCGGGAAAGCCGCACGTACGGTTCTGTGCGGGGGGCGCTCAGCAATGAGCGTCCCTACCGCGATCGGACAGCGTGCCCATCGGTCTCTATCGGCTGCAGCCGACTGTTCGTCACCGAACTGGTCGCGATCAAGGCACCTCAACCGCTCGCAACCTTTCTCGCCGATGGCGGCTATCTGCCCCAGCACGTTCTCCCGCTGAGGCGCGTGCTGGCGCTTCCTGGCCAGACGGTTTGCCGTGACCATCTCACCGTCACGGTGGACCAGATCGAGATGGGTGCGGCACGCGACCACGACAGCCGCGGCTATCCGATGCCCATCTGGCAGGGCTGCCGCGTCATCGCCGACGGCGAAGTCTTCCTCATGAATTGGCAGTCGGCGGACTCGCTCGATTGGCGATATTTCGGGGTGCTGCCGATAAGCGCGATCATCGGAAAGGCCGTGCCTCTTTGAACCAGCAGGGAGGACTGATCTTGCCGCAAGCCTGCAAACCTTCCGATATTCCTTTGTTCGGTCGCAACGCGGACCATTCCTCCGTCCCGGCCAAGACTCGCACCGCCGTCGCGCAGAGCGGCGGTCAAGAGCGGCCGCCAGGCCGGCGCGCGAGCGCTCCTCCCTTGAAGGCCGCGAGCACGATGGCACCGTTGCAATCCCTCGGGACGATGCTGTGCATTGTCGCTACCCCATAAGCGATTAATTTCATGGTGGGCCCGGCAGGACTCGAACCTGCAACCAGACCGTTATAAGCGATTGCGAAATGTCACGTCATAAGCGGTGGATATTCCTCGTTTGATGGACCGTAAAAGTAATCGCCGCTCAAGTACGCCGCGCCAGAAGCGAATTGGTCCACGCCGCCAGTTCAGGCTTGTTGCCGGCATAACGGGCCACAGCGGTGGCGCCGAGAACCGGCAGCCGCCCCGAGCAATCTTTCGTGAGCTTCATTCCTCGTCGGTTTCGTTGGACAATATCGTGTCCAAAGAAACCGTGGCCAGCTCGGTCACATGCCTGACATCTGATCCCGTTACAGGTCTAGACAAGTTGAAGCGACCGTCGGGAGTCGGGGAACGTAATGGAACGTAACGGAATGAAACGCACCTTCGAGATGTGCATGGCTGCGCGGCCGTCTGCGCTCACAGCCATTCTAGCCGAAGAGCGCGTCGCGGTTGATCGCATCGTCCACATTAAGCCAGCTCGCCGCGTGCGCCTGATGCAGGCGTTGCGCGAAGGGGTAATGGGATCCACATTCTACCTCGGCGAAGTCGCAGCTGTTGAGGCTGTTGTCGAGGTCGAAGGGATCCGCGGCTATGCCTTGCGGGTCGGGGAGGATCCGCAGGATGCCGTGGCCGCCGCAGCAGTGCTGGCGTTATGTGGGGCTGACGGCAACAGATCCCAGCGGATAGGCGATCGCCTAGTGGGTGAGATGAAGGTGGTTTCCGAGCTGAGAGAACAGCAGGGGGCGGCCGTCGCTCGCACCCGGGTGCGGTTTGAGGGTGGGATCGTCGAGGCCTACTCGGCATCCGATTACACGCGTGACCGGTAAGATCATGATTAGCGAGGTCACGAGCTACGATCCGATGGCTGTTCAGGCCGCCTTCCGTTGTGTCCTCGAGGCGTTTGCTTTTCCTGGGCAGCTGAGACGATTGGCGAATCCAGCCCCCCTCAATGTGTTGTGGGCATGCTCAAGTGCGGCAGATGCTGTGCATATGACGGAGGCGGCGCTCGCGCACGCCTCAATACTGCGTCAAGCAGCAGACCGGAGTGCCGGCAGTATCGAGGAGAGCGCGCTCGTCATCGCTACCTCTTCGGAGCTTTGCGACGTGATACCCAACGTCAATCGTGGAACTCCGATGTTCCCGGACGAGGGCGCAACGCTAATCGTGCTTGTTCCTCAATTAGGCGAGCACAAAGTCGGTGGACCTACTGAGCCGGATACGATGTTCACCGTTAAGGTCTCGACGGGCGGGCTCGCGGAGGCTTCGACCTTCACCTGCTCTGGTCTCACACCACGCGCGCTCACAGCGCGCGCTGAAACGTGTGCCGAGTTTCCTTTGGGCTTCGATACCGTTCTTTTGGCCGAGAACGGTACAATCGTTGGCCTTCCGCGCGGCGCAACGGTTTCAATCGTGGAGATGTAATATGGGTTATTCGGTGGTCAGAGGTGGTGAACGCGCTATGCGCGAGGCCGAGGGCCTTATCGATGCGTTCCGGAAGGGACTTGTTCACCCCGAGCGAGACGATCTTTCCGCCCCGCAACCTGAGGCGATCGAAGGTGGGCTTCGCTTCGCCGTCTACAAGGTCATGTCCGAGGCGGGGATCTATGCACCGCGGCTCGCCGCAATTGCGATCCAGCAGGCTGAAGGGGATCTTATGGAGGCTGCGTTCTTGCTGCGCGCTTTCCGCGCCTGCCTGCCGCGCTGGGGTACTACGCTGCCAGCCGATACCGCCGAGATGCGGGCGATCCGGCGGATATCTGCTGCGTTCAAGGAGGTACCAGGTGGCCAATTTCTCGGACCCACCCGCGATTATACCGTGCGGCTCTTGAAGGAAGCGCTGCAGTCGGGATCCAACCAGCAGGCAGGCAGTGTGGAGCTGGCAGCCGATCCAGATCTGCAACAGCTTCCGGCCGCCATGCCAAAAGTTGCCGATGTTCTTCGGCGATGCGGCCTCGTCGCGCCGTTGCCGGACTCAAGCGAAAATGCGCCGATCCACGACATCACGATGCGGCCGATGCGCTTTCCGCGCCCGGCGCGCAGCGCCCGATTGCAGGCGCTCGCACGCGGCGAGACGGGCGCGCTAACCGCGCTCGCCTACAGCTCTCTCCGAGGCTATGGGCACGTTCATCCGACCATCGCCGAGTTGCGGGTCGGCTTTGTTCCGGTTCGCGTGATCCATCCTGAACTCGGCGAAGAGGTCTCGATTGGCGAGATATTGCTCACCGAATGCGAGTCGATAGCAACCGGCGTTGGTATGATCAGCTCCCACAATACCAAGTGCGGTCCGCAATTTGAGCTCGGCTATGGTGCATCGTTTGGGCAGAACGAGACCAAGGCTATCGCCATGTCGGTGCTCGATGCAAATCTCTCGCAGCCCCAGGCGAAAGGCCCCGCCGACGACCAGGAGTTTGTCCTCTATCACATCGATGGCGTCGAGAGCTCGGGCTTCGTCGATCACCTGAAGTTACCGCACTATATGCTGTTCACGTCCATACTCGATCGTGTCAATGCTGCGGCCGAGGCGCAGGCCGCAGCAGAATCAGGGAACCTTCCGGCATCTGGGGCCGACACAGTGACCTCAGCCAAGGTGCGCTCGATGGGGAGTGTTGTCTCGAAGGAGGTCGGCTCGTGATGACGCCCGCAACGAGTTTGCCGTACGCCTATCTCGACGAGTTCATGAAGGCGTGCGTGCGCAAGGCCGTACTGAAGGCCGTGTGTATTCCCGGCTATCAGGTGCCCTACGTTTCGGAGGAGGTGCCGATTGCGCGGGGTTTCGGCAGCGGCGGCCTGCAGATCACGTTGTCGCTGATCGGCGCCGACGACGTCGTCAAAGTGTTCGACGAAGGCGATGACCAGACAGTCAATGCTGTCAACCTCCGGCGTTTCATTGTCGATGTCACCAGTAACGCAACGACAAATGACCCCGCGGAGGCAACGCTCATCCAGTCGCGCCACCGCATTCCCGAGGAAGGGCTCCGGTTGGGCCAGATCCTCGTTCTGCAATCCGCGTTTCCCGATGCGCTGCGCTTCTTCGAGACCAACGAGGCCGTCGCGCGCCGCATGCACGCCGAGGCTGACTACTCGAAGCTCTGGCTACGCCTCTACGAGAGTATTGTTGACAATCACGAGATCATGATCGGCGGTCGTTATCCCGTTCTAATCAACGGGCGCTACGTGCTCGATCCGACTCACGTGCCGCGCTGGGATCTTCCGAAGCTCCACGACTGTTCTGGCATCGTGCTCTTTGGAGCCGGTCGCGAAAAGCGCATCTACGCCATTCCACCGCATTCGCGTGTCGAGCCCCTCGGCTTCACCGATCATCCCTTCCGGGTAGAGCGGTTCGAGGGGGCTGCGTGCCATCTCTGTGGCTCCTCGCACAGCTTTCTGACGCAGTTCTGGCGCGACGACGGCAGTCCAGCCTGGGTTTGCTCCGACAGCAATTGGTGTGAAAAGCAGCGGGCGGCGCTCGTGCAGGAAGCGAACGCATGAAACCCCTTCTGAGTATCCGGAAGCTGACCAAGCGCTTCGGCCCTGGATGTGAACAGTGCGTTGACGAATCGAGGTGGGGCGAGATTGACGCCAACGCGTGTCCGAATTGCGGGACGGTATGGGCGTTGCGTGGTCTCGATCTCGATCTCTTTCCTGGTGAGATAGTCGGAATCGTCGGCGAAAGCGGCGCCGGCAAGACCACGTTGGTGGACCTCCTCAGCCTCGCGGCAGTGCCCGACTACGGGGCGGCCCATCTGGCAAACTGGCGCGGGGGGCTCCATTCGATTTACTCGGCATCCGACCAGGAGAAGCGGCATCTCAGCAACGTCCACATTTCTACTGTCTACCAGGATGCCAGCCGCGGCCTGCTCATGGGCATATCTTCGGGCGGCAATGTGGTCGAGCGGCTGCTGGCGTCGGGTGAGCGTTGCATCGACGACATGCGCGCGCGCGCGCAGTATCTGCTCGATTACATGGAGTTACAGGGTCTGATGGACGTCCGGACGGGTAGGCTCAGCGCCGGAATGAAGCAGCGAGTTCAGATTGCTAAGGCCTTGGTACATCGCCCGTCTGTGATTCTGTTCGACGAGCCGACCACTGGGCTTGATGTTTCGGTCCAAGCGCGAACGCTCGACCTCATTCGCAAGGCGCAGCGCGAGCACGGCTTCGCCGCGCTCCTTGTTACGCATGATTGGAACGTCCTGCGGCTGCTTGCGACGCGCGCCCTCGTGCTCAAAGCGGGGCGGGTCATCGAGCGAGGGACTGTGGAGCAGCTCATCGAGGATCCGCAGGCGCCGTACAGCCAACTTCTCATCCACTCGTCGACCACGTGAGGCGCCTATGTCGAACTGCATCGAGGTGAGCGGACTTTCTAAGACGTTTACGCTGCATCTGGTCGGCGGGACGCGGCTGAATGCGCTTCATGAGACCTCATTCGCGCTCGAGCATGGCGCCTCGCTTGTTATCATGGGAAAGACGGGGGCTGGCAAGTCGACGCTACTCAAGTTGCTCGCTGGCGCGTACCGCGCGAGCAGCGGAGCGATTGTGATACAGCCGTCGCCCGAGAGCTCCCGTGTTGAGCTTGCAAGTCTCTCGGACGTTGATCTCATCGCGCTGCGTCGTCGCAGCGTCGGCTATCTGCCCCAGCATATCCACGTCGTGCCACGCGTGCCTGCGATCGACGTGGTCACCGCCACCGGGATCGAAGCAGGGCTCGAGGAAGCAGAAGCACGGGCGCGTGCCGAGGAACTACTCGACGAGCTTGAGATCAAGCGAAAGCTGTTTCCGCTTTTTCCTTCGACATTCAGCCCCGGCGAACGCCAACGTCTCAACCTCGCTTGCGCGCTGGTGAGGAATCCGAGCCTGCTTCTGATGGACGAGCCAGTGAGCGCGCTTGACCCGCGGATGATGCAACAAGTCGTTGGCATGCTTCAGCGGCATCGCTCTCGGACAGGTGGAGGTACGCTCGTCACAATCTTGCATCAAATGGCCGCTGCCGAGCAACTCGCCGATCGCGTTATGGTCATCGATGACGCTCGAATGAAGGCGTTTGGGACGTTTTCAGAGGTGTTGCAAGCTACGTGATCAAATGCATGTTCCGGTAAACTGTGAGACTTTGGTATGGACATTCTTGTCAAGAACGCAATCATCGTGCTGCCTGATCGCGTTATCGAAGGCGACATCAGTGTGGCAGACGGCAAAATCGCCGCAATTGGCGAACGGTTCTCTGGGTCAGCCACCCAGGTGATCGATGCTGGTCGCGGGCATGTGATCCCGGGCATCATTGACCTTCACGGTGATGACATCGAGTTCGAGATCGGCGCGCTTGGTCCGAAGGCCTCGGCGCGTCGGATGCCGGTTGACCTCGGGCTTATTCAATCGGACAAGAATGCCGCAGGTTGGGGCATTACGACCAAGTTTCATGCCATTGCATATTTCGAAGAGGAGAGCAAAGGTCGGTCCAAGCGATTGTCGAGCGAGATCATGGACTCGATAGCTCGGCTAGCCGAGGCCGAGCATCTACTGGTCGATCATTGGGTCGATCTGCGCTACGAGATCACCGGAGATCCGACCTACACCCTTACTGCGCTCGAACATCCGCGTGTCAAAGCCGTCTCGTTGATGGATCACACGCCGGGTGAAGGGCAGTTTGCGACCTCTGAAGCCTACAAGGCGCTTAACCGCCAGCTCACAGCGGCGGACGAGGAGGAGTTCGACCGAATTCTCGCCGAGAAAGGAGCGCGCCAGCATCTCAAGTGGGATCATGTTGCTCGGGTATGTGAACGGGCCCGGCTGCTTGGGCTGCTAATCGCCTCGCACGACGACCACACTCCGGAGAAGGTCGAGATCATGGCGGCGCACGGCTGTAGGCTGGCCGAGATGCCAGTCCGCCTCGATGCGGCGCAGAAGGCAAAGTCGCTCGGGCTGAAGGTCAGCATGGCCGCGCCCAACGTCGTGCGCGGCGGGTCCTCGAGCGGAAACCTCAATGCGGTCGACGCGCTCGAAGCGCTGGCGCTCGATTCCCTCTGCTCCGACTATCACCTCCCCTCTCTCTTGACTGCTGGCGGCCTTCTGCTGAGGCAACGACTTGTGAGCTGGCCGGAGCTCGCAGCGTTGCTGGCGGCCAACGCCGCCGATGCCCTCGGGCTCGTCGACCGCGGGCGCATCGAACCCAACAAGCGCGCTGACCTCGCCGTGGTCAGGATGGAAATGGGCTTTCCGATTGTTCAGGCAACAATCGCTAAGGGACAGATTGTTTATCACGATTTGCGGTTTCAACGTAGTTGACGCCGATCTACGCCGGTCTTTTCGACTCTCACAGCAAAGGTGAACCATGACACGTTTCTTTGGTAGTTGCACGCTGGCTATTCTGGCTGTGGCCTACGCGGCCACACCGGCGCTTGCCCAGAAGTTACTGACTATCTACGATCTACCTAGCAAGTACATGGACTGGGGAGGTCTGGCCGATGGCTACGATAAGAAGGGTCTCGTCAAGCTCACGCGCGACCTAAAGAACGGCTCGAGCACTGCCCTTGCTGCGATGAAGGCGGAGGCCGGAAACCCGCAGACCAATGGTGCCTATTGGGCTCTCGATATCGCGGTCGAAGCGCAGCGGGCCGGTTTGACCGTTCCCTACAAGCCGAAGGGCTTCGACGCGATTCCGGCGGCGCTTAAGGAGCCCGCAGGTTACTGGTGGGCGGTAGGCTCGGCTTATATCGTGATCGGCGTCAATAAAGATGTTCTGGCCAAGCGCAATCTGAAGGCGCCGATGGGCTGGGCTGACCTTCTGAAGCCAGAGTACAAGGGCCTCGTCTGTTCGATGGATCCGACATGGTCCGGCACAGCATCGGTTTTCATGTATGGCATCAACTTCATCCTCGGCGGAAGCAAGGATGATTTTACTCCCGGCATGACGTGGCTGCGCGATTACCAGAAGAATGGCCAGCAGTTCCGTACCGAGATCGTGGCGCCGCGGCTCGCAACTGGTGAATGCCCGATCACGATCGACGCCGAAGGGAACATCCTCATCGACAAGTTGAAGGGTGCGCCAGTCGACGTCGTTATCCCCTCGGAGGGCGTGGTGTCCGTCAACGTCGGCATGTCGATGGCGAAGGGCGCGCCGATGCCTGAGGAGACCAAGGCGTTCTTTGATTGGCTACTGTCGAGCGAGGCGCAGGAGATTATCGCCCGGGCGTATTTCCGACCCGCCATCGCTGGGGCGGTTCCTCCGGATGTGGCCAACGTCATGCCTAAGGTAGAGAAGGTCGTTGCTCTCGATTTGCAACATCAGGCTGACGTGGTGACAAAGCTGAAGCGCGCGTTCACCGATATCGTGAGCCGCGGTGGCGACCTTTCGAGCACGCTCAAGTCCGCTGAGCTCGCGAAGTAGGCCGAACGAGCTGACAGGAACCAGAGATGGGTGCGATGGGCAGCAGAGCTATCACCAGGCACTTCGCGGTAGCGATGCTAGTGCTTGTCACTATGGCTATGCTCATCGCACCCCTTGGACAACTTTTGTTAGTGAGTCTTAGGGATGAGAGCGCCGGCTGGACACTGGCGAATTACCGAATCGTGTTGGCGGGCAGTTATTACGTGGGTTCGCTTGCGGCCACGCTCGCCTTTTGCGCGATAACCTCATTGATCGCTGTGGGGATCGCTTTGCCGGCGGCATGGCGAATCGGGACGGGCGGCGTGGGCTCGACCGCCTTACGGATCTTCTGCCAGATGAACTATGCATTCGGCAGCATTGTCTATGGCATGCTCATACTCGTCCTCTTCGGCAATGCGGGGCTGATTCCTGTCGCTGAGGGCATCCTATTTTCGAGCGAATATTCCCGGGGTTTTGCTTACACGATCAGCGGGCTGGCTTTGGGCTATCTCGGATTCCAGATCCCGCGTTCCGCCCTTGTAATCGCGCAAGCGATCGAGAACATGGATCCAAACCTTATTCGCGCGGCCAGGACACTTGGCGCCGATAAGCTCCAGATCGCTGTCATGGTGATCCTCCCAACACTCCGGCCGGCACTATCGGCGGCCTTCGTACTCACCTTCCTGATGTCAGTCGGTTCATTCGGAATAGCGCTGCTGGTTGCCAAAGAAATCGCGATCTATCCTGTTATCATTTTCAAGGAGTTCACTGGGTTTGCCAATTTTGGCATTGCATCTGCAATGGCGATTACGCTGTGCCTGCTGGTGATCCTTGTCTTGATGGTGCTGCGCCGAAACTATCCGGATCTTGAGCTTTTCTCTTCGCAAGCTAGATAGGAACTCTACCATGCAAGTCGATCTCCTGGATGTTCACAAGAGCTTTGGTGGCACGAAGGTGCTCAAGGGTATTACCGCGAGCTTTCATTCGGGGCGAATCACGGCGCTAGTCGGTCCATCGGGCTCTGGGAAGTCCACGCTGCTCAACATCATCGCAGGCCTTGCGGAGCCGACCTCGGGCAAGGTTCACTTTTCTGGAATGGACGTCACGAGGGTTCCGACAGAGAAGCGTCAGGTCGGCCTCGTATTCCAGAACCATGCATTGTTTCCGCATCTCAATGTTTTCGGTAACGTCGAGTTCGGGCTTCGCGTGCGCAGTGTCCCACCCAAGGAACGACACGAGCGCGTCATGGAAGCGCTTGAGATGGTCGAGCTTGATCACCTCGCGGATCGCAGCATTTCCACGTTGTCGGGTGGCCAGCGCCAGCGTGTGGCGCTTGCACGCGCGCTCGTGATCGAGCCCAACGTGCTACTACTCGACGAGCCGCTGTCGGCACTCGACGTCGAGCTTCGCCGTCGCATCCGAGAGGAACTGCGCGCACTCCTGGCGCCTCTAAAGGTCCCGACCGTTCTCGTCACGCACGATCGCGACGATGCTTTCATCCTCGCCGACGAGATCGTGCTTCTTCTCGATGGCCAGATTGCACAGAGCGGACCGCCCGAGGATATGTACCATAGGCCGACGAGCGCGATGGTCGCGCGCTTCTTCGGCGAGGCGAACTTCCTTGTGCCAGAGTCTGCCTCAATCGAAGATATGGAACTGTTTCGTCCCGAGGACGTGACGGTCGTGTCGAGCGCGGCGGAAGCCGACCTTGTCGTGACGGTGACGAGCGCTCGCTTTCTGGGAAATCGTCGCCGCATCACTGGTCGCGATAGCCGAGGGGCTGAGGTGATGTTCGACGTGGGCAAGACCCACGCCGTGAGGGAGGGGGAGACGGTCCACATCCGCATCAACGGTCACGTCCAGGGTGTTCGGGGAGCGCTTCGTCATGCCAGCTGACGCTGCTATTCTGATTGCCCGGCCTGACGCTGTTACGATTGCCCGGTCGGAGCAGGGCGTTGTCGGGCGCCTCCTGCGTGAGGGCGCTGTTGCTGCGTGGCGGGGCGTCGCGCCGATCCTGGTTTGGGTGCCGCCGATGCTGTTGATTGCGCCGCTGGTGATGCTGGCTGTGGGCTCATTCACCGAGGTTTGGGACAGCCGTGGTCTCATGGGTGCGTCAACGGAGGCCTACCGGGAGGCGCTGAAGTTCGGCGGGACCGCGATCGCATTCAGCTTGAAACTCGCGACCTTGGTCACGGCGATCGTCACCGTGCTGGCGGTGCCGACAGCATATGCGCTCGCCCGATACTCCGGAGCGACCGTGCTTATGGTCAAGCAGATCTTGATGCTTCCCATCATCCTGCCGCCGATGGCGTTGGCGATCGGCCTTATTGTCCTCTACCCAGCCCTGTCTGGCACTTTCTCGATCTTTGTTCTCGCGCACGTCGTGCTCGCGTTTCCATTTGCCGTCTGGCCGATCGGCGCCGCTCTTACGGCGATGGATTTTCGAGTGCTGGAGACGGCAGCGCGGACGCTCGGTGCATCCCAGTTGCAGTCGTTCTTCCTGGTGATCCTCCCGAATATCGCGCGGGCCGCCATCGTTGGAGCTACGACTGTGTTCGTCGTCTCGATCGCGGAAGTCAATGCTGGACTCTTTCTCTCGTCGGCGGACTACCGCCCTTTGAGCGTCGCGCTGCTCGGCGCCTTCATGGACTTCGACATCCGCGTTGCCGCTGCGTTGACTGTCATTTTCACCATCGTTGTCTCGCCAGCATTTGTGGTTATGGAGGTTCTCCTGCGAAGAGGAACGCGCACGTAGTTCCAAGCTTCAAATCGTGGTATATTCGACTTCACGGGAGGACCATTCATGAGGATCAATCGGTCGGTCTTTAGCGCCAGAGTTTCACGCTGGTCCGTCGACCATGCCTGCGATCCGGGCATCGAGATAGCACTCCAGCGCTTGGGCTACAGCATTTGCAATCTCAAGCGCGCTCGGAGCAAGATCCGATGCTGTAATGGCGTTAGCAATCCTGTTCTCGAGCGCGATCACCCGCCGATCATTCAACACCACGATATAATTGATGACATGACAGCGCGTGACAATATCGGCGAGCGCTGCTGCAAGCGGGTTAGCAGTGCTCGCGGATTGAGACAATTGCGTCGCGCGCTGCTTCAGAAGATCGCAGCTGAACGCTCTGATCACGCCATCAACCAGCTGCTGATCCGTTGGGTGAGTCGCCCGCAGGTGGGCAAGAGTAGAGTGCAGCCTCATCGCGCGCTTTTGGTTCAGAAACATCTACCGTGCTCCATCAGCCTGAATGAACAAGCGCGGCATGTGCGGAAATCCACTGTTCAGTTTGTATCAGTATCGGAGCTACACGACAGACCTATGTCAGCGCATCGGCCTGCAGCATGAGCAAACGCAATATCGTAAGGGTCAAGCATGGTTGAGAGTGAGGTCTTGGAGGTGAGCGCATGCCCGTTGAACTATCGAATTCCTGCCGATGCCTTGAACGGTCCTCCTGCGTCACAAACCCACGTTCTCTACGTGGTTGGCGGTCTCTACGGGAATCGATTCGCACTCGATGCGATCGAGATGTTCGCGACGGCCGAGACGGAGCCAGTCGAAATCGTCGTCAATGGGGACGCTCACTGGCTCAACGCGCGGACGGATGATGTCGGGGCGCTCGATAGGCGACTCGCGCGCTATCCGGCGATCAAGGGCAATGTCGAGGCGGAGCTGGCGAGAGGAGCAGGCAGCGCCGGGTGCGGATGTTCCTATCCGTCCGATACCGATCCTGGGGTCATCAAACGATCCGACGCGATCATGGCTACGCTGCAATGTGCCGCTGAGTCGCTCCCAGGGGTGAGAGCGCGCTGCGGAGCTTTGCCGCAAACGCTAGTTGTTGCGGTTGGGGCGGCGCGAGTCGGGATCGTACATGGCGACACAACCTCGATTAGCGGCTGGGCTTTCGCTCGAGAAAGCCTCGATGCCCCCGGCCAGAGGGCGTCACTCAGAGAGATGCTCTCCGTATGCAATGTCGATATCCTTACGAGTACGCATACCGGCAGACCCGCAATGCGGAAGTTGAGGACCGGCTCTCGCGCTCGTCTGCTCGCGAACAACGGCGCCGCTGGCATTGGCCATTTCCCGGGGGAGCCCTGCGGGATCATTACCCGCATCGCGACGTACCCTGCCCCCTTTGCCTCAATATATGGCGCCGTCGTCGACGGTGTGTATGCCGAGGCTGTGGCCGTCCGCTTCGAACGGGAGCGGGTGCTCACGTGGTTCGACTCTATCTGGCCTAGCGGATCGCCCGCAGCGATTGACTATCGTCCAAGACTCGTAGGCGAGGCACGCGATGAGATTCTGATGGCAACCCCGAGGACGCTCTTCTGAAGCGCAGGGGCGCGAATACGTTCCACTGCAGGTCGGAGAACTTCAAAAGGAATTTGATTGACATTCGCTAGATGAACTTTGGAGCAGCGAGAATGATAGTAGACGGTGGGGTTCCCCGGAAGCCGCAAGCGAACTGTGCAATGCTTTCGGCGTTTTGGCGCAGGCGTTCGCGGCAAATTCTATGCAGAGGACGTTAAGGTGGCTGAGAAGAAATTTCGGGAAACACTGCGGCCTCTCGGCACCCCAAAAATTCGCGTTTTGCGCCTTGCCGGCCCCTCGTTGATCCTGCCTATATCGTCGATAAGCTTTACGGCCTCGACCGCAATGTGCGAATGGCGACCGTCATCGGTCTTTTCGGTGCTTGCGGTATCGGCCAGCATACCAAGGGCCGGTACAATCTTCGTCATCTTCGCCACCGTCAAACTTTTCGACAAGATATTAGCCCGAATTCCGGCAAGGCTCATCGCATGAGGCGCGACTCAATGCTAGAAAAGCCCGTCGCCGTCAGCAAGGCGGACGAACGGCGCAAGCCTGCTCTCGGCCCACCTGCGTAAGGTCGGTGGCCTGCTAAGGGAACAATCGCTCAAAATGGTCACCCGTACTATCACCTCCGAGACAGGGATCGCCCGCTACCTCCAGATTGCCGACGAGTTCGACCGAGAGATCCGCAGGCGCTACGAAGTGGGACAGCGGCTGCCGGGCGAGCACGAACTGGCCGAGCGATTTGGCGTCAATCGCCACACCTTGCGCCATGCCATCGACACGCTCGAGGGGCGGGGGCTCGTCGTCCGCCGGCACGGAGCCGGTACTTTCGTGGTGGCCAAGCCCGTGAATTATCTAGTCGATGCCGCATCGCGCTTCACTGAGAACCTAGTGAAAGCCGGGCACAGCACGGAAAGTCAGCTCATTCGGAAGGTGATTGTCGAAGCCCGCGGAGGGGTGGCTAAGCGCCTCAACCTGCGCGATGGGGAGAAGGTCTTCGCGATCGAGACCTTGCGCCTCGTCGACGGCGGGCCGTTCTGCGTCATCTCACACTTTCTACCCTGGTCGATCGGCACTGCGGTGTTCGAGGCGTACAACGGCGGCTCGCTGCACACACTGATCGCGCGCAAGACGGCCAAGAAGCTAAAGCGTGTGCTGAGCCTAGTCACGACCGTGACGGTGGAGGCGAACGACGCCGCGCTGCTTGCCATTTCCCCTCAGCATTGGGTGCTGAGGGTTAAGAGTGTCAATGTCGATGCTGCCGGCGGCAAACCAGTCGAGTACGCCGTGACGCGTTTCCGCGCCGATCGGGTCGAGCTTGCGATCAAGATCCCGTTGGGTTCATGATCCGCAGAGAGTCAATCCGATGAGAGAGTAGCGGCCTTAATTATGTTAACAAATCTGTGGACCAACCACAGTGCATGACTGCATCGCGGCACCCGACGCCAGAACACGTAGCTGCGGCACGAAGGTTCGGCCGGCAGGACCTTTAGCGCGGGGTGATCAACCTCTTCCAGCAATTGCCGGCGCGTCACCGGCGGATCGGGCGCGCTTCGTTGAGATGCGTCATCAGATCGGTGATCGCCGCGTTGACTTCCAAAAGGCTGTAAAAGATTCGATGCCGCAAGCGCCCCAACATCCATCGCTCGACGATGAGCACGGCTTGCTCGACACCCCATAGCTCTTCGTCCTGACCGTGTCGAACTCTGCGTCGAATTGGGTGATGGCCCTCACTCCGCTTTGCGCCTGAATGCGGGTGTTCGGCGTCACCTCTCCGTCATGTGGTCGCGATAGCATCGTACGCGTGTTTGGGTACTTGTTAGCACAGCGCTGCGGAACGTCTGATCTTTAGAGGAGAACCTATGCAATGGCGCTGATCAAAAGTTATAAGGAATTCTGGCCATACTATTTATCGCAGCATAGCCAGCCCAGCACGCGATACTGGCATTACCTCGGTACGTCGATGTTCTTCGCTTGCCTTATTGCAGCAGCTTATACCGGCATCGCGTGGTTCGTGCTGCTGGCATTTCTCTTCTTCTATGGTCCAGCTTGGGTCGCGCACTTCGTGATCGAGCATAATCGTCCGGCCACCTGGAAATACCCGATTTGGTCGTTCATTAGCGATATAAGAATGTGTTTGTGTTGGTTCACCGGAAATTTGCATCGTGAGTTCAGGCGGACTAGCGTCAATATCGATATTACGAAGGGCGCTGTGGATGCAGTTCCTGCAGAAAAGCGATAGCTCGGAATTGTTTTCGATTCCGACTGGCACTTCCCGCGCAGGCATTCCTTCTGAAAGTGCATCGCTGCGGCTCAGCCGCTTTCCCCGCGTTAGTGAGCCTCCGATCTGTGGTTCGACGACGGCCTTCGGCCGCAAGACCGCAGATGGATACTTCAAGTGGACAACTCCCGGTTTCATGCTGCTTTAGTGGCGTCGAAAACGCGTCTGCAGCAGCACTACCGATAAAGGAGACGCCGTCCGAACCACCTTCCGAAGGATCCACGAGCCAGCGGGGCAAGCGTTTTCGGGGCAACTGCGGAAAGCATCTCCGAGTTGTGGTCCGAACTGCACCCACCAGGGGCCAACCGGCGAGACATTGTTGCAAGGCGGCAGATCAAGCAGGAGCCTTCGGACCTCTACAGTGACCAGTACGGGCTCGATCTTCGGAATTTGCAGCCAAGCCTTTGAAACGCCGCCATAAGCGCTGGAACCGTAACCAGCAGGTCGTCGCTTCTGTCGCTTGAAATGAGACTGGTTCGCTGGTTCGCTACCGGTATCAAAGAAAATCTTAGCGTCCCTTACGCCACTGTCTGGAGCAGCAATTTGAGATGGTTGCAGGTCCCCGCAACCAAATAAGTTACTGTAAAGTCAGCAAAAACGGAAAAGTCGCTCCCTTGGCAGCGGCTTTTTCTTTGTATGAATCGCCACCTAGTCGCCACGCTTTCGTATGGCAGGCTTGCCATGCGCCGCTATCGCGATTCTCGAGGTGACCCGCAGCAGCTCCATTGCGGCCGCGCGGAAACGGCCCTCTCAAGGCTGAAACAGGGGTTCGATTCCCCTAGGGAGCGCCAACATTCAACGACTTAGAGCCACTGTGGAGGAGCCGTCGAATATCGGTCTCTCTGAACGAAATTCGCTCCATGGAAGCGAACGGACGAATATTTAAGCGTCGATGTATGAACGAGGGAGGCCAAAGCGCATCAGCCGAACGGTTGGGGGCGATTCTGCTGACGTTCAGCCTGGCGGGATACTACCCCTCAAGTTCTTAATTTCGCGGAGCGATATCGGCTCCCACAACCTGACCATCGGCAGGGTTCGTAGGAGTTTCCTTCCACGCTGTTACCTGCGGCTCGCTCGCGTCGGAGGAACGGTTGCCGTCGCCAACAGGACGCTCGGACTCATTTTCGAACTTGGTGGCCGCGGGTGGGCGTTCTAATGCTCAGCCAACCGATTGTTCTCGAAGGAATATGGATTTCTGGTGGAACCGAGCTACCAACGTTAATACCAACACGAGCTTTTTCGAGAAAGCAGTTTGCCCCCATCGACGACGGAACGGCCGTTAAGCTTCTCAAGCAGGCGCTTGACGTCCGCTCTCGGCGCTAAGCCGACATTGGTCGGAAGCGAAATGGAGCAGGTCGGCTTCAGTCGGTTGACTGATAAGGTTTCGAGCAAAGGCTTATCAGTCACCGCTGGACAGGCTGCCGACCTTTGGCGCTAACAGGGCCGCTCCCTCTTCGCCATCGATTTTGGACAGCGTAGAGTCCTTCAAAAACGAGCGTCTTTTGGCCACTTCTTCTTGACCTGTTCGATGATCGTCTCGATCGAAGCGGTGTCGTTGGACGTCACTTTCGTTCGGTCCGCTGATTGGCGGAATGCGACGCCGCGGAGGCGTTTGTTGACGGGCATGACGGGTTTGAGACTTGCGTCGAGCTCAACGTGCAGTTCCCAGAGCGCGCCGCCGCTAATGCCGCCGTGGCTCTTCGGAATCCTTGGTCCATGCGAGATGGTTGCCTCGACCAAATCGATCTCGCTTTCCTTGAAGGCCCGAAGGTCAGTCGCAGCACCAAACAGACCGCCGATGACCATCTTCAGACCCTTCATAAATTGTGCTGGGACCTCTTCAGTCCACTCCCCAACCACGCCCACAACTGCGTGGCAGACGCTCATTCTGTGATCGGGTTTGCTCGGCTTGAATTCCCTGGCGAGGGAGAGATTGTAGAATACGGCGCCCGCCGCTTCGAGCGCCCGACCATCGAGCTGAGGTATCTTCAGGAACGCGATGTCAGGCGCATCGCAATCCTTTCCGTTCCAGAGCACGATGCGGTCGGTGAGCTGCAGGTCCAAGCGGCGGTTCTGGATGGGCGGTTGGACGCTTGGAAAACGGACAAGGCCTACCGTGTTCTGCGGATCTAGTTGATTCAGCACATGACCCGCCGTGAGAACACCATAGATGCCGCCAAGCTTGACGAAAGTGCCGGTGCCTGCCGGCTCGGCAATCTCCTGCTTTTCCGCCCTGCGAAACTTGAGAAAGCCGACGCTATAATCGCACACCGAACTGGTGAACGAGTCATCGATTTCGATCTTGACTTCCTTCGCCTCTGCCATGCTTCCTACAACCCGCAAATTGCTTGCGCCGATCGACCAAGGACAAGCGCTGTGCTCCAGTCTCAGGCGATGGCCTCGTCCGGCAGCTTCAAAACCGTCAGAATTTCGTCGTCCGGCAAACGGAATGACTGCTCTTCCACTTCGAAACGATCGCATCCCTTGAAGCCGAACCACGCGTCCGCGGGCATCTTCCGCGGAAAGTTCTCTTCGGCGGCATCGTTGAACAGCATGTTTGCGGCGAAGGTCGCTCGATCGAGCATGTCCACGGGGAACCACCAGGGCTGGATCATCGGCGACCGCTCGAACCATCGGCGCTTGTTCTTGTTGTAGCAGGCGATGATGATGGGAAAGCGGTTGAGTGCAGTCATTTTGAACAGCGTCGCCGTGAGGCTGGCCGAATACTCTTCTGCGATCTCTCTCGCCGCAGCGAGAGTTGGACGCTTGATCCGGCGTAATCGGGGTCCGAGCAGGTAATTCGGCAGGATGAGATCCGACGCGAACACATCGGCCTGCCGCTCGGGATCGAGTGGACCGTTGGCGAAGTTGCAGACGTCCCGCCCTCCGCAGAACAGCATCCTGCCCTTGTGATGGTGCCAGTGCCCCAGTTCGTGAGCGAGCGAGAAGCGACGCCGTTCCGGAGAGCTTCGGCTGTTGACGGCGATGACTGCCCGCCTCTTGTTGCCCACGATGGTGGCCTCGCAGCGATCAAGGGGGCGATAATTGACGACCGCGCCGCGCGTCCATGCGATGGCTTCCAAGTCGATTTCGCCGGGCGCGTCGATCCCCAAGCCCTTGAGAATGCGCTCTGCAGGCGTGAGCGCGATCATTCGTCCTCCGGTTCCTCGGCCTCGAGTGCGGCGAGGTGAGCCAGATCGTCAAGGATCCCGTCCTCGTCTCGATCGGAAAGGCCCTTACCCTTGCGGGCCGCCATCATCATGTCAGATGCCTTGGCTCCATCGCCTGCGCGCATCTCGTCTAGCTTCCCGCGGACGGCTGCCCTATCCTCGGAAGAGATGTTCGGTCTTGCCTTGAAGGCAAGGACCGCCTGCCTTGCGCGTTCGAGACCTCTTTTCCCGCCTGCGATCTTGGCGCGCGCCGTGGCTGCGTCGATCTCCGACACTACGGCGTCGGGATCCATACCCAGCGCAGCGAGCTCGTCCAACAGTTCCTCCGAAGAGGCGGCCAGGATGCTTTCGTCGATCGCATCGTCCAGCTTGCCGAGTTCGTCCTTTGAAGTGCGTTTACCGGTCATGACCGAAATCCGTTCGGGAACTTCTTGGCCAGGGTCCGTCTGATCCGCTTCATAATGTAGTCGTAGCCAGCTTGATCGACTCCAATCTCATCGCGCAATGCCTTTCCTCGATTTTGACCCGAAATGGCGATGACCGCCAATTGCGCCTCCTCATCGCCCTCGAGGGCTTCATAGATTGCCTTGATGACGTCTTCGGCCTGTTCCTCGATCAGGAGCGCCTCCGGGTCGAGCTGGTCTGACGCGATCTGCTTCTCGCCGCCGCCTGAGCCGTGGTCGCTGAAGGTCAGCGAATCCATGCGGCCGAGCGCCTTCCTGCGGTGCGACGCAATGCTCCGCATCGATTGCGCCAGGAACGCGATGAAGGATTCGTCTCTCGGGCAATGACGTTCGCCGACGATCGCCTGGGTGACAGCTTCGGAATAGAGCTCGTTCTCCTGGAAATTGGTACCGCCCCGCCGGCGCCGCTCAATGAGCCGGAGCTTCCTTTTGTCGTCGGCGGACATGGAATCGAGCTTCTCCAGCACCTCCTCGGGAGCAAGGTGCTTCGTGTCCGGGCCGGCGGCCGCGCCGCCTTTCGGGGATCCGCTCTCGTCGTCCATGGCCTCGAAGACCCTATGCCGCGCTCGGCGAGGGAATCGGACAAGAAAGTCCGTCCCGGGCGGAAAAAATGCTGTCCGAATGCGCGCCTCTTGCCGGCATACCGGGGGAGAAGCCGAAGTCGGATGAAATAGACCAGCCTCGGCCTGATACAACCTGAAAGCCGGCGGTGCAACCTTGAGCGGTCGCCCGACTTGGAGGCGAACGCTTATGCCCAAGAATATCGTCGTCTTTTCTGACGGCACGGGCCAGGACGGTGGCGCCCGTCCCGAGCAGCGGATCAGCAACATCTACAAGATGTACCGCATCTCCCGCGACCACGCCGACACCGGTATCCATCCGTCCCGCCAGGTAGTCTTCTACGACGCCGGGCTCGGCACCGACATCGGCACCACGGCACTGACCGCGCCCCTCCGGTTCGTCCAGAAGCTGCTGGGGTCCGTGACCGGCGCCGGCATCAAGCGCAACATCGCCGACTGCTACGAATTCATCGTCAACCACTACGAAGCGGGCGACAAAATCTTCTTGTTCGGCTTCAGCCGTGGCGCCTACACCGTCCGCAGCCTCGCAAACCTCCTCATGCTCTGCGGCGTGCCCACGAAGGTCCCAGGCGGCCCCCTGATGCGCTATCGCAAAGCCGTGAAGGACATCGCGTGGGAGGCGGTCGACACTGTGCTCGAGCACGGCGCCGGTCATCCGAGGGCTGATTTCGAGGACGAGCGTCTCGAACTGGCCAAACGCTTTCAGCTCAAATACGGCTCCGGCGACGGCTCCGATACGAACGTGGCCCCGTATTTCATCGGCGTGTTCGATACCGTCGCCGCGCTGGGCGCCAGCGGACTGCGCTACCTTGTCATCCAGGCCGGCTTGGCCGCCGGGGTCGCGGCTGCAGCGTTCGCCGGCGGCTTCCTTCCTGCGGTCGGGATCGCCCTCCTGTCTTCCTGGTGGTTCGGCACCGGCTTCATGCTGTCCGGCTTCATCGCCCAGGTCGGCATCGTCGCGACCGCGCTCGGCGTGTTCTGGTACTGGCAGAATAAGTCGACGACCAAGACGATCGTTGATTATCCCAAGCCGGGCAAGTCGCGGTCGCACAAGGCTGTGTGGAAGGGCGCTAACTTCGATCGGCTGCTGAGCCGCCATGTCGCCTTCGCGCGCTCGGCCAACGCGATCGACGAGACCCGGAAGGACTTCGACCGGGTAGGATGGGGCGGGAGCGACGCTGGCGCGCCGCACTTCGCCGGTCACGAACGTCTGCGGCAGTGGTGGTTCGCCGGCAATCACTCCGACGTCGGCGGCTCCTATCCCGAGCCGGAGTCCCGATTGTCGGACGTCGCGCTCGACTGGATGTGCCGCGAAGCCCTCTCCGTTCCGGACGGCCTGCTAACGGGCCCGATCTTCGTGAGCGGCGAAAAGATGCAGGGCAGCGGCGACATCGGTCAGGCGCTGTACGTCTATCCGGATGCCGGCGGCGTGCAGCACTGCGAGGTCGCTGGTATGAGGGACACCCTAGATGCCTTCGCGGACAAGCTGCCGAAATGGCGTTGGCTCCGTAACCGCATCGCTGGCCGGAATTGGGAGATCAAGCTCCGCGACATCGACGCCGCCGCCAAGGTCCATCCGACGGTCCAGCAACGGTTCGATCTTCCGACCGTCAATCAGTGCGCCGCTGGGGCCGGCCCCTATAGGCCGAAGGCTCTCGCCCATCACGGCACGTTCGGGCGCTACTACCAGCCCGATCCCGGGTCGGGACCGGAAAGGCCGGCATGACCGGCGAATAGTCGGACTATACCAAGCTTAGGTTCTTGCGCACGAAGGCGGCGTCACCATCTCATCTCAACCCAGAGGACATTATGGATCCGAGAATCACATATTTTCCGGTAGGAAACGGCGACTGCTCGCTGATCACCCTCAGCGACAACACCCAGATCATTATCGACTGCAACACCACCCAGGAAGCCAGCGATGAGGACGACCCCAGCCGCTACGACGTCCATCAACATCTGCTCGATTTCGGCAAGAAGCTTGGCGGCAAGATTCCTCACGTCGACGTATTCATCCTGACTCACGCCGATCAGGATCACTGCCGCGGCTTCGACACGATGTTCTACACGGGCGATCCGGCCAAATACACGGTGAAGCACTCCAAGGAAGACCTGATCCTGATCGACGAGCTCTGGTTCACCCACCGTATCTTCGCCAACCACGAAGGCGAACTATCGAAGTGGGCCAAGGCATTCAAGAAGGAAGCGCAACGTCGCATCGATCTCCATCTCGCGAAGTCGTCCGTGCGCAATGACGCCGGCAACCGCATCCGCGTCGTCGGTCACAGCAATAACCCGGCCTATAAGGGGCTCGGCGACCTGGTCATTACGCCTGGCAACTACATCGACGTCATCGACCGCAAGACGAAGAAGGACTTCCGCTTCTTCGTCCACGCGCCATTCCGCAAGGAGGTCGACGACAATCTGGCCGATCGCAATGACACCAGCGTGGTGCTACAGGCCTGCTTCGACGTGGGCGGAACCAAGAACGCCGGCCTCGCGATGTTCGGCGGCGACGCCGGCGCAGCGATCTGGTCGAAGATTCTGGAGCTCAGCGATGACGACAAGCTGGCGTTCGATCTCTTCCTCGCGCCTCACCACTGTTCGTGGACGTTCTTCAGCGAGGAAGAGTACAAGTACAACAAGGTGCCGGCTAAGGACTCGCTCGCCATCCTCAGCAAGGGTCTCGACGGCGCGCGGGTGATCGCGTCGTGCAAGGTGATCAAGGACGACGACGACAATCCTCCGCATTTCGCGGCCAAGGAGGAGTACGAAAAGTCCGTCGGCGAGGAGAATTTCATCAGCCTCTCGGAGGTGGGAGACCAGAAGCGCCCCCTACCGACCACCTTCGAAATGAGCGAGAACGGGCCGGTTCTGCTGGATCCGAAGGACGTCGATCACGTCGACGACGCCGTCAAGACGGTCGCGAGCAAGCCGCAGACCTATGGATGATTTCTTCACGACAAAACTGGTCGAGGACGACGAAACCCAGCTTCTCCCGGAGATCCGTGATTCGATCTCCCTGCTGAGATCGCGCTTCCCCGACCAGGACATCAAGGCGTTGAAGTGGAACGACGACTGGATCGCCGTGCCGCTCATCGTCGACGTCGAACTCCCAGGAAGGGGACCCGTTGGGGGCGTCGACATCCGAAAGCGCGAGCCGATCGCAGTTCTGTTCAACAGGCAAATCTTCCCGCACCGAGCCCCTCTCGTCTATTCAAACCGTCGAGACTTTCCGAAGGCCAAATTTCCTCACATCAATGCCACTGCGCCGAAGCAGCCCGCCTGGCTGTGCCTGCATCGCGGTTCGATCGACGCATGGTTTGCCGAACACGACGTCCATGAACTGGTCCAACGGGCGCGGGGGTGGTTTCGCGACGCGGCCCGTGATCGCCTTGTGCCGGAAGGTGACGGCTTCGAACCCACGCGTTCGGCCAAAACCCGGGGCACCTTCATCTACGAACCGAAGTCGAACCTGGATCGCATCGCGGACGGTTGGAAGGGAACGGGCGGTGCGGCCGGCTACGGCCTCGTCGCGTTCGACCTGTTGGACGATGACAGCAAAGCCGAGATCGGCGAGGCCGGCTTCTCGGTCCGGCGGACGGCCGACGTTCCGCCCTACGTCTACAAGGAGCACCTCAATCTGGCAGAACTGCTGAACGATTTCGCGGAGAAGCCCGAGTCGAAGGGACAGTTTCAGCGCCGCCTCTTCGGGGTCCTAGTTTGGGCGGCCGAGCGAGACCTGTCGCGCGAATATTTCGGCGAGCTCCCGACGACCCTGGGCGAGCTGGTCGTCTGGGGTGACGATCGCGGACTGCCGATCGCGCCCGCGCTCGCGGAATATCTGGCGAACGGTTTCCACCTGTTCGCCGGCGTGCCGGTGATCGTCGCTGTGAGGCGGCCCCGAAACATCATCGGGACGAATTCCGATGTCGAGCTGCTGAACTTGCTGGTGACCGCCGGCGGAGATCACTGGCCGAGCGACGGGTCCTGGAACCTCGAGGCGGCCGTTCGTCTCGCCGATCACCGAACGCCGCTGACGCCTTCCTTCGCCCAGGAGATATCTGCGATCACGCGGGAGAACGCTGCGCAACCCTCGCTTCTGTTTGGCGCAGGAGCCTTGGGATCCAAGGTCGCCTCCCACCTCGCGCGCAGCGGCAGCGTCGAACTCAAGATCTTCGATTGGGCCCATATGTCCCCGCACAATCTCGTTCGGCACGCACTGGGAGGAAGTTCGATCGGAAAACCGAAGGCCGAAGCGCTCAAGGACGAATTGCTGAAGCTCTATCCGGGGCAGAAAGACCTGCCGATCGAGGCAAGCGCCGTCTCGGTTCTGTCGACTCTAAGGGGGGAGAATTTCGCGGATGGCTATCGAAACCTGATCGATTTGACCGCCTCAAACGTCGTGCTCAACGCGCTTCGTGACGCCGCTCTGCCCGAGACCCTGCGCGTGCATCGCGCCGAGATCGCGCATCGCGGAAAGCTGGGCCTTCTTTCGATCGAGGGGATCGGACGCAGTCCCCGCATCGACGATCTCCAGACCCTAATCTACGATTCCGCGATCGAGGACGATGCTGTCGCCGCCTGGCTGGAAGAGGTTAAGTCGACGCGTGACGATCGGGTTGGATCTGGCGGCCTCGAGGACATCCAGGTCGGGTTGAGCTGCAGCTCGGCGACCATGCGGTTGGCCGACGAGGTGGTGTCGTTCCACGCCGCGGCCGCGACCCGCCGGCTGCGGCCCTTTCTAGCCAAGAACGGTCCGGAGCGGACCGATGGGCTCGTCAATCTGAGCTTCCTGAGCGAAGAAGGCGACAGTCGCGTGAGGGCGCGGACCATCGGCCCGACCCTCGTGCTCGGTGCCGACTATGGATGGCAGATCCGTATCGCGGCGACTGCAGCGAAGGAGATGTCGGAACTGATGCAACGGCACAGTCCGAGCGAGACCGGCGGGATCTTGGTCGGCCGCTTGGCCACGACGAAGAAGACGATCTATGTGACCCGTTTGGTCCCCGCTCCACCCGACAGCAGGGGCACGCCCTGGGTGTTTACGCGGGGCACGGAGAAGTTGCCGGAGGCTCTCGCTCGGGTCGAACGTCGGACCGGCGGTCTGCTCACCTATGTCGGCGAGTGGCACACGCACCCAGCGGGCGGGTCGGATCTCAGCGACACGGACAAGACCGCAGTCATCAGTCTTCGGTCCATCCTCGACCGCGCGGGCCAACCCACCTTGGTGACAATCGTGACCCCGGATGAAATCCAGCCTCACCTCTTCGAGCCGACGAGCCCGCCAGTCGTCGTTGATCCGCCGCGGCGGCGGTTCGGCATCATCCGCGTGGTGCTCGGTTGGCGGCGGCGCTAGGGGACGTTGGCTTTCCGGCCTTCTGGGCCAGCACTGTGCAGACGAATCTGACGCCGTAGGTCGCGGCAGCGTGCCTGACGACGATCAGTTGAAGCAAGAGAATGCCGAGATACACACCGCACGCCTTCCATGGGGCGACGAGAAACGCGGCCGCAATCCCTAGTCCGATCAGAAACAGCAGGGCCAGACCGGTGTAGTCACGCAGAAGCAGGAAATCGCGGTGCACTTGTTGCACCGACGGAACGTCGTGCAGCTCGAGGTAAAACCGGTACCAAAGGCTGTTCTGATCCTTCGGTTCGGTGGGAATCTTGTTGCCGCAGGCCCGCTGAAGTCGTGTGAAATCGATCCGCGGGTCTTCCTTGGCATGGAATGCGAAGGCCCGATGTCCGGGAAGGGCCTCGCGCCAGCGTAGGAACACCAACCTGTCCTTCATCGAAGAACTCAACAGGCCGTTGGCGACGGTGGTGACGACGATCGCCAGGCCTACGGGCAAGAGATTGGCCGCGCTTGCGAGCGCGGCCTTCAGCCCGGACATCTGGAAAGTCTCCCACTGGCACGCTCCGTAAAACACGACGGCGTTCGCCGCAATGATCAGCCAAAGCTGCCAGCGGTTCTGATCTTTCAGCCTTTGCGAGGTGCCTTGCTTAGCCATGCGCTGTCATCCAGCAAACCCTATCCCGCATATATAGCGAGGAAGACTTGCCGATGCATCTGCCATGATAGGTCAACGCGTGGCAAGCAGCTGACGGCTCCGACCGATCAGCAGCTCGATGGGTTGTACGTGCCGCAGAAGTCGAAGTTGGGCTAAGCGGAAGCTTACTAGCCGAGCTTGCTTGCAATACGAACAACCCTAGTCTGCAGCTCATAGCCGCAGACCATCCTTCCAGAAGGCGCGCTACAGATGAAGTTCGGTCGGACACTGATAAGGAAATTACACAAACGGAGTCAGTCAGCCGACTGATAAGCAAATCGTAGGTTAGGACAGGGATGTGGCTGTCAGGAACGATGTCTTGCTCCCGGGAATGAAGCCGCCGATGGATTGACAATGTCTCCTCGATGCTGACGCAGCAGCGAAGAGATCATTGGGCTACGGGACGGCCGACCTCGCCTGAGGTGTTGTGATCTCGCGGTGATAGCCGTCCGGACATTGTCAGTCGACATAGAGGTAATTTGAAGCATTCGTTGGCGTTTGCGCCCACTCCTAGACAGGACGCCAACCCGGGTCGCTACGAAGACCGCGGGTACTTGTTCTAGCCGTCTGCGTCGGCTTAACAACGACGTGGCAGGGTCATGAAATGGTATTGCCTTGGGTAACTAAGTCGGGTTGAATGCTACCAAAGGTAGTCAAGAAGGGTTAGCCGCCGGAAGAGAATTTGGAGCTAGATGAATTTTAAGTGAGCCAAGGGGCGACGTGCTCGATATCAGCATCGACGGGCTTCTGGAATTAGCGCTTGGGGCGGGTCGCGAAATACAGCGACAGGCCGCTGCCGGGCTTGGGGTTACTTATAAGAACGATGGGACGCCGGTTAGCAATGCTGACAGGATTGCGGAACACCTCATCCGAGACGGTCTGCGCGCAATGTGCCCATCAGTCCCGATCGTGTCCGAGGAGGACCTTTCTTCTCATGGCCAAGCGCCGGCGCACAGCTACTTCCTCGTGGATGCACTAGATGGAACGCGGGAGTTTTTGCAGGGTCTCGAGGAGTACACCGTAAATATCGCTTTGATTGTATGTGGCGAGCCGACTGTTGGACTGATTAATGCTCCTGCTCGCCAATGCCTGTACTGGACCCTCGGGAATGGGAAGGCCTGGGTCAGAGAGGGAGGTCACACCGAACAGCTCCATGCGCGACTGCCGCACGAAGAGGGGCTAGTTGCTGTCACCAGTAGGTCTGGGCGAGACCGCAAGTTCCAGGAGTTCGTTTCCAATCATGTCAGCGAGACAATTGGAATTGGCTCTTCCCTGAAGTTTTGCCTGCTGGCGTCAGGCCAAGCCGACGTCTATGTGCGCATGAAGCAGACGAATGAGTGGGATACTGCTGCTGGAGTAGCTCTCCTGCGGGCTGCAGGCGGTTCGGTTGTCGGAAAGGCGGGCGAAAACCTTCGCTATGGCAATTGTGGATACACACATGGTGGATTTGTTGCTAGGGGCCGATGCCTCGCGAGAGATGAGAATTGAATTGATATGGCTGAAACGATCGATATTGCAATCTTAACTGTCATTCCAACGGAGATAGATGCGATCTTCAGTACTTTCGGTATCGACAAGTCGAAAGATCTCCGCAAAGCGGGCGACCTTCAGTACTGGAGAGCACGTATCTATTCTTCGATCAACAATTCCTATCTATCGATTGCGGTCTCATTCATATATGGGGCCGCTGGGAACGTTGAGTCGGCGATAGCTGCAACGATGATCTGCGAACAGTTGGGTCCACGACTGATGTTGCTTGTTGGAATTGCAGCAGGAGATGAAAAGAAGACCAAAATCGGAGATGTCATCGTCCCTGAGGTCGTACATGACGTCACGATGAGCGTTCGCAAGGATTCGAAATTGCAACCGCGAACGAAGAGCGTCGAAATGGATAGTCGTATTCGCTTCCATCTTAAGGCGCATCCTATCAATTTTCAGCGGCTCGGTCCGAAGCTGGCTGCAGACCCCGCCGAATTTGCGGCGCTCAAAACTCTAGCCGCGACAATCTCTGGGTTAACGTCGAGTCATATCGCGGACCCCGTCAGCATTCACGATGGGTCCATCGTAAGTGGGAATACGCTGATGCGAGACTCAGCGTATTTTCCTGGCTTTCAGGAGACTAACGATGAGCGATGCCGCGCTCTGGAAATGGAAGCGGCAGGATTTTCCCGGGCCTGTGAGATAATGGGGTGCCCGTGGATCATAGTTCGCGGCATTTCTGATTTCGGAGATAGCCGCAAGGGTGACGAATTTCAAAGATTCGCTGCCATTAACGCTTCAATCGTGGCTCGCGAACTCATCGAGCACAATATCGCTCTTTCGCTCTTTCCAAAGATGCGGAACGAGGCATCAGAATTGGCTCTCTTCGAGAGCTTGGAAGGGGCTGTCTCTGACGCGTACAAAGAAAAGAAGTGGAATTTCGTAGTCGAAATCGGATCTTTTCTAAGTCGACCTTTGTGGATTGCAGGCAAATACGAACTTCGGAAGCGCATCGGAGAGATGGTTGAGGATGCTGCGGCCCATTGCAATCGAAAAGTCGATCGGGCGTCAGCGCTGATCGATGATGTTGGTTGGACGACCTTTATCTTAGGAGACCGTAATCGGGCTAGGAAAGCAATTTCGGATGGCCTCATGATCGCGAAGCAAGAGGAAGAATGGTTTCTCTGTGCAAAGGCCTCTCGTCACCTTGCCTCTATAGCGCGTCAAGGCGGCGAACCAAATTTATGCGGGATCCGCCTAGATGAGGCCAATGACTTCGCGGCAAAAATCGATAGCAGCGAAAATCGACGCGAGATGCAAGTCAGTCTTAAAGCATCCACAGCCAAGCTTCTGGTCGCTGAAGAGAGGTACGCGGACGCAATCGCGTTGCTGGAAGAAGCTGAAAGGCACTTTTCAACACTCGGGGATCACTATCGAGTCGTGAAAATCCATCAGGCGCTGGGCAATGCGCACGCTGCAGCCGGACAAAGCCTTGAGGCGAGAGCAAGCTTTAAGCGCGGCTTCGAGCAGGCTTCAGGATTGGGAAGAAAAGATGAGGCATTGGGAAATGCGACGGCCCTGGCTCTTCTCTTTAATGAAGATAAGGACGTCACCGGCGCTAGAGAATGGGCAAGTATAGCAATCGAGCTGGCTTCCGATATGCGAGACGCGACCATAGATCCCAAGCTAATTTGGATTCTGAAATGACTGGCGATTGTGGGAATTGTCTTTTGCTGGACATTGGAGGAACGCACACTCGATCAGCTGTAATTTCTGAGAAAAGACCGGACGTGTTGGCTGCACGGCAGCGCTGGAGCACGGTCTACGATTATCGATCCTTCATTGCTAAACTGGACGACCTGCGCAAGGCCGGTACCGACACGTACGCAAAAGTCTGCGTGTCGTTTGGTGTAGGTTTAGAGAACGGTGTCGTTGTAGGCGCGAGCAAAATGCCTGACTTTATAGGTAGGAGGCTTGGTGATGATCTTCGGGAGCTGTTTGAATGCGAATCGTTCATAGCGCACGACTGTATCTGCGGACTTCTGTCGGTGGTCGGTCGCAGGCCTGTGACCGATGCGTTGGGTTATGTGACGATTTCGACTGGAATCGGGGCCGGCATAGCATTTGGTAATGGTGAAATTGACGTTTTCCAGCGTGTGAGGCTTGGGCATCACGTCTTATGCGTAAAAGGCGAGCTTTGCCAATGCGGCCGCCGAGGATGTTTGTCTGCCTATGTGGACGGTCAAGCAATTGCAGCTCGCTGCGGGTTACAATTGCATGAGATCACTGACAGGAATTTCTGGCTGGACTACAGCGAATGGCTGTCAGTCGGCTTGGCAAACCTAGCCAAAATGCACGGACTGAAGCGCATTTTTGTCGGCGGAGGTGTAATGAAGAACACCTTTCTTCGCCACTCGTTGCCGGCCCTTTTTGCTGCGGCTTTAGGAGGTGATGGGTATGGGGGATGCGCTCTCGAATATCTCGAGAACAGCGAGGACGCACCTCTACTGGGGGCAGCCTATTTAGCGAGGCATCGAAGGTCTGTCATTAGGGGGTAAATAATGGTTGAGAAAGTTCTGGTCGATCAGGTTGTTAATGACACTGTTGAAATACTCGGAATCAGGGATGTTGGAGAACAAGAAGCTTTCCGGCGAAAGTATTTCGAACCGATTGATGTGATCGACGACGACGGGAAGGTGATTGGCACCACATGTCGGGGGCTGGCTCATCGGCTTGGCTTGAGACATGCTGTTGTATATGCGGCGGTGTATCGCAGTGACGGACGACTTCTGCTCCAGGTTAGAGGCAGCGGTAGATTTGATATTGGTGTAGGCGGACACGTAGCGGCGGGTGAGCATGATCTCGGCTCTGCACTTGCCAGAGAATTTAAGGAAGAGATAGGCCTAGACGTGCCAGCGCAGAAGTTGAGGCTTATCGCTAGCTACAATAGGGATGCGCCAATCAACCCCCAGAAGCCGCTAGAGCGAAATCGGGAGCGTCGCTCCGTCTTTCGCTACGACATGCCGCAAAGTGAGGTCTCGATCTTAGATGAAGTGTTCAAGCAGAGACAGGAGAAGACAGAAGTTGTGACGTTTGGTTGGTATGCGAAGGATGAGGTTGAGCAAGCGGTCGCCGCCGGAAGAGTTGCGGATGGACTGGCCGGATCCGTGAAGTATTTATTTGTCGACTAGCTATCATGCTTCGATTCAAATCGGTCATTCTGGTGCGACACTCCGAGGCGGAAAAGACCATTCGTCAGGTACATGGAGGGATGGGAACGCCGCTCACGGCCCGGGGAAGGATCGACACGCAAAAATTGGCTGAGCAACTAGAGAAGGCCGGCTTAGTCGACCCGGCCACCATCATTTTCTCTTCCCCAAGACCTCAAGCCGTCGAAACCGCACAAATACTTGCTGCCCAACTTGCGAGGGTTTGCAAGGTCGAGGACCGATTTCGGAATATCAACATGGGCGTTTTCGATGGACTCACGGATGAGGAAGCTCGGTTAGCGGACCCTGCTGCAATGAAGAGATTAGTGGATTGGCGGTCGGGGCGCCTCTCGATTGGAGAGTTGAAGATCCCGGATTCGGAGTCAATCACCGAGTTTGTAGCTAGAATCAATAACGCGCTCACCGACATACAGGAGGTCTGTCAGACGCCGGTCGTAATAATGACCCGCTCGGTCGGCATTGCTATTGTTAATGTACTGCAGGGGTACTTAGACGGCAAAATTCCAGATTATCCCAGGCGGCGCTTTGACCCTGGATCTATCACTCAGATCATTTCCGGCTCTTCCGGTATGACGGTGATTATTGACAATGACACCGCTTACCTCGGGCCCCAACGAATTTTTCGAGATGACTAGTCATGAGCGGCAGTAGTGCTGTTGGAGGAGTGCGGCTTGCTGGAAATCCTCTGCATTTTGGGCACTTTGTTGGAACATTTGCTGCCTGCTTGGCTAGGAAACTGGATCGACGACTGCTCTACGTGATCAAAGACACAGAGCCATTTTTGTGGCGTAGCGAGGAGCACAAACGGAGGAGCATTGCTGAAATCGCGCGATCGGCCGTCGCCATGGGCGATGGGTTGGAAGTTTCGCCGGTGCTGGCAAGTGTGCTCTTAAAGCACGCTTGGTTCGTGCAGAATGCCATTCTGGATACGGTCAATCTTAGCGCCTTAATTGCCTGTCATTTCGAAAAGAAATTGATCAGAGAGGGTGCATATTCCCGGAGCGTGAGGAATTTCCTTTATCCCATCGATGAGGCAATCATCTTCACCTTCGTCGAGTGTGAACGCTTCTACAGCAATATGGACAATGAAAGGATTGTCAGGTTTGTTCGTGACGTTCAACATAGACTCGCCAAGATAGTTGAGATTCCTGGTGAGTGGCCTGAAACAAAGATTTGCTCGTTTCCCGCGTTGTCCTTCTTGCCAGGGGTAGACTATCAACGAATGGCGACGAAGAACGGTAATGTGCTTCCGATAAATGCATCCAGCTCTGAGCTTAGAAATTTCTGCGAGTCAGCTGTCAGAGTGGGACCGTATTTCTCAATGAGGCCGGAAAAGTTGGAGCAGTGGCGTCGTGACCGCACGATCGCACTGGATGAAGATTTTCTTCCGCTGGTGCTATTGAGAGTTCTTGGGCAGGTGGACGAAACAGAGAGATATAGAACGCTTCCACAGACTGAAGACAGTCTGAGAGGCTTGGCCGAACGGATTTTCGATGTTTTGGCGACAAAGATGCACCATTGGCGACAAAGCATCGAGGGACGAGAAGCAGCACAGGCTCAAGATTATGAGCAGGTTCTGACAAATAGCGAAGATGTGGCTCGATACTATGAGATTCGATGGACTCGGGGCGCCGCGCGCTGAGGGCGAGGACATTTCGCCGCAATTGACAGTTCAATACTGCAAACAGAGTCAGTTCGACGACTGATAAGGAAATGGCAAAAATGGAGTCGGTTCAGGATCAACAGGCAAATTCGTCTTCCTGCTTCAATTGCCGGACAGTGTTTTCGCAGAACCGGGAGGAATTGCAGGTTAGAAAGACCATGTCTATGCGCAAGGCGATCCTCAAGAACTTGTGCAACGCTGCGATTTTCGAACGGGTTGAGCTGTAGGGGACTTGGGGCATGCGGTGGGTGATTGTTCGTGACTATAACGGGAGCTCACGCTCTATCCTGGTAGATCCGATTGGAGTTCTGTCCTAATTCCTGATCTGGCCGTGACATTCACTTCGGCACGTATTCACTGCTTGCGAACGCCGCCGAACGCATCACTCTGAACGGCTATATATTTCCGCTAACGTATCCTTTCATCGACAGCTTCTTCCAGTACGTGCAGCGTTTCGCGACGCTCGAACAGCAAGATTAGCTCTCTGACTCGGGCCGATTTGCGATCGCCGGGAATTTCGTCAATGTCCACGCCCAGGAGAAAGCAAAGGTTTTTGAACTCCTCCATGTCGAATGCCGTACAGAGCTGATCGAATAACTTCTTACGTTGAGCTATCGAAATGCGCGACTTTGTTGTCACTATCGGAGCAACGGACTTCGGCCAACCGCCCTCTGAGTGAGGAACTGGGCGCGACTCGATGAAGCTTCGCAAGCACGAGGCCGCGGAATGCGCAGCGTACTCTTGCCAGTTGTCATTCTTCTCGCCGTCGGCGAAGTCGCAAATGGCTCGGATCGTCAAGAACCCAACTTTCTTGACTGCACTAAACGCTGCAGAGGCGACTCCCGCACTCTCCATCTCAATTCCGATGAGATCGCGCTGCAACGATCGAAGCTCTTGGACAGCCTCACTTGAAGCAATCACCTTCTCTCCAGAGGCAATTGGTCCGACATGAATTCTCGGCTCTACGGCGCTTGCTTTTGTCCCATCGGGTCTTGAAGGTAAGCGTGTTCGCCACGTTGAGTCGGTTAGGTTCAATATGCCATCCAAAAGGATGGGGTCCGCTTGAAACTGGCGGCCTCTATGCTCTTGATGATTAGGTCGAACCTTCGAAAGCTCATAATAGAAAATGGAGTTCGAGGCCACGACATCGCCGAAGCCTTGATCCTTTCTAGAAATCCCACCAGCAATTCCATTCACAAGTACAAATCGCGGCTTCCATTTGTGGATTAGATCCGATGTCGCATGTGCGGCATCGAGATTCCCCATCGAATGTAGGAGAGTGGCCACAACTCGATACGAGCCGCCTCGTCTGGTTGGAATCGTTCCGCGAAAGTACGAGCGGGTTGAATCTGAGGTCGATGAAACCGCTACCAGCTCGGGAAAATAGTGCTTAACTGCAGCCAATTCCGTCCGCAACGCGACGACAACAGCGAAGTCAACAGATTCGTCCTCGACCTGCCGCGAGAGGTCGGTAGCCTGCTTGTCGGTAAGCTCGACGGCAACGGAGCTGACAAATGCCGCAACGCGACTCTCATGCTGCCGTTTCATGAGAAGTAACGCCTCCGCTGTATAAGTAGTCGGATCCTGATCAACCAAACTATGATGAGTTGGGCATAGAATGATCAAGTTGTCTGCGTCGTTGCGAGACTCTTCAGATTGCCTAGGATCGAATCTCGGTCCCCCGGGAGAGGCTGCATGAATGTGACAGAGTTCGCCCAATAATGCGCGAGAGTGAGGCTGAACGAGCTGCGTTGCACATCCCGGGAAGGCGCATAGGCCACCCGAAGAAGCGAACAGAATCTTTATCGAACGATCACTGGGTTGTCGCCGCATAGCACCTCAAGCACGCCCCGCATGCCTAGGGCGGTCGCACCGTACTCCGAGATCATAACCTTCAACGCCGGAGCCCATCAACCGAATACGCGTTTAAGCCGACACTTCGCGGCTATTGTTGGCGTTGAACAGGTCGCCTGCCGGTGCGCGGCATCGCGTGATTTTTCTAATGTTCTTGTGGGGGTATATTCTTTCCATTTGCATTATGGAGGTGTTCGCGCTTAAGTTGATCATATTTAGGGTTTAAAGGTCCGCCTTAATTGCATGGCGGTACTTCCGCGCGGAAACGCGACGGGGATAGATGATCGACTCGCTTCGCGCTGCAAAAACAGCGAATTTTCATAGTCTTAAGCGGCAGTTGAGTAACGCTGCAGTGGATGACCTTTTTCGCCAAGTTCGCGCAAGCCAGCCTTCGGCGTCCCAAAACATATTCTACCATCGGCGCGCTCAGGTTGGCCGCGCGCATTGGTCCGCAATCTCCTTCCTCTACGACCGTTCGCCTTCGTTCCTAACCGAAGACGCTGGAATCCGAGAACGAATATGCGGGTTTGTTCTTTTGATTGAATATCGCGATCATCTCGCGATCCTTAAATCCAAGCTCGATCTTCCGGCGGTGTTCGCTACGCGCTATCTCGGTCGGGTATCAGCAGAACGCGTGGATCGCGCGATCGCACGGCAGGGAGCCGTGTTCGAAAGGATTCGGCTCCGAAACATGTCGGTCTCGAAGCACGTGATGAGGAGCAAAACGTTCGAAGCCGATGACCTACAAAATGTTGTCGGGCCTGCGGGCGCAAACCGGTATGTACCCCAGGCGTACGCCGTCCGGTCGGGAGCTGACTACTATTCCACGACCCCCAGCACCGGCAGGATCGGCCAGCGGTCTGATCGGGTCGATCACCTCGCGCTTGTGGAGTACGCAAAATCCATAATTGACGAACTGGTAGGTGGTAGGGCTGCGCCTGCCAGTTTCCTTCGCACTTTCGCCCACGCTATCGATTTGGCGAGCGTCAGCGGCACGGCACGTCCAACAGTGTTTGCCGTCGACGTTGCGGGATTTGTTGACGCGATCCACGTCGATCGAGAAATAAGACTTGTACAAGAAGATAGCGGAAAACTCACTCAACTCTCCAAGAATGAGATCGATGCTGCGCTAAACGAGCTCGATCGCGCGTTTAAGGTCAGCGGCAATGGAAAGAGGATGGATATCTTCGACGGTGCTGATTCGGTTGGAACGATAGCAATCAACCAAACTCGCGTAGCATTGCGTGATTTGCAATTGCCGATCACCGCCGGCATCGAGATCGAAAGTACAGAGTATGCTCTCGGTCAGGATCCAAATCGGACCTCGCTTCGACGCTACATCGATCGCGAGGATAAGTTCATACTGCTGTTCGACGCTCTTCCGTTAGCTTACATCGACGGAACCTTGTTCCGCGACGAAGGCTTTGTTGATGGTGGCGCAGCCCTATTGCGCCATTTGCGCTCTGATCCGCTCTTGGACGAAGTGACTGATGAAAAGGGGACCTTCTCGACGCGAAAGGTCGCCTTCGATGCTGACTCCACTTTCGGTGTGATCGAGGCGAGTGTTGCAGACGGGGACGATGTGCTTGTGTGCGACGATCTTGGCGACGAATGGGCGGATTATATTGGGTTAAACAACTCCAGCAGCCCGCCTCGCATTACCTTCTACCACGCAAAGCATGGTGCACTGTCGCTCGGTGCTGGACCGTTCCATATCTCCGTGAGCCAAGCAATTAAGAACTTGCAGCGTATGAGCCTTCCGCCGGAATCGATGGAAGCGAAAATTCGTGGTTGGAGCAACAAGTATGTAAGCGGTAGTGGAGTCAAAACTCAGATCAAGAGGATTGTCCGGGGCGATGCCAACGAGCTAATGGATGAATTCGCTCGCGCGCGGCTTGCGCCGGATGCGATTCGTCGCGTCTTCATCGTGACCTCTTCGCTGAGCCGCGGGGCTGTTGAGCAGGCGCTAAAGGAAGTCGCAGCCGGCCAGGCGCCAGACCCATACTTCGTTCAGCTCTATTGGCTATTGATGTCATTCTTCTCGGCCTGCACGGAGATGAATGCGCATGGTTACGTCATCTGTCAAACCTGACTGAGAAGAACGCACGGCCGCAACAATTGTTCGAGGTCAGATCGTGTCCGAAGGTGCTTGGATAGCCGATTTGATCCGAACGTATGCGAACACTTTACATAGTCAGCCCGCGGTCAAATCGGGGTTTCGTTTCGTGCTTCTGATTGCTTCAGCCTAAAGCCGAGCCCGTCACCTTTTTTCAGCGTCCTTGGCGGAAATGAGAGTCTTGCAGTGATTGAATCCCGAGCGGCTGTTCTGTTGGATCTAGGATAGATGGACTGTTGTCCACTGACATCCGACACCGAACTGTCCTCCGGGGCGTGCGAATTCGGTCCAGGTCAGCCGAATACAGTGGCGCGAATGAAGAAGCGGTATGTGGAGGGGTTATTCGGCTTGGGCTTGTCATTTTTGAATTGACATTGCGCTGTATCTGTCCATTCTACTCCAGATAGAGAGATTTTGAATGTTCTAGGTTTTTTAGTTCTTCTTATCCCAGGGGGCGGGATGACGAAGATTTTTTTGCACGGAGACGGCAGTAGCTCAGTATCTGCGTGGCTCGAAGCGGCGCAGGATCAGCCGCCGTTCAAGGTCACGGTGTTCAAGATCAAGTTTTCCGGCGAAAGCGGGGGGCTGGTTCTCGATACGCCGTTCACGATCGACGCGCTGCTTGTCCGCGACGCCACGGGCTCCGACAAACGCCTTGCCACCTGGAGAGAAGCGGTCGAGGACGCGAACGGCGAAGCCAAGCGTCTAGCCGGCATCGCGCTCAACGAGCTGCACGACCGGCTGCGCAGCCTTCATCTGAAGACGGACGGAACGACGCAGGATGACGTCGTTGCGGACTTTCTCGGCATCACCGGCGTCGCCGATGTCGCTACCAGCTTCGACCTAGAGCTGAATCCGGCCGGACTGCTCGGCGACATAGATGCCGACGAGCCAGTCTTTCGCGCGCGGGCGGCGGCGGTATTTTCGGCAGGCTTCTCCTCGTCTTTCGCCGTTGCCGGACTGGATGCGGCGGTGCACGTCGAGGTGCAGCTGACGCGCAAGGACGTGCTCGAGGCCTTGCCACGCATCGAGGTGCCGGCGCTGCCGCATCTTGGCCTTCACTTCCCCAATATCACGCTGCCGAAATGGTCACTGCACGGACTGAAGAGTCCCTTTCCGGATTTGCCGCCTCTTCGCATTCCGCTGCAGTTCGACCTCGGTCTTGCCGTCGAATGGAATCCTAAGCCCGCTCTGGATTTTTCGGTTGCCAGTGGCAAATTGACGCTGTCTTCGTCGAAGTCGACGGCGACCGTCAAATATTCCGGCACCGATATCCTGATCGCCACCGACGTCGAGATCGCCGTCAACGGCAGCAAAGTGTCCGTCAATGCGGCGAATATCACGACGGCTACGGCGCAGAAGACCGTCGCCAAGATCGAAAAACTGCTCGGGCCGTTCGTCGTTACGCTAGTTGGCGTGAAGGTGGACGTCGCAGTCTCGTTTGCCGCGGTCACCGGGTTGAAAGTCGTGGTGACGTTCGACGTCGATCGGCTCGTCATCAGTGCGCGCACCGATCCCAATCTCGTGCTGGCGGTATCGCCGAAACTTGAACTGACTTTTGCCGGCGACAAGCTGACACCCAAGCTGATCAAACTGGACCTGGTCGAGCCCTATCCGATCAAGCTTGCTCTCTTTGCAGCGCATGTGATCGAGGACGGGGCGAAGCGGCTGATGTCGCTGATCCACAAGTTCGACGTGCCCAAGCCGAACGTGCCGGGAACACCGGATCTGCCTTCACTCGACGGCTTCCTCAAGGTGCTGCGGAGGGTAGGGGAGCTTGCCGCTTCGGCCGCGGCCTGGCTGGCGCAACAGGGCGCGGCCGGAGTCAGGGCTCTGGCCGGACTGGCCGAGGCGGCGTTTAAGCTGATTGCCGAACTGGTCTCTACGCTGGCTGAGGCGATAGCGACGCAATCGCAGAAGGTCGCCAAACACGTCATCGTGGAGGTCCGTGTCGATCTTGGCCAATGGCGCATCGTGCAGATCGTCGTCACGCCCAGCGATCCTGACGTTAGCGTGCCTTCTTTCACTCGCGAGTTTCTCGGATTCAAGCTCGATTTCCCCTACAGCCTGTCCCCCGCACTGGTCTGCGATCTGGAGAAGGGCTGGCTGGCACTTGCACTTCAGCCGGATGGCGCCGGCACCAGCAAGGTGATGCTTTCGACCGATCTCTGGCTCGGTCACCAGAACGCACCGGCCGAGCCGGTGTCCGGGCAATCGAATGGCGCGACAAACGCACCGCTCATGCAACTTGACGTCACGCCCAAGGATTCGAAGGCCGCGGTGGCGCTGATTGTCGTCGACAACGGTCAGGTGAAATTTCTTCAGCAACTGAAAACTGTGCCGGTTTCCGCGCAAATTCCCGGTCAAGGCCCCAATGGGGGCGTGGTCGTTCCCGTCGGTCACCTGTTGCTAGCGGCACGCTGGGTTGAACTAAAAAACCTTGACGGATCGGCATTCGACATCGATGCAAAAATCGATACCGATCGCATCCTCTCGCTGTTCCGCAAGCCCAAAGCGGACGCGGCTCCTGGGGGAAATCTACTGGATCAATTCAGCCAGCACGTTCGGGTCAAAGCGAGCAACAAGCCTGTCATCAATCTGCCGACGATCCAGATTCCGATCGATGTCGAGGTCAAGATTTCCGACACGGCCGTCGATACCAAACTGGACCTCGTCATCGACGTTTACACGCTCTCGATGGCTGTCAAGGGCGGCAGGTTCGAAATCAAGATCGACAAGAACGAATTCAATCTGCTCGGTCTGAACGGCAAATTCCTCACCAAGGACGGCAACGAACCGCCCAAGGATTTCGCGCCGCTGTTCCTCGATTTCAGCGACGGCGATCCGCGGCTCGGCCTGAGCGAGGCCGCGATGCTGAAGCTGTCCTACGACAAACTTTCGACCAGCGGCAGCACGCTCGATTTCGAGGTCGACAGCTTCATCGTGTCGCGCGACGGCATAGACCTCAGCGCGCAGGTGCAGTCCAACCCGGTGACGCTAGCCGGCGTCGACATGCCGTTCCGCTTCGATAAGGGCCAGCTCGCGGTCAAGCGCAGCCAGATCCAGACCTTTGGACTCGCAGGGCACGGCAATCTGCCGCCGGCGCTGGTGGGCGAAGCCAAGGCGTCAATCGAACTCAACTTCACCCAGGAGGGTGGCGCGCTGGCGCTCCAGGCCGCCAAGGCGGTACTGGACAAGAGCGCCGATCCGTTGCGTTGCGAGGGCACGCAATTCACCATCACCGTCACCAAGCTCGGCCTGAAATACGTCCGGCAAGGGCAGTATCACTTCTACTTCACGCTGACCGGATCGGCGGAATTCCGGCCGAGCTCCAACGCGTTTGCCGACGGCCTTTTGAAGAACATCTCTGCGCTGCGCATTGTGCTCGACGAAGCGCCGCTTGCGTCCGATCCGCGGGTGCTGATGAACCACATCGAATTCCAGGTCACGGTGGAGCCGCCGAAGCGGTCGACCTTCTTCGACCTGTTCTCGTTCGAACTCCGCGGCGTCGGCTTCCACCCGGCATCGCCGGCTTTCGGCGGCGCGCCAGCATTCTCGATTTCCGGTCAGGTTAACTTCACCGACTTCGGGGACATCGTGACGCCTCGCTTCGATTTCCACAAACTCTGGGTGGCGCCGCCCGAGCGCGGCAAGGCGTTGCCGCGGGTGAGGTTCGACGGGCTGGGGGTCGGCCTGTCGCTCGGCTCGATGGCGGAAGCGTCGGGCACTGCGATTGCGGTTGACGGCAAGCTGCCGACGTTGTTCCAACCCGACGTGCTGCCGGCGGACGTGACGGCCAAGGGTTTTCTCGCCTCGGGATCGCTGCGAATCTCGGGCTGGGCGTCGATGTCGGCTTCGATGGGGTTCCTGCAACTGGAGAAGGCGGGCGTCGACGAGAAGCGTCCGGCGTTCTTCCTCTACGTTCAGCGCAACGACATGGCGGAGAAGATTCCGACGCCGATCGGGACTATCTACCTTCGCGAAGTTGGGTTCGGCTTCGGCTATCGCTACACGCTGGCGGGAATTGCCGCCGCCGAGCGCGCCGAGACGCCGAAAGAACTCGTCAAGATTCTCGACGAAATCTCGAAATACCAAGGCAGCCTGTACGACGTGAAGGCGTGGTGGCCGACCTACGACAACGCTGCCATCACGCTCGCTTTGCGCGGAATGTTCTCGTTCACCTCGGTGTCGACGACTTCCAAGTACAACGAAGAGGGCGAAAAGAATCTGCCGAACCTCGCGTTGTTCGACATCGTGGTCGCGCTCAGGACGGACCTCACCTTCCTGATGAACCTTCGCATCTGGATCGCCTACAATTATGCCGACTGGCGCGACGGCCGGCGCAACAATTCGGCCTGGACCAACAATCCGAGCCTGACCGGCTACATGTATTTGTCGGTGCCGCGGCGCGAGTTTCTGGCGCGTGCCGTCTACAATCCCGGCGCAGATATCGGCAACCACCCGATGCTGCCTGCCGAATTGAAGATGGCGATGAAGGCGGTGAAGTGGTCGTCCACGCTCTATATCAGGCCGGGCCTGTTCCATGCGGAATATGGCTGGCCGTATGAACTCGGTTTTTCCCTCGGCAAACCCAACGGCAACTTCTTCCTCTCGGTGGAGGGAGGAACCGTGCTGCGGGTCGAAGACCTGTCGGTGCTGTACGGCCTGGCGTTCCGCGCGCGCGGTTTTGCGGCCTTCGCCTATGACACCGGCGGCGATTTCGGCGCGGCCATTACGGCGCGCGCCAATTTCGCGCTTGGCGCCAAGCTGATCGCGTATCTGTCGGCCAATATTTCCGAATCGATGTTCTACGGCGTCATCACGCTCGACCTGACGCTGGAATTTTCCGTGCGGATGTGGCTGCGCACGAAATGGTTCAGCCTGTCCTGCGGCTTCTCGCGATCGATCACGATCCACATCGGCGTCGAGCTGCTGGTCCAGCCGGGTGGCCTTGCTGCACGGATCGAGGCGTCGGTCTCGGTGGGCGCCTTTGGACGTAACCTTTCGCTTGGAATCGGCTTCTCGCTGGGCAGCAGCGGCCGGCTCGCCGAGGCGCGGGTCAGGGTGGAACGGTTCCTGGCGCTTGGCTTGGCGACCAGTTACCCCAATCCGGAGGCCGGCGCGCCGGTGTCACGGCCGGCACCGTTGCCCGAGCCTTCACGGGCCGACAATGCACGCAAAGCCGAAACCCGGCTCGAAGAGGGGGTCGACAGGCGGGAAGCGACGTCGAGCGACCAGAAGCCGGTCCCGGGCAGCGAAACGCCCGAGTTTGTCGGCGTCGAATTTGGCCCGGTGTCGTACTGGGCGCTGCTCGTTCCGATTCCCCAGCCCGACGGCGCTGGCCTCGAATCCTACGTGGTGCAATTGATCCCGCGTGACAATTGCCCGTTGGGCGATGGCGATCCAAACGACCGCAGTCACTTCTATGCGGCCCCCGTGAAGGACGAGGCCGATCCCACCTACGTCGTGAAGGGGCTGAAGGCGGACGACGTCCTCGTCAGGCCCGGAATGAAACCGCCAAAGGATATCGGCGCCGGCGGGCTGCAAATCTGGACCGACTGGGACGCGCCGTTTGGCCGTGATGGTGACAGCACCGGCTTCAGCGCCGAGGACAGCAAGAACGCGCAGAAGAACGCCAAGCTGGGAGAGATTTTCCAGCACTGCTGCTTCATGGCCGGGGGCAAGATTGGCGGAGTCGACTACGAGGCGACCGACATCAAGTCGGTGGAATGGGAAAAAGACCCGGTCTTGTTGCCGGAGGATCCCGAGGCCGCCAACATCATGATCGCGCAGGCGGCGCGCTCGCGTGCCGATTGCGGCCCACGCTTCAAGCGCATGCAGCAGGTCGATGAGGCGCGCTCGTCGTTTATTGCGACGGTGGCCGAAGCGGCAGAGCAGATCGCGGCCGTTGTTACCGTCCCGGCCACCGGTGCTCCCACGTTGAACAAGGACGCTGAAGACTACATTGCATCAAAGCTCGAATTTGATCCGAGAGCGCTTGGTCTCACCTTCGTCCTGAGGAGCGACCGGATCGCAGATCTGTTCGGAACCGGGGACGTGTCCTCCGACCTGCCAATTACATCGATGGCTTTCACGATCAAGACGCGCATTCCGTGCCAGCCGGGTCCGTCGATCGATCCGCCTCCGCCCGGCGTCGTGCTGTTCAATCCGCCGGACCGCATGTTCCGCATGATGTCGCCGGTGCTCGACCAGCCGGAACTCGAGATCACGACCAAGGGCGTGCGCGCGACGTGGGATCTCGAACCTGCGTGGAAGAAATCGGATCTGAAAAAATCGGGCTCGCTCTATGGCGATCCCGAATTTCATCTGAAGCACTATCGGGTGGAACGCCGCATCGAGGGATTGGCCGATGACCCATTGGTCAAGCAACGGCCGGCGCCGCTGGAGCTGACGGTCAAGCGTTCGGATCACACCGCCATCGTGGTTCTGAAGGACAAAGACGGAAATCCGCTGCGGGACGCTGACGGAAACCTGCAGCTGCGCAAGCAGCGCCTGCGTGAAGCAAAGCCGCTGCAGTTCGTCGATGATTTCAAGGACATCGACCCCGGGCTCCGGGCCGCGCTGCTGCCGCCCGTTCTGTTGAATAACGGCGACGAGGCGAAAGACGCGACGAAGTGGAAGGAGTTGCTCAAGAAGGCAGCTCCACGGATTCTCTATGCGATCGTCCCGGTCGATTGCGCCGGCACCCGCGGCCAGGTGGATACGCATGTCGTCAATTTCCAACCGCGTACGGAAATAAAGAGCAACGTCCTGAAGGCTGTAGCCCGATTCTGCTATCCGTCGATGCCGTCGGTTCTCAAGACGCCGGTGCTTTCCAGGGCCTTTCTTTCGCTCACGGTCGAAGAGCAGGAGGATCCGGAGAGCGCAGAGGAATCTAAGACCAACGAAAACGCAAAACCCGGGCTTCCCGACGCTCAGGATTACGTTCTTCGCGTCAGGATCGAGCGCACCGTCGCCGTCGGCGTGTTTGGAGCCGATGCGGTCTCCCAGGCGCGCAACGAGCCGCCAATACCGGACAGTCTGGAGCCGGGCGTGCACGAGTTCGATATCGTGCTGCAGAAGAAGGATCATGCAGGCGACAAGACGATCAAGATCACCCGTACCGCGCGTCGCCTCAAAGCGCGGACGACGCCAGGACCGCTGCCGGAACCCAAGTCGCAAACATTCGATTACGAGATTTCGGACAACGATTGGAAGACGCTGCTGACGACGCTCGATGTCAAGGCGGGAGCGCGCCTGCAGGCCGCGCGGACATATCTGCGGTTCGCCGGCACAGAACCGTGCGGCCCGGCATGGGTCCCGGCGCAACTCCAGCTGACGATCGACGACCCCCTAGCCAAGCCAGACGAACCTTATGAACCTCCGGTCAACGTCACGATCGAGCGGTTTGAGCATCCGGTCGACGTCAAATTCCGTCCGTTCAAGTCGAACTACATCTTCCCCGAAAGCGGGCGGCTGCATTTGTACTATCCGACGGTCGGCGCCACGATCGACAGCTTTGTCAACTCGCAACCCAGTGCGGTGCAATTGCTCTGCGACGGCGACCAGCGCACCGCCGTGAAGCTTGGCTGGACCGCGCGGCCGGACAAGATGGAGGTCCAGACCGATCAGAGCCAGCCCAACGCTGAGGATATGCACACGCTGATCGCGGGCTATGATCTGTTCTCGCTCGATGCGACCACGGTGCCGAAGAACGACGAAGGCGCGGATGCCTCGTTGCGATTGGTCAAACCGATCGGCCGGGTGCAGCGCCTGCCCGCGCTCGAGCGCGGCCAGGAGCCGTCCGAGACGGGCGACTTCGCACGGGTCGAGGTGCTCTATCCCAGCGAAATGCAGCGCTTGACCGATCCAGCGCTTGATCGGCGCTTCGGCAAGCGGCGCACCAGCTGGTACTCGCCGGCGGAGTCTTTCCTGATCTGGCCGACGCGTCCGCTGCGGCGCTCGCTGCTGACCTTGCCGGAGGAGAACGACGTCGCGGCGCTGTTTGCGCGCAGGCAGCCGCTCGCGATCCGCGTGGAATGGACGAAGGCCAAGCCGGACGAACCGGAACTACCGTCATTGCCGAGCACGTTTGGCTTCGCATCCGAGGTGCCTGGCGGTGGTCCAGCGTCCCTGCACGACGGAAAGCTCTCCGCAGGCCTTCTCGGCGGAGACGACAACAAGCCGCTTACGGTGGATCAGGCGCGGCGTCTGCTTCGCGGTCTGGTGCTGATGGAGACCCTCGAAGTAAAGGACAAGGACCGGGAAGCTTACGCGAAACCCGATGGATTCTCGAATCGGGCGCTCAAGCTGACCTCGGTGTATCGCGACCCAGAGGACAACGAAGATCCGAGCACCGTTACCGTCAATGTCTCGCTGACTCAGGGCCAGCACCCGATCCTCGCCGACGTTCTCGATGTCGTCCAATATCACTACGAGGGCGTCGAGTATCGTGGCAAGCAGTTGGTCTATCGCCGCTACGAGCCTGTGGTCGATCCTGCTCCCCAACTCAACGCCGAGGAGATACTTGCGTTCCTCGACGAAACTGCGCCGGACCGTGACCCTGCGGGCTGGGGCATCCTGCGCACGCTCGGACTCGCGACGGCATTCAGGCTCTACGACATCGAAACCGGTAACTTCCTAGAGTCGGGCGACGCATTGAACCGTCTGAATGTCGCCCTAAAGCTGGTGTTGCCGCGATACCAGGGCACGCAACTTGGCACGCCGTTTGTCGATGTCATGTTCACGACCGACGGTCTGTCCGAGGTGGTATCGCATTTCGGCACCGCACCGCGTGACCAAACCGCGACAAAGCAACTTTACAAGAGCAAGGCCCTCGCGCTGGTGCAACTTGAACTGCGGCCTGCCGTGCAGCCGTTACTCGGTGAATTGAAGAAGCGTCGCGTTCGTTATGCAACGCTCAGGCTTAACCAGCCGAGCGCCAGCGTCGATCTGCAGCTTGCGAAGACCGGAAAGCGGATCGTTGTCGAGATCGAGCGCCTGGTGCCCACCGATGGTTCCGGCCAGCGGCGTGTCCTGATGGCGCAGGGATGGAAGGACGAAAAGTTTCCGATCGACGGTGAGCCGATCAGCAACAAGCTGACGCTGAAAACCGAGGGCAAAAAGGCTTGTACGAAAGATGAGGATGGTAAGCCTCGTCAGGATGGCGACGTCCTGGCCTATATCCGGCTCGTTGCGCTGGATGACGATACCGATTTGTCGGACCTCAGCTCCCTGACTCTCTCCAGCGTCCTCCAGCTCGATCCGAGCGATACTCCGAAGGAGGATGACGGCACAGAGACGGGCGGTAGTCCGTGGGGACGGTTTACCAACCTGCCGGACAACTGGCTCGCGATGCTCTTGTTCGGCGACAACATGGACGTTGATGTCGATCCGAAGGCGCCCGATCCCGAGCGGTCCGCGCCGTTCAACACGCTTGCAACGCTGATCCGGATCCTCGGGCGCTTCCCCAACAAGCCCAACATGAGGATTCCCAAGGAACCCAAGAAGCGTCTGCAGATCGCTGCGCGGCTTGGGCCCTGGACCCGGCGCTTCATGGAGCAGGGATTGGCGAAGCAGGCAACGGGTCAGGCTGCCGGGCTCGCATTTGCGATGCTGACGCGGCCCAATCCCTGGCGGCTGGCGCCAAACGACGACGGACGGCTGTCGGTCACGCTGCTGGAGACCGATCGCTGGGGCAAGGCGCGGAAATATGCGGTTCGACCGTTCGGGCGCTACGAGAGTCTGGCGATTGCTGCTGAAACAACCGCTGAAAACAGGAAGTCTGAGGCGAACAAGCCGGCCAAGACTGCCATGGCTGTCCAGGACTTCGCGGCATCGCTGTCCCACCCCATCAACGCGCCTGATGCCTTGCGGCAATTCTTCGCCGATGTAAGCATCGAACGCACCGAAGGGTTGGCGGCGCCCGTCATCCTGGCAACGCGCCGCAACGACCGGGCCGACAAAGACGGCGTCGTGCGTCCCGGCGATTCCGTCCAGATCGTAGTGTCCCGCCATCCTGAAGAGATCCTGTCCGACGCCAACATCCGTGTCGACGCGGGACTCTCGATGCGTCACGTCGCCGTCGGCTTCTGGCGCGAGTTCTCGGCACCGCAATGGGCCAAGCTCGTGCAAACGAATTCGGGGGATCCGGAATTCGACCTGCTCGAACCGTTCGGGCCATTCAAGGACAGCGGACGCGACTACAACCGCCTGCCGGCGCCCAAGGGACTCTCCATTATCAAGGCGCGCAAGGACGGCAAGATTCCTGAGTATCAGGACCTCGTGCCCGAAGACGTCGACATCGGCATTGTCCGCGAGATGTACGAGCGCCATCCAGATCTGTGGCGTGGCGCCTACGTGCTCAACATGTCCGGGATGCCATATGGCTTCCGCCTGCATGCAACCGCGCACGTCGCGGCAGGCGTGGTGGTTTCGCCGCCCAGCGTCGCCACGGTGGATGAGGCCGGCTATCGGGTGGTCTTGCCCTGGACGGTTGGCAAGGATGGCGCAACTGCGTGGCAGGACAAGAAGGTGGCACCGCCGTCCTGGCGGATCGACAGGCCAGACGGCGACGACAAGAAGGTGAAGATTATCGTCGACTGGCCGCTGGTTCGCATTGTGGACGCGATGCTCGAGGACGCGCTCGAGATCTGGTTCGGCAAGAAGGATGGCCTCAGCCAGGACGCTGCGCCACGGCTCTACCAGATGCCCGATCCTGCGGTCAGCTACCGGATATCGGTCGAAACCGACGACGGCCAGGCGCGCGTCGGCGAGATCGAACTCGGCGCCCTGAGCAGCGATCCGGACAACGCATCACGCACATTGCTTTATCTGCCACAGCTGATCGGCGCCCGGTTCGTTGCACCCGACCTCAAGGCGCCCTCTGGGCAGCTCGTCGACGGCACGCATTATCCTGCGAGCCTCACGCTGGAGGTGAAGGGCGATCCGGATGCGAAAAGGACGCTGGAGAATTTTGCGCCGGCCGCTCTCGACCCGAAGTTTGCGCCGGCAGATCTCCTGCTGGCTGCCGCAGACACGGCGCCGTGGGGCGATGTCGCGCCGGGGACCAGCAGCGAAAAGATCGACGGTACGCTGGACTTGACGATAACGCCGCCGCTCAGCGTGCCCGATCCGCTTCCGCCGCCAATTCCGCCGCCGCCGGCGCCGCAATGGGCCGCATTCCGCAAAGAAGTCGAGGCCTTCGTCAAGGAACTCAGGCTCTATGAGACGACCGCATCGGCGTCGCCACGCTTTGCCAAGATTGCCAAGGAGATTGCTGACGCAGTCGAGCCATTTGCCATCGACAAGGCAGCCGAATGGAAAGCCAAGACCGGCGGGTTGCTTCCGCATACGGTCAAGGTGCATTGGGTCGCAGGCTTGCCTGTCGAGAAGTTTCCCTCTATCACCCTCGGCGCGTTCGACTGGCAGTGGTTCGCTGCGCCGGAGAAGGTGGGCCCTCTCGATGGGGCGGCGCGTGCCAAGATCAAGGCGGTGCTCGACGCGGCCATCGCGGCAGCAACCGGCAATGCCGCCCGGGTCAAGTTGCTCGAGGAACTGAGGCGTACCGTCCTCAACGCGATGCGCGCCCGCATGATCCGGCTTCGCCGCAACAGTGATGAACAACCAAAACACGACCTCGTGCCGCTGCGCAGCAACGAACTTCCGAAGGTCATCAAGCTCGACGAGCTACGAAAGCTTTCCGAGACAAGTCCGATCGATGTCGTTGCGACCGTACATTTGCCGGAGAACGCGGCGCGCACGACGGACGAGATCGAAGCCGTGTTCACGGCGCTGGAAGACAAGGTCAATACGGCCGACACGCTGGAAAGCCTGGCGGCGATGATGGAGCGGCCGGACGAGGCCGCCGATATCGCGATGCGCTGGTCGAGCCGCAAGGTGGTGGAGCCTGAGCTCGACAAACTTCATCCGGACAATCCGCCGGTGCCGAAGACGATGATCCTGGTCAAGCCAGCCACGAAGGACGAGATTGCCGAACTCAAACCGGCCGATGACACTTTGGCGTTGGAGGTCCTCGCCGGCAATCTGACCCAGACGATGGTGCTCGGTCCCCGGCGGCACCTGGTGATCCAGGCGTTCCACGGCCTTGCGCAGCCGCAAGACGACGTCGTGCAGCGGGAGCAATAGCCATGGCGGAAACCACCAACCTTCGCACCGTCAGGCTTGTGGGACCGAAGCAGCCGCTCAAGACCTCGAACGAATCGGCCGACTTCTGCTGGAGCGCCGAACTCGCGCTGTCCTATCTCGGACCGAGCCGCAAGGATCTTTCGATCGTCAATTCGACGCCGGGATTGCGCGTCCTGTTGCAGGATCCTGAGTCGGACAAGGTCAAGAGGCAGGTTGATATCGACATTCCCGAGGACGTACCGCACGGGCTGCCGGCCGTGAATGACAAGGTGTCCCTGCGCGTACCGTATTTGCTGGCGGCAAACGTCCAGGCCCGGAAAGGCGCAGACTTCAAGTCGAGCTCAAAGCTCTGGATCGCCGACAATACCGACCCCTACATCATCCTTGCGGCGAAGCCAGATCCGGAGCCGGATGTCGGAGAGGTCACCCGTGGCTTTTCGCATCTCCTGGTGGCGCCCCTCGATCCATGGCCTACGCCGCAGAAGTCACGCGAGATCCAAATGCCGCGGCTTGCGCTCGCCGCCAACCGGATTCGTGTCCTGGTCAATGCCAAAGGCGGGACCAACGCCAACCCGCTGGGCTTTCTCCGTCTCGTCAAGCAGTCGGCCGGCATCGTCGCCGCTTTCGTGGGTATCGCCGGCGGCGTCACCGCGCCCTCCAAGCTGCCACGGGTCGAACTGCCTGCGGTCACCCTCAATGGCCCCGTCGATGGGCCGTTCGTTGCGCTGGATCTGACGCCCGACGGCATCGAGTTTCGCGGCACGATCGTCAATCCGCTGCGCGCGTTCGGTGATCCGGATCCACTTGACCGCATCAATGTGGTTCTGCGCCTCGTCTGCGTCGTCGATCCGCTGCGCCCGAACAAGACCTGCTGGACGCTCGAATTGGTACGCGAGGAAAACGACAAGGTCGTCACCGGCATCGGCAGGCGGATCCGCGACGCGCTGGAGAAGGTGAGGTCAGAGCTGCGGCCTGGTGTCGGCAACCCGGTCTTTCTCGATATCAACACGGTCGCCGACGATCTTGCGGTGCGCTGGCCGCTCACCCTCGAAAACAACGCGCTCCGGCTCCCTGGCACGGACCCGGATAAATGGACCATGTGGGTCGATCGCGCGGCGCTGCGCACGAGCCTCGCAGGAACGCCGGTGCGCGGCGGCGAATTGCCGACCGAGGTTGCGATCGTTGCCAACCGGGTCGAGCTCAGGGGCTCCAAGGGCAGTGTTGAGCTCGAACTCAACGCGGATCGCCGTGAAGCAGCTGCGCAGGATGGCAATCCGGGCGGAATTCCGGGACCAAAGGTGACACTGGGCGCGAGAACAACGATCAGCGCGCAGAAAAAGGACGGCAGCAAGACCGCCGTGACCTGGTTTGTCGATCAGAAGCGCCTCGCGCGCAGGCTGGTCGAGCGTTACAGCAATGCGGGCGTTCAGCCGGATGCCGCCAAGAGAACCTATGCTTTCCTTCCGCTGACCGACGGATGGCTGCAGCTGCCGTTCGATTTGCCGAAGCAGGATTCGGACGCCGCGGCACTCGGCTTCTCGGGTGCCGCCTCCGACTCCATCGGCTTCGCCAGCACGGTCGACTACGTCCTCGACGACGGGACGTTCGGCGACGGGCCGGTCGGCCGCCGGATATCGCTGGCCGCAGCGGACTATGTCCGGGTCAACGCGACGCTCAAACAAGGCAAGCTCGATACCGTCGGGGTCGAGCTGATGGGTGCGGCGGGCACGGCAGACGGCCTGCTGTGGCTGGCGGCCGGAAGTCCCACGGCGGAAAATATTCTGCCCGGCTTTGGCGCCGGACCGGCCGCGCTGGAGAGCCCGGCGCTGACCTTTTCGCGCAAGACCGCTACAACCGAAGAACTTCTGGGGCTCACCTCGGGCGACTTCACTCCCGGCAAGCCTGTTGCATTCTTGATCCCGAAGCACGACGGGCTGGCTCCGGCCTATGTCTGGCAGGGCTATTCCGAGATGCCTTTCGTCACCGCTGTCGGAATCACGCGAACTGTGGAAAGTTCGGGTCTTCCTTCATCGACGCGCGACCTGCTTTGCCGGGAGCTCGATCGTACCAAGCTCGACATAACGCTCCAATACGACGGCGTTCGCGGAATTCCCGCGGTCACACTCACAGATCCCGTGAACAAACTACCGCTGGCAGGCAAGGAACTCTTGTCAAACGTGCCGCTGGTTCCGGTCACCTTGCCGGGCATCGAGATGAAGCCTGCGCCCGCCGCCTACGCCGGCTTGCAGACCCGGCTGCGCTTCGATCTTCCGATCCTTGATGAACTGTTCGCCACCACGCGCCTTCCGGAGAAGCCGCCGGTGCCGTCGAACGATGCGCCCGCGCCGCAGCCGCCGCCCGACTTGCCCACCTCGCTCGATTTTGACGGGCTGCTGCTGGCCTGGCAAAAGGCGGTCGACCGGCTCGATCTGTCGCGCGTGCAGATCGCGAGCGCGTTCGAATTCTCCGGCCAGAGCGGGGCGGTGGCGATCAAGACCATGATCGAAGGGATCACCTGGTCAACGAACTTCGCGCTCAGCCCGACAAGCGACATTGGAAGCAAGTTCGCGTTCGGTACCTATACGCTTGGCAACAGGCAATTCCAGGGACGCACTGCGCTCGAAGGGCTGACGGAGACGCATTTCGATCATATTGATGACGTCGCTGGCGGCGAAGGCGATGCCGTCAAGGTCATCGGCTTCGCCGCGCCGCTGCGCAATCAGAAGTTCGGTGGATTGGAGCTGTGGCGTGACACCCGCGCGGCGCTGATGGCGAGCAGACCGACGACGGACAAGTTCGGCAGCGAGCCAAATGGTATCGTGTTTCGAGAAGCCGGCCACTTCCTGCGAATAGGCGACTCCGTGCAAGGGACGACGTCGCGCTATTCGTGCACAACCATCTTCAAGCCGGTCGAGATCGTTACGGCAGATGACAAGCGCAAGCTTGGGCTCTGGTTTCGGGATCTGCCGCTGCAGACGACAGCGGTCGGCAAGGCGTCGCTGGTGGACGATCCCCGCGGACCCGAGCTCAGCATCGGTCCGCGCCAGGAGGCATTCGATGCAGAACAGCTGCCGCGGGCGTTGTACGAATGGCGGGTTTGCAACGATGCCGTAACGCAGCCGGCGTTGGGGTTACCGAAGAGCGCCTATGACGTCGATATCGGGCCGCTGCGGCTGCGGCCGCTCCGATTGCTGGACCTAGACATCAGCAAACAGTCCGGCAGCTGGCAAATCGACTCAGCCAAGATTGTCTTTACCGCGTCGCTGCGCTCGAGCGTGGCGAGGACAAACGAGCGTGGCCCGTTCGAGCCGGAGCTTGCCTATGCGACTGGAAATCTTGTCGCCCTCTCGTTGATCGCAAGCGACGGCAAGCTGAATATCTTTGAGTGGCAGGATGTCCAGGTTGCCACCTCCCAGCCGGCTGCAGACAAGGCCGCCGTCACAGCCGGTGGCCTCGCATCGGTCTCGTTTCGGATGGGGGGTGTGCAAACGAAACTCGGTAGTGGAGGGAAATCCGTCGGCAATACCACTGCCAGGTTGACCCTGAACATCAAGCAGGCCGCCGGCGACAAGGGTGTTCCCCAGTTTGACGGCGCTTCACTTGCCACCGTTCTGTTCGGTCGCAGTGTCGTCCTGACTGGCGGAAAGGTCACGCAGCCCGACGGCAAGACTCTCGCCGTCGATTTCAAGGCGCCGCCAGATGCCAGCCCGTTGAATTTCAGCGGCGTGAAGCTCGACAACATCAGGCTCGAGATTGCCGACAAGCCGGAGGCGGATGAAGACTCGACGTGGACGTTGTTCCTGCAGGGGATGTTGACGATCTCCGCCAACGACCTCCAGTTGGAGGGACCGCCGCTCCCAGGCAAGAATGTGGTCGCGTACACGCTCGGCGGCCCGCTGCGCTGGCTTAACCAGCAGATCGCGGAGGCGGCCGTCGCCATCGATCACCAGCGTGGTGTGATGACCTGCCGGATCGATGCGGGGCAATCCAGGCTGCAGCCGATCGTCGGCTTGACTGCAGATCAGGGCCTGGTGCGAGGCATCCTGATGGTGGCGGTTGCGCCCAAGCCTCTGCCGGCTGAAGGACAGTTTCGATTCCGATCCTTCTCGGGCTTCGGCGAGCTCAATTTGCTCTCCGAGAAAGGACCTCTGCAGCGGTTCGATCACATGATCGTCGGACAGGAGCGGCTTTCCGGACAGGAGCCGCCATGGTCGTCCGAAATCACCGTCGATCTGGTGCTGGAGAACCGCCTCAGCCGGATTCGATGGCCGATCAAGAGCCTGCCGGACGACGTCAAGACTCTCGATGACAAGGTTGTAAAACTGGAAAATCTCGGCGCCCGGCTGACGGGGGCAGCCTTGCGTGGCGAGTTGAAGGCGTTCGATGACGCAAGCGCGCTTACTCACAGCTTCACGACTTCGGTCAAAGGGCAGGCCATCGAAACCAATACGCTCGACGCAAACGGCGCCAGCCTGGTCAAGCCGTGGTCTTTTCACGCGTTGACTGAACATACCATCAAGGGTGGGGCGCAAAGGCAGCTGACCTGGATGTCGCTCGATCATGTCAGCGCAATCGACGCGCGCGCCCTGGTGAACGCAGCGAAGGCTGCGACGAAGCTGCCGCCGGCGGCGGCTGACCGTATGTTCGCGTTTGCACCCCGCTACAAGATAATCGACGACAAGCAGGAAAACGACGCGATCGTCGTGAAGGGTGGGCTGGTGTTGCGTGCGTTTGCCCAGGCCGGTTTCCCGGTCGAGGCGATGGCGCGGGCGATTGCCGACAAGTTCAAGACCAAGGACCCCGGCGATGCAATCGTCATCAGCGGTGCCGGGCCGGCAGTCGTTCGTACGTCGGACGAGAAGGAAGGACCGTTCTGGCCCGCCGCCCCGTCGCCTTACATTTCCAGCGATTCGCAAGGTGTCGTGCTGGCGCTACCCTGGATCGGTGCGGTGGACGATTCGTACAAGCTCGATGGCTTGATCGAGAAGTTCTGTCAGGCACCGGGTACGGGCGCCGCCAAATGGGATGCTGCCGATGCCGATTGGGCCGCCGGATCGCCGACGCCGCTCGATCGCAAGTCCGTTCCGGTTCAGGCGATCGCAAACGCGAGCGATGAAATACAGGCGCTGCTTGGGCGCGCAATGGGCAATGCCGGCGATAAGGACGCCAACCGGGCCTTGGCCGCGGTCGAACAGCTGTTCCTTCGCCTCTCGAGCGGCGGCGGCACACTCGGCGAACGGCCGATGTGGTTGCGCAGCTTGTTGGCGCTGCGAACGGTCTGGGACAACGTGCCGAGCGACGACAAGCGACCGTTCGGCGAGCGTGTCACCACGATACTGTCATCCGGGAAAGCCGCCGGCAAAGCCGCTCGCGTTAGGCTCAAGCGGCGCGATGATGCTCCCGATGACAAGCCTTCGTCGATCCTCGCCCGGCGGGGCACGCTCTACGCCATCGACCGCAACGTCACGCGCTTCGAGGGGTTGCCTCCGGGGGAGGGCCAGCCTCAAGGCGTCAAGGACGCCGCGCTGGGGCGCGCGCGTCAGGTGGCGCGCGCCGACCGTTTAGTCAGCGAGGCGGTCGCCATCCTCGTCATTGCCGAAACCCAGCAGCGCGAAAGCGGCGCTGACGAATTGTGGATCAAGGTCGACGTGCCGCGCGATCCCGACAACTCCGTGCTCGACATCCCGATCAAGATCGATCCGTCCGATCGCCTCTATGCTTCCCCGGCGCTGGGCTGGCCGACCGGTGACGGAACAGGGGCCGCTGCCTCGGGTGCATTGGGGATGGGCGGCGACTGGCCGTTCCAGGATATCGTTCCCAAACCCGATCCGGTCCCTCCTGCGCCCGGAGACGGCGAGGACGACGTCAAACGCTACGGCTCCGGTCTGTCGGGGCGTGCCGCCAGCATTTCCTTGCCGGCACGCGCTGATCGCAAGAGCGGGTTGACGAATGAGAGCGTCGATACGATCTCGCCGATATTCTACGCGCTTTCGCGCAAGATGATTTTTTCCCGCCCGAAGTCTGTCAATCTGCCCCTGGTGTCGCCGCCTGCGCGCTATCTGACCTCTTCCGAGGCGCGTGCGGTCGTGCCTGTTGCGCGAGAGCTCAAGGCTGCACTGGGACGAGTCGTCAAGGGAAAGGCGGCGCCGATGGTCCCGCCACACCTGGAACGCATCACTTTCGGTTTGCGCGCCGGGGCGATCCAGGCCGAATTCGACACCTTGCTGTTCACCGACGGAATCGTCACCCCGCCGCCGCAACCAGGGCAGGAACCGCAGCCGCTAGAGGACATGAGTATCGATACCTCGCGATATGGCCGTCCAGGGCATGGCGGACCGCGACTGCTGCGCCAGTTGCGGCCGCCGCGTGCGCCGGCACTGCCGCGAGTGCCCCAGAAATTCGTCGAGACGCACGGGCGGCGTACCTTCGTCGAACTCGACGATCTCGACGGTGCAGGAGGCTTTCCTGCACCCTTCCGGGTGTTCGAGGGTGTGGCCACCGTGCTGCGGAAGGACAAGAAGAGCTACTGGATCCGCGTGCTGGACATGCCGCTCGTGCCGGAATGGAACCAGCCGGTGCTTGACAACTGGAAGCAGGGTAATGTGACGCTCGAGGTCACTTCGCCGAGCTTTACCGCCGACAACGATGATCTGGCGAAGGCCCTTGCGGGGCTCGGCTTGCTGAGGAAGCAGCCGGGACTGTACGCTGCTTTGTCGATCAACCGCTCGATTGTGACCTTCAACAGGGCCAGATGGTCGAGGGTCGGCACCGCCATCAGGCTGACACTGCATGCCGACATCATAACGGGTGCCCAGACACGACTGGACGAGGTGGACGGCGACTCCGATGTCGTGCTCTTGCTGCAATGTGGCAAGGAGGGCGAAAGCTCGGATCCGCCGCATCAAGACGAGGTCTTCGATCTCGGGCCGGCCGGCTCGAATGATCCGGCACATGCGGAGGATCTTGTCCCGGAGACCCGTCGTCAGGTCTCGCTGCGCCTGCCGGTCCGCCCGACCTCGCGACCAAGCGTGAAGATCGATACCTCGACCCTGGTATTTGGCGATCCCTCCTATGATCGCGAGTTGTGTGGTCCCGGTGCGTCCGACACCCAGCGTGACAACAACGGAAAGTCCTGGAAAGTCGGGCTCGATCGTTTCGAATATGGCAGCGATACGCCGTTGTATTTGGCGTTCGGCAGGATCGACGAACAGAAGGGGACATTTGCCGAGGGCGTCACCAGCGTCCTGGAGTCTTTTCTGCTGGTGCAGCGCCAACGACAAAGAGGGCAGGACGCAGCGGAGAAGGCCGTCGAACCGTTGTCGATCGCCGGCATAAAAGTCGGCAAGGTGCTAAAGACGCCAGACGGGAAGGATTGTCCCGGCTACGCCGTAGCCGTGCGGCAGGCCTATGCAATCTCGTTCGATCAGTTGCGAAGCAACAACCAGCCCGTGACATTCGAGGATGGAGATGAAATCGTCATCTCGATCGCATTTGCGCAGAACGAGCCGGATCCGGGCGATCCAAGCAAGACCAAGCGAGTCGACAGGACTCTGTCCGCGCGGGCCAAGGTTGTTCCGCGCCCGGTCATTGCGCCGCCGCCGGCGGTCTACAGCCTTGTCGTGCCGCAGGGCCAGTCCGTTGCGCGGGTCGCGTTGCACGCGACCGCACCGTTGCCGCAGCGGATTGAATTCCCTGCGTTGCTCGACGACCTTGCGATCGGCTTCATCCGCCGCCGAGCCTTGTTCGTCTGGCCGATGGCCGATTTGCCGACCCGGTCGCCGGATACGTCCACGCTTCTGAAAGTCGATCGGGCTGGCGGCGGGCAGTTGCCGGAAAATCCGCCCGATATCCGGCCACGGTTGCCGCTGCCTGCACTCGATCGCATCGTCTGCGCCGGCCACGTTTTCGGCTGGACACGGCAGCTCGGGGGTACGGTTGCGAAACTCGAGGCAATTCGCCGCTTCATTGCCGGCGTCGCCTACAAGCGCGGAGGCAGCGGCATGCCTCCGGCGAGAATCCCCTCTGCCGCCGATCTTCAGGATCCGCAAACCAAGGCGGTCTGGAATCTCTGCCTGCAGGCTGCCAACGATGCTGCCGGCGACGACGTCGGAAACTGTGTGAACTTCGTGATCTGGTATTCGGACAACGCGGGCAAGACGCCATCGAAGAAGCCGTCGCGTCTTCCGGACGATTGGCCATACGAGCAGTCGGACAAGATCAAGGACAGTTGGGGTCCGTTTATCAGCCCGGCGGCGCCGGCCGGAAACAACATATTCGTCATGAAATACTGTGGCGTGACTTGAGGGATATGCCGACACAGTGAGGAGGATAAGGTGATTTCAGCGCATCGTATTATCGGTCTTCTCTCGGTCTGCCTGATGTTGGTGGGCTTGGGGTCTGTCGCCGCTTATGCGGAGGATCAGACCGCACCGTTTGAAGTCGAGAGAGGAGCCTCTCGCACTATCGATGTCTTGAATCTCATCGAGGCATCGGCCGGGAAGCTCGAGACGGCTACTATCAAAGAGCCGGAGTATGGCTCAGTCAAAGTCGTGGACGGCAGATCGATTACCTACACCGCCACGGATCGCGTGGGCACTAGCACCGTCACGTATACTGGCACCGACGCCAACGGTGGACCGTTGCAAGGAACGATTAAGTTTTCGAACGTCGTCCCCAGGCGAATCGTCAACTTTGACCTGACCCGCCTAGCCGGAGTGCTTGGCGTCATCCTGGTCCTGGCGATTGTCCTTGAAATAGGACTGTCGACTCTCTTCAACTGGAAATATTTCCAAGAGCATCTGCAAGACAAGGGCCTGCGAACACCTATCGCGGTCGCGGCCGCGGCTTACTTCGTCTATCACTATCAGCTGGACTCGGTCGCCGACCTGCTCAGCTCATTCACAGGCGATAAGCAGGCGTCGTTCCCAAGAACGACCCCGGGATATGTCATCACGGCTTTCATCGTCGCCGGCGGGAGCGGCACGGTATATCAGCTGTTTCAAAAGTTCGGAATTCGAACTCCGTTCCAGCCGCCGGCGCAGATTGTGGTCGAGTTCAAGCGTCAGAATGTGCCCGCTGACCGGCCCGTGAACGTATCGATCGATGGCAAACTGGCGGCGACAGTTGCAGCGGACTCCAGCCGCTTTCCGAAGGACGGCAGTTACACTCTCGATGCGGGCTCCCATGAAATCGAGCTCGAGGCGCCCGACGTGACAGGCGCGCCGAAGAAGGTGAAACAGGTCGTGAATGTCGCGCCGGGCGCGGACGTGAAGGTGTCAATAACGATATAGCCCGCCGATGGAACCAAACGATAGAGATTAATCATCCGGAGCGTCGTGGCGACGCGAATCCAGGCCAACGGAGCGTGCCGCGCGAAACCGCCGGAAATTTCAAAACCGAGGTGATTATCATGGCAAAGGCTCGCAAGAAAACGGTGAAGAAGGCAGCCGTCAGGAAGAAGACGACGAAGGCTGCTAAAAGAGCATCGTCAGCCAAGAAGAAGGCCGCTGCCCGTAAGAAGCCTGCCGGGAAGAAGCGCGCGCTGGGTTTGCGTAGCGCAAGCGGCTTCGTTGCTGCGGCGACCGGGCTGGACAAGAAGACCTGCGCAGGTCACGTCTTTGGTGAAACGAGCGTCTTGTCGAGCAATGCCCCGAAATTGGCGGAGGCTCGCCGCTTCATCGCCGGCGTTGCCTACAAGCGCAAGGGAAGCGGGATGGCGCCGCCGAAAATCCCGACTGACGACGAACTCACCAATCCAAATACCAAGGCAATCTGGGAGCGGTGCCTGAAGGCAGCCGACGACGCCGCAGGCGACGACGTCGGCACGTGCAAGCATTTTGTCATCTGGTTCTCGGATGACAACGGCAAAACGCCCTCGAAGCAACCGGAGCGCATCACGGACGATTGGCCCTACGATCAAGTCGACAAGATCAAAGACAACTGGGGACCCTTTGTCAGTCCTGTGAAGCCAAAGGGCAGCAACATATTCGTCATCAAGTACTGCGGCGTCCCGTGAGGGCTGAGGGTTTGCAAGTGTCAAAAACGGACCATTCGCGAGGTGCCTCGGGTGTTAGAGCTGCAGGGAGAGCTAACAAGCTCTAACGCTCACTGATAAGGAGCGCAGTGAAGTGGAGTCACAAGGTTGACAACGTTTAATCGATCAAGAGTCAGTTCATCGACTGAACAAAGCAGCAAGCTAAGACCAGGGGAATGGATTCGATGGCAGGAGCGCCAAATCGCTTACGTTTCGACATGCTGCGGAACCAGCGGTACAACTGCCGCGCGAGCGAGATCTTCCAAGGCTGTAGAAATGTATTTGGCGTAGTGCCGCTCGATCATTTTCACGGAAGTATTGTGCAGTTTGGCAACGTGCTGAATAGGTAGTCCGTTTCGCAAAGCGCGGACGATGCTGGAATGTCGCAACGCGTAGGGAATAGCTTCTGGTAGCTTTGCGCGCTTGCGGATAGAACGCCACGGACGAGTGAGTTCTGCCGTCTTCCACGGACCACGTTTTGACCTTCTCCAAACTATGCTACCGGCTTCCTGGTCATAACCCCAGCGCTCAAATAGTATTGCCTCTTTGGGGCGATCCAAAACTCCCTCCGACAATACCTCAATGATGTCCTTGCCCACTGGAAACGGGACGGACCCACCGTTGCCGCCACGGCCCTTGTAGGAACCTGGCACCATGAGGCGCTGCTCTTTTGCCTGAACATCGCCGACGCGCATCCGTCTTGCTTGCGCGAATCGCGCGCCCGTCGCGGCCAAGCACACGACGAGGCGATACAAGTCGCCTTCGAATCCCTGCTCACCGTCGATCTCGCGTGCGGCTCGGAGCAGGTTGCTGACTTGCGCATCTGTTAGGATCTGGTTGTCTCGCGCGACGGATATCTCATCATCATCGTCGATGCGCTCGGCTTTGAACCCGTCCTTTACGATTGAAAGGAATGCTGGGTTTAGCTTCTTTTGTTCCACCGAAAGACGGGGCCACGCTGCATTTAGCCCCGCCTTCAGGTCGTTAATGAGGCGCTGCTTTGTCGTGGCCTTCAACTCTACAGGAAGGTTCTCGCGCCATATCAAAAGGTCGTCAACTTGCAGTGCGTACAAAGCGACAGCGGCAAGGGAGGCCGCCTCCACGGCTTCCTGGCTACCACGCTCTCCTTGACCAAGAACGTAGCGCCGCAAGCGGTGACCGGCATCGGATCGAATTTCGCGACCAGCCCTACGACTGTCGCGGGCATTACGCTCCCTGATGTATGTCTCCAAAGCTATTCGCACGGTGGGTGCCGGTCCGGCGGCTTGCGCAGCCGCTTCTGTTCTGTACTGGTTGACGAGGTCTCGCGCCTGGGTAACGGCCTGCTCGAAGGTCAACTTTCCTTCCGCCACCTTGTCGTTGACGTCATTGGCAACTCCAACTGCTGCCTGCTTGTAGTTGGCGCCGTCATAGTGATTGCGCCAGCGCACGAACCAAATTCCGCTGCGCTTGCCTTTGCGATAGCCAAGGTGGGCCTCGGCATCGACGCGGCGCCAATGCACGCCAAGCCCCAGCTTAGAGCGCGCTCTGGCGGTCGTGACTTGGGTCTCAGTGAGTGTTTTTGTCATTGCATTCGATCTTGGGGTCGTCGAATATCCGTTGAATAAGCACCGGCGCACAGGGACGAACGGTGGCGAACGGTCTGCGCTTAACTAATTGATAAAACTAGATTGTGGCGAACGAATGCAGACTACAGAACAAAAAATATCCGGCTCTCTCAAGGCTGAAACAGGGGTTCGATTCCCCTAGGGAGCGCCAGCAAAATCAATAACTTCATCACCGCCAATAGATAGCGTGTCCAGTCTGTGTCCTGTCCACACCTTGGGTTCGGCATTTTGGCATGAAATCACCGTAGATACTTCGGTGGACGAAATCCTTAGCCGAGGCCGCTCTGAGCGCTGATGGCTGCGAGCTGTACAAGTCCATCGAGCCGTCCCTCAACCCGGCGAGTTCTGAATGGCGGATGAAATCTGAACTTCCTCGCCCTCGTTGACCTACGCAAGCGAAGTCCCGTGCAATCTCGCCTCGTGCTGCCGCTGCTCGCAGCGCTTGGCCAGCCAACACGGCGCCCGTGCCGGCCCGCTTCAAATCCCAACGACTCGCTGGCGGCATCGTCGAGACCGGCGCTCGATTCATCCTAGGCCAACAACGGAGGCTCCATCAGCGCGATGGCTATCTCCACCCGTCGCTTGAACTGCCCGACAAGCGGCCTGCGCGCACACCCGAAACCCCGGTGCAGCCCACTTGGGCGAGCACCTTCGGAGCGCGGCGAAACGCTCGCCCGCGCTGCAGAGGCGATGATGACCAGATCGAATGACCGGAGATAGGCCGACTGCCACGCTCGCGCACTTCCCCGCATTGAAGCCCACCGAGGGGGAAATCAGCGGGCATCATTCGGATCACATCCGCTACCGCGGCCAACGCGGACGGTCCAAGCGTGCCCCGACTGCGAGCGGTGAGAGGCATCGGTTTTCTTCTGAAATCGATCAGCCCTTGATCGCGGTTGCACATTCTCCGAAAAACACCCATTTGAATGTCGCACAAGGGGCCATCGGGCATGAAATCTCGTTTCGAAGGTGCTGCGGGCAGGCCAAACTTGATTTCCGCGCTCAAGCGGCAGGAATTCGTTGGCGGGAACCAAGCCTTGGCCGAGGCCATGGCCGATCTTGGCCGCATAGTTGAATTCCGGAACGGCCAAAAGCTCACCGTGCAGGACGCGGTCGACGACGACATTTTTCTGCTGCTCGCCGGCAAGGTCCTCGTGCTGATCAACGGCTACGAATACGAAGAGCGCGTGGCAGGCATGCATGTCGGAGAGATGGCGGCCATCGAGCCCTCCCTGGTGCGTTCAGCGACGGTTGCGGCCGTCGGCACCGTCGTCGCGGTGACGTTGACCGGAAACCAATTCATGGAAATCGGACGCCGGTATCCGCAGATCTGGTTGCCGATCGCGCAGGAGGTGTGCAGACGTCTCTATCGGCGAAATGCCACGATCCCGGCCCCCAATACCGCTCCGAAACTGTTCATCATATCCTCGCCTGAGGCGAAACACGTCGCTCACGCTATCCGCGACGGGTTGACGGCCGACGTCTTCAGCACGGTTTGGGACGAGGGTGTTTTCTTCGCCGGCGGCTATCCCCTTGAGGCGTTGGAGAAGCAGGTGACCGAGTCCGATTTCGCCATCGCAGTCGCCGAACCCGACGATATCGTGCTGACGGGCGGACGGCAGGCTTTGACGTTGCGGGACAATGTCCTGTTTGAGCTGGGTCTCTTCATGGGTAAGCTCGGCCGACACCGGGCCATTGCGGTGCACCCCAAAGTCAAGGACCTCTGGATACCTTCGGATCTGCACGGTCTTACCGTCATTCCATACGAACCGGGTGAAGCGTGCACGGTGAACGCTCGCTTGACGCCGATTTGCGACGCGATACGAGATCTCGTGAAAGAACGAGGCGTCAGGATATTTACCCCGAAATGAAACGTCTCATCCAGCGCCCCACCGTGCGTAGAGCGCCGCTCTCGTCCGTAACTTCGCCTTCACAAACGACTTTGACGGGCTCCGGTCCCGAAGCGGGCCTGAAAAGCGTCGCAGAAAGCTGGATGCTTCCGAACAATCGCCCGCGGGCGATGACAAGTACGGCAAAATTGACCCCGACCTCGTCGCTCTCGACGATTGCTTGCATTGTCTCGACGTCCACCGCGCTTGGCAGCGGAGCGAAGCTCGGATGCGAATGCCATTCGCCCAAATAATTGTATCGGGTGAAGTCCGCGGCCGTTCTTTCAAAGAATTCGTCGAGCTGGGCCTGGTGTCTGGACGGGTCGCGCAAGAAATGGGTACTCGACCCGCCTGAATGCTGCACGGTGATATCCACGACACGAAAGGTGTCGTGGCCCACATGCTCTCCGAGGAGCACCCCACCGATTTCGTTCTGCCGGGCGCGCCTCATCTCGCTATGGAGCCGCTTCAGAATCGGGTTTCCGAGCACCAGTCTCATCAATCAACTTCCTGAGTAGATCGCCGATCCGATTGGCTTCTCGTTTAGCGAGGTTGGGATCCGCCGTGTCGGGATTTGCGGAGGCCGCGCGACCTACATCGATCGGACGGGTGTCGAACGGTTGCTCGAAGACCCATCGCCGCGACAAACCGATCATGTACACCGAAGCGGGGAACATCGACGGCATCCGCGGAATGAGCGTGTCGATTGCCAATCGCGCGGCATGCGCCGCGATGGCCGTGACATCGGCATCATCGGCTATCATCGGTTCACCTTCGTCCCTTTGCTCGTAGTTTCCGTGCGCGCGTTCCGGTGGGAGCCCCTGCTGTGTCGACCAATGCTCGATCTGGGCGCGCATGGTTGCGGGATCGGGCTCGACGCCATGACGATGTCGTGCAACAAGGCCGCCAAAACCGCCACCGAACACGCGTGCCCACACCATCGCCTTCTTGCCGATGCAGAGCGCTGCACAGAGATAGTTGAACACCCGCGCATCGGCCGAAGCGTCGAAAACGAGATCGACGGCACTCAAGCTTTCGATGAGTTTCTCTACGCTGTCGCTGGAATGCTGACCGCCCAGTCGATATTTGCGGACGTCCCGCTTGGCGTAAGGATTTATCAATTCGATCCGGCGCGAGACGGCTTCCGCCTTGTGGAATCCGACCTCACGCCAGTCGAGATCGCTCCGCACGAGATTGTCGGGAAGCATGACGTCGTCGTCTACCAGCAGAAAGCTGCCCACGCCCGCGCGGGCGAGCATGGCGGCTACCTTGCTTCCCATCGATCCGCAGCCGACGATCGCGACACTGCGGTCGGCCAGAGCCGCATGTCCTCCGTCCAGCCGTGACGCCTCCGGTTGCGGTTGAACGACGTGCAGCGGAATCGCCGTATCGTCGTCCCAGACCGAAAAGGCCGCACGAAGGAGCTGATCGCGGACGATGAGTACGTAACGGACGTCAGGGATCCCGAATCCGAGCGCCGAAGCGGCGCCAAGCAGATCGCTCCGCGTCTTCACGCGCGGCAACGATGCGCCGCTCGGCCAGCAAATCACCACGGCGTTCGATACGTATCCTTCGTCGACAAGGCTTCTGGGAATGGAGTTTTCGGTCCAGACTTCACCCGCACCATCCCTGGCCCAGTCGAGCACGTGGACGGCGCTCTTGTCGCGATAGGTTGCGGCGATCGATGCTTCTCGCGAGTCGCCGGCAGACAGATCGCTCATGAAAGAAGAAGACGAGCGTGTGAGGATGAACCGCATCCGGACGCCGCGAAGATCCTGGCCGAGCGTGGTGGCGTGTCGCGACGCCGCGACACCGGCATCACCCGAAGTGGGACCTTCGGTAGCGAGCAGTCGATAGGCGCTTTCGATCAAATCGGCACCGGTTATCTCCGGGTGCCAATTATCCGCGCCGTATTCCAGGCAAAGCTCGCCACCGGCGCCCCATTGGTGGCTGGACCATCTCGACGTTTCGTCCCTGGGAATGATGAGCGGGGGCGAATGCGGAAAGTGGTTGGGATATCGCAGCGAAATCACGTACGTTCGATCACCAATCCGGATCGTCGCGTCCCAAATCTGCCGCAGCGATGTATCCAGTCGCCAGCCTTCGGGGACCAGCCAATCTGCGCGAGAAACCAACTCCTCGAGTTCGGCCCGCTCCCGTTGCGCCCGCTGCGGATCCTCGATCGACCAGATCACGCGAAGCCGTCGGGCGTCGCCGGACCGGTGCGACGATTGGGAAACGTGAGCGACGGAGCCACCGCTGCAGCGGGCTTGAGAAGCCCAGCCTCATCCATCGACTTCGAGGCTTTGGCCGCGCTGTCGCCGTCGCTGGACATCTCGTTGATCGCGGTCGCATAGTCGAGCCTGGCCCGTTTGCGGCCCGACCCGAAAAGCTTTCGTACCGGCTCCGACGCGGCATCGTAAGCCGCTTGACCGATCGCGGTTTCCGTGCCGCCGCAGCGCTTCTGCTCGTTTTCGGCGGCGACAACTCCTCGGCTGACGGAACAGCGCACGAGTTCACCCTTCATGCCCAGTCGGGTAACGGTCATCGGGCCGTACTCATAGCCCACGGCAAGGCCAAGACTCGTAGCATCGGTGCCTTTGGCCTTCAGACGCTTCAAAGCCAAATCGAAACTGCTTCGTAGCCCGGCTGCGCACAGCGTCGTGTTGCTGATGGTTTCGTGAATTTCGGTGGTCTGTGCGGTGCCTTCGACGAGAAGGCCATGGACGCAATCGCCAATGTAGCGGACCTTTCGGCCGGCAAAATCCTCATGGAGCACGGCATCGAGTTCGCTCCGGAGGATATCGAGAGCTCGCACGACATGCTTGGCGTTTGCGTCGGTCGCGATGTTTTTTCCCACATAGGACGTGAACCCATCGATGTCGGCATAGATCGTCGCAGCATCCTGTCGACGGGAATTCTTCACGGACAAGGCTTCGATGTCGAGCGTGCGATAGGGCGGCGTGTGACCGGAGAAATCGAAGCTTCCTATAGGATTGCTCTCCAGGTCGTCCTTCCATTCCTTTACGATCTGCTCAGCGGTCACTCCCAGGCTTGCGGCCTGCTGCGATTTCTCGATCTCCTCTACCGTGAGAGGTTTGGTGTCAGGATCGTCGGCGTTGACCAAGCTTATCACGGATCTCGCTTTGTTGGTCAGATAGATGCCGACGGCCTTACGGCCGCCCGAGCGCTTGGCCGCGTGATTTGCCGGCTCGCCCAAAAACAGCGGCTCGCGGTGCCCCCGGCGCCCATTGTTGACGGCGAGCGCTTCTCCGCTGTCGATCCCAACGCGCACCTTGGCGGCAGGATGATCGGCATCCTCGCCGGTCTGGGCTAAGACATCGATGATGAGCTGCCCGACGGCGACCGCCTTGTGCACCCTCTTGATTTCGCTGTCGTAGGGCTTCGTCACCACCGAATGAAGGCGTTGGTTGTGAAAATCGACGAACAGTGCGTCCACTTTTTGAAGAATCCGATGGACTGCTCGATAGTGAAGATTCAAGAAACGCAGCGTGCGACGATGACAGGTCTCTCCTTCGACATCGGTTACCCGAAGTATGTCGACGAGATTGAGGATGTCGGCGTATAAATGCGCGCCGTGAACCCTGTAGGCGACGTGCCGTGGCAGGTTGCCGAGATCGGTGTCGCGGACGTACTCCTTGATCTCTATATCCTTCAGCGGCAGCCCGTCGATCTTCGCATCGATGCGCTTGGTGGCGCGGCTTTCGTTCCAGGTACGGGTCGCCATTCATGCCTCGATAGGTCAATCGCGTTTGCGATTCTGATGGTCGGTGGGCGCCATGACTCCCGGTCTGACGCCGTGCTTCACATAGGCTTCGGCCAAGCGGCTGCAAGTCTTGACCGCCTTCGCTTCGAAACATTCGCTACTTGAGCCGCCGGCTTGCAAAAAGGCGGCGGGAAGACTCGGCTCCCCGAATCGCCGCCAAGACTAGCGATAGGCAGCTGCCTGCAGGGGAACGATCAGCGAGACACTCGACGTGTTATCCGGCATCAGGGCAAGCACGTCCTCTCCATTCTTCAGGCGGGGATCGGCAGCGACGGCACCTAGTTTCAATTTCACATCCGAGTTGGTGCACTGCCCGAAAACATCCTTGTCTCTTTGAATTCTACAGGCGTATATTTTGGCCAATTGCGGCTCCCTCGGTTTGACTGCCTTGGTGCCGCCATCCTCGGTCTTTTCCCATCTGACTTGGAAGCTCTTCAAGCCGCTCTTTTCTGCGACTAGTCGTCCAGGCAGCAAGCCGGGCGCCTCGGCGGAGACGGTCGTTTGATGGCCGCCGGTCGCCAGCTTGCCCATCAGGGCGAATTGCGTCGCCATCATTTCCGAATGCTGCGCCATTACGATCGAGAAATCGCGCAAGGAGAAAGACGTGACAGCAAGAAAGAACACCAGAACGATGGAGATGCCGCCCATCAGGCGGGCCTGACTGGACAATATGATGCGTGACGCCAATACCGCGATCAGAATGAGCACGATCGTACAACCCGTGACCTGGGAAAGCATCCTGAGAGCTTGGTCTCTAAGCAGTTCCGATAGCAGAGCATCCTGACGATTGTAGATCCACAGTCCCACGGAAGAAAAGCAAATGACGATCGCCGAAGCTCCGGTAACCACCACCGGCAGGAACCTACTCTGCGCCTTGTTGCTGGCTTGAGATTCGGATTCTGTCAGCATAGGGCTGAGCACCGCCTCATAGAACGCCTGCGGAGGATTGGCCACTTCCACGACCGTGGCGCACATGGCACATTTCGCGAGATGCTCCTTTTTAGCCTGCGACAATTCAGCCGACATGAATTGCTCGACTTCGAGGGGATCGAGACATTCCGGCGTGGGGTAGGCGGCCCTGGCCACCATGCCCAAATCTCGCTCTCGGAGTTGACCGACCGAAACGCCGAGGCGCCCGGCTCGGGCCGTCAACCACTTTTCCATTTCGTCGGGAGTAGTGCTATCAGGAGGGGTAGGGAGGGCTTCGTCAGCTAGTATGGTTTTTCGACGCATTGCAATCACTCGTGGAAATTGGGGGCTACTATAAGAACCGACCCAGGAGGGGCATTTTTACAAGGGTATGAAAATAATTCGCACCTATCGCCAACAGCGATAATAAATATTACTGTGAAAACAATAACTTATGGAGCTTCTCGCGAACGCGGTGAAGTTTCGTTGCGGTGGCCGAGTAGCTCTGGTCGAGTTCTTTAGCGGTTTCCCTTAAACTCAGGCCTTTCAAGAGCAGCAGAAGCAGCCTGTTTTCCTCGGGCAGAAGCGTCGAGCGCGCCAGCGCCAAAGCCTCTCCGAAGAGCAAATGGTCTTGGCTCTGGGCAGGTTCGAGCACCACCTGGGGCGATCTGAGCTCCTGCGTCTCGTTCTCCCACTTCTGCTGACGTCGTTTGCCGAGCGCGACGTCGTTCGCCACGTTCACCGCCGTCCTCCAGACATATGCCCGAAGCTGAGGCACCCCTTCGATCTTAGCGAAGGGTTTTGCCTTCACCAGACGGATGAATACCTCCTGCGCGGCGTCCTCCACCGCGGCACGATCGCGCAGTCGACGCCAGATTACGGCCGTCACGAAGGGCCAAAGCAGCCTGAACAGTCGACGCCACGCCGCATCATCTTCAGGCTCCGACGAAAGGATCCGAAGGGCGTCCGCCAGATCGTCGTCGGTCGATTCCGTCATAGCGCGTTGCGGCTTGCCAGCATCAGCTTCATCAACGCGGTTCTCGGATGCAGACACCTTATGAGATCTTCGTCACGACTCCCGAGTTGCGCCGACTCCGCGTTTGCCTTGTCGACGGCATGGAGAAACGCGAATTTGACGAATTTGAACACTTCTTCGGGATCCTGCCCTGTCGGGTCCCGGTCCAGAAATTCCGTGACGCTGGCGCGCATCCAACCCTCGAGCGTCAATCGGCCGGTCCATGAAAAGGTACTGGCCAACATTTCCTCGAGAAGCTCGTTCTCCAAATCGAAGTAGCTTCCGCGCTCGTATTCCACGGCCTGTCTGGCGGATTGCAACAGACGGGAAAAGTCGATGATCGCAATATTCCAGAGGAAAGGCAGCCAGTATTCCTGAAGATAGGATCTGTTCAGCATCTGATGGCCACGCCGATGTTGAAGCATCACGTTGTGAACCGGCGCGGGATGGGTCTGAACTTCGCAGTCCGCGCACAGTCCGTCGGCAAAAGCAGTGTGCACGGTCCGATTAGCGATGAAACCGCTTCGCGCGGCATCACCCAAGTCCTCGGCGAACCAGCCCACGAAAAACAGCAGCCGGGTGCGGAGGTCCGGCGAGGCGATTTCGCTTCTTACCTTGGCTACCTTGCCGTTAACGGACGGCACCCATGGATACTGCCTGGGCAAGGGAGCGGCGGCGAGCACGAGGTTCTGAATCCTGGCATCCGCATGATTACGCAGGGCGCTTCCGACCAGGTATGCACCGAAGCTGTCCGCGATGACGTGAGGTGACCGAAGCCCAAGATCATTCATCCATCGATTGAACCTCTCGGCGCACAAGGCCCGATCCTGACGGGCGCGATGGATCGCAAAAGCGGCACATATGAGCGAGCCGGCCGGGAGCAGGTACCGCGGCCAGGGGTAGAGTTCGGCCGGCCAGGGAAAAAGGAGGCCAAGTACGAGCAGGACGACCGCTCCGATCAACCATCTCACATCGATCAGAACAGCCAGAAGCCCGCCGAAGCCGCTGTAATCCGTGTAGTGGTATCGTTCGCAATGGAAGTGCGGGCCCATGACGGTTTGAATGAGATTCTGCCAAGGGCTCCTGTTGCGAGCGCCAGGTATTGTGACGAGGGTCGGCTTCGGACCGGAACCGGCCTGGGGCCTCGTCGAAGCGGTCGTTTGCGTCAAGAAACTCCCCCAACCTTCAAGCTTGCCGAATATCCGTGCTGCATCCCGGGGAAATGTCACCTAGGGACTTCACGAGGCTGCTCTCAAAGCGCAACTGTAGGCAGATAGCCGGGCGGGTGAGGGCTCCATGTCCAACGGCGGCGGGCGAGGAAGGAAAGCAGAAAAACGATGTCGAAGGCAGGCTCCGACCTTTTCGATGCTTCCACTCTTTCCTTCAAGGATCTCCGCGTTCAGGAACTCATGCGGATATTGGCAGCGCTGTACCCGAAAAGAGAGAATGCGCTTGCAGCGATCAAGCCTCTCGATGTCCAGTTCGATGTCACGAAAGGGCTTTCGCCCCACAACATGTGGTTCGAAATCATCCAGCGGCTGACGTCCGAGGGAAAACTGCGGGACGCGGTCGAAGGCGCAGTCCTGCAGTTTCCGGGCAATCCCAGAACCGGATTTCTGAGAGAGCTGTTGGCCGACACTCCGGCTGCTGTGAGCGCCGAGCCGCCGCAGATGAGTGCGCCGTTCGACGACACGGTCACCGAGCCGGAAGCGCTGCTGTTTTTCGACGACCTCACCATTCCGACAGGCAAGGTGCCGGGCCTGATAGCGACGTTGGAGAAGCTTATGGCTGTTACTCCGGCGGTTTGTCTTCTAAAGGTCGAAAATCAACTTGGCGAGTTCTACGGGACGGGTTTCAGGATCTCGAAAAAGCTCGTCCTGACGAATCACCACGTGCTCTTTCCCAAAGACAAGGTTGCGACGCGCGTGATCGCCGATTTCGGCTTCGAGACGAGCGCCGCGGGAGTGTCGTCGGATGTCACTTCTTTGGCGGCGGATGTCGCTTCGATAGACGGGGAAAAGATGGACGACTGGGCCGTCATATCTGTTGCGGGAATGAAAGACGACTGGCCGGTCCTCGAAGTCTGCGGACTGCCCGATCCTGTCGTCGGTGGCGCGGCATTCATACTCCAGCACCCGGGCGGCCACCAAAAGAGATTGGGTTTCGTGCGCAACACGATCAGCGATGTGAAGGATGGGACTGTCAGATATTTGACGGACACTCAGCCCGGCTCTTCGGGCTCGCCCGTCTTCGATTCCGCAGCGCGCCTCATTGCGATGCACAATGCCGGAGGTCAGCCGGTGACGATCGCCGGCAAGCCTCCCGTAGCCAAGAACCAGGGTATCAGGATCAGCCGGGTGGCCGAGAGATTGAAGTCGAAGAAAATAATCTGACAGCGCGCTCGGTTGCATCCTAACTACCGGCGCGGGCAGGTGGGGACGCCAACGGTTTCTTCCCATGGACCTACGCGTCTCAGATCGAAAGTCTGAGGGTGCTCGGCCTGTTCTGCCTTGCTAGGCGTCAAACCCCATGACGTCCACCTATGGCACATGTCGGTGTTTTGGGATCAAAACTCTGGCCGAAGTCTCGGCCAGTCGTCGGCAACCCGAAGACACGACCATGCGACGCTAGGAGCATTGAGTTCGCCAGCGAGGCGCATCCAGCACATGCCCCGGGGCTAGCACGACGATACAACGATCCACCGCGATACCACGACGAGATGACCGCAACAGAGCACTATGTCGTGCATCCTGGACTAGGACCCTCCCGAGACAGCGTCCTAAAATTGCTCCGAATGGATCAGGCCATTCTCGTCGAAATATTCGGCCTTGGTGGAGTTGCCGTCGATGCCGAGGGTGAGCAACGCGAAACCGTGAGAGTAAGCGCCGTCTCGGCTGCTCAGTTGCGTATCGGCGACGAGTTCAGGTGGGTCAGCAAGCGTCGGCAACACTTGATAGGGTTTCTCTTCTACGAAGATGGGTATGGCGCCGTGTCCAATGCAGCGACCGTGCGACAGACCCAGATGCGGTCGGTATATGCACAGGTTGTGCTCGTGGCCCCATAACCATGCTGGCACGTCGCCCGCGGCCTGAAGTCGACGGAGCACGGATAGCAGGTTCGGATTATATGCCACGAGTTTCCCGTCGCTCGTCGGCTTTCCGATCTGCGAAAACGCCGAAAAAAGCTGATGGTGCGAAAGCAGAATGGTCTTGCCGGGAAACTCCCGAACGCGATCCTCGAGCCAAACCTGCTCGTCTTCCTCCACATAGGTCAGGGCATCCGTGACGGACAGCGGACTATAATCGTGCAGACCGGTGTCCATAGCAAGCAGCTGCCATGACCGGTCTTCGGTGCGAAGACAGAAGAAGCTGGCTTCTTGGCGGTGCGGCATCGGATTCGTGCCTGCCACAAGTCCGTAATAGCCCAACCCACCGCTGTACATGTCGTGATTGCCCGCGAGCGTGAAAACTGGAATGTCCGGGCTCTCGGGTCCGAATACGGAGCGGATGACGGTGGTGAAATTCGCGTCGCATTCCGCGGGTGTGCCGGAATAGTAGATGTCGCCCAGGTGGACGAGAACATCCGGCGACTTGCTTCGGATCATGTTCAGAATCCTGCGCGCCGGAGCCGCGCCGGTGCCCCAATCGCCGAAAACCGCAATGCGCGCCCCCGGCTTCATCGGAATGGTCCGCGGGCCCACAGTGGCCGGTCGGACGTAGGGTATCTCCCGCCGGGTGCCGAAGACGCCGAAGTACTTCGCGTATTCGGTCAGGGTCGATGCCCATCTCGGATCGCATGTTCCGCCCTGCATCTGCTCCTTTATGCGAGCCGCCCTGGCTCGGTCGCCGCCGATCAGGGCCTCGAGATATCTCGCGCCCAAACTTGCGCAGATCTTCGGGATATCGGCGAGCCCTTCTTCGGTTTCGACCGACATGGCTTCGCTGCGGTCGGCCGCCCGCACGGACGCCACCTCATCGACAGCTTCGAGGAATTCGTCGGTCTCAGCGGGTCCTTCCGTGACTTCGCCCGCACCCGACTGCTGGGCAAAATCTCTGGCCGCCGATTGATAGATCGACAGGAAGTGATCGCGAAACGTCTTAGTCGGGTCGGTCATGGAGGTTCTCCTTGGCCTCCGGGTTGCGCCGCGGTTCCGAGGTCCTCCGTCGGGCCCGATGCGCAAGCAGGATGGCAACATTCGCGGGACTATGCGCGATAGCAGCAGCAGATGCCACGCGCCACCTAGGACCCCTCCCAGTGGCTATTGTGCGGGACGAACCGATAGTTTTTGCCGGAAAGAAGAGTGGAATGCTTGATTCCGCTCCCGATTCTGGGTTTGTCTTGCGAAAAAGATGCCCGCGCGGTTTATCGGGTCAAAGTGACGGAGGGAAGGGTAACGTTGTGGATAGCGCCGTCAGCGTTTTGCGGCGTCGCCGCTGTGTCCGAGGTCACGAGGCCTTCGATACGAGCGAAGATCAGTTGCCGGATCCCGACGCTTGGCTGCACGAGGTTTCGCAGGTGTTGAGCGCGGCGCGAAGTCGGCAATCGGAATCGACGGATGAATTCGACGCGAACGCTGCCCTGCTTTTCTCCCACGCCGAACAAGCCCTGCGCCGGGTCAAGCGCAAGGGGTGGGCGGTCGTCCTCGACGCAGATCAGTACGGATCGATGGAGGCGCTCGTGGCCTTGGACGGGTCACGCCCTTCGCTTCTGCTCCGCGACGGCGAGGTAGATCCCAACGATCCGTTTCTGGGCAAGTGGAAAGATCACATCCTTGCTTCCGCATCCACCATCCGGGAATGCGCGACGTCGGTCGGCCGCATTCAAGCAATCGCACCGGCTCAAATCCGGCGATTCGGAACGGGCTTTCTGATTGATGCGGATGCTGGCCTCGTCGTCACGGCAGCGCACGTGTTCGATCGGTTGGCGGTCCTGTTCCCAACTTCGTCCGCGGCCGGAGCCATTCGCTTCGCCGACGGGCCGGCCATCGATTTCCGCGGTGAAATCGGGGCTACCGACCGGCGGCTGCTAAAGATCGTATCAGGCGCCCGCGTCGCTGCCGATGGTCCCTTCATCGATGCCGCCGTCTTGTTGATACGCCCGTTTTCCGCACAAGACGCAGCGGTGCCTGACGGCGAAATCGCCACGATGCCGCCGCCCCTCGCGTTGAAGCCGAAGAATTTCGACGATCCACCGGTGTCCGGCAACTTCTGCATCATAGGCTATCCGGACGCCCCCCTTGGCGAGCCTCCCGCGGCTGGCGCACAGGTGGACTGGGTCAATGTGGTCGAACGGCTTTTCGGCGCCACATACGGTGTCAAGCGCATCGCCCCCGGCATGGCCCTGACGCAGCCGGATCCATGGAGCAGCGATCGTTCCGAACGCCGGTTTAGACACGATGCCACAACATTGGGAGGGAGCTCCGGCTCTCCCGTTATCGGCTGGAACGATGTTCGGCACCCCGCCTTCGGCGTGCACGTCGCCGGCAGGACCTTGTCGGCCAACTATTCCGAGTGGATACCCGGATTTTACGAGCGGCTGCAACGCGCCGCGCGCAGTGCGATGACGATCTGACATGACGCCGCAGGACAGGGCAAGGGCAGTCGACATATTGCTGGAGATCGCGGCCACATCTGTCGAAGCCTTCGGGGAGGTGTTCAATGCGGTGTCCGCGGCGGGCACGCCGCGTTTTTCGGCGATACTAGCCTCCGTCCGCAACGATCAGGCCGGAGCCCTCGAATCCGCGGCGAACCGGGCCATCGACGGCAAGTTCTACGTCAGGCTGATTTCCGCGCTCAATCCGGTGCTTGCGAGACGCGAGGATCTTCGCAGCCGTCTGCCGTCCGGTCTGCTGCAAAGCATGATGGAAGGCGACCATCATGCCGTTTTCACCGCGGAAGGCATGTGGGATATCGGCTGGAGCGACGCTCTCAACAGAGTGGCGCCGCGGATGGGCGTGATCAGAATTTCCACCTTGCCCAACCAATTCGTGGGCAGCGGTGTGCTCGTCGGCCCAGACCTGCTGCTTACCGCGGCACATGTAGTGAGCAAACTGATCGACTTCTCGACCGACCCGCCGACTGCATTGAGCGCAGCAAAGGCACAAGTCGAGTTCCATCATCCTAAACTTGTGGATGCCAATCATCAACCGCTGGTTTCCAAGTTCGCCCCCGGCTGGCTCGAATGTTGCAGCGCGCCTTGCGGTTCTCCGCCAATCATTGATGCTGCCAACGAGGAACTCGCGAATTCAAATTTGGACTTCGCGCTTATTCGATTGGCGCTTCCGATCGGCAGCATGATCGGCTTCGTCAACATCGATGCAGCCCCGCCTGCGAACGACAATCATATGATCGCGGTCGCCGGCCACCTCGGCGGACCGTCACCAAAATTTCATTGGGGCAAACTAATCAGGCACCACAAGCGCACAAAAAGGCTGCACCACCACGCCAACGCTTCGGCCGGGGTATCGGGAGGTCCGTGCGTCGACATCGAAGGCAGAATGCTGGGGATCCACGAAGGCGCGATCCACGAAAACGGCGTCCCGGCATACAACCGTTCGATCTATGTGCATGACATCCGCCAGGCGATTTCCGCGATGACGCCCGATCCCCTCGCCAGTCAAGGAAACGTCATCACTTGGCTTCCTCCGAACGTATCCGCGGATGTTCTCGGCGCGATGGATATCCTGCCCGAGGAAGCCAAGCGGCATCCCGTTCTGGGTAGACGCGAATTCCAGGACTGGATCAAAGCCGCTTCCGCGGCGAGAGACGGCCGGCGGTTGGCGATGGTCGCCGGCGGCAAGGGTTGCGGAAAGTCGTTCACTGGAGCGTTGCTTCGCGCACGATGCCTCGACGCAGCCGACATCGTGGTATCGATCGCTCCCGAAGTGGCACGAGAGACGAACATTGGTTCGTTGGTCGAACGCTTGGCCGCAAGCGCCGCCGGACCCGGTGTCGCAGCGTCTCCGGCCAACGTGCGGCCCGATGCGGGAACGTTGCGACATGAGATCATCCCGGACGGCCTCGAGCACGTCGCTTCGCAGTTGAAAAGACCATCAGGAATGAGGTCACCCCTCATCTGGCTTTTCGTGGATTTCGGCGACGATCTCGGCTGGTTGGCATGCGATCAAGAGGCATGGCGATCCTTCCTGAGCGAGGCTCTCAAGAGACCATGGCTTCGTGTTGTCCTGACCGGCCTTTCGGAGGGCCGTCAAGCCGAATTTCGCACTCTGTTTTCGCCTTCTACGGACGTATACTCGGAGGAGCTGAAGCCGCTCGCGTGGCCGCAGATAGAGGAATTCGCTTCCACGCTGATCGGCGTCACGATGGCTGCTGAACAGAAGACTGCCACATTGGAGCGAATGCGGCAGTCATGGGAGCGACGAACTGCTGGCTCTTCATGCCACGAACGATGGAAGACTGCGATCGACCTCCTCCTTCTGCTCAGAGTACTTATGGCGGACGCCCAATGAGAGAACCAACGGACAAGTCTGCCTTGTTTTTGGAATCCCTGGACAAGGCGTTCGACTCCTACGATCGGGACGGCTTGGTTCCCCCCAGCAGCAATGCGAAGCCGGATTTGGCGGAAAGCGTCGCGACGGCCGTTGCGGAATTGCGCATCGCTCTTGCGCTGCGGGGAAGAACGGATCCCAATCGCTTGATCGATGAAAGCCTCACTTCTAGCGGGCGGCTCGAAGTGCTGGATTACGTGGCTCGCGACTGCGATGCCGGGCGCAACGGGCACTGGCTTTTGAACGATGCCGCGCGGCGTCGAGAATTCGAGTTTCGCGGGACAGACGAGATCTCTTCCTTGCTCGTGTCGATCGAAGACGGCGACGAGACCACGCAAGCACTTCGTACCGTGTTTCTCGGTCGAGCCGAGCCGGAAGCGTTGCCCGCATCGCGTCTGCGATCGCTGCTTGCCATCGAACCCTCGGTGCTGGGAATTGCGCCGGGTTATCCGGACGCTGCGGAGGTTCGTCGGCAACTCGCCTACAGGTCCAGATTCGAAGAGCTCGTCCGCTTTACCGGCAACGGGATTGTCGGCAGAAAGATCGAACTAGCCGAACTGATGCGGTTTGCGCGCTCGGAAACTTCGTCGAAGTTCAGGATAGCGAGCTTTCTGCTGTGGGGCACAGGTGGCATCGGAAAGTCGACGCTTGTTTCGTCCGCGTTGGCCGAATTGCTCCGCGAGCGCCACAGCGCCCTAGTGCCTGTTCATCTAGACTTCGATCGACGGGAGTTGACGATAGAGGACACAGTCGGTCTCTCGCTCGAACTGCTCCGCCAGATCGGAACGATCGATCCAGAAGCCGATCGTCGCCTGAAGGATGTGCGGGACAAACTCAGGGAATTTCTCCGTGTCAGCTTCGATACGAGGCAGCGTGGCGGCTCTGAAAGCCGAGCCGCCAGCGTCTTGTCTCTGATGAGAGGCTGCCTAGCCTTCCTGCGCTCTCCCGCCAGACGGATCGTTCTGGTGCTGGACACGTTCGAGAACGTCGAAACCGCAGGCATGTCCGCATTGCTGGGATTGCGGAGGTGGATAGAGCAGCTCGCCCTCGTTTCCGGCGCTCCGCAGATACGTCTCGTGGTGGCGGGCAGATCCGATCCGGCAGTAAACGGTGCAACGAAAGCGCTCGGCTGGAACAAGCCGACGATCCGAGAACTGAAGGACCTGTCGCGGGACGAGGCCTGCGAACTTCTGACCGAAGGCGGCGTCCCACGTGCCTCGGCCGAGGCGATCTTCGGCGCACTCGGAGGCAACCCTCTCGTATTGTCTCTCATCAGGCGGATGTTCGAGACGACGCGCAGCCTTCAGGAGATCGAAAGCGTAGCTGCGGACGTTAAGCAGGGCTTCGTGCCCGCCGAAATACTTCAAGGCGTTCTCTACGACAGGTTTCTGAAGCATGTGCAATCCGAAGACGCGAGAGCCTACGCCCATCCGGGACTGGTGCTGCCGGAAATCACTCCCGACCTCATTCGGCGCGTGCTCGGCCCGCTAAAGGGCGAACCGGGCATGTCGATCGGGCGTTCGAGAGAGATTTGCGATGCGATAGCATCCGCCACCTGGCTGGTTAACAGGAGAGGCAACACACTCTCGCAACGTCCCGACGTGCGAAGGTTGATGCTGACGCTCATGACGGCCGATCCAAAACGATCGGCGGAAGTCTATCGCGTGCGATTGGCCGCGATACTTCACCACTCACGTTCCAACTCCGTCTCCGACAGGGCGGCTTTGGCCTACCACCTGTTGATGCAGGTCAAGGACAAGGAAGACCTTGGACTGTTCGATGGCATCGATCTGTCCGGGACCGGACCGACCATCCGGAGAATGGCGGGCGATCTGCCGGAGATCGCGCGCACGTTCGTGGAAGTGCTGGATTTCGAAAGCGGCCCGGGCCGCAATCGCCGTGCGGTCGCGGCCCGCTCGATACCGGCGCAGCAGGCTCTCACCGAGCTACCCGACGATCTTTGGTACAGTTTCATGGCAGGCGACGCGTCGCGCCAGGGCGAGGGAGACCGGCTCGTCGATCACGGCGACCCGTCGGCTGCCCTGTCGCTGTGGCGCCAGAGACCGGCCGGCTCCAAAGGTAAACCCCCGACATTCGTCCTGAGGGCGCTTGCGGATACCGGCGAGTGGACCGAGGACGGCGCGAACATCGCGGCCTTGACCGATGAAATCGGCAAATTGCCCAGCGGATTGGATTTGGGACACCCTCGGGCCGACGAGAGGCTGTATTGGACGACGCGATACGCACTGCTCGCACGACCATTCGGCTTTTCGCGCGAAAACTCCGAGTTTCGTCCGCTCGTCAAGCTATTGAAGCGCTTCCACGAGCGCCGTCCAAAGTCGACGATGGCCGGCGAACTCGTCGCTTTGAGCGCGATCGTCGAAGGTCTCTGCGAAGAGAAGATCATTCCGGAGCGCATGTTCGCCTCCGGTAGCCCGTATGCGTCCTGTACGCGGCTGCATCTCCAGCGGGGGAGATGGAGTGGTCGTGTCATCGAGTGGCACCTCGAACTTGCCGCTCTCGTGACCTTGCAGAAGAATTTCGCGGCTTCGTTCTCGAACAGGAGCCAGGACGTCTTACGGGCAGGCAGTCAGGTTGTCTTTCAGTCGCATGCCACCGCCGCGACCGCCAACATGCTTAAAGCGCTTCAGGCCGAGATCGACTCCCTGCATGGCAAGCCGCTGGATCGGGCGGAGAGACTAGGCGATCTCACCAAGCGCAAGGTTACGGTGCGAGCTGGGCGGCACGAAGGAGCCGACAGAGCGCTCGAGGTCAGACTGCTCAGAGGGCAAACGCCCGAACTGCACCGTGCCGCAAGGCAGGCGCTGGTCGAAGGGTTGCTTGAAGATCGGCACTCGACGCAAACGAACCGTTCCGCAAAGGAGCGGGTCGCGGATTTCGCCTCAGAGGCATTCAAGCTGATGACGGTGCGGCCGTCCGACTTCAATCCGCGAAGGTTCGCCGCCCGTGCCTCAGCCGACCCGCAGACAACGTTTTTGACGTTTGTCCAGTTCGCCGATCGGGCCCGCGTTTTGGAAAGCGTGCTTCTGGTCGCCCGAAATCATGCCATCGACGACGGCAAGATAATGCGGGTATTGTCGGCATGGAGAGCGTGGGACTGGGCGCTTGCCCGGCAGAGCGCTGATTGGACCGGCGGTTTCGTCGATCAGCGGTGAGATCAGGGCGCGGTCTGGCTTGCGGCCTGCTGAGCGGAGTCGTCTTCCCACTTAATTATGCGCAAGACGCTGGCTTTGCTTTCGGAATCGAGTTCGACGGGCGGAACGACTCGCACGCAGACTCCGCTCTTCGTGGTTGCATATCGACTCTTGGCGCCGGCGTCGCCGTTTTCGGTCTCAAAAGGCATGATTCGCTCCGATACTCGCTAAACTAGCCGTACGCCGACCAAATTCCTACTCTGCAAACGCGAATCACGACTTAATCGGCAACCTGAAAAAACGCAACAGGGACAAAAGCGTTCCTCGAAATGCCCAGCCGAAAATCTAATATGGCTTGCCTTACAAAGGGTTAACAGGCATTCTTGGCCTGCGAGTCGCAGAATCGTGATACAACTTCAGCGAGAGGAATGTCCTTAATGTCGGCGGAATGGACGAAAAGCACGGTTTCGTCCGCGGTCATCGACAAGCGGTTCTCGCTGTATTTCGACGTAGTGGCGCGATATTGGGCCGGCGGCGCCGATGAAGTCAAGGCAGCTCCCCTGAACCGGATCTGCACGCTTGCGCGAAAGATGGGCGTCCGAAGAATCGTTGTAGAGGACGCCCTTGAGCGGCCAGACGTCGCAGCAGAGATCGCCCTTCTCGAAGCTGCTCTCGAGACCGCCGGCGAAGTCACAGCTGCGTCGATCTGTTTCCTGGGAACAACCAAAAAATCCGACCCGGCGGCCTCCGTGATCGGTCAAGCCGTTGTCATCACGTTTCCGGCGCCCGAAGGGCCGCGCAGCTACGTTTTCGAGGCGATACTCCGCACGCCCAGCACATCAAACGACAGAAAAGTGCCATTGCTGAACAACTACGTCCTCGACCGGGCCAGTTTCCACGTCTCGGTCGAGGGCAGATCGCACGATGTCGCCGGGGCGTATTTCTGTCAACCGAACGGGGTGACGACTTCGGACATCGATGCCGCCGTCAGGGCCACCGTACGATCCATCGAAGGAAACGGCTCCCGTGGCAGACTGGATCGGTCGAGGCAAGGCCTGGCTGCCGGCACGGCCGAGCGGGTTCGCGAGGGGCTTCGTCAGGCCAACTACATGTCGAGGACTTATACCGCGGAAAGCAACGACCCGTCTGCGCAGGATCGCATCTGGGCGACGATCTCGGCTCACATCGAGTCAGGCAATCCGGTGATGCTGGTTTTGTCCAAACCAGGCGCGCAAGACCGTGTGCTGCCGGTGATCGGCTATACATTGAACACCGACGAATGGCATCCGGGGGCGGCGAAGATCGCGCCCACTTCCGCCAACTGGCTTTCGAGCAGCCAGTGGGTCGATCACCTGGTCGTCCAGGATCCCTTGCTCGGCCCTTACTTCTGTCTATCGCGAGGTTGGCTTTCCTCGGCGATCGCCGACAAGAACGGCAACTCGATGAGGCCCGCGTTCATCGTCGCGACGGTCCCCGGGGAGCACGTGAGAGTGTCGCCTCTGCTGGCCGAAGAGCTTGCGGGCGAATATCTGAAGGCTTGGCTGCCATATCTCGCGAGGGAGAACAGCGGCAAAGGTCGATGGTGGACGTACCTCATTAAGAGTCAGGATTTCATCGTCCTGCGCACGACCCTCATCTCGCGAAGGGACTACCGGGCGCATCTCGAGAAACTCGACAGCATGTCGCGCCGAAAGTCCCTTGCCGAAACCACTCACGATGAAACGACATTGATCGACGACTTCATCGACAGTCTGCCGAACGACGTGTGGATGTGCGAGATTTCGCTGCCGCAGCTCTACGTCGGCAACCGCACCAAGCTCGGAGAGGTGCTCATCGCGACCGACGTCCGCGATGTGAACGAAAGCTTCCTGGGTTCCAGGCTGCCGTCTCAACTGCTGTGGCGCGAGCAGGGCGAATTCTTCGTCGCCGACACCGGCATCGATTTTCATGCTCCGCTGCTTGCGGCGGCGGAGCACAAGAACCGGTGGTGACCGCAGACCCGCGACGGCCTCAGTAGAAGCGTATCTGGTCGGTGGACAGCAGGGGTCCGCCGCCCACGCCTTCCAATTCCTGTGCCAAAGGATCAATCAGAGCGAGATCGCCGAACGAGATACCGCTGCGCGCTTCGATCGACCGAATGGACACTTGGGTCGCCACCTTCAGATGCGGCGAGGTGAACTGCCCGAAGACGTATTCCTCCTCGGGAAGACTCTGTTCCTGCGTCATCTCGTACCCGGTCGCACATAGTTCGCCCGTTTCGTCGTGAATGAAGGAGATGACCTTCCAGAACGCCACGGGGATGCGCACCCCATACATCGTGGGATCGTTCCGACGGAAGTAGGGCCCGGTGAAGACCGAGATCTTCATGTCGTCTTCACGGGCGTGATCCAAGGCGTGATTTTCAAGCGCGAGCCAAATGGGAGCGTTGAACGCCTGCATCTGCGGAGTGACGTTGGTGACGTGCATCGAATCCTGGTTGCCCCGTTCGGCCGCCGCATCGCTCCCCCAGACGGGATCCTCCCTTCTGGTCATGTGGCCACGGCTGAACTTCGGCGGGCTGCCGTAGCATTCGCCCATGATCTGCTGGGTCTTTGGAATGCGCGGATCCAACCTCCAGCCGGCCCGCTTGCTCTTCTTTGACTTCTTTCCATCGATATTGACGGCGCTGAAGAAGCACATCCTTCGACTGCGGCTCATGACCACCGAAAAGTGCTCGTAACGCAGCTCGGTTTCCTTGTGACCTTCCAGATCGAACTCGAGGACATCCCGCTTGTCCCGATGCACCTGGGGGAGGGGGATCGATTCCAGACCCAGGAATTCAGGGTTGTAACCCGCGCGATCACGATAATCGCCCGCGACGGCCTCGACTTCCACATCGCTCGCGTCCTCAAAGTCGTCGGTCGCGCTCCCGCCCGCGCCCGAAAAGTTGATCGGTTCTCCGAGCGAGACGCTAATCCTCAGGGGTATCGTGACGCTCACGTCCTGCCCCCGCGCCAAGACTTTCCTGGAGAACGTCCGCGTCTGCTTCGCGAGGACCGGCGCGGGCGCCCTTTCGCGCGAGGGTCTATACGGCGCCACCCCGCCCCTGCGAACCTTCTCTAGCAGCGCGCCGACCACGTCGGATCTCACCGCATAGTTTGTGGCGAGGAAGCTCCCGCTGAAGTGCAGCCCGATCGCCTTGGCCGAATTCAGATCTATCACTGCCGAACCGGAATTGCCCCCGAGCGTTGTACAGTTGTGAAGGATGTTCTTGTCGTCGACACGCGTCACGCCACCGGGCGCAAGTCTCTTCTTGTTATAGACCCTGCCGTATATCTCCTCCATGAGGTCCGGCTCGGGAATCCGACTGTCATAGGCGGGATATCCGATGACCACCGCGTCTTCGGTCTCGGCCGGTCCGGTCGAAAGCAAAATCGGCTTGGCCAGCCTGTTTCCCGACCCGTTGGTCCGGCTGATCTTGAAGAAAGCCACGTCCGGGCCGGGCCTGGACTCGATGTGAAGCACCTTGTCCAGCTTGAACACGATCTGCTCTTGATTTTCGATCTCCTGCCGAAAATCGAGGGAGGATGCCATTTCGTTTCCGCCTTCGGAGGAACGAAACGAAAAGCCCTCCTGATTTCGCATCGCAAAGACCTGCGCGACGTGACGGTTCGTAACGATGATGTCCTCGTCCACCAGCCACCCGGTGCCGACCCAGTCGAGCGGCCCGCCCTGAAGGTCGATGCGTCCGATCGCGCTTGCCGCGGTTGCCAGAATCGGGGCGGCCGCACTCAGCCGCGCTTCCCAAAGTTGGCTGTCGTCGGGATTGCCGAACTTCAGCTGGACCTGGTCGTGCCGGATGGCTAGGACCGGCCTCAAACGTCTCAAGACTATACTTTCCTCGACGATGCCATCGTCGATGTTCGGCACGACCGCTTCCTCGACTTCGGGCATCGCTACCTCCTCGAAGCTCTCGGTCGTGCGCTTTTCGGCGGTCATGTCGATCCAGGCGTTGTACCGCTTCAGACGCTGAAACTGCTCGAACTTCGACATTGCGCCGCTCCCACTGTTTGCCTGCTCAGCCCCGGGCTGGATTTGCCGACTGTAGCAAAGCGTCGCCGATTTGCGGAAGAACGATGATCGGAAACGGGCCTAGGGATTCCCCGGGTATTCGGAATGCACGCCCGGCGGCTAGTTTCGGAGACCGCTGGTCGCTCCACGGTGACTTACTGCCGGCGAACGATGACGACTGCGTGACGAGGGTGCACATGCGGACATTGAAGGCCGCCCTGGCCGGGCTGATCGCGATGACAGGCAGCGCGTGCAGCATTTATCCTCTACCGGAAGATACGACGGGCTTCGCGAGCGAAGAGATTTCCACCATCATTAGATGCCAGACCCGTGATGCCATACGCGAGGAGATCATCGACAACATAGTCGCGGCCTCGTCGTCGCCGGTCTACGACCGCATGACGAAGGAAGAGCTGGTCGCGAAGCTGCGCGGCGAGCCTGCGTACTTCCGCCGGCTCGATTGGTCCAAGTTCGCAAAGGAATTGAGAGATCCGTTCCTCTTCTACAAGGACACGTCGGTGAGCTACGATTTCACGATCGATTCGACTGAGGTCAACGGTAGCGGCGTCGACCTTACTCTGCTCAAACAGCTTCCCGGCGGCAGCGACAAGATTGGCCTGACCGCGAAAAACGATCGCACTCGGGAAGTCAAACGGCATTTTCGTGTCTACGACAGTTTCGACAGCCTGTCTCGTCTGATGCCGGAGAAAACATGCGACATCGTTCCCAAGCACATCAACGCGCTCTATCCCGCCGCCGGACTGCTGCGGATAAGATCTCTCGTGCACAGCTTCCTGATCGCCAACCAGCTGGGCAACCTCGCCGGAGACAAGGAGGAGTATACGACGGCGCAGATGACCGACACCATCACCTTCACGACGAAGTTCACTGGAAATGTCGGTCCTTCGACCTCGTCGAATCCGACCGTCGGAAGGTTCGTGCCCTCGAGCCTCTCGGCGAACTTGGACAACAGTCGTCAGGACATGCACACGATCATCATACTGATCCGTCTTCCTCCCAACACGTCCGGTCTTCCGAGGTTCGACGAGATCGGACGCATCACGCTCGCCAAAAAGGAAGCCCGAAAGGCGGCCGCATCGGACGCGCTCGACCGTCAGAGGGACTTCAACACCCAGGACGCTCTGGTGCGGCTTGGTACCGGCATCGGCCGCATTCCCTGAAACCTGTCCGCATTTCCGAAGGAGAACATCATGGCCGAAGAAAAAAAACGCGAAGACCGCAAACTGTCGGTCGAGACGCTTCACAACGTCTTCAGGCTGCTCGAAGGGGAAGGGCTGCTGGAGGATTTTCTCGCGCAGTGCGAGAGCAGAGGCTACCAGATCCGGGTCAGCGACGAGTTGTACGCTTTCGGCAAGGCCGAGCTCGGCAAGGTGCCGGTGCCTGAAACCGCCGGTCCGGACTGCCCGGCCTGCCCGCCGGATCGAAGCTGATTGGCCTCGGGGATCTCGACTCCTCCGCCAACTGAATTATTCTCGAAAGCGGGCGATCGGAGCGTGGACCGCGTCGTCCCAACATTGCCTCGGCCGCGAAGCCGTCATTTGAGAATGAGTTGAATCCGAAATGGCCCATCCGTTCTTCGACGCAGTCAAATTCCCTTGGACGCTCGCAGAGGCACAAGCGCTGCACGTCGTGCTCTACGAGAACATGTGGGTAGAGCAGCGGATCATGCATATCTACCAGACCAGCGGCGGCACGACGCCGCTCACGCTTGGAAACGCAGCAGACATCCTCTGGAGAGAGGTGCTGGACAATCTGTCGGCAGAGCGATGCTTCAAGGTCTTCTGCGATAAAGTGCTCGAAAACGAAATGTTCGCGTCCGCGCACGTCGCGGTGCACGCGGTCATCGGTGCGACCGACACCGTACAAAAGGTGTTCTTCGACGAAGACATCATCTTTCTCGATCGAAAGCGTCTGCGCGTCGAATTGGCCAAACTCGACCAGCAGTCCTCGTACGGTGTGCTGATCGTCCGCGGAGCCGCTGGATCCGGAAAATCATGGACCCAAAAGCTAGTCACGAGCGTCGCGTCTGACCGAGGCGCAGCCAGCGTCTATCTCTTCGAGGGGATCGTCTCCACGGTCGACGAAGTCGTCGAACAGCTTTTCGCGATAGTGGGAAACTCGGAGGCCGTTCCTCCAAGGATGGGAACCGAGGATGCATGGTTCCGCAAGGTTTGTCTCAAGCTGCAGGAGTTGGCACAGGCACGCAAGGAAGTGTTGTGGGTGATTGCTGACGACCTGGGCGATTACGCGGAAGGACCAAGACTGGACAACGCGATCCGGAGATTCTTCGAGCAATTTGGATTGACGATGGCCAATCCCGCCTTCGCTAGGTGGTTCCGCCTCGTTCTGCTGGATTATCCGGACGGCGCCGTTCCGACCAAGTGGAAGAACTTTTGGTGCGAAGATCGTCCCGACGAAAGCGATGTGGACGACGGCGTGGTCTCCGAGTTTCTGATTCGGTGGGCCGCGATCAAGCGAAAGAACCTTGCGGCCGAAAAGGCCGCCGAACTCGCCCGCGAAATCGTCGCGAAGGCTTCTTCCGCGACTGGCCCCGCAGGCGCAAGCCGGTTGGCCCTGATCCATTCAGAACTTAACGGCGTCCTCGAGAGGCTTTGAACACCATGGCCGTGTTGCTGAAACGATCACGCATCTTTTCCGTCGATTCGTTTCTCTCGCGCATGAAACGCGCCGCGGACGCCATCGTTCTCGTCAACGCACTGATGGAATCGGGCCCGCGCCAGATCTGCACCGGATGGTTCGTGACCCCCGAACTGGTCATGATCCCGGGCTTCGTCGTCGAGCAGGCAAAATCCTCCTTAAGCGTTGAAATCGGCATCAACGGCGGTTTCGAAGCGAAAATGTACGAAATCATCGGCAGCCCGGAACTGCTTGGCGCTTCGCTCATGCACGAAAAGACGACGATCGGCATTGCTCTTCTACGGGTGCCTGTTCCGCAGCCCCAGCTCGTGCTTCCTTTGAGTTTCGACATCCAATCCCAAGGAGATGCAGTAACCGTTCTCCAGTATCCCAGCACACGAGAGCCCAGCGCAAGCTTCGGAGAAATCCTCTCGATGGAGGAGCAGTTGATCAGGTATGATGCGGATACATTGCCGGGAAGCTCCGGCGGCCCGGTTCTTGATCATCATTGGCGAGTCGTCGGCATCCATGCCGGCGTGGAAGGGTCCCGACAGGCGAACTACGGCATCAACCGCCAGGCGTTGCTCGATGCTCTGACCGAGTCGAACCACTGGAGGCACATCGCGTCGGTTCATCGGATTGCCGACGACAGGCACGCGCGCGACTCGCTGCGCGTCGAGATCGAGCCGCCTCAAGCACTCAAGCCGGATCCTGTTCTGATAAATGCTGCCCTCATGCCGACCATCGATCGCTCCTCCCTGGCCGACAACCATATCTCGAAGCTCGCCGGCCTGGTCGTCGATCCTAAAGCAGAGAAGTGGACGCTTCGAGTGCCGGAGCGCCGGCGGATCATCGCGGATGTCGGATCCCTCGACGAACTGCGGAAGCATCTTAAGCCGAGCGAGGGCCCTGACGCACCCGAGCGGATCGTTCGCAACATCTTGAGCGGCCCTCCTTACGATTTCGAGAACGACGATGAAGCCTCCCTGTCTTGGTGGATTCAAATCGTCCGTTGGTTCAGCGGCCTGGTGAGCGATCTTCCAAGTCCCGCCGCCGTGTCTCGAGTGCTCGAGCGTCGCAGAGTCCGAAGCCGACTGAACAAGATCACCGACGGGGATTTTCGGGGCCGAACCGCTCAGCTCGATCGTCTCAGGAAATGGTACGAAAAAGGCGACGGCCCGGTCGTCGTCAACGGAGTAGGCGGAATAGGAAAGTCTTCGATCGTCGCCCGCTTCGCCTCGGAACTTCCCGAGCAGACCCTGCTGCTGTGGCTCGATTTCGACCGCGCCGATCTGGCGCCGGACGATGCGACTTCCGTCCTGTCCGTCCTGACCGAGCAAGCCGCCATTCAGCTCGAGAACTTCGTCACTCCGCCGACAACGGGAGACGATTGGATACGGCAGGCCGAGAGCCTAGGTGAAAGCATCCAGGCCTCGATGGGATCGCCGTTGCCTCCGCTTATCGTTCTCGACAGTTTCGAAGCTGCCCAGTATTCCACGCGCTATCAGGAAATATGGCCGCTGCTCGAGGCGGTATGCAACCGTGTGCCGCTCCTCAGGGTATGCGTGACTGGTCGCGCACCGGTTCCGGATCTGAAACTTCGGGGAAAACCGGCATCGTCCATCAAACTTGAGGGAATCGAGCCGGCCGACGCGCGCGAATGGCTGCGAGAAAAGGGGATAGCGGCACCGCACGTCTTGGACAAATGCGTCGAACTTGCGCGCGGCATTCCGCTCATCATCCGTCTGGCACTCCGCTTCGTCGAACTGGGCGGTCGCGTCGAGGACCTCCCCCGAGATCTGCCTCCCGCCATCGTGGCCGGATATCTCTACGACCGGATCCTCGATCGAGTTCAAAATGCCGACTTCAAGCCTCTGGCAAGCGCATTGCTCGTCGTGCGCCGCATTACAGAAGATATGCTAAGCCCCATGTTCAGCGATCTGGTCGAAATGCCGCCGGGCACGCCGGCCGAATGGTTCGCCGAATTGTCCCGTGAAATGGCTCTCGTCGAAGGAGGGATAGCTCTACGGCCGCGACCGGAAGTTCGCGCCGCGACGCTAACGCTGCTCGAACAGGAGAAACCCGAACTGGTCAACGCTATCGACCAGCGTGCGGTCAAATGGTACGAATTTGCCCCGTCGGCGGCGCTGGAGAACACGGCTGAGCTGATCTACCATCGGCTTCGGCTGAACGACGTCCATGGAGCCGAAAGAGCATGGCGCGACGGAGTCGGAGCTTTTCTGACATTTGCCGCGGACGACCTTCGGCATCCGCAGGCCAGAACCTGGCTGCTGCAGAGGTTGGGCGCGGCTCCGGAGACGGGCGACCTGTTGCTTTGGGAGCAGGAAGCATCCGAGCGCATCCGCTCGAGCCGCAAACGTTCGCTGGACAGATCCGCAAAGCAGATCGCGCTGGAGAGAACGGCACGTTCCGAAAACAGCCCTTTGCTTTTCCACGACTCCTACGAACTGCTGAAGGAAGGCAACGGGCGAGCGGCCGAAGATCTGCTCAGCCAGGCTGGCGATGCACCCGGGACGGTGGGACGGGATCGTCTGGCGCTTCGGGCGCTGCTGGCACGGGAGGCCGGCGATCTTCGCACAGCCGACAGGCTTCTGGCCCAGATCGAGGACGATAGTCTTTGGACGCGAGAAGACGATGCCCAACTGATGAAGCTGTCTCTGAGAGCCGCCCGGATCCGACTTTCCGTGGATCTGGAAGCCGAAGCCGAATTCATCGAGTCCGCGCGGGGCGCGCCCAAGGCCATCGTCGGTTACGACGAGGCCGCGGTCGGTTACAATGAGGTTATCATCGGTTACGACTTCATGTCGCCCGCGGACGTCCTGATGCCCCGTCTCAAACAGCGTCTGCAAGGCGGCGATCTGGCATTGGAGTCCGCATCCACTGCGGTCGACGTGGCGAAGGAGCCCGCGTCGGTATTGCTTGAGCGGATCCAACAAAAACATGCTTTGCTATATCCCGGAACGGCAGCGAACGGAGACACCTCACCAGACACGGCCTTCGCAGGCTCTTTGTCATTCGACGGACTTTGGGATCAAGATGACGATCAATCCGGCGACATTACGATCAATATCGGCAAGCGTCTCGTCCTTGCCAGCCGAAGGAGGTGGCTGCTCGCTGCATCGACGAACTTTCTAGCCGACAGCTGCGGTCAGTTCGTCGAGAAGACCGGAGCCATCTTTTCTCCGCTGGGCCAGGCCGTGCTCGGAACGCTGTCGCTCTTCGGCTCGCGCTTTCCAACATTCTCCGTACTATATTCGGGCTTCCCCGTCTCGCAGATCATTCTGTCGTCCGACAACGCCTTGCCGAGTCGGATGTCGAGGGAGGCTTGGCAGCGAACTCTACGCTTTCTGAGGGTCGGTATCGATCCGGCGTTCGATTGGCAGGAGTGCGCCAAGGTCGAGGGGGAAGCCATAGACGTCTCGACGAAGTCGTTGCTGAGCTATCGCGCCCGGGATCGGTCAGTGCCCATGGAGGACGTCTTCCTGTTCATGAGATTTTTGGTGAGCCCCGACCCTCTGAACGCGTTGATCGCAAGCCTTGCAGGCTCCGGCTCACGGTGAATACAGAAGGAAAAACGTTATGTCGTTTCTTGACGTAGCTCCGGTCCGGTGGGAACTCGCCGAAGCTCAGGAATTGCATCAAGCGCTTTGCGAAATCTATCCGACGTCGAAGGGCGCTATGTTCGTGGCGGCGAAAAGCGGGCTGAATCCTGCGATGCTATTCGGCGATCAGGACGCCTTCATGCTCTGGAAGGAGATTTTAGACCTGGCGTCCGGTTCTCTCAAGACGAGGCGATTGGTACAGCAAGTGCGTACCCTCAATCCCGACCATCCGCGCGCTCAGCTGCTCGACGCGCTACTCGCCGCTTCGCCCAACATTCCACTGGAGGCGCAACCGAAGGACGCGAACGGCGCGCCGGTGTTCCTACGTGCGAACGACAACGTCACCGAGCCGGAAGCTCTACTCTTCCACGACGATCTGACCCTTCCTATCGGAAAGGTACCATGGTTGATCTCGGTGCTTGAACGTCTTTGGTCGATCGCCCCGAGCGTCTGCCGCCTGCAATGCACGTGGGCGTCAACCACGCAACGAGGGACCGGTTTCAGGATATCTGATAAACTGATCCTTACCAATTGGCACGTTCTGCACAGCCGTACCGTAAAGGCTTCTGCCGTCGTGGCCGAGTTCGGTTACGATGACGACGGAAGCGGCGGTGGTCGAAGTTCCAAAGCGGTCAAATGCGATGTGGCGACCGTTCGCGGGATTGCAGCGGACGATTGGGCGGTCATTGAGGCTTCGGAGAAACTCGACGACGACATTCCCGTGCTTAAGTTGTCGAATTCGACCGATCCCGTGATGAACGCGCCTGCCTTCGTCATTCAGCATCCCGGTGGCGAACGAAAGCGTATCGCCTATGTCAGAAATCAGGTCACTTTCTCCGACGACAGGGTGGTGCAGTACCTGAGCGATACACAGACAGGATCGTCCGGCTCTCCAGTGATCGCCGAGGACGGAAGATTGATAGCGCTTCATCATGCAGGTGGCAGACCGCAGGAAGTCGCCGGCAAATCTCCTCTGCGCAAGAACGAGGGCATCCGCATCCCCCGAATCGTCGCCGGGCTCGCAGAAGCGGGAATTGCCGCGCTGTAGGCCTGCGCTTGCCCTGCGGACCGTTGCCGCGCGCTCAATGTTGCGTGTTGGTCCGCAGCGCGCGCAAGAGCTCATCGAACATCATTGTGACATTAACGTGAACCTAGGGACCTTCCGAGTGGGCCAGAGGTGCGCGACCTGCTTCGATTCACGTCACCGTTCGAAGAAGGGTTTGCCTCGGATGATCGAAATGTTTTCCCTAGCCAATTCGCACTTCTTTCAGGACGCCATGGCCTCGCAGGCAAGGCTTCGATATCGGGTATTCGTCCAGGAACGCGGCCTTCCGCACCTTTCGCACGACGGGCTTGAGTTCGATGAATTCGACACCCCCGCGGCGATATATCTGGTCTGGCGAGATCGAGGGCGGGTCGTACGCGGCTTGATACGGTTGCTCCGAACGGACCGGCCTTACATGCTCGAAAAACATTGGCCTCATTTGGCCGACGCCGGCGTTCCGAAGTCCCCGGACCTTTGGGAAGTGACTAGGGTTTGTGTGGACAGGACCGTTACGCCGCAATTGCGCAGGACGATCCTGCCCGAACTGCTGTGTGCGGTCGGCGAGCTGTTCGAGCAGATCGGAGCAGCCGGCATGGTCGGCGTTACCCGTCAGCACCTTCTTGCCCACTTCATTCGGGAAGGGGTGCGGTGGCTGGGAAGCCCGGACCTGGTCGAAGGCGAAATCGAACGGGCATTCTTCGTGAGCAGCAAGAACGTGCGCCCCAACCACCATTGCGCGAGATACGGCATCGATGGACCGGTACTGCTCACGTCGAAGCTCATCGAAAAGGTCGCGGCATGAACATCGCAAAGCGGTTGGAACGACCGACGACGAGCGAAATAGCCAGTCAAATGGCCGATGCCGTCTCCTATCTGAGCGATGTGGCCGATCAGGCTGGCTTGGACGGAATCTCGGCCGACCTGTTGTCCGTGAGGAAGAAGCTTCTCGATGCGAGCCGGGGGGGCTCCCGGCGACCAGAAGGCCGGATCGCCAGAAAAACGAGGTGACGTAGTGTCAGGCGCATCGTCATCGATGGACCAGCGGATTTTCGAGGATTGCGAGTCGGCCGTAAGATGCTATTGCCGGGGAACGCCCGATATCTTCGTCCGAGCTAAAGGCGCCCGACTATGGAACGACAAGGGCCGCGAGTTCGTGGATTTCCTGTCCGGGTGCGGATCGCTAAACTACGGACACAACGATCCTAGCATCAGCTCCGCGCTGATCTCCTATCTTCAACGGGACGGCATCGGAAATGCGCTTGATTTCCATACCGCGGCGAAGCTCGCGTTCATCGAACGTTTCAACGAAGTCATCCTGAAGCCGCGCAATATGGCCTACCGACTGCAGTTCACGGGGCCGACCGGGACCAATTGCGTCGAAGCGGCGCTCAAATTGGCAAGAAAGCATACCGGACGCCACGGCATCGTTGCGTTCACGAACGCCTTTCATGGAATGTCGTCCGGGTCTCTTTCGGTGACGGGCTCTCGTGCCGCTCGCCGGGGACTGGAGCAGTCGCTCCAAGGCGTCATGCGCTTGCCCTTCGAGTCGTATCATGGCGCCGGCGTCCCGGAACTCGAGCGTTTTGCCAAAATGGCGCGAGACCCTTCCGGTGGCGTCGACCCCGTCGCCGCCATTATCGTCGAGACCGTTCAGGGAGAGGGAGGCTTAAACGTCGCTTCGGTGCGGTGGTTGCGCGCGGTCCGCGAGCTTGCGAACGATGTCGGCGCGATGCTCGTCGTCGATGACATCCAGGCGGGCTGCGGCAGAACCGGAGAATTCTTCAGCTTCGAGCGCGCGGGCATTCAGCCGGATCTGGTGTGCCTCTCAAAATCCCTCGGCGGGGGTCTGCCGATGTCCCTGCTCATGATAGACCCCCGCTACGACAGCTGGCAGCCCGGCGAGCACAGTGGCACGTTCCGCGGCAATAGTCTGTCGTTCGTTGCGGCTACCGCAGCCCTGGATTTCTGGACTGACCGCCAGTTTCTGTCCGGAATCCAGGAACGTGAAAGATACCTGGATGGCTGGATCTCACGGCTGCTTGCTCGCTTTCCCGGCCTGAAGAAAAAAGGCTTGGGATTGATGGCAGGGATCGAGCTGCCGGAAGACCTGGCTACGGCGGCGGCCGTCAATGCCCGCCGCGAAGGACTGTTGATCGAGACGTGCGGCCCACACGACGAAGTCCTCAAGATCTTTCCGCCGCTGAACATCGAGATGGAGCTGCTGGATCTGGGCCTGAGCCGGCTAGAGACTGCAATACGTACGGTAAGTCGGTCTGCCGATTGCAGTGTTTCCGCCTGAGCGTAACGTCACAGCGAGATTATGCCGCACTGCAGTCCCTTCACCACCGCAGTGATCCTGTTGCTGACACCCAACTTCCTGATGGTATTGGAAAGGTGAAACTCCACGGTCTTTTCGGAAATGTTCATGATTTCTCCGATTTCCCAATTGGTCTTTCCTTCCCGACACCATTTGAGGCATTCGATCTCCTTCGCAGTGAGAGGCTGCGGCAAAGCAACGGCCTCTTGCTCGAGTTCGCTCAATCGAAACCGGTACTGGACCGTCAGCCCATAGACATGCGGCAGACGTGTCGCGACCGTGCGCGAACCGTCGCGAAGGCTGATGCTGATCAGATCGGCATCCGGGCCGGGGCCATGCAAAGGGATGGTTATTCCGGAATGGACTCCCAATTCCCGGCATTCCTCGATGAACGCCAATTGTCGGGATGTGAGATCCGCTTTTTCACAGACCGATTTCCAGGTGAACGGCCGCCGCGCCGAGTGGATATGGCGGACAACGGGATCGATCTTGTCCCATCCGTTCGCAATGTAATTCTCGGAATAGCCGGGCGGCAACTCGATCCAAGGAATCTCGACCAGCCTCTGATTGCGGACGCGCGCGTGAACGGCGTTCTGATAACCCTCCGCTTCGATCGCTCCTAAGTAAAGCCGCTTGAGATCGTCAACAGAACCAGCAATCGAGCTTTCTGCAATGAAGTCCTCCAACCCGATAATCATGCGGGTCTCCCTACGCCACAATGCTCAGTCAATGCCTGACAAAAAATCCGAGTAATGTCGGTTGAACGACGCCGGATGACTCCAATGAGGGGCATGACCCGCCTCCATCAATACCGGCGAGTTCAACCACAAGTTACGGTACTTCAATTTTTTAAGGTAGTCGACGTTCAAGAAAGGATCGTGCACCCCCTGAATGATAGCCAGCGGACGATCGCAGCGTCGCACCGCCTCGGCCTGATCCACCCCGATACCGCAAAGCCCGTTGCGCACCATCCATCGTCGCGCTCTGCCGTCCGTCCTGGATATCGTCTTGAAAACCATCGAGCGGCCATCGACGCGTTCGCCGAGCATGGCGTCGGCATAAGCCCGCGCATCGCGCGGAGAGAATCGGCTCTTGCCCGCCAAACTCAAGGCCGACATACCTTTGAAACCGGCCGCCACCCCCGCTGAACTGAGTTCGACGGGAGGCGTCCCGGTGATCGTCAGCGAAAGCACCGACGACATTCGAGACCACATCTCTAGGCCGATATGCCCGCCCAACGACCAACCCACCACGTGGAAGTTGGGGATACCCAGCCGACGCATCAGTTCCGACAGGACGTCGGCGTAGCCGGGGAAACTGTACGTAGACCGCGGCCGTTTCGCATCTTCGGAACGACCGTGACCCGGAAGATCTGGAGCGACCACCGTATGCCCGGCCGACGCGAGCCAGTCGATCTGACGCTCGAAGACTGCGCTGCAGGACGAGTTGCCATGAATGAGTAACACGGGCGGGCGCGGCCCCCGCCGGTACGCACATGAGACGCGAGCACCGGCGATGCGTTCTGCGACGCCATTGGGTGTTGGTCGAGCGATGTTCGGCATCAGCCCTCGCTTCCGGACACGACCGAAGGCGGTACTGCTGACCTCGAATTTCCGAAGTTGCAGTTTCCTCCCCTGCTCGAATAGATTGAAGTGCCGGGGCAGGGTCGTCAACAACGATTTTGCGGAAACAGCCGCCGGTTGGCATCAGTCGGTGAACAACGGCCAGCGTTCGGACGCATGAACATGACGGTCCATCGATCAGCGGCCGGACTGTAGGGCGCTGTTGAACTGTGCCCACGGTTATAGAAAATCTATGAAGGCCTACAGCTCGGGTGCGACTCTGCCTACGATGGAACAACTGGAGCTGGCATGAATCCGGGAAAGCTCGAAAGTGCTACTACAAGTCGAGCAAAAGCGTTCCTGCCGCCCGCGAAACGCAGATGCAATCTGAGACGCACGCTCGTCGTCCGAAAGGCAAACGTCACGATGGATCCGCTGGCCCGCGATGTAGCGAATGAGGCACGCGCCAAATGCGCCGCTCTCGCATGAAGCTTCTAACGGAATGCCTTCTCCTTGCAAAGCTGACAAGATGGTTTGCTGAGCGGCGATCTCTATTCTCCGACCGGACGATTGGAGTTCGACAGCAAACGCCTCTGCTTCAACGGGAAGCGAGGCTGCGCCAGAAAAATGCTCGAAATGGACGGAGCCTGGTTGCCAATGGGAGGTCGCAGCCTGGACAGCGTTAATTAATCCCTTTGGCCCACAGCAATAGACATGATCGCCGGGCCTTTGGGACGCAAGTAGTTGAGCCACATCGCATCCTTGGCTGGGCTCGCCGCCATCGAAGTAAAGTGTCGACCCGTCGGTGCCACATTTCTCATGGACCTCGGCCAGAAAAGCCGTCGTCTCGGTGCTTCTGCCACAGTAATGGAGATGAAACGATGCTCGCTGCCGTCGTAAACTCGATAACATTGCGAGAAATGGCGTAATGCCGATTCCTCCCGCAATCAGAATGTGCCGGTTTGCGCGTTCCTCAATCGGGAATGTGTTTCGCGGCGCGCCGATCACAAGCGATGTGCCAATGCCAACGTGGTCGTGCATCCACCGACTTACGCCGCGTCCGTCTGCCTCTCGTAGCACGGCAATTCGATAAGTCTTGCGATCGACGGGATCAGAGCACAGGGAGTACTGCCTCTTTTGGTCGCCACACAGCACGTCGATATGTGCTCCAGCCACAAAAGCTGGCAAGTCCCGGCCTTTGGCGTGTGAAAGCTCGAATGATTTGATACCCGCAGCTTCCTGAATGATATCTGTAACTATGGCTTTCAACAGCAAGCGCGACACGGCGGCGCCGTGCTGGCGGTTCCAGGTGGTTCGGGGGCCAAAGGCAACATCCTTGTCACCGCTTCCCCACCAAGCCCTGCCGTCAATCCCGCGCGATCACACCTGGGCCGGGTGCGCGGTCAGTTGCCTTCCAAGCGAATCCGCGAACGGCTGTCGACCGCGTTCCGTGCCAACTTGATCATCGCGCGGCAAGCCTGCTTCCGGCGGCGACGCAGGATGGCCTGAGGCGCTGGCCGTTTGATCGTAAGCACAAGGCGACTTTGATCAGCTCCGCGACCACGCGCCTAGCCGCCGGCTATGCTCCGGCTCAAACTCGGGTAAAGCCACGCTCGTGCCAGCGCCGCACTAACCTGGCTCAAAAAACATGTGCAATGGCAAAGTTTCTTAGCTGGGTGTCAACCTGTCAACCGTGTCAACCCAGGTTTCGCAATCTGCGGCTGGTGATATTTCGGGGCGCGCTTGGGCCGTACGGGGAGGGGCCCGGGAAGGACCCAAGCATGTCATCTTCGATCTTCGGTCGTGTCCCCATAGATGGTGTAGCTCGGTAGAGCAAAGCCGTCCGCACGCGCCCTCACATAGCGCCGAAGCGGGCGGGCGGCTTTGCGGTGGTCACCGGCAGTTCGCCGGTAGGGTCGGGTTGCTGACACCAACCTGATTCGAGGAACCACCGATGACCAATGAGATGATGAACCTCCGCACGCTCGTGGAGAAGACCCCTAATGCCGATCTGTTGCGCGAGATGATCGGCTTTGCTGCCCAGCGATTGATGGAGCTGGATGTGGAAGGCCAGACCGGGGCTGGCTACGGCGAGAAGAACCCCGAGCGTCTGGCCCAGCGCAACGGCTACCGCGACCGGACCTGGGAGACCCGCGCCGGCACGGTCGAGCTTCGTATCCCCAAGCTGCGCAAGGGCTCGTACTTCCCGGGCTTTCTGGAGCCGCGCCGGATGGCCGAGAAGGCGCTCACCGCCGTGGTGCAGGAAGCCTATGTCCAGGGCGTCTCGACCCGCTCGTTCGACGATCTGGTGCAGGCGATGGGCATGAGCGGCATCTCCAAGAGCCAGGTCTCGCGGCTGTGCGCGGAGATCGACGACAAGGTGAAGGCGTTCCTCGCTCGGCCGATCGAGGGCGACTGGCCGTATCTGTGGATCGATGCCACCTATGTGAAGGTGCGCCAGCAGGGGCGCATCGTGTCGGTCGCGATGATCGTCGCGGTCGGCGTCAACAGCGATGGCCGGCGCGATGTTCTCGGCATGGACATTGGACCTTCGGAGGCTGAGACATTCTGGACGGCGTTCCTGCGCAAGCTCGCTCGCCGCGGCCTGCGCGGCGTCAAGCTGGTCGTCTCCGATGCCCATGAGGGTATCAAGGCGACCATCAGCAAGGTGCTCAACGCCTCTTGGCGGCGCTGCCGCGTGCACTTCACGCGCAACGCACTGGCCCATGCCGGCAAGAGCGGGCGGCGCGTCGTCTCCGCCTTCATCGCTACCGCCTTTGCCCAGGATGATGCCGAGACCGCTCGCACCCAATGGCGCAAGGTCGCCGACCAGCTCCGCCCCAAGCTGCCGAAGCTTGCCGGCTTCCTTGACGAGGCTGAGACCGATGTGCTGGCCTACATGACGTTCCCGCCGCAGCACCGGACCAAACTGCACTCGACCAATCCGATCGAGCGCCTCAATGGCGAGATCAAGCGGCGGACCGAGGTCGTCGGCATCTTCCCCAACGAGGACGCCATCGTCCGCCTCATCGGTGCGATCCTGCTCGAACAGAACGACGAATGGGCCGTCCAGCGCGCCCGTTACATGACGCTGGAAACCATCGCGCCGCTGAGCGATGATCCAACCGTCAGCCTCCCGGCTATCGCCAGCTGACCAGTCTGGCTCTTGCCGGCGAACGCGGTGTCCCACCGCCAGTTACACCACGCTCAGGGACACGATCTCATCTTCTCATCGGAAAGCAGATGTTTAGGACCCATAGCCGCTAGGGGTGCACCTGCAGATTCCGGCCGTTCAATACCATTTCTCGTTGCGGCCCAGGGCGAACAATCAGCGGCGCCTAGGTCTGGTTTTTAGTGGGAGAGTCCGACGGAGTAATCACGAGAAAAAGCGCGCGCCGCGCGTGTGACACCAATTCCCCGAGCGCCATCAGCTGGTCGGAAGTTGATTTATTCGATGCCTCCGTTCTACCACGCCCAGATCGCCTGGCTGCCGTTGCCATCGTATCCTGCGCGAGCTACTCGGAAGTGACGATCGGCCCGCGGCAGATGATAATGGGGCCAACAGCGCTGTGTATACATCGACAATTTTCGATTGGGGATACGTCACGCGTTACGCAAACATACCGATGCACCAATGGGTCATAGCCGCAGCACTTCATAATTTGCCCTCCTTGGCCCAGTTCAGGTAAAAATGCATGCTGCTCTGCTCTGCCATGATGATCTCCGTTGATCGGTTATAGCCGACATGATCCCGGGCTTGGTCGTCTCGCGTTGACCTGAATCAAACTCTCCGCGCCGAGTTGGAAGCGAACCCGATCGGCATCCGCAAGCCAGTGCACATTGATCGTCATAGCGTCGGTGCTTCTGCAAAACTGGCACATCAGGTCAAGAGTGGCACATGCAGACAAGTTGCGTCGCGTTTCGTTTGATGCTGGTCAATAACGTCGGTTGTGCGCAGTGCAGGCTGCGGGCGCATGAAAACAGGAGATCATGGAGATCATCATGAGCAAATTCGTAGTCGTCATATTTCCTTCCGAGACAACAGCGTACGAAGGAACGCGAGCCCTTAAGCAACTGCATGCGGAAGGGACACTGTCGCTTTACGGAATGACCGTTCTGGTCCGGGAAGCGAACGGGACGCTGGCTACTCGACAGGCTGAAGATCAGGGACCGGTCGGCTTTGCAGCCGGCACCCTCATGGGAGGCTTGATCGGTCTCATCGGCGGGCCGGCCGGCGCCATGATCGGAATGAGCGTCGGCGCCATCGCGGGCGGATACGGCGACATCATCGATCTCGGGATTCGGTCGGATTTCATCCAAGCGATTGCGAACAAGCTGTCGCCTGGCAAGGCCGCAGTGGTCGCCGAGATCGAGGAGGAGTGGATCACGCCGCTGGACAACCGGATGGCCACGCTGGGCGGTGAAGTGATCCGGCAATGGCGATCGGATTTCGAGGTTGAACAGATCGATGCCCTCGCAAAGGAGCGCAAGGCGGAACTGGCGGAATTGAAGGCGGAGTTCGATCGCGCCGGCGGCGAAGCCCGGAAAAACCTGAGCAAGCGCCTCGAGGAGGCCCGCGCCAAGGTCGATGCGGTCGGCAAGCGAGCCGAAGCGAAACAGCGCCAGTTCGAACAGGAGGTCGATGCGAAGGTCAATGCGCTGCAGCGTCAGATCGAACAGACCAACGCCGAAGCGAAGGCCAGCATCGAAAAGCGGGTGACCGCGATGAAGGCTGACTTCCAGCGCCGTCGCGAGTTCCTGAAGCGGGCCTGGAGTCTGACCAAGGACGCGCTCGCTGCTTGACGCGAACTTGAGCATTCGGGGCGCGAAAAACGCGCCCCGAATACTTGCCCGCCGCGTTGTCAGTACGAGCGAGCGAAGGGCGTGAGCGTCTTCGAGCCCAGACCGGACTGACGAAAAGCAATCTGCGGCAGAGCAGCGAGGTGGTCGGGTCAATCGACCGTCTTGCTGCGGAGAGTTGCTTCGCTCAGCCGGTCCGGTATGTTCTGGGCGCCACGCCGAACTTCTCGCGAAATGCGCGACTGAAGTGCGACGGGTTGTGAAATCCCCATTGATGACAGATATCAGCGATGGAGCGGCGCCTATCGTCACGGAGAACCTCGGCGCACCGCTCCAGCCGTCGCTGCCACATGTAGGCCGATACCGAACCAGCTGGATCCAGCGCAAAGACCCTCTGCACGCTTCGCACCGACAGCCCGCACCCCTCCGCAATGGTATCCACCGAGAGTGCGGGGTCGGAGAGCTGGGATTCAACGTAGGCTTTGAGACGCGAGGCCTGGATATCGCGGTAGACGGGCGGCGAGGGGCTGGCCAACTGCTCGCGCAGGGCATCCCAAACCATGGTGGTGATGGAATTGCATAACCCACGGCCGCTCGAGGGTGGGACATTGTCCATTTGAGCGAACGACTCGATCAGCGTGCCTTGGAGGCCCCCGCGAGGTGCCGAGCTTCCCGTCCAGGCGATTGGCAGCTCCGCGATGCAACAGATCATCTTGTTCCGCCTCCAAGGGCCGCCCAAGGGTCAGTCCCAGGATTTCCGCCCGTTCGTTCATGGTCCAGCAATCGAAGCGATGGAGCGTATCGAGCAGGCACCAGTCTCCCGGTCGAAGCACAACGGTCTTGCCCGATTGCTGGAAACGGTGGCTGCCGCTCACCTGAATGAAGAGCAGGATCGGCGACGGCACCGAGGCATCGGCGTATCGCAACCGGCGGCTGAACTGGTTGGGGCTGGCGGAAGTCTTGAACAGAACGGACTCGCCGAGTGCGCCGTACTCGAGCCTGGCTCGAAAGACTTCCGTGGTTGCCGGAGTGCACCGTTTTACTTCGCTGTCGCTGAACCCCGGCGGAACCTGGCCGACGTGCCTGCTCAGCGCAGCCTCCCATTCCGGCACCGAGCCATGGTGATGCTGTACCTCGATGCAAACGACATCGCGAGACATGCGGAGCCTCATTGCTCAACACCGAACAATTATTACTGCGGGGCGGCCATCGGATTTGATCTGCATCAAATTCTCCGCTGGTTCCGCTGCGATGTGCCTAGGTGGCCGTCCAGCCTCCATCCATGGAGAGATTGGTCCCGGTGATCTGCGCGGCATCGTCGCTGCACAGGAACAACGCCAGCGAAGCGACCTGCTCGGCAGTGACGAATTCCTTGCTGGGCTGAGCTGCGAGCAGGACGTCGTTGATGACCTGATCTCTCGTCATGCCGCGCGCCTGCATCGTGTTCGGGATCTGCTTCTCCACCAGCGGCGTCCAGACATAGCCTGGGCTGATGCAGTTGCAGGTGATCTTCGATCTCGCCAGTTCAAGCGCGACGGTCTTGGTGAGGCCCGCGATGCCGTGCTTGGCGGCGACATAGGCCGACTTGAACGGGGAGGCGACCAGAGAGTGTGCCGACGCCGTTGTGATGATGCGTCCCCACCCACGCCTTTTCATCCCGGGCACGGCGGTGCGGATGGCGTGGAACGCAGCGGACAGGTTGATCGCGATGATCGCGTCCCACTTCTCCGCCGCCAAGTCCTCGATCGGGGAGACGTGCTGGATCCCGGCGTTATTGATCAGGATGTCGACGCTGCCGAATGTCGTTTCGCCAAGTGCGACGAGCCCGGCGATTTCGCGAGGCTTCGCCATATCAGCGGGCGAATAGACCGCTTTGACGCCGAAGTCCGTCTCGATCGCACAGCGCTCCCTCTCCACATCGGCCGGCGTACCGAGGCCATTGAGCACGATGTTGGCACCGGCGCCCGCCAGGGCTCGTGCACAGGCCAGGCCGATGCCGCTGGTGGAGCCGGTCACAACCGCTGTCTTGCCTTTCAGGTTACTCATTTCGTCCTATCCCTTGTATTTCGCGCTCAATGGCGACGTAGCTGCATCCTGGCGTCCGCTAGATCCGATCAGGCGACGAGAATTCTGTCGCGCGCCGGCAGCGGTCGCTGAACTGGTTGCTGGAGGTAGTCGTGGACCACTCTTCCGAGTCCAAGCGTGAGATCTGTACGGATGTGGACTGCGGAAACGATCTCGATGACCGGCAACTCAGCAACGGGCGCCAGCGCGTGCGGCGTCAAAGCCAGAGCGGCGGGGCCGGTCCAGGCGCCTTTCAGCACGATGTCCTCAAGGTGGTATTCGACAAGCTCGCAGATGCGCGGCTTGCCGTCGACGTGGGGAATGATCTTGAGCAGGAAGTTCGGCTCATTGAGAGCGGCCTTGACGTCCTCGAGGTCGGCCTCGCGATGCTTGTATCCCATCGTACCCGTCGCAACCCGCAACGGACCGTAGTCCAGCGTGCCGATCAGCGTATCGATTTCGGTTCGCAGTGTCGGCTGGGCAAGCTTCTTCGGAAAGCCCCAGAGCTCGCGTCCTCCGGCGATCGGGCCCTCGTCATTGAGGAACATGGCGTGGGTGTAGCCGCCCTTGCGGCCGCGGTAGCTTACCGGGATGACCTGGCCGCTCTCGGTGTAGTCGCCGAAGCCGTTTGAGTCAGGCATGCGAATGAACTCGTATTTGACGAGCGCCTCCTGCTCATCGAACTCCAGGGGTTCCGGCACTACCGCGCGAAGCTTTGCCGGATCGGTGCGGTAGGTGATGATCAAATATTCGCGGTCGACGAACCGATAGGGTCCCGGCGGATAGGCCGGGCTGGTCAGGGGCATCGCAAAGGCCCGCTTGAGGACTTCACTCTCACGCATGTGGGTTCTCCATGAGGTCAGCAGTCATTGGCCTATTCGCGGCCGTCATGCTCAAGATCGAACGTGAAGACGCCGTCCGGACTGGTGGGGCGGGCGAGGATCTCGGGGTGGCGCAGCGTGCGCAGGGCGTCGTGATACCCCGACCGCCAATGATCCTGCATCGACGCACGTGAAAATTCGTAGTCCTTGGAGTGAGACTCGTGGTTACGCGCGCGATAGATCAGGTGAACGATGTTGTACACGTTGTGGGAGGTGGCGGTGCTGAGGAGCTTTACATCGTCATGCTCGCTAAGATGTTCGGGCAACCGGTCGAGCAGATCGGCAAGCGCGTGCCGCAGGCGCTGCACCCGCTTGAACTGATCGGTGCTCGCGCGCGTGCGGCTCGAATATTGAATCTCCTTATGCCGCGTGATGACCTCCGGCATGTTGCGGGGAATCTGTCCGCGCGCGCTCCAGAGGTCGACCTGGAACGCCAGCATGTCCTGGGGAGCGCCCCACTCAATCACCCATTGCAAGGGCGTGTTGGAAACAAGACCGCCGTCCCAGTAATGCTCGCCCTCGATCTCGACGGCCGGAAAGCCCGGCGGCAACGCGCCGCTTGCCATGATGTGTTCAGGCCGGATCGTGTGCGTGGTGTTGTCGAAATAGGTGAAATTGCCGGTTCGGACATTGACGGCGCCGGCGCTGAATCGCGTCACTCTGGCGTTGAGGCGATCGAAATCGATCAGACGCTCCAGCGTCGTCTTGAGCGCACTGGTGTCGTAGAAGCTGGTCGCATCGCTGGTCCCGCCGGCCTGCAGCCACGGTAGCATCGGGCGGGCGGAGAAAAATCCGGTGGCGCCGCAGGCGGCCGCAAGTCCCGCGCTCATCTGGTTGAGAAGATTGCGGGTATTGTCGCTGCGGGTCCAATCAAGGAGAGGGTTGCCCGACCAGTCCCACGGTACAGTCGACGTGACCTGGTTCCAGAAATCGCGCAGCCGCTCGATGCGCGTCTCCGGCGGGTTTCCCGCGATGATGGCGGCGTTGATCGCGCCGATTGAGATGCCGGCCACCCAATCAGGATGAATCCCGGCTTCGGCCAAAGCCTCATAGACGCCGGCCTGGTAGGCTCCGAGAGCGCCGCCGCCTTGCAACAGCAAGGCAATGCAATCAAACGGCAGTTGCCGCTGGGTCGTGGCGAAGTGATCGCGAGGTTGGAAGTTCATGACTTGATGTACTCTTGGGTTTGCATGATGGGGGATGGTTTGCCCATCCAGTGCGAGAATGTGGATCGAAGCTGCGACGCAACGGGCGCCGACCTTCCTGTGTCACCGCTAGCGGCGGGTCGAGCTTTGCTTTGGGACTTTGGGCGGCTCGAGCGTCACTTCCTTCAATCGATCGCCACTGGCGACGACGATCACGAAGTTGAGTTTGCCGTCCTGCTTGATCAGCCCCCCGGCCAGCGCGTTTCCGAGCGCAGCCTTCTCGGCGATTTGCACGGCATCCGACAGCTCTTGCTTGATCCACTGCAAAGCCACGATGTTGGCCAAATCTTCTCGATCAAGCTCCTTCAGCGAAGACGAGACTTCCTTTTCGGTGACCTTTCCCGTGTTCGCATCGATGACGTTCTCCCACACCTGCTCATTCTTGACTGTGCGCACGCGATAGGCGGGCGAGCCCGATACCTCGAACATGATGTCTGCGGTCCTCGAACCGTTATGCAGGCGCTCGGCGATAGCCATTGCCCGGCTGAGTGGCACTTGCGTGGTTCGAAATTGCTCGAGGGCGCGGCGAATTGCCTTGTCCTCGGCATCGGCCTGTGAGGCCGAGCCTCGGCTCTCGGCATCAAGAGGTCCGGGGGTGACTTCGGCGACCGCTCCGCTGGCGGCAAGGGTGGCGGTAAGCATGAGGGCAAAGAGGTGCTTTTTCGACATCTGAAAAATCCTGTGGGCTATTGGGAATGGCGCTAGTTCATCTGCGGGAACGTGAAGGGGGGACGGCAGGAGCGGCGTTCGAGGCTCCATGAATCGCAGCGGCTGAGCGGCGTATCCAAAGCCAAAGGCCGGGCAGATCGTCGGCGCTTGGCGCTTCGTGACGGCGTGCGCCTGCGCTGCGCCTCTGGCCTGACCTCGCCGCGGTCGCTGCCCGTTGTTGCCTGATCGCCAGGAGTCGGTCCCAACTTCGCCCAGCTTTCGCGGAGGCGTGAGGGAATCGGGGCTGTGGAACGATCGCTCGCGCCGCCATCGATGGGTTCGGGCGCGCCGGGCGGCTCGGCACCATCGATCAGCTCGGTGCCGGCCGACTGCTGGAAGGGCGTGGCGATCACATTTCCCGCCAGCACCGGCGGCGGCTGGTTGGTATCGATGACGACCGCTTCCGGGCCTTTCACATCGGAGTGGATGCGTATCCGCGGAAGCGTGGTTTGCGATTCCGGCTGGCCGGGAGAGGGCGCGGGCAGCACCCAATTGGCAACGAAAAGCAGCAACAGCAGCGCTGCCCCGACCGACAGAAGATAGCCCCGCAGGGGAATTTCGGAGGCAAGCGAGCCGCTCGCGCACATCGCCAGAACAGATTTCCTGCTCATGACATTCGGCTCCTGAACATGAAATGATCCCGGGTCATGTTCAGAGGCCCCGCCCGAGCGGATGAGCGCGCGCGAACTCGGGATCGACGTAGCTGCGTTCGTCAAGCCATTGCCGTGGACGAGGAGCTGTTGCCGTCGCGGCAATCATGTATCCGTCGCGCTCGAGAGCCGTTCGGGCGCCAGCCGGTTCGACCCATACTGCGTGTCCGGTGGTCGGGTCGACGTGGATGACTCGGAACATCCGTGAGTGGTTCGGCATTTTGGGATCTCCGACGTGATGGTCAGGCATTGCGCCCTGCCGCATGGTCGATTTCGTCGAGCGCGATTCCCCGGCTGACGAGCTCCGCTTCGATCAGGTCGAACACGCATTCGACCGGAGCCAGCCACAGGTGGACCCCCATAGATGATGCAGTCGCGCGCAAGTAGCAGCGTCGAGGTCATGCGATGGCCCGCCGCTTGGCTTCATTCGGCCACGCCAGTGGTTCTCGGTCTGCCAGCGCGTGCATCCAGGCGAGCAACGCAATGGTGATGCCGAGCAGCAGGCTCACGCCGACAAGGAACAAGCCGACGATCAGGTTGAGAACTGCGATCACAAGTGCCGGCCAGGGATTTTCCCCCGCGAGCAACAACAAGGTTGACATTTCTGCGCTCCTAAATAAACTAAACCGTATATTTCATATACAGCCAGTCCCACGGGTTCTGTCAAGAGCGCTGACTCACAAGCCCGTGTTCAGGCTAGCGATGGCAAAGGTTCGGCTCGCCTGAGGCCGCGCCTTGCTTTCAAGCGTTGATCTCAGGAGAGAAAGGGTTAGCTATGTTCAAGTTACGCTTTGCTTTTGCCGTCGGGCTGGCGGTTTGTTGCAACGGTGCCTTCGCGCAGGACGAGCGCGGCACGCCCGAGCAGAGGGCGGCATGTACGCCGGACGCACTGCAGCTATGCACGAGCTACATTCCTGATCCTGCGCGGGTCGAGAGCTGTCTGAGGCTGCGTAAAGCGGATCTCAGTGAGGCATGTCGGGCAGTGTTCGAGAACGGCCCGGCCACGGCCACGGTCAAAGTCAAATAGGAGGAAGCGCGCGCGAGCAGGGCGGTCGCTTGCCTCCCGGCTACCCGTCTCCGGGTGTTCTCCGCAACTGCCGCGCGCCAATCAAGGATGAGCAACATGAGTACGATCTACGTTCCCCTGGCCGCGTTCGGCGGCTCGGCGTTCGGAGCAGTTTCGACAATCGTCAGCGGATGGCTGACCCGGCGCCGCAGGTTGCGCGAGCGCTATCACGCCCATTCGGTTTCGAAGCGTGAAAAAGTGTATCGAATGTTTATCGAGGAAGCGTCCCGGCTTTATGCAGATGCACTCGTTACCGACCAATCCGAGATACCGGCTCTCGTCCATTTGTATGCACTGATCGGCCGCATGCGAATTCTGTCCAGTGACGAGGTGGTGCACGCTGCGGAACGGGCAGGGCGCCGAATAATCGAAACCTACCTCGCACCGAACAGGTCATTCGTGGACCTGCCCGATTTCCTCGAGGAGATGGATCCGCTGCGGGATTTCGGCGAAGCCTGCCGACGTGAACTGCAAGCCGTTCCGTCGCGTTGAGGTCGAACATCATGACGCGCCGGATTGCGCGAAAAACCGATTCGTCAGGCTCTCGCCGGCGGATCATAGATGCAGCCATCCGTTCCTATCGCCAAATCGGCCACAGGAAAACCAGCATGGCGGATGTCGCGCGCGGCGCGTCCATGTCGCCGGCCAATGTCTATCGCTTCTTTCCCTCCAGACAATCTCTCGAAGAAGCCGTCGTGGCGGAGACCCTAGAGAAGATACTGATAGCGGCGGCAGCCGCGAGTCTTAGCGATGCCCCAGCCTTGCAGCGCTTGAGCGCCACCTTGAGCACGCTCTCCCAGCTGCATCAAGATCGACTGGTGAACGACACCAGATTGAACGAGCTGGTAGCTACGGCAGTGCATTCGGATTATCCGGTCATGTTGTCCTACACCAACAAGGCCCGCGACGTCGTTCAGTCGATCATCGTGGCCGGACAGGCCAGTGGCGAAATCCGATCGGGGAGTCCGATGGTGCTGACCTGCTGCTTGCTCGACGCGATGGATGCCTATGTCGGTCCATTGCCAACCAAATCGTTTACCGTGCGTCCGACCTTTGAGGAGATGATGAAGTTCTGTACATCAGCGCTACGGAACGCGATGCCGCTCCAGCCGCTCGGTAGGCCACGCAACCTATCCTCGGTGGCCATCCTCTATCAAAGCTGATCTGTTGCCTCACGGCTTCCAGTCCGCCTCACACGCCGCGAGGAAAAAGCCGACTCGCTCGCGCATGAACGAGGGCAGCTCCTTTTTCAGTTCTTTCGGCGTTTCACCGACCAGAGACCGGAAGAGTATCGGCAGCAGGATCAGATCCAGGAATATCTGGGCGGTGGCAAGGCTTCGCTTGCCGCTAAATGGAGCTTTGGGTGCGCCTGAGAGCCTCTGGGTCGCGCCATTCAGGACTTGGGAAACCGCGCTGACAGATCGATCCCTTGCGGCGTCGTGGACGTTACGGCTCAACTCCGGGAATCTCTGCGCTTCGGCGATCGTGGCGCGAACCATGCCCAGCGATTCCTCGACGACCTGTTCCACGATGGTCGTGCCAAGGCTCATGAGCTTGTCGTGAAGGGTGCGGCCCTCGGGCGCGAAGTCTCCGAAATCCGTCAGTCCGCTGATGGTGCGGGCCACCACGGCCGCAAAGAGCGCCTCCTTGCCGGGAAAGTGCGCATAGATGGTCGGCTTGCTCGCCGGCGCCATCTCGGAGATGTCGTCGATGCTGGCACTCCGGTAGCCCTTTTCCAGAAAGAGTTGCTGGGCGGCATCGAGAATTCGGACCTGCACGTCGCCGGCAAGGTCCTTCGGCGGTCGGCCGCGTTTCGCCTTCTTGTTCTTCATTCCTGATCTCCCATTCACGAGTCCGTGCGCATGTAATTCCTGCTTGACATGTCTGCCGTGAAACTGCAAGAAAAAGAAAATAGACGGTATAGTTCATTTATCGCAAGGGTCGCCCGCCCGCTTCGTGGTCTGTCACGAAAGATCGCAAGCGCCAGGTGCAAGCCCATTGCCTGAATGGCCCTGATCCGCAGCCCTGCACGAATGGCTGTGATCCGAGCATCAACTTTGAGGAGGCCGTCGTGACTGGGCTCAGCCCGCATACGCTGTTGCAGGAACCCATCCTGCTGCGTGAACTAAACTACCGGGTCCAGAGCGGACTGGCCTCGCTGATCGGCCTCGTCTCGGCTGCAGTTGTACGGGTCGAATGCGCTCACGCCAAGGCCGCTCTCGGCGACGTCGTCGAACTGCTGCACGGACATGCCGAGGTGTATCAAGCGCTGGCAAAGCCGGAGCGTGAGGCTCTGATCAATGCGGCCGGGTACATTCGAAAACTCGGCTGCGCGATGCGGCGCTCCGTGCTGGACCGGATGAGCATCCAGCTCGCCCTTGCAGCCCAGTCTGTCGTGCTCGAGGCCGAGCGGAGCTGGCGGCTTGGATTGATCGTCCAGGGGCTGGTAACCAGTGCAGCAACACATGCCTGCTTCGATGGGCGACCGGGGCAAATCAAGATCAAACTGACCCGCATTGGAGCCATCGTCAATTGCGTGATCGCCGACAACGGCTCGCGGCCTTCGCGGAGAAGCTCTGCCCGCGATTTTCGAATCAGCAACGATCTTGCCAGGAGCCTTGGCGGCCGCATCGAGCGCGGGTTTGGCAGCGAATTCGCCTCGATCGTTCTCTCGTTCCCGCTGACGGAGCGCGAATGGCGGGCGAACGGGACGATGATGTCGCGCCGGGCGGCACCATCCCGTTTCAAGGAAACGGCACTTGATGAGACGGCCGACGACCTGCCAGCGGCCGCCTTCCATCAGGATAACCGGCTCGTTCCGCCCAGGCCCGATCCGGAAGCTTCGCCTGCGAGCCTGCAGGAGCTGGTGCGGCTGCCCCGCGCACCGGACGTGCTGGGCGCGATGTTGTCACTCTCCCACGCCACGGATGCGCCATGAACACTCGCTCGACCCGTAATGACATCCCTGAAAATAGACGCTCGTCGATGGCCGCCTGGCTGTTTCTGGCACTGCTCGCCACCGCGCTCGGCGGCTGCAACGATCAAGCCGCTGTACCGGCGGCGCTCGCTCCCTTCGTGCGCACCGAGATCGTGCAGCCGCGGGATCGGCAAGCGTCGACCACGCTCACCGGCGAGATCCAGGCTCGCTTCCGCGCCGATCTGGCATTCCGCGTCAGCGGCCGCGTACTCGCGCGCTACGTCGATGTTGGTGCGCATGTCAGAACCGGCGAGGTGCTGGCGGTGCTCGATCCGGCCGAGCAGCAGGCGGATGTCGATGCCGCCACGGCCGCGGTGCTGGCGGCGGAATCTCAATTGCATGTGGCGAGGGCAACTTACGAGCGCCAGAAATCCCTGCTCGCGACCGGCTACACCACCCGTCCGGTCTATGACCAAGCGCAGGAGGGGCTGCGTACCGCCGAAGCCACCCTCGAGACGGCAAGAGCGCAGCTCGGCAGCGCAAAGGATGCGCTCGGCTTCACCGCGTTGCGAGCCACAGCGGATGGCGTCATCACCGCGCGGAACCTGGAAGTCGGCCAAGTGGTGCAGGTTGCCCAGCCCGTATTCTCGCTGGCGCAGGACGGCGAGCGGGACGCGGTGTTCGAAGTCTATGAATCCATTTTCTTCGCCGCTCCTGACGGCGGCAGCGTTTCGCTGGCGCTGGTGTCCGACTCCGGGGTGAGGGCAACCGGCCATGTGAGGGAAGTCTCACCGGCGATCGATGCGAAGAGCTCGACGATTCGGGTCAAGGTGTCGATCCAGGATCCGCCAGCCGCAATGACGCTCGGAAGCGCCGTCGCGGGAACCGTCAGGACGAGAGCTCAGCAGCAGATCGTCCTGCCCTGGAGCGCATTGATGGTGGCCGGCGCAAAGCCTGCGGTCTGGACCGTCGATCCGACGACCAGGACGGCATCGCTGAAGCCGGTGACGCTCGCGGGCTACGAGGCCGGCGAGGTGTTAATCAAGACTGGTCTCGAAGCTGGCGAGCGCGTGGTGATCGAAGGCGGCAAGCTGCTCAGCGTCGGCCAGCCCGTGACCTACGAGGGAGGCCGGTCATGACCAGCCGCGTGATGATCGCTGCCGCCACACTCACCTCGGCGCTGGCGCTGGCCGGATGTCAGCAGGAAGCGAAGGCACCAGAGCCGGTGAGGCCCGTCCTCTCGAGGACCATCGATTCTGGAGCGGGCGAAGGGACCGTTGCTGCCGGCGTGATCGAGCCACGGTACCAGACCAATATCGGCTCCCGTGTCCTGGGGCGCCTGACCTCGCGTTCGGTGTACGTCGGCGACCTCGTTCGAGAAGGTCAGGTTATCGCGACGATTGATCCGACGTCTCTCGAACTCGCCGTCCGTTCCGCCAAAGCGGAGCTTGCGAAAGCGGAGGCGCATCTCGCAACGGCTCGAGCGACGGAGGATCGACAGCGAACGCTCATTACGAGCGATGCGACAACAAGGCAGACGCTGGACAATGCCGAGCAAGTGCGCGCCGGTGCCGAAGCGACGGTTGCGCATGCTCAGGCCAATCTGACCAAGGCGATGGAGCAACTCGGCTATACGCAGATCAAGGCCGAATTCGCCGGTGTCGTCATCGCGGTCTCGGCGGAGCCGGGGCAGGTCGTGTCGCCCGGCCAAAGCGTTGTCACGGTCGCGCGGCCCGACGTCCGGGAGGCGGTGGTGGACGTTGGCGAAGACTTTCCGTTGCAGCTTGAGCCCGGCCTGCCTTTCACGGTCGGCCTGCAACTGCTTCCGGCCGTCCAGGTCAAAGGCACGGTCCGCGAGGTCGCGCCGCAAGCCGATCCCGTAACGCGTTTGAGGCGCGTCCGAATTGCACTGAACGATCCGCCGGACACTTTTCGGCTTGGCGCGACCGTCACCGCAAAGCCCGGCAAAGAGCAAGCATCGCTGTTGCAGGTGCCGGCATCGGCAATTCTCGCAAAAGATGGCGGCAACTTCGTCTGGGTGGTCGATCAGTCTGCCAGCACGGTGTCGCTGCAAAAGGTCGATCTCGTCGCTGACCAAACCGGCGCGCGGGTAGCCGGCGGAATTGCCCCGGGCGCGCGGATCGTAACCGCCGGGATCCACAGCCTTAAGCCAGGACAGCGCGTTCGCATCGATCAGGATCAGAAGCCATGAAATCTTTCAATCTTTCCGACTGGGCGCTCGAACACCGCTCGCTCATCTGGTATTTCATGATTGCCTTCATGGCGGCAGGTCTCTTCGCCTATCTTCAACTCGGACGGCAGGAGGATCCTGACTTCACCATCAAGACGATGGTGATTCAGGCGCAATGGCCGGGGGCGTCGCCGGAGGAGATGGCGCGTCAGGTCACTGACCGCATCGAAAAAAAACTCGAAGAGCTGGAATCGCTCGACTACACCAAGAGCGTCACGGTCGCGGGCCAGACCACCGTGTTCGTTTACCTGCGCGACACCACGAAGGCGGCTGACGTGAAGCCGACCTGGGTTCGGGTCCGCAACATGATCGCCGACGTCAAGCACGATTTCCCGCAAGGGGTGATCGGTCCCGGTTTCAACGACAGCTTTGGCGACGTGTTCGGCAATGTCTATGCTTTTACCAGCGATGGCTTGAGCCAACGTCAGCTGCGCGACCAGGTCGAGGACGTCCGTGCCAAGGTGCTGACCGTGCCTGATGTAGGCAAGGTCGACATTCTCGGCGCACAGGACGAGGTGATCTACCTCGAGTTCTCCACCCGCAAGATCGCGGCCCTTGGCCTCGACGTGCAGTCGATCATGAACTCGCTGCAGGGGCAGAACGCGGTCACGCCCTCCGGCGTGTTCCAGGAAGGACCCGAACGGATCAGCGTGCGCGTGAACGGCCAGTTCACCACCGAAGCAAGCCTCAAGGCGGTCAATCTTCGGATCAACGACCGCTTCTTTCCGCTGACCGACGTCGCAACCATCACACGCGCCTATGTCGATCCGCCCAGAACGCTGTTCAGATACAGGGGGCAGCCCGCAATCGCGCTCGCCATCGGGATGAAGTCTGGCGCCAATCTCCTGCATTTCGGCGAGGCGCTGAAGGAGGAGATGACGAAAGTCATTGCCGACCTGCCAATCGGCGTCGGCGTTCACCTGGTGGCCGATCAGCCCGTCGTGGTCGAGCATGCCGTTTCCGGCTTCACGGAAGCGCTCTTTGAGGCCGTCATCATCGTTCTTGGGATCAGCTTTTTGAGCCTCGGCCTGCGCGCCGGACTGGTTGTCGCGATCGCCATACCTTTGGTGCTTGCCATAACCTTCGTCGTAATGGCTTATGCCGGGATCTCCTTGCAGCGCATTTCGCTGGGAGCCTTGATCATCGCTCTCGGGCTCCTCGTCGACGACGCGATGATCGCCGTCGAAATGATGGTCGCGCGGCTGGAAGTCGGCGATCCCCTCGAGAAAGCGGCAACCCACGTCTATACCTCGACAGCGTTCCCGATGCTGACGGGCACGCTGGTCACGGTGGCCGGCTTCATCCCGATCGGGCTCAACAGCAGCAACGCCGGCGAGTTCACTTTCACCTTGTTCGTGGTGATTGCCGTCTCCCTGATCGTGTCGTGGGTCGTGGCGGTGCTGTTCACACCGCTTCTCGGTGTTACGATCCTGCCCGCCAAGATGAAGGGCCATCACGGGGAGAAGGGGCGCGTGGCGCAGATGTTCGCGCGTCTGCTTCTGTTCTGCATGCATCACAGGTGGATGACGATTTCGGTGACGGTGGCTGCCTTCCTGATCGCCTTGTTCGGCCTGCAGTTCGTTCAGCAGCAGTTCTTCCCGTCGTCCGACCGCGCCGAGCTGGTGATCGACTGGAACCTGCCGCAGAACGCCTCGATCGCCGACACCAATTCGCAGATGGCCCGCTTCGAACGCGAGCAGCTGGAGGGCAATGCCTCGGTCGAGCACTGGTCGACTTATGTCGGTACTGGCGCCCCGCGCTTCGTCCTGTCGTTCGACCTGCAGACCGCGAACACCTGGTTCGGTCAGATGGTGGTCGTCACCAAGGGCGGCATCAAGGCACGCGACAAGGCAAAGACACGGTTCGAGGACTACCTGCGGAACACGTTTCCGGGCACGGACACCTACGTCAAGCTGCTCGAGGTCGGACCGCCCGTCGGGCGTCCCGTGCAATATCGGGTGAGCGGGCCGGAGCTCGCCAAGGTCCAGGATTTCTCCCAGAAACTGGCCGGCATCATCCGCAGCATCCCCGATCTCGGCAATGTCGTGTTTGACTGGATGGAGCCCGCCCGCGTCGTCAAGGTGGACGTTCTCCAGGACAAGGCGCGCCAGCTTGGCGTTACGTCGCAGGACATCGCCACGACCCTGAACTCCGTGCTCGAGGGCACGCCGATCACCCAGGTCCGTGACAGCATATATCTCGTCAATGTCACGGGGCGCGCCACCGCGTCGGAACGTGCGTCGATCGATACGTTGCGCGATTTGCAATTGACCGGCCTTGGAGGGCAGTCGGTGCCGCTCGGAGCCGTGGCGAATCTGCGTTACGAACTCGAGCAGCCGACGATCTGGCGGCGCGCCCGCATTCCGACCATCACGCTCAAGGCCGGCATCGTCGGCAACGTCCAGCCGAAGACGATCGTGGACCAGCTGGCTCCGAAAGTGGCCGAGTTCTCCAAGCAATTGCCAGCCGGCTACTCGGTGAAGATCGGCGGCTCGGTCGAGGAAAGCGCCAAGAGCCAGGCGCCAATCATTGCCGTCGTCCCGCTCATGCTGTTCGTCATGGCCACCGTGCTGATGCTCCAGTTGCAGAGCTTCTCGCGACTGTTCCTGGTGTTTGCGGTGGCGCCGCTCGCGCTGATCGGCGTCGTCATGGCGATGCTGCCAAGCGGTGCTCCGCTGGGCTTTGTCGCCATCCTCGGCGTTCTCGCCCTGATCGGCATCCTGGTTCGCAACTCCGTGATTCTGATCGTGCAGATCGAAGATCTGAAGAAGGAAGGGATGCCGGCCTGGGAAGCGGTTGTGGAGGCGACCGAGCACCGCATGCGGCCCATTCTGCTGACCGCGGCCGCCGCAAGTCTGGCGTTGATTCCGATCGCACGCGAGATCTTCTGGGGACCGATGGCCTACGCGATGATGGGCGGCATCATCGTCGGCACGCTGCTGACGCTGCTCTTTCTGCCGGCGCTGTATGTGGCCTGGTTCCGAATTCACCCGGATCACAGCGATCAATCATCGACTCACGAGCCCGCCCCGCCTGTACACGACACGCCCGCGCCGGAGGGCATCTCCGGACCCAAGCCGGTGCCGGTTCTCGAACCTCAGCTGTAACGAGAAAGAAAAGACCATGTCCCGCAAAATACGCCTGATGCTGTCTATCACCACGACGCTCGCAACCATCACGCTTTCGCCAGGTGCAGCGTTCGCGCAGTTCCCTCCGCCGCCCCCCATGGCCGGGCCTCCGCCGATTGTGGCCGGGGGGCCGCCTCCGCTACCAGCCGGCGGTCCTCCGCCGCTCGCGGGTCGTCCTCCGGTAGGACCTGGCGGTCCGCCACGCGCCGGCCTCGGCGGCCCAGCACCTCGTCTCGGTGCAGAACCTGCAGCGCGCGGAGCTCTCGCGGCGGCTGAGCGTGCCGGCGCCGCTGGCCGCGGCGGACCGGCGGTGGCGGGTGGGGTTCGCGGCACATCGGTCACCTACAACCGGTTCGGGGGCTACGGCCGCCATGGCGAATCCCTCTATGGCTATCGCGCCGCCCATGCCGCAGGCGCCTACGCCGCTGGAGCCACTGCCGGCTACGCCTATGGCGGCTCGCGTTATGGCTATTCCTCGGACAGTGACTGCTACTACGTCTACAGGCGATATCGGCGCATTCTGGTTTGCGACTAGCCACCACGAACTCGGTCCGGACAGGGCTCATCCTGCGAACACTGCAATGGATATCGTAAGCGCCTTGGCTTCGCTGGTCCGCGTGACGGAGGCGGGCTCGTTCTCGGCCGTCGCCCGCGAGCGCGACATCAGCAAGGCGGCCGTCGCGCGGCAGGTCGCCTTTCTTGAAGAGCACTTCGGCGTTCGTCTGCTGCACCGTACGACGCGAAAGCTCAGCCTGACCGACGATGGGCAGATGCTGCTCCGCCTGGCGCGGCCGGTGCTGGACGGGCTTGAGAACATCGAGGCGGTACTTGGTCGCCAGAGCATCGCCCCGGTTGGGCTCGTTCGCGTCGGCGTCGTGGTGGCGGCGAGTCATTTCCTCGCGCCACGCCTGCCGTCTCTGCTGGCGAGCAAACCGGGGCTGAAGGTCGAGCTGGTGGTGAGCGATCGCCATGGCGACATGATAGACGAACGGCTTGACCTGGCGATAAGGGTCGGCGAGATCGCGGATGCCTCGGTGATCGCCCGCCGGATCGGAGTTGCGGCGCGCGTCGTCGTCGCATCGCCGACCTACATCGGGCGTGAAGGCGAGCCGCAGGATCCGACGGAGCTCGCCGGGCACGCCTGTATCGTGCACGACGTCGGACCGGATTCTGATATCTGGACGTTCGCCGGTCCGCAAAGTTTTCGGGAGATTCGCGTCTCCGGCAACCTCCTTGCCAATGACGGCAGCGCCGTACAGCTCGCCGCGCGTGCCGGCTACGGGATCGCCTTTCTTCCTCTGATCCAGGTGGCCGACGATCTCCGCCGCGGCGAGCTGGTTAGGATATTGAGCAACCATCCCTCGCCGGGAATGCCGTTCAGCCTGGTGTATCCGTCTCGCCGGCACTTGGCGCCTCGCACGCGCGCGGTCATGGAGTTCATCGTTCAGCAGGTGCGTGAGGTGCGTGCTGCGCTTTCAGCGTCGGCCGGCGAGGAAATCGTCTAGTGCGAGCCGAGCAGGAGGCGTCTCAGGTGCTTGAGTCTGCGGGTACGTATTGGCACGAACTGCGCGACAGTCTTTTGCGCGCTGCCTGCTTTTTCGGGAGCTGGGCGAGGGATAGCTGTGCGTCGGTCTCAACCGAAAGCACGGAGTGAAATATGAAGAGAACAATGGGATTTGGCACGATTGCAGCAGCGGCGCTGGCTGCTGCAACGTTCTGGTACACTGCAGAACCCGCGAGCGCGAAGAACTATGAGTACTGCCGGATCGATTCCTCGGGCACGCGGTCCTGCGGCTTTGATACGATCGAGCAATGCCTCGCCATGATCTCCGGCAATGGCGGCACCTGCACTCGGGATCCCTTCCTGGCCAATCTCGGCGAATCCTACGCGTCCGTTCCGAAGCGCCAGATTCGTTCGCGCCACTAGGATCCTGACTACGGTTACCAATCGGCGTTCTGGCGCGATCTCGCGCCAGAACAATTCAGCAAGCAAATTGCACAAATCCTTTCATCCACAGAGCTCATAACCAATGCCGTCTCGCAAAGGGAAAATCGCGCTTTTTATCGACGGGCCCAATCTCTACGCAACGAGCAGGACTCTTGGGTTGCGTCCAAGGTCAAGGCGCTGGCGGAACAAACGGCAAAGGCAACCGGAGAAATCGGCGAGCAGATCCTCTCGATTCAGAGTGCGACCAAACAATCGGTGGGCGCAATTCAGGAAATTGGCGGGACCATTGGATCGGTCAACGAGATCGCGACCATGATAGCTGCGGCCGTCGAAGAGCAGGGGGTCGCTACGGCCGAGATCGCGCGCAACGTCCAACAAGCAGCAGGCGGGACGCAGGAAGTTTCAAGCAATATCGCGGGCGTCAGCCAAGCGGCTGCTGAAACCGGACAGACTGCCGGCTCGGTGCTGGCTGCGTCTGAACAGCTGTCAAGCCAGGCTGCGGCGCTTCGGTCGGAAGTGGAAGCATTCTTTGCCGAAATCAGAGCCGCCTAATTCGCGCGTAGACATGCGGCTCTGCGATCCTCATTTCAGCCGGCTGACCGTTTTGAGAAGGTGAATAACTGACATGGAAGGCTCTTTCCAAGATTCGAACGCGTGGAGCCGCGCGCTTGACCGACTTGCTCCGAGTGGTCCAAACGCCACACAGCAAAATCTGCAGGTTGACTGGGAGCGGCTGCTCCACACGGCCATGGCAAGCAGCTCTCATGGGCTGTGTATCTTCGATAGCCAAGCAAGACTATTGGTCTGCAACGAGCAGCACCGCAGCATGTATACGCTTGGGCGGTCCGAAGTTACGCCCGGGGTATCGGTGCAGGATATTCTGAGGAGCCGGCATGCTCGTGTTGCGGAAGCCCGCGCTGGGGCGCGGCCGGCCGACTATCTTGATGCCATCCAACGGAGAGAAGAATTCCATGCCAGGTACACACTGCAGGACAAGACGTTTGTTGAGCTCGACATGCAGCCCATGTCCGACGGTGGATTCGTCGAGATGCACCGGGATATCACCGAGCTGCGGCTCGCCGAGATCCGCGCCGAAGCGGCAAGGCAGGAGCTGATTGAAAAGCAATATGCGATCGACCAGGCCGTTATCGTCGCGATCACGGACGTACGCGGCACGATCACTTACGCCAACGACAGGTTCTGTGACATCAGCGGGTATTCCCGGGAAGAACTGTTGGGTAACAATCACCGGATCCTGAGATTAGGAATCCATTCGCGGGAGTTCTTCCGGCAGATGTATCGCTGCCTCGCGCAGGGCAAAGTGTGGCGGGGCGAGCTGTGCAACAAGGCCAAGAACGGCGAGCTCTATTGGGTGGATACCGTGATCACGCCCCAGCTTGGCCCGAAAGGAAAGCCCGTCGTCTACATGGCCATTCGCGTCGACATCACGGCCCGGAAGAAGGCCGAAGCGCAAATCTACCACGCGGCGAGACACGACGCCTTGACTGGCCTTCTCAATCGCGCGGCTCTGCTGGAAGACCTTTCGGAACGGCTTCAAGAAGCAGGTAAGAAACTGATCGTTTACCTGCTCGACCTCGACGGTTTCAAATGTGTCAACGACACGCTGGGACATGCAGCGGGCGACGCCTTGCTCAAGCAACTGAGCGGCCGTCTCAAATCGATCACCTCGGAAGGGGACTTGGTCGCCTGTCTCGGAGGTGATGAATTTGCGATTGCGCAGGTCAGCTCCCGCGATGAGCGGGAACAAGCCAGAGAACTATCGACAGCCTTGCTCGAAAACGTCGCCAAACCGTTTCCAGTCGAGGGCCAGGAGGTTTCGGTCGGAGTGAGCATCGGGATATCGCTTGCCCCAACGCATGGCCAGAGGGCTTCCGAACTGCTCCATAAAGCGGATCTAGCCCTGTATCGTGTCAAATCCGAAGGGCGGAATGGATTTCAGTTCTTCCAGGACGAGATGCATAGGCATGCACAATCCCGGAACCAGTTGGTGAGCGAGCTGCGTGCGTCCGTTGCGCGCGGTGATTTCGAACTGCATTATCAACCGGTCTTCGACGCCGGAACGTTGCGGCTTCGCGGCATGGAGGCGCTCGTGCGATGGCACCATCCGTCGAGGGGCTTGCTGTACCCCGATCAGTTCATTGGAGTTGCCGAAGAAACCGGGCTCATGGGCAGGCTGGGCAAGTGGACGTTACAACGTGCCTGCGCGGAGGCCCTGTTCTGGCCTGACGAGATCAAGCTGGCCGTCAATATCTCTCCAGCGCAGTTCCGCGGCGAGATACTCTTCGATAACATACTGTGCGCGCTGGTGGAGACAGGCCTTTCTCCACATCGTCTTGAGCTCGAAGTTACAGAATCAATGTTGCTGCAAGATAGAGAAGAAAATCTTCTCCTGTTTCGCCACCTCAAGAACATCGGAGTATCGATTGCGTTGGACGATTTCGGCATTGGATACGCTTCACTCGGCTCGGTCGTCTCATTTCCGTTCGATAAGGTGAAAATTGACCGGTCGTTCACGAGGGAGCTGCTGAACAATGCGGCGAGCAAGGCGGTCGTAGCGTCCATCATGACATTGGCGCGCGGGCTGAATGTGCAGGTGACGGCGGAAGGCGTCGAGACCAACGAACAGCTGGAGTACTTGCGCCGCGAAGGAGTCGATCTGGTTCAGGGCTATTTGCTCGGGAAGCCGTCGCCATTCGGCGCGCTGGACATCGCAAGCGCGCAGGCCAGTTCTGCATAGCTGGATGTAGGTGCCTCGGATCGACACGGGCGAGGTGCTGCAGGCTCGACGATAAGCGAAACCGAATTCGGTCCGGCAAGGCCAACTCCCGCAGCGCTCGTCACCGTCGTGCATCCGCCTACGGGGCGCTGCCATTCTGAACGCGGAAAATTCACAAACGCTGTCAATAGGCGAACGAAGGGCGAAAAGTCAGAAGGCTTATTGATTTTGCTCACGAATTCATCGGATTTTGATTCCTCCGTAGGAGCCAGTCACGGCTCAAATTGCCACCCTTAGCGAGTGTCGGTATCGGTGGTTGCGCCTCCCCGCAACCAAATTCGGATCATGCCGGGTCCGGTCAAGAAAATGGCTCGCATCGTGCGGGCCATTTTTCTTTTCGGCGAGTCGCCTGTCGGCCGCATGCGGCGTTGCCAACGGTGCCGGATTTGGCGGGGTTCGGCGAGCTGCTCAATTGAGAGCATTTGTCACCTTGATCAGAAAGGCGTTCGCCCGCGATGCCAACGAGACGTCGGCGCACACCTGGGTTGCAGCTCGCCGTTATCGGACCGACAGCGCGCGGCTCTCTTGTCACGACGTTATATCTCAGCTGACACAACCGCGTCATCGCCGTGATGTGATGGGCACGATCATCGACTTCAACGTCGCCGATATGCTCGCCGTTCAAATCGACGACTCATACTTAGACCGGGACACACTTCGGACAATGTCTCATCGAGCTTTCAAATAGTGCCATCGAGATTCGCAATCTCGTCGTGATACATCACGCACTCATAGGCAGAGCCTATGTCTAATCTTCGACATCATTCGATCGAACGCGTCTAGAATAAATACAATCTGAAATCGACTTCGCGCGATTGATGCTGCATGTTGGCGTAACTCCCAGCTGGCGCGGCGTGTGCGTAAAGCACGGCTCAGGGGAAAGCATGCGGGTGGAAGTGAAGCGAAGGAGTCCGGGAGCGCGAGGCGGCCCTGCGTTCGGGGCGCGGCTTGCGTGCGCTTCCACTCGCGCGATCGATGACGGCGAGACATCATCGCGCGCGAGCACCGTACGATATCAATGCGAGCGTCGCGCGCGGTGCCGGCTGAAGCCGCGCATGGCCTGTCGAGTGTCCGGTCTGTGCGCGCCGATCGCTGCATTCCGAGATTCTGTGGACGATTCCGCCGGCCGTGTTCTGCACGGCGTGGTGACGATGGGTGTTTTGGAGAAGGCGGCACATGACGACTGGAAATTCCGGGCTCGATACTTTTCCGAAGCTGCTCATGCATCACGCCAGGAAGAGGGGGGACCGTCCGGCGATCCGCGAAAAGAGTCGCGGCATCTGGCGTACCGTAACCTGGCGTGAATTGGCCGAAGAAGCTTCCGCGCTTGCCGCAGCCGCTTCGGCGCAGGGCGTCCAGCGCGGCGCGCATGTCGCCTTGCTCGGCGACAACCGGCCGCGGCTCTATGCCGCGATGTGTGCGACGCACATGCTCGGCGCCATCGCCGTGCCGCTCTATCAGGATGCGGCGGCCGACGAGATCGCGTCATCGATCGCGAGTGCGAAAGTCACTCACGTCTTTGCCGAAAACCAGGAGCAGGTCGACAAGCTGCTCGAAATATTGCCGCGCTGTCCGACAGTGCAATGCATCTTCTATGACAAGGACCGCGGCATGCGCCACTATGCGCAGCGCGAACTTGTCAGCTACGCAGCGCTGCTGCAGCAGGGCCGCCAACTCGCCGCCGAAAGGCAAGACTTCGCGCAGGCCGAGATCGCGCGCGGCAGCGGCCAGGATTCAGCCTTTCTGTTCTTCACGTCGGGCACAACAGGCCCAGCCAAGGGCGTCGTTCTAACCCACGCGTCCCTGATCGATCGCGCGCGTGTGGCGGCATCGATGGGAGAACTGAAGGATACTGACGTGGCGATGGCCTATCTGCCGCCCGGATGGATCGGCCAGAACCTGTTTGGCTACGTGCAGCCGATGGCGGTCGGCTATTGCATCTGCTGCCCTGAATCTTCCGACACGATGCTTGCCGATATGCGCGAAATGGGTCCGACCTATTTCCTCGCCACGCCGCGCGTGCTCGAGACGCTGGCCAAGCAGGTGTCGCTCCGCATGGAGGAGACGGGCGGCTTCAATCAGCGCCTCTATCGCACCTGCATGGCGGTCGGGCGGCGGGTCGCTGCGCGGAAGCTAAGTGGAGAATCGCTGTCGATCGGCGATCGGCTGGCGTCGATCGCAAGCGACCTCCTGATCCGTGGTCCGCTCCGCGACGTGCTCGGAATGAGCAGGGTGCGCGTGGCCTATACGGCCGGAGATACGGCCGATCCCGATCTCCTGATGTTTTTTCGCGCGCTGGGAATCAACCTGAAGCAGCTCTACGGTTCCACCGAAACCGGATTCTTCGTCGCGCTGCAGCGGGACGGCGCGATCAGGCCGGACACGGTCGGATCGCCGGTCGACGGCGTCGAACTGAAGGTGACCCCGCAGCGCGAGATCCTGGTACGCTCTCCGGGCCTCTTCAGGGAATATCATGGCGACGCCGCGCGAACGGCAGAGGCGAAGAATGCAGAGGGCTGGTTTCACACCGGCGATGCCGGCGAGCTCGGCTCGGACGGACAATTGCGGATCGTAGACCGCATGGCACATGTCGGCGCGTTGAAGGACGGCACGCCGTTCGCGCCGCGGCTGCTCGAAAGCAAGCTGAAACTCGTGCCCTATGTTCGGGACGCAGTCGTGTTCGGTGACGGGCGCGACATGGTCTGCGCACTGATCGACATCGAAATGGCTGCGACCAGCCGGTGGGCCGATCGGCAGAACATTTCATACACCGGCCACGCCGATCTCGCCTCGCGCGATGAGATCTATGGCCTGGTCGCGGATTGTATCGCCACGGTCAACGCGCAACTCGCGTCGGACGCGGCGCTGGAGCGGACGCAGATTCGGCGCTTCGTCATCCTGGACAGGGAGTTGAGCGCGGATGACGGCGCGCTCACGCGCACCGGCAAGCTCCGCCGCGACGCCATTGGAGTGCGATACCGGGCGCTGATGGACGCGATGTATGACGGCCGGACCGACGTCCGGGCCGAGCCGCGAAGCGGCGAGGACGCCGCCGACCTTAAAATCCGCGATGTGAAAGTCGTTCCAGCGCAGACCCGGAGAGCCGCCTGAACATGACGATACCGGTACATTCCTCCATTCTGCAGTCGGCGCAGCGGGCCTTTCCGTTCGGTCCGCCGATCCTCGAACTTTCTTCGATCTCGCTGCGCTTTGGCGGCGTGCAGGCGCTGACCAATATTTCCTTCGACGTGCTCGAACACGAGATCCGCGCCATCATCGGTCCGAACGGCGCCGGCAAGAGCTCGATGCTCAACGTCATCAACGGCATCTACGTGCCGCAGGAAGGCAGCATCACCTTCCGCGGCGAACGCCTGTCGGAGATGAAGCCGACGCACGCCGCCAGCCTCGGCATCGCCCGCACCTTCCAGAACATCGCGCTGTTCCGCGGCATGTCGGTGCTCGACAACATCATGGCCGGCCGCAATCTGCATATGCATGCGAGCTTCCTCGAAGTGGCGCTGCAATTGCCGCGGGCGCGCCGGGAAGAAACCGAAAACCGCGCGGCGGTCGAGGAAATCATCGAATTCCTCGAGATCGAGCACATCCGCAAGACGCCGGTGGCGCGGCTGCCCTACGGGCTGCAGAAGCGGGTCGAACTTGGCCGTGCGCTCGCCGCCGAGCCGTCCGTCCTGCTGCTCGACGAGCCGATGGCCGGAATGAACATCGAGGAGAAGCAAGACATGTGCCGCTTCATCCTCGACGTCAACGACCATTACGGCACCACCATCGTGCTGATCGAGCACGACATGGGCGTGGTGATGGACATCTCCGACCGCGTCGTCGTGCTGGATTACGGCAAGAAGATCGGGGACGGCACGCCTGACGAGGTGCGCTCGGACCAGAACGTCATCGACGCCTATCTCGGCGTCCCGCACTGAGGACAGGCAATGCCGGACTTTTGGTTTTTTCTCGAGGTTCTGGTCGGCGGCCTGCTGTCGGGAACGATGTATGCGCTGGTCGCGCTGGGCTTTGTGCTGATCTACAAGGCCTCGTCGGTTTTCAACTTCGCGCAGGGCGCGATGGTGTTCTTCGCGGTGCTTTCGTTCGTCGGCTTCATGGAACTGGGCCTGCCGTTCTGGGCCGCGCTGCCGGTCACCGTCGGCCTGATGATCCTGGTCGGCATGGGCACCGAGCGCTTCGTCCTGCGTCCGCTCGTGAACCAGAACGAGGACACGCTGCTGATGGCCACGATCGGTCTCGCCTTCGTCATCGAGGGCGTCGCGCAATTGGCCTGGGGCGTTGACGTGCGGCGGCTCGATCTCGGTATCCGCGACGAGCCGATCAACTGGGTGATGGACAAGACCGGCATGCTGGTCAGCCAGCTCGACGTCACGGCGGCCGTGGTCGCTGGCATCATGGTGGCGGCGCTGGCGCTGCTGTTTTCGCACACCAAGGTCGGGCGGGGCCTGCGCGCGGTCGCGGACGACCATGCCGCGGCGCTGTCGATCGGCATTCCCTTGAAACACATCTGGATGCTGGTGTGGGCCACGGCGGGTGTCGTCGCGCTCGTCGCCGGAATGCTGTGGGGCGCACGCAGCGGTGTTCAGTTCGCCCTGGTGTGGGTGGCGCTCAAGGCGCTGCCCGTCCTGATCATCGGCGGCTTCACCTCGGTGCCCGGCGTCATCCTCGCCGGCCTGATCGTGGGCGCGATCGAAAAGATCGGCGAGGTCTTCATCGGTCCGTATGTCGGCGGCGGCATCGAAGGCTGGAGCCCATACATGCTCGCCGTACTTTTTCTCTTGATCCGGCCTGAGGGCCTGTTCGGCGAAAAGATCATCCGGCGCGTCTGACGTCCAACAAGTCTGAGGATCGCATTCCATGCTCTACCGAGAAGCCGGACAATTCCGCACCAGCTACGCGCAGGACTCGCAGATCTTTCCGCTGCGTCAGGATCGTATCGGTATCGCCATCCTGCTGATCGCGGCTGTGATGCTGCCGTTCGTCGCCAACAGCTACTGGCTGAGCGCGATCCTGATCCCGTGGCTCGTGCTTTCGCTGGTGGCGCTCGGGCAGAACATCCTGATGGGCTATGCCGGCCAGCTGTCGCTCGGCTCCGCGGGCTTCATGGCGGTCGGCGCGTTCGCCTGTTACAATCTGATCCTGCGCATCGACGGCATCCCGTTCGTCGTCGCGGTCGCGCTCTCCGGCGTCTGCGCCGCGCTGGTCGGCATCGTGTTCGGCCTGCCGAGCCTGCGAATTCGCGGGCTCTATCTCGCGGTCGCCACGCTGGCCTCGCAGTTCTTCATCGTCTGGGCGCTGGACAAGTTCGGCTGGTTCAAGAACTACGATCCGGCCGGCGTGATCACCGCGCAGCCGATCATCATGTTCGGCCATAATTTCGCAACGCCGCGCGAAAAGTACTGGGTTGTGCTGGCAATCGTCGCGGTGCTGGCGCTGCTCGCCAAGAACATGGCGCGCGGCAGCGTCGGGCGTGGCTGGATGGCGGTGCGCGACATGGATGTCGCGGCCGAGGTAATGGGCTTCTCGCTGCTGCGCACCAAGCTGCAGGCGTTTGCGATCAGCTCGTTCTACTGCGGCGTCGGCGGCGCGCTGTTCGCGTTCGCCTATCTGCAGACCGTTGAGCCGTCGGCTTTCGGCATCGACCTGTCGTTCCGGATTCTGTTCATGGTGATCATCGGCGGCCTCGGTACGATCATGGGCTCGTTCCTCGGCGCGGGCTTCATCCTGCTGATGCCGATCTTCCTCAACATCTTCTTCCACTCCGTGTTCGGCAAGGCCGTCGACGCGACGATCACGTCAGCGCTCGAACAGGTCATCTTCGGCGTGATGATCATCATGTTCCTGATCTTCGAACCGCTCGGGCTGGCGCGGCTCTGGCAACTGACCAAAGAACGCCTGCGGCTTTGGCCGTTCAAGCACTGACACATCGGAAGCAAACCAGCAGTCCAACAAACGCAGCAAGGGGAGAACAGGTAATGTCGACCGACAAGGTGTTTCGCCGCGTAGTGCCGGCCATTTCAGCCGCCGCCACTTTCATCGCGATCGTGGCCGCATCTATGGCAGCGGCGGCGCAGGAGGCCCAGGAGCAGTACTTTGGAATTCCGAGCAGCCGGGTCGGGCCGTATTCGGCGATGGGCACCGGCTATTATGGCGGCATCATCGACTATCTGAACTACGTCAACATGAAAGGCGGCGTCAACGGCGTGAAGCTGACCTATGACGAGTGCGAGACCGAATACAACGCCGCGCGCACCGTGGAATGCTACCAGCGCCTGCTCAACAAGGGCGACCAGAAGATGGTCGTGTTCGACACGCTCGGCACGCCCGGCGCCTATGCCGTGATCGGCCGAATGGCGCAGGACCATGTCGTGCTGGCGCAATACGGCTACGGCCGAACCGACGCCGCGGACGGTCGCGTCTGGCCGTGGGTGTTCAATGCGGCGGGCCACTATTGGGGCCAGATCGCGGTCAAGATGAACTTCATCGCCCAGAAGGAAGGCGGCATCGACAAGATGAAGGGCAAGACGGTGGTGCATCTGCACATCGACACCGCCTATGGCCGCGAGCCGTTGCCGGCCATGCGACAGATCGCCAAGGAGTGGGACTTTAGGCTGATCGAGATCGCCATCCCGCCGCCGGGCCTGGAGCAGCAGTCGCAGTGGCTCCAGATCCGCAAGGAGAAGGCCGACTGGGTGACGTTCTGGGGCGCCGGCTCCGGCATGAACTCGACTGCCATCACCACGGCGGCGCGCGTCGGGTTCCCGCGCGAGAAGATGGTCTACGTCACCTTCGGCGGCGCCGAGGAGGACATGATCCCGGCCGGCGACGCGGCGAAGGGCACCTATGTCGCCGCCAACGCAGCACCCGGCAAGGACTATCCGCTGATCGCCGACATCTTGAAAGTGGTGTACGGCGCCGGCAAGGGGAACATGCAGAACCCGGATCGGGTCGGCACCGTCTACTATAATCGCGGCGTCGGCGCGGCCGTGATGTGGATCGAGGCGCTCAAGAACGCGCAGCGGATCCACAACAAGACCGGCAAGACCGTCAACGGCGACGAATTCCGCGACGGCTACGAGGCGCTCGACATCACCGACGAGAAGCTCAAGGAAATCGGCATCCTCGGCATGTCCGCACCCTTCAAGATGTCGTGCGCCAAGCACGACGGATCCGAGCGCTTCAAGATGATGCAGTGGGACGGCAAGAAGTTCCAGATCCTGACGGACTGGGTGGCGGCGCCCGACCCGGCGTTCATCCGGAAGCTGATCGAGGAATCGGCGGCAAAATACGCTGCCGAGAACAACATCACGCCACGAACGTGCTCCTGATCGACGGGATGGACTGTTCGTGGGTCTCGTACGATATCCGGGGAATGGAGCAATGCCCTTTCCCCGGACGGATTTGACTGGAAGGGGAGGCTGCCATGAACGTTTCCGTTGCACCGGCTGTCGATCGAACTGCGGCGACCCAGACCGCGGCACAGCCGGTCCTGGCAGTGAAGAATATCGAGGTGATCTACAACTCCGTGATCCTCGTGCTGCGGGGCGTTTCGCTCGAAGTGCCACAGGGAAAGATCGTCGCGCTGCTCGGCGGCAACGGGGCCGGCAAGAGCACGACGCTGAAGTCGATCTCGACCCTGCTGGGCTCGGAGCGGGGCGCGGTGACCAAAGGATCGATCGAATTCCGCGGGCAACGCACCGACCAGCTTACGCCCGGCGAGCTGGTCGGCATGGGTCTGGTGCAGGTGATGGAGGGAAGGCACTGTTTTGGCCACCTGACCGCCGAGGAAAACCTGATCACGGGCGCTTACGCGCGCTCCATCAGCCGGGCCCAATTGCGCGAGGAGCTTGACCGGATCTATTCTTATTTCCCCCGGTTGAAGGTCCGGCGCTCGAGTCTGGCCGGCTACACCTCGGGCGGCGAACAGCAGATGATCGCCATCGGCCGCGCCATGATGGCCAAGCCGAGCATGCTGCTGCTCGACGAGCCGTCGATGGGCCTGGCACCGCAGATCGTGGCCGAGATTTTCGAGATCGTCCGCGACCTCAATCAGAAGGAAGGCGTCAGCATCCTGCTGGCCGAGCAGAACACCAACGTCGCGCTGAAATATGCCGACTACGGCTACATCCTGGAAAGCGGCCGTATCATGATGGACGGCCCGGCCAAAGCATTGGCTGACAACAAGGACGTCAAGGAGTTCTATCTCGGGATGTCGTCCGAAGGCCGAAAGAGCTTTCGCGACATGAAATCCTATCGCCGCCGCAAGCGCTGGGTGTAGGCAAACTGCGCTGCGTGCGCCGGGTTCGTCAATGGCATCGCAGACCGGGCCGGACCGCCCAGGCGGCAAGATCAGGTTGAACCAGTCCGCTTACGTCGTTGGCCCGGCGCAGATGCAGAAGCCGGCGCGCCCGGGCCGCTGTGCACGTGTACCTCCCTGGCATGAAGCGGCTCGCCGCATTCCGAGCAGACCATCACCGGGTCGAACAGCTTTCCGCAGTTCTTGTGCCGGTGCAGCAGCGGGCGGCCGCGCTCGTCCACCATGTGCGTATCGCCCCAGTGGACGATCGACATCAGCACCGGATACAGGTCCAGGCCGCGCTGCGTCAGGATGTATTCGTACCGCGCGGGACTTTCCTGATAGCGCACGCGTCGCAGCACGCCATACCGCACGAACTTCTTGAGCCGGTCCGCGAGCAGATGCCGGGTGATGCCGAGCCGGGACTGAAACGCCTCGAAGCGGCGGACCCGAAGAAAGCACTCGCGCAGGATCAGCAGGCTCCAGCGGTCGCCGATAACCGCGACCGTGCGCGCCAGCGAGCATGGTTCTTCTTCAAGGCTGTCCCAGCGCATCCTGCCCTCCGGCAAGCGATCGACCACTGTACAAGTAGCAATAAATTCCAAATCAGAATGTCTAAAATAGACTGATACCTCGACTTTTTGCAGAAAAGTCTGATCCAAATCCAATTGACGGTTCTTTTTTAGAACTATACGTTTAGCTTCCCGAACGAGGGGCGGCATTCGCCCTTGAGGGGCAGGCGGCAGACAGGAGAGTCTCCATGACCAGGAGAAATGCGACTGCGGCCATCATCGGCACCGGGGACTATATCGGGGCCGAGATCGCCAAGAAGTTTGCCGCCGAAGGGTTCACGGTGTTCGCCGGACGCCGCAACGGCGACAAACTTGCCCCGCTGGTGAAAGACATCGAGGCGGCCGGCGGCAGGATCTTCGCGCGCTCGCTCGATGCCCGCAAGGAGGAGGAGGTCACGGTTTTCCTTGGCGATGCCGACAGGGAAGCGCCGCTAGAGGTCTGCATCTTCAACGTCGGCGCCAACGTCAATTTCCCGATTCTGGATACTACCGAGCGGGTGTTCCGCAAGGTGTGGGAGATGGCATGCTATTCCGGCTTCCTGGCCGGCCGTGAAGCCGCGCGGCTGATGCTGCCGCGCGGGAAGGGCAACATCTTCTTCACCGGCGCCACCGCCAGTCTGCGCGGCGGCCGCGGCTATGCGGCGTTCGCCAGCGCCAAGTTCGGCTTGCGCGCGGTGGCGCAGGCGATGGCGCGCGAACTCGGGCCGCAGAATATCCATGTCGGCCACCTCATCATCGATGCAGGCGTCGACACCGAATGGGTCCGCCAGCGGCGGCTGGAAGCGCTTGGCCCGGACGCGCTGAAGGATCCTGACGCACTGATGCCGCCCGCCGCTGTCGCGGACGCCTATTGGCAGCTCTACCAGCAGCCGCGCAGTGCCTGGACCTTTGAAATGGAAATCCGGCCCTTCAAGGAGACGTGGTGATCAGGCCTCGATTTACCGGGCGGGCGGGTTGGTACCAGAACTCCGCAGCCGGCGCGACAGTGGGACCGACTTAGGGTGTCGATCTCAGTTCAGTTCGCCTTTCATGCACGCGGCGACGAAGGCGATCTTTCCGGGCGTTTCGTTTCCACCCCAGCCGCGGACGGTCGCAAGATCCTTGCACGATTGAAAAGAACGCTTCGTCGTGTCCGATTCCATTCCGGCCGTGCTGGTGCGACGGATGGCCGGGAGGGGCGTCGGCGATGTCGCGGATGAAGGAGGCTGACGTTTGGATGACGTCGGCGGTGGCATCGCTGGTTCCGGTGGCAAAGCTGCGGCGGCGTTCGTTATCGATGAAATCTTGCCGTCGGGAATCCGCGTTGCATGAAAGACACCGAGTGCCGCAGTACACAGCGCGATGGCGCCGATGACAGCGGCCGGAAGCCATTTTCTGGCCGGTTCCCTGCGTGCTGCAGCGACCCGGGGTTTTGCTTGGTTGCGGCCTTCGTCCCATGTCACGACAAGGTAGGCATGAACGGGTTCAGGAATATTCTTCACCTTCCGTGCGCCGATGTCGACAAACTGTGCAGACAGCTTGTTGACCACCTGCTCATACACCGCGCGTGAAATACAGATGCCGCCAGCTTCGGCCAGACCTTCCAGTCGCGCAGCGATATTGACGCCATCGCCGAGCAGATCGCCGTCGCGCTCAACCACGTCGCCGATGCCGATACCGATTCGGTAGCTCATCTGCCGGCTGTCGGGATAGGCGAGGTTTCGCGTGCGCAAACTCTCCTGAATACCGATGGCGCAGCGGACCGCTTCGACTGTGCTGGGAAATTCCGCGAGAAAGGCGTCTCCTGCGGCGTTGAAAACGCGACCGCCGGCTATCGTAACCAGATCGTCGGTGGTGGATCGATAGGACGCCATTCGCCGTAGCGTCTCTTCCTCATCATCGGCAATCAATCGGCCGTAGTCGGCGATGTGGGCGACCAGAATGGCGGCGATCTTTCGCCTCATGGAGGTGGTGTCCCGAACAAGTTCAGTCGCATCGTTCAAGACTGGGCCAACCGCGGGTAGTCGCGGCGTGGCGACCAGTCGGCATGGCAACAAGCCTATCTGCCGTCCATCCGGGTCGCAATATCAAAACGGCTCATAACGCGTCGGTATTGCCATGCGCAGTCGGCGACCGGGGCAAGGCGTCCGGTGGTGTGCCGGTCGTCTGCCTGGCGATTATTGCGCGCTCGTCATGCTGCAGCGTACCGCCAATAGGGGCGGCTCGCTCCGGTCTAGCGGTTGCCGACCCCTGCCTCAGCCACGCCCCGCGGCATCGACGCCGGCCGTGGCGCGACGGGCGGACTCTTGGGTTCGCTGAGCCAGCCGGTGATGCGCGACATCAGGCTGGCCGGTTCCACGGTCCTCGCCTCCTGTACGAAGGGATCGGTGTAGCAACGGGCACCGGCGGCTTTTGCGATCCGCGCCACTGCATCCGTCATCGCAGGTGCGCCTGCGGTATAGACGACGTCGTCGGGTGTGAGTTCCGGCAGGTGGTCCGTCGGTCTGCCGCCCCGAATCGCATGCGACATCTGCTGCGGCTCCGACACCATCGGGATCAGCGTCACGTTGGGAAACAGCGCCAGCCGGCACAGCGCCGCATGCATGTAGAGCGAGCGGATGCTGCGGGCCTGCACGATGAAGACCATTTCGCGCTGCGGCTGCTCCATGATCGCAGCGACCGCGACCGACCACATCGGGGCAAAGCCGGTGCCGCTGGCGACGAACACGGTGCGTCCGGGATGGTCCTTTCTGAAAAAGGCGCGGCCATAAGGTCCCGTCAGTTTGACGCGGTGCCCGGCGCGGATTTCCCGGCCGAGCGCCGAAGAAACCAGTCCGTTTTGCACTTTCCGGATGTGAAAGTGCAACAGGCGATCGTGCGGCGCGCCTTCCATCGGGAAAGTCGGGCTGTAGGACCGCGGCGGCATTCCCTGGAACTGCAGCTTGCAATACTGGCCGGGAAGGTGATCGAGCGGTTTTGGCAGCTCGATGTCGACGCCCACCACGTCGGGCGCCAGTTGGACGACTTGTGCCACCTCCGCCGAGAGCGCCACCGGCTCGGGTGCGGCCTCGATCTCGATCTGCAGATCGGAGACGATTCGAGCCTGACAGGCGTGGATCATGTCGTCGCCGGCTCTTTGGCCGCCGAATACCTGCCCATCGACCAGGCGCACGCGGCAGGCGCCGCAGATCCCGGAGCGGCAATCATGCGGAAGATCGACGCCGCTCATCAACGCCCAGTCGAGCAGCAGGTCGCCGCGGCTTGCCAGATGCGGCTCGTCGTTGATCGTGACCTTGCAAATCCTGGACATTATTCCACCTCGATACGAATGGGCCGCACGTGTCGCGTGTGTCTAATCTGGCTGTGGTCGAAAGCGGCGACCCGCATGAAGACGCCGCTCCGGATCGGCACGTCAAACTTGCTGGTGGTGTCGAGCCGACGCTTGACTTCGAGCGCCCACAGGCCTGAAGCCCAGCGGGCGGCCGATCGAACGTCGGCGCGATCACCGGAAAATTCGCCGCCCAGGATCACGCCCGGGATCACCGTTCCGATCGGGATGCGGGCATCGGCGTCGGTCGAATAGGGCACCGAGTCCTGATCGGTCATGTACCACCGCGCCCCGTCGCTCTCGCCATGATTGGGATCGAGATCGATATCGCCCATCGCGTCCGTGGTGGCGTCGACCGCCTTGGGCAGGCGCAGCGGCGCGATCAAACGGCTGCGGCGCGAGCCGCCGGAGGTGTCGGCTTCGACCGTAAAGTTATCCCGATAGTTGGCGGTTCCGGGATCGGTCGCGAAGCCGCCCTTGTAGGGCACGACGTTGGCCACCTGCATCGGGGTGGGATCGGCCGGCGGCCCGAAATGAGCATCATCGAGCCACCCGGCCGAATGGCTGGTCGCCTTCCACTGCCAGACGTCGGCGTAGCCGGCCGCGGTGTAATGGAGGCCGCGGCCGCTCATGGTGGCGGGCGCGCTGGCGACGGGCTGCGGGCCCGGATGAAACGTCCGGCCGCCGGCCAGCGTGACGTCCATGGTGGTGAACAGCACTGAAAACTTGTCTTCGTTGTATTGATGCTCGTCGCCGAGCTGAAAGCCGGAATGAAGCAGGTGCCAGCCATCGGCTTCCTTGACCAGCGGCAGCTGCTTCAGCGAGCGCGTCGAGTCCTGCCAGGTGAACAGGAAATAGGCGTAGCTGCCGTCATGCACGGCGCGGATCTCGATTCGGGCTTCGCCCTTGCCGTCGAAATTTCCGCCTTCGCCGGTCAGCAGCGAGAACGGCTTGACGCTGCGCCAGGCGCGATCAGACGTGTCGCCGTCGAGGTTCGGCGCATCGGCCGGATTGATGCGCCGCATCTGCACGGTATCCACCGACAGCCGATCGGTCGCCACGATCAGCGACCCGGCGGTGATCGTTGCCGCGACCGCCACAACGAATGCGTTGGCCTGCAGGGTCGGGCTTCGCGACCGCGCGGGGCCAGCCCCCGAACGCGGCGTGGTGCCCGCTTCACGCGGCCGGTCGTGGCGGACCTCGGGGCGCGGCTGCAGCGTATGCGACGCGACCTCGGGCGGCGTGCCGAAATTTTCGGCTTCAGGGGCGCGCGCCGACCGCTCGGCCAGCATGCCCAGCAGTTCGACCGCATCGAGTTTCGGTGGCGGCGCAGGCAGCGGGGCGGGGCGAAAGATGCGCAGCAGTTGCGCGCCACCGCCGCTCTTGTACTGCGTCAGAACGTGCAGCACGACGAAGGCGAGAATCACCCAAGTTCCAACCCAGTGCAGCATGGCGACGTCATAGCCGGAGTAAAAGCCGAAATACAGCAGAGCGCCGCTGATCAGCAGCCCCGACATCGTGATGAAGAATATCCAGTACATCAGGGCGATCACGGCGCTCAGCCTCGTCTGCCCGGGTCGGAACAGTCCGCGCAGCCTGACCCTGTCGAGTTGGACGCGGCGTCCGAGCCCCGAACGCAGCATGTAGACGATATAGCCGATCGCGAGCGAGGCCAACGCGATCCCGGCCTGCATATGGGCGACCCATGCGCTGCCGCGCGGCAGCACGGCGTCGAACCAGTTGAGCCAGGTCCGGTCGGGCGATTCGGTCGCAATGCGCAGGCCGGTAACGAGCGCAACGGCGAAGGCTGCCACGAACGTCCAGTGCAGAATGATGGTCCCATAGTCCGTCTTACGCTGCCTCACGCAGATGCCCCGCTCATTCACTGCCGGACAGCAACCGCGCCGATTCCTCCAACCGCCGATGTCACCGCCGTACCGACGATAGTCCCAACGCCGTCATCGGGGCCATCGTTCAAGGATTCTCCCTTGCGGGCGCAGGCGGCTGATGCCTGTTCTCTGTGCCCGTTGCGTTCAGCCGGATCGCCCAACGCGTGCTCGAATCGATGTCTCGGCCTCCGGCATTCCCGCAACGACGGGAACGTCGGAGGCGCGCTCCCCGCGCCGCTATCCCCAGGTATCGTGCAGTTGATGTACCAGATCGGGCGCAATCGGATGGTCGTGCTCCCCGACCGCAACGGCGATGTCGGCTGCCATTAGCGTCACCGGATCCGCACCGATCGGCACCGCGTCGTTCGGACCTGGCGTCGTGTCGGCTGCGGCGGCCGGCGATTCGGTTGCCGGCGCCGTGCCAAGGACTTCGGCCATCGTCGTGCCGTTGGCGTTGTAACTGCCTCCGGTGACGGGGACGTTGCTGGCGCCGACATCTGCCGCGTTGCCGTGCATCTGGTTCGCGGCCGCCGTGACCAGGGTAGCGTCACCGGTCTGCAGTCCCTTGATGATTGCGGCTACCTCGGCGCCGAGCGCGCCGGCGGCATCGAGCAAGGCGGTGCCACCCTGCGCCGCGTCGAAGTCGGTCACGAACTTTTCGAACGCCTTGAGGTCGTCGATCAGTGCAGCAATGGCCTCGGCATCGCCGCTGCCGACGAGGTCGATGGCCTGCTGGCCGAGCGAATTGGACTGGGCGATGAAGTTGGCCGTGAAGACCGTCTGCACATCGTTTTCGAGATGCGCTTCGGCGGGATTTCCGAACCCCGGGATCGGCGCGAAGCCGCTGATGCCGTCTTGCGTCGCCATCTCGGCCAGCTTGGGGTCGCTCTGCACGATTTCGATGATGTCGAGAATATTGTCGATGCTGGCGCGTGCGGCATCGGGGCTGATGCTGGGATCGTTGACATAGGCGAGTTCGAGCTGAAGCTGCTGCAGCACTTCGTTGGCATGCTCGCCGGTCGCGCCCTCGAACATTTCCGGATTGGCGTCGATCAGCGCCTGCAGGCCCTCGATCACGGTATGGAGGTCTTCGGCGATGCCGGCGCGGTTGTCGTCATTCACGCCACCGAGAATGTCGCTGGCCACGTCGTTGAAGAGCGCGCCGATCTCCGCGAGTGTGGGCGGTGCGGCCGGTTCAGGCACGACCGTCGGCGCTGAATTCATCGCAAGGCTGGTCAGCGCGACGTCGGCCTTGACGGTATTGACAGTATTGAGGATGTCCAGATTGCTGGCGCGGACCGACTGCTCCGCGGCGACAGTGTTGACGTTCGCGGCGGCACTGATTGAGGTGGCGTTGGCCGTCGAGATCGCGGTGTGGATGTCGGCCAGGATAGCCTGAACGTGGCCGAGCGCGGCACCCGACAACTGCCCCTTACTTACTTCCGCGAGCAGGCCGCTCTGTACCGCCGACAACTCGCTCGCAAGATTGCTGACGCCGCCTGTGCCCGAGGTGCCTTGGTCCGCCGAAGTCTGCGGCAGGCTGCTCGGGGGCGCCTGGATGGCGTTGTTGAAGGTCGTGCCGAGCGCGGAAAAGGTCGGAGCGGTGGATGGCGAGGGCGTATCGATGAGCGGAGGCGCATCCTCCGCCGGCGGCGCGGATGGAGGCGCCGGAGTCACCGGCTGGCTGGGGGCCTCGTCGGTCGGCTGCTCGAGATCGACGCGACGCCGATCTTCCCAAAGCGTGAAACGAGCCATTCTTGGTCCCCTGTCATCCTATCGAGTGTATTGACGCATGGCCGCCGCCAGGGAGCGGTATGTGCGCATGCGAAGGATCGATTAGCTTCGTGGCGTCATTCGGCCGAGACGGCGGCCATTGAGCGTCGAAGCAAGGTGATAGACGGACGAATCCGTGACGCGCCTCACGCTGAAAAAAGGCGGGTGAAGCCGCAGCAAATAGTGGAAATGTCAACCGGGGAAGGCGATGCGTTTGTCCCGGAAATCTGCTTCGCGCCGCCAGAAGAGATGGGCAAGAACGCGGAGTTTGCCACCTTTCTACCCGTCAGCGAACGTGAACGATCGGCATTCGTCGCATTCTCGTCGAAAAATGGTCTGCATCGCGCGTCAATGAGGCCTGCAGTGAAACCCGACGCTCGAGCGGGTCGAAGGGCAATTCAATGAGTATCGCTCAGGGGCAGGCACAGCATCGGGCGCGGGCGTCGTTGGCGTCTGGGGCGATTTCGGGTCTGCTGTCGACGCTGAATGCGGGCGATCCGGTCGCGAACGCGCTTCGCGACAGCGCGCGCCGCATGATCGGCGTCGCGGTGTTCAGCGGCGTGATCAACATCCTGATGCTGTCGGGCTCGCTCTACATGCTGCAAGTTTACGACCGGGTGATCCCGAGCCGCAACCTCGCCACGCTGTTGGGCCTCTCGCTGATGGTGCTGATCGCCTACCTCGTGCAGGGATATTTCGATGCGATGCGCTCGCGGATGCTGTGCCGGATCGCGACCTTGTTCGACGGCGGCCTGCAGGAGTCGATTCATTCGGCGCTCGCCACCCTCCCGCTTCGAGGGGTGAAGCCCGTTCTGATGCAGCAGCCGTTGCGCGACCTCGATCAGGTGCGCACCTTCATGTCGGGCATGGGGCCGACGGCGTTCCTCGACATGCCCTGGATTCCGCTCTTTCTCATCGGGCTGTTCCTGTTTCACCCGCTGATCGGCTTCACCGCGCTGCTCGGCACCGTGGCGATCATCGCGATGACGCTGGTGACCGAGCGGATTTCGCGCGGTGCGACCAAAGCGGCGTCGGACCTGAACGCGCAGCGGCAGGTGCTGGCGGACGCGACGCAGCGCAACGCGGAAATCGTCCGTGCGCTCGGCATGACGGACCGGCTGACGGCGCGCTGGTCGCAGGCCAACGAGCGTTACTTGCAGGAAAACATCCGCGCAACCGACGTCTACGCCAATCTCGGTTCGGCCGCCAAGGTGTTCCGCTACATTCTGCAGTCGGGAATGCTCGGAATAGGCGCCTATCTCGTCATTGCCGACAAGGCGTCGGGCGGTGTCATGATCGCCTCCTCGATCCTGATGGGCCGTGCGCTCGCGCCGGTCGAAATCGCGCTCAGCACCTGGAAGCAACTGGCCGCCGCGCGTCAGGGCTTGACGCGGCTGCGCGACATCTGCAAGGCAACCGCGCCGCCGCCGGCGCCGCCGGTCAAGCTGCCGCGGCCTACCCGCGAACTGTCGGTGCAGAATCTTGCGGTGGCCGCACCGGGTTTCGACATGCCGATCGTTTCCGGCGTCACGTTTTCGCTCAAGGCCGGCTCGGGGCTGGCGCTGCTCGGCGCCAGCGCATCGGGCAAGACTTCGCTCTCGAAAGCGCTGGTCGGAATCTGGCCGGCGCATCGCGGCGCCGTGCGGCTTGACGGTGCGTCGCTCGATCAATGGCGCAACGAGGATCTCGGCCGGCACATCGGCTACCTGCCGCAGGATGTCGGCCTGTTCGACGGCACCGTGGCGGAAAACATCTGCCGCTTCGACGACAAGGCGAACTCCGACGCCATCCTGAAAGCCGCGCAGATTGCGGGTGTCCACGACATCATCCTGCGCCTGCCGGAAGGCTACGCGACGCGGATCGGGCAGGGCGGCATGTCGCTGTCGGCCGGCCAGAAGCAGCGGGTGGGTCTCGCGCGGGCGGTATATGGCGATCCCTTTCTGCTCGTGCTCGACGAACCCAATGCCAATCTGGATGCCGATGGCGAGAACGCCCTGACCCACGCCATCGGCATCATGCGCCAGAACAAGTCCATCGTCGTCGTGATTTCGCATCGCCCGAGTGCGCTGTCCGCGCTCGACATGACGATGGTGCTCTACGAAGGCAAGGCGATCGCCTTCGGCCCCAGCGCGGAAGTGTTCGCGCGTGTCCGCAGCGCCGGCGGCAAGAGCGTGCCGGGAGCGCCGCCGTCTCCGCCGCAGGCCAAGGCGGAGCCGCGACCGTCGCTTGCCGCCGAAAGCGTTCCATCATGAAGGGTTTCGATCACGTGCATGCCGATGAAAGAGTATCGCGACGCCGGTTCGAGGGAACGGATGAGGATGTCGCGGCGCCGCAGGGCCAGGCGCTGATCCTCGAACTACAGCGGCTGCGGCAGGCTTTCGAACTCGACAATCCGCCGGATCAGCGGCCGCCGCTTCGACGACCGGCGAATGACGAGGGCCGTCCGGGCGTTCGGCGCCCGCGGCCCAAGCGTTCGAAGAAGAAAAGCAAGATGGGCCGGGTGCTGGAATGGCTCGGCCCGTTCGGGTCGCAGCCCGAAGTTCTCGATCCAGAACCGCCGCCGCCGCGCAGCGCGCGCCGTGCGCGCGAGCCGCAGTTCATGGCCCCGCCGCCCCCGGACGGCATGCGTGCGCCGGAGGATCATGTTTCCTCACGTCCGCTGCGGCGTCCGGATCGACAGCCGCGCGGGCCGATCATCGCGCCCGACGATCCGTCGCTGATGAATTTCACGAGGCCGGGGCCGGAGGTCCTGACGAGCGATGAGATGCGGCCACCGCTGCGCATCGAGGCGCCGCAACTGGCGCCGCCGAGCCCGGCCGGTCCCATCTCGCGGGAACGTTCGGTGGCGAACGTGGTCCGCAACGGTCTGACCGCTGGCGTCGCATTCCTTGCCGATCGTGATGGATCGCGGGACATGACGGGCGCGCCGGGCGAAAGCATCGTGCAGCGCGCGGGCCGCGCCTATGAGGGCGAACTGCGCACCGGCCTGCGGGCGCTGCTGATTGTCGTCGGCGTGGCCGGCGGCTGGATGGCGCTGGTGCCGCTGTCGGGCGCCGTGGTGGTGCCGGGCAACCTTGTGGTGCAGTCCAACGTCAAGACCATCCAGCATCCGACCGGCGGCGTGGTCGCGCAGATTCCTGTTCATAACGGCATGCGGGTCAATGCCGGCGATCTGCTGTTGCGACTGGATGCGACGCAGGCGCAGGCCAGCCAGCAGGTGGTGAGCAAGCAGCTCGACGAAATGCGGGCGAAGATCGCGCGGCTGACCGCCGAGCGTGACAGTCTGCCCAAACCGGCGATCCCTCCCGAAATGGCGTCGCGGCTGGACGATCCCAGCGTCAAGACAGTGCTGGCCTCGGAGGCCTCGCTGTTCCGGGCGCGCACGACGGCGCGCGAGAGCCAAAAGGAACTGCTCAAGAGCAAGGTTTCGCAGCTCGGCGACGAGATCGTGGGGCTCGAGGCGCAGGTCGCCTCCAAGGCCAAGCAGCTCGAACTGATCACGGGCGAACTCACGGGCGTGCAGGAATTGTTCGACAAGCGTCTCGTGCCGATCGCGCGGCTCACGGCGCTGCAGCGCGAGGCCGCCAGGATCGAGGGTGAACGGGGCCAGTTGATCTCCACCATCGCCGAGACCAGGACCAAGGTCGACGAGGCGAAGCTGCAACTGGTCAGGCTTGACCAGGACGTGCGCACCGAGGTCGTCAAGGATCTCGGCGAGGCGCAGGGCAAGGAAGCCGAACTCAGCGAGCGCGCCGTCGCAGCGCGCGACATCCTCGAGCGCATCGAGATGCGTGCGCCGACGTCGGGCGTGATCCATCAGTTGAACGTGCACACCATCGGCGGCGTGATCCGCGCCGGCGACGCCGTGATGGAGGTGGTGCCGGATTCCGACGATCTGCAGATCGAGGCGCGGCTGCAGCCGAACGATATCGACCAGGTGCGGAAGGGCCAGCAGGCCTTTGTCCGCTTCTCGGCCTTCAACCAGCGTGTCACGCCGCAACTGATCGGCCAGGTGTCCTATGTCTCGCCGGACACCACCCGCGACCAGCAGACCGGGACGTCCTATTTCACGGTCCGGATCATGCTGCCGGAAGAGGAGCGCCGGCGGCTGGCCGGGCTGCAGCTGAGTTCGGGCATGCCCGCGGAAGTGTTCATGCAGACCGGCAGCCGGACCATGCTGAGCTATCTGTTCAAGCCGATCATGGACCAGTTCCAGCGGGCATTCATCGAGCGGTGAGGGGGCGGAGACGCCAGTTGGGGCGCGGCACAATCTTGCCACTCCAGATGGCAGCGCTATATCAGGGCTTTGTTTGCCCTGTTTGATGCGAGCCCCCGATGACAACCACCACCGCCCCCGAATCCCAGCCGTTCCAGGCCGAGGTCGCCGAACTCCTGAACCTGATGGTGCACTCGGTCTATTCGGAGACCGACATTTTCCTGCGCGAGCTGATTTCGAACGCGTCGGACGCCTGCGACAAGCTACGCTACGAGGCGATATCTTCGCCCGACCTGATCGCCGATGGCGGGCCGCCCGACATCCGCATCGTGCCGGACAAGAAGGCCGACAAGCTTGTCGTCGTCGACAGCGGCATCGGCATGGACCGGCAGGAACTGATCGACAATCTCGGCACCATCGCGCGTTCGGGCACGAAGTCGTTTCTTTCCCGCCTGACCGAGGCCAAGGACGGTGCCAACCTGATCGGCCAGTTCGGCGTCGGCTTCTATGCGGCGTTCATGGTCGCTGACCGCATCGTCGTTACCAGCCGTCGCGCCGGCTCCAGCGAGGTCTGGGTGTGGTCGTCGTCGGGCGGCAGCGGGTTCGAGACCGCGCCCGGCAGCGAGGAGGACGCCGCCCGCGTCAAGCGCGGCACCGAGATCGTTCTGCATCTGAAAAAGGATGCGGCGAAATACGTCGAGACCCACGAGATCGAGCGCATCGTCCGCGCCTGGTCCGACAACATCCAGTTTCCGATTCTGCTTGTGCCGGAGGAGGGCGAGCCGCGCCAGATCAATTCGGCCAGCGCGCTGTGGCAGCGGTCGAAATCGGACCTCTCCGCGGAAGACTACAAGCAGGCCTACCAGCAGATCGCCGGCGCCTTCGACGAGCCGGCGATGACGCTGCATTATCGCGCCGAGGGCCGGCAGTCCTACGCGGTGCTGCTGTTTGCGCCCTCGACGAAACCGTTCGACCTGTTCGACCAGGCGCGCAAGGGCAAGGTCAAGCTCTATGTCCGCCGCGTCTTCATCGCGGACGACGCCGATATCCTGCCGGCCTATCTGCGCTTCATCCGCGGCGTGATCGACAGCGAGGATCTGCCGCTCAACATTTCCAGGGAGATGCTGCAGAACAACCCGCAGCTCGGGCAGATTCGCAAGGCCGTCACCGGTCGGGTGATCTCGGAGCTGGAAAGCCTCGGCGAGAAGGAGCCGGAAGCGTTCTTGAAAATCTGGGACGCGTTCGGTCCCGTGATCAAGGAAGGCATCTGGGAGGATTTTGAACGCCGCGAGAAATTGCTGGGCCTGTCGCGCTTCACCACGACCAAAGGCGAAAAGCGCTCGCTCAAGCAATATGTCGAGGACATCAAGCCGAACCAGACCGACATCTATTACCTGACCGGCGAAAGCGTCGAACGGCTGAAGGCCAATCCAAAACTGGAATCCGCGGCCGCGCGCGGCATCGAGGTGCTGCTGCTGACCGATCCGGTCGATGCGTTCTGGACCTCGGCCCCGCTCGATTTCGGTGGCAAGCCGCTGAAATCGCTGAGCCAGGGCGATATCGATTTCAGCTTGATTCCACTTTTGGACGACAAGGCCGAAGACAAGAAGGACGAGCCCGCGGCGGACGAGGCCACGACGATCGCGCAGATCAAGGACGCGCTGGGCGAGCGCGTCTCCGACGTGCGCGCCTCGCAGCGCCTGACCGCGAGCGCCTCATGCCTGGTGGCCGGCGGCGGCGCACATGACCGCATGCTGGAACGGCTGCTGGCGATGCAGAATAAGGCGCCCACCACCAAACCGGTCCTCGAGATCAACATGCGCCATCCCCTGGTCGCGGCCATCACCGCCGACAAGGAAGCGGCAAAAGACCTGTCGTTCCTGTTGCTGGAGCAGGCCCAGATCCTCGATGGGGAGCTGCCCGAGGATCCCGCGGCTTTTGCCAACCGGCTGAACCAGCTGGTGCTGCGCGGGCTGGCGAAGGGGTAGGACGATTCGCCGCGCGCGTTGAACCGGATCTCGAGTTCATCCGTATCTGTCACATCGCTGTAACCGTGGGCCCTCATCGCCATGACGACGCCCGAAGGCACCGACATCTTCTACGGCGCGATCCCGGTCTTTCGCGGCTTTGGCCGCCTGATGGACCCGGCGATCTATTCGCCGTTGCCGGATGACTGGTCCGTCGGCGTCGCCGACATCGTGGAATCGACCAAGGCGATCGCCAACCAGCGTTACAAGGCCGTCAACATGGCGGGCGCAGCCGTGATCGCGGCTGTCACCAACGCGCTCGACGGACGCGAATTTCCATTCGTGTTCGGCGGCGACGGCGCAAGCTTTGCGGTTTCGCCGGCGGACCTCGCGCGCGCCCGCGACGCGCTGGCGGCGACGGCGGCGTGGGTCAAGCAGGACCTCGACCTGGTGATGCGGGTGGCGCTGGTGCCGGTCGGGGCCATCCGTGCGCAGGGGCTCGATGTCAGGGTGGCGCGTTTCGGCCCGTCGGCCAACCTGTCTTATGCGATGTTTTCCGGCGGCGGGCTCGGCTGGGCGGACGCTGCGATGAAGCGCGGCGAGTTTGCGGTGGCACCGGCCGCGCCCGGCACGCAGCCGGATCTGTCCGGCCTGTCGTGCAGGTTCGAAGAAATTCCCTCTACGCGCGGGCATATTTTGTCGGTGCTGGTAGTGCCTGCCAGCGGCGCCGATCCGCATCGTTTCCGCAAGGTGATCGAGGACGTCATCCGCCTCGTCGAGCAATCTCCGGATGCCGGACGGCCGGTGCCGCCGGACGGGCCGCCGCTGCGCTGGCCGCCGGCCGGCGTGGAATATGAAGCGCGCGCCGCGCGGGGCGGGCCGCTGTTGAAGCGGCGCACGGTCGTGCTGGCGGTGACACTGTGGGCTTACGTCGTGATGCGCTTCGGCATCAAGGTCGGCAAATTCGTGCCGAAGAACTATACGCAGCAGGTGGTGGAGAATTCCGACTTCCGCAAATATGACGACGGCCTGCGGATGATCCTCGACTGTACGGAGGAGATGCAGCAGGCACTGGCGGATCTCCTGGCGAAGGCAGCGTCGGAGCGCATCGTGCGTTATGGCCTGCACCGGCAGGATGCCGCGATGATGACCTGCTTCACGCCCTCGGTGATGCGCAGCGACCACGTCCACTTCATCGACGGCGCGCGCGGCGGATATGCTTCGGCGGCGACGGCGCTGAAGGCGATGGCGGCGTAGCGGCAAGTTCGTGTGCCGTAGAATGGGTTGAGCCCTTCGCGAAGCCTATCATCTTTCCGCGTCGGCATCGTTGACGGGTTTCGCGAAGGACTCAACCCATCCTACAAAGCGGATCTACCGTCTCACCCGCGTCCAGTTTTCGCCGCCGCACAGCGCGCCGACGCAGCCTTCGACCCGCAACGTGTCCGGGCCGGCCACCGAAACGCTGCTCGCGTAGGTAGAGCCGTCATCGGCATTGTAGATCTGGCCCGACCATTTGTTCGGGCCGCTGGGCTGCATGCCGCTGAACAGCGGCAGGCCCATCATCGGCCGCTTCTTCAGCGCCGGATTTGGATTCTTGTCATCGACCTGCGGCTTGCCGGTGGCCGGATCGATTGGATCCTTCAGGCCGACGATCGTGCCGCAGAGTCCACCACCGCATTTGCTGACCCTCACGCGTGCGTCGCCGGCTTGCGTCAGCCAGGTGCCGGTCGGTTCACCAGTTCCCTGGGCACGAACCGAGGGGGCGGCGAGGCACGCCGCTGTGAGCGCAATGATGAACGTGGTTCTGCAAGCCATGAATCATTCCTCGAAAAGCAGGCTTGCATAGCAACAAATCAGATTTGCGCAACTTCACATTAAGTTCGTTGTACAACTTGCCCGATCATTTGCCCCAGCGGGTGAGGCGGACCGACAGCGCCGTGCCCAGGCCGTAAACCACCATGGCGAAGCCGACCAGCGCGAACATCTGCCACGCCGGCGCTCCCATCGACGCCAGCAACCAGCCGCCGCCACCGACGATCACCAGCCGCGCGGTGCCGGCCATGACAGGACCGCCGACCTTGGCAGCGCCCTGCGAGGAGAAATAGAGGCAGACGCCGAGGCCGAAAAATGCGAACGCCGGTCCGGCCCAGGTGAAATACGAATGCGCGGCGGCGGTGACGCCCGGATCGCTGGTGAACAGCGACACCCATAGCGCAGGTTTTGCGGCGACGATCAGTCCGATCGCGCCGACCGTGATGGCGGCGGCGAGGCCCGCCGTCCAGGCCACGTTCCGCGCGCGCGTCACGAGGCCGGCTCCGATCGCCATACCGACCATCGGCACCGAGGCGACGCCGAACGCGAACGAAATCGGCGTGAGCAGGAACTCGAGCCGCGAGCCCATGCCGTAGCCGGCGAGCACCTCGGTGCCGTAGCCGGCGAGGATCTTTGTGAAGATCAGAATCGTCAGCACGGTCTGCAGCGGCGACAGGCACGACACCGCGCCGACCTTGAGGATGTCCAGGAACATGGCCCGCTGGAACCTGAAGCCCTTGAAATTCAAGGCCAGCCGGCTGCGACCGCTGAGGAGATACCAGGCGAGATACAGCGCGCCGAGCGTGAAAGCGGCGAACTGGCCCGCGGCGACGCCGGCCATGCCGAACTTGGGCAGGCCGAACAGGCCCAGGCCAAGGGCGCCGCCGACGCCGATCTGCACCAGCGCAGTGCCGATCAGGGTCACCGACGGTATTCGCATGTCGCCGGTGCCGCGCACCACGGATGCCAGCGTGTTGACCAGCCAGATCGAAACTGCGCCGGAAAACAACACGTGCGAATACTGCATGGCCTGCTCGAGCACCTCGCCGCGGCCGCCGAGCAGCATGTAGAAGCTGCGGCCGAACATCAGCATCACGGCAGTAAAGAAAATTCCGCCGCAGGCGCCGATCATCGCGGCATGCAGTGCCAGCGTCCCTGCACGGTCGCGATCGCCGGCCCCGATCGCGCGGCTGATCGCGGAGGACACGCCGCCGCCCATCGCGCCCGCCGACATCATCTGCGTCAGCATGACGAAAGGGAATACCAGCGCGATGCCGGCCAGCGGTTCGGTGCCGAGCCGGCCGATATACGAGGTCTCGAACACCGCGACCAGCGTGGTCCCCGCCATGGCGATCGCATTGGGCAGCGCGAGCTTCAGCAGCGTCGGCAGGATCGGCGAGGTGAGGAGACCATTGGCCGGAGTCGTCGGAACGATGGGGCGCGTGTCGAGCGGAGAGTCAATGGTCATGCGGCGCAGGTGATCCAAATCCAATAAATTATGATCGACATATTATCGGGCGAAGCCGGCGCAAGCCACCCCGCATCGTGCAGGGGTCACCACGGCAGGCCGCATAGGTCGATAATTCCATCGCGCGGCTTGCGCGTGAAATCGAAGATGTACGGCGCCATCTCTTCGAAGCGGATTCTTCCCTCCGGCTGCTCGGCATAGACCTCGCCCTGGAACGCATGCCAGCCGCGCGCCTGGTAGAACGCCTCGTTGTGCGGCTCGCAGAACAGCATCGCGAAGCGCACCGCCTCATGATCGCGCAGCGTCCGAATCGCTGCGTTCAGCGCCAGCGTCGCATAGCCGCGCCCGCGACAATCCGGCCGCGTCGAAACGCCGCCGATGCCGCCGATCTCAACCTTGCGGCCGTCCCAGGTTCCGCTGCGAAAATACAGTCCGACATGGCAGGCGAGTCCGGCCGGGAGGGTCCCTTCGGGCGCGTCAATCAGGACGCGCAGATCAGGATTGGCCCATTTGACGCGACCCCACGGCAGCTTTTCGAGCGTTTCGCGCGGCCAGACCGCCCGCAACAGCGGTTCGGCCCGCGGCCAGGAAGGATCGCCGTTCAGCACATCGATCTCGATACTCATGTCATCCCCGTCGCGGGTGCCCCGCCAATGTCCGGGCCCAAGCATGCTCGCCCATACCGTTTTGCCAAATTGCCGGTGTTTAACCGCCACGGAACCTTCTATAAGGGGTCTCGTTAGTTTTCGTCTCCCATCAGTTCGGACATCACCCATGACCTTCACGCTGCCCAATCTTCCCTATTCCCATGATGCCCTTGCGCCCTACATGTCCAAGGAAACGCTGGAATATCACCACGACAAGCATCACCAGGCTTACGTGACCAACGGAAACAACGCGATCAAGGGGACCGAATTCGAAGGCAAGTCCCTGGAAGAGATTGTCAAGGGTTCGTTCGGCAAGAATCCCGCCGTGTTCAACAATGCCGGTCAGCACTACAACCACCTGCATTTCTGGAACTGGATGAAGCCGAACGGTGGCGGCAGCAAGCTGCCCGGCCGTCTGGAAAAGAAGATCGCCGAGGACCTTGGCGGGCTCGACAAGTTCAAGGCCGATTTCGCCGCTGCCGGGGTCGGTCAGTTCGGTTCCGGCTGGTGCTGGCTGTCGGTCAAGGACGGCAAGCTGGAAATCTCCAAGACCCCGAACGGCGAGAGCCCGCTCGTGCATGGCGCCACGCCGATCCTCGGCTGCGACGTCTGGGAGCACTCCTACTACATCGACTATCGCAACCGCCGTCCCGATTATCTGAAGGCATTCTGCGACAGCCTGATCAACTGGGACTACGTCGACGAACTGTACGGCAAGGCCGGCGCCTGACGCGCCGTTCGCCGTCATTCCGGGGCGCGCGTTGGCGCGAACCCGGAATCCCAACGGGCAACGCATTCCGCTGTTGGATGGATTCCGGGTTCAGCCCTGCGGGCTGCCCCGGAATGACGATCGGGGCGGTAGCAGCGGCTACCGCCCCTTTTCGTTGGCGCCTCGCACATGTAGGAATGCCGCGATGAGCTATTTGCTGGTCTTTGTCGGTGGCGGCCTCGGCGCAAGCTTGCGACATTTCATCAACGTTACCTGCGTCCGCTGCATGGGCACGGGATTTCCCTGGGGCACCTTCTTCATCAACATCACGGGCTCGACCGTGATGGGGCTGATCGCGGGCTATCTCGCCTTCAAGGGCGAGGCCTCGCAGCCCTGGCGGCTGTTCCTGATGACCGGCATCCTTGGCGGCTATACCACCTTCTCGGCCTACTCGCTCGATGCCGCGCTGCTTTATGAGCGCGGCGAACTTGGTCTTGCTGCGCTCTATGTGATCGGCTCGGTCGTGCTGTCGATTGCCGGGCTGTTCGCCGGGCTGGCGCTGGTCCGGCAGTTCGCCTGAATGCCGGGCGAGAGTGGCCGGCATCCTTGCACAGGCATGCCTGAGATGCGCATGGCCATCGTTGCACCGCTATCACGTCGGGACTAAGCAGGGATGCCACAGCATCACGTCAGAACCCGCAGCCCTTGACAGAGCCACCGATAAAAGACCCGGCGCCCGCCGACGACGCCGAGCCGAAGCCGCGACGCGCGCGCAAGCCGGTCGGCTGGTCGATGATCTTCATCGGCGTGCTCGTCGTTGTCTGTGCAGGCCTGGTCTGGCGGCGCGATGGCATCGACGGCGTGCTCAAGATCCTCACCGAGGACCTGTGGCTGTTCGGCGAGATCATGCCGCGCGTACTGGCCGGCTGCCTGCTCGGCGGCTTCATCGCGGAAATCCTGCCGCACGACAAGGTTTCCAAATCGCTGGGGCCGAATTCCGGGCTGAAGGGATTGCTGATCGGCACGGCGTTCGGCGCGATCCTGCCCGGCGGCCCTTTCACCGCCTATCCGGTGGCTGCCGCGCTGCTCACCGTCGGCGCCGATTTCGGCGCCGCCATCGCGATGGTGGTGAGCTGGACACTGATCGGCTACGGCCGCGCGGTCGCCTGGGAACTGCCGATCCTGGGCACCGAATTCACGCTATGGCGCATCGTGATCTCGCTGCCGATCCCGGTGCTGGCCGGCGCGCTCGGCCGCTTCGTCTTCGTGCGGATGTATCCGAAGGGCGAGCCCTCGTGAACGTCTCCGCGCTAATCATCGACGTCACGCTGTGGGGCTCGGTATTGATCCTCGGCTTCATGGCCTGGCAGCGCGGCCGCGTCGTGCTGGTCTCGTCGGTGCGCGAAGGCAGCATGGATTTCATCAACATCGTGCCGCGCATCGCGCTCGGCGTGATCGGCTCGGGCTACATCGCGGCCGTCATCCCGCCGGAAGTGATCACCGGCTGGCTCGGGCCCGACAGCGGCTGGCTCGGCGTCCTGGCGGCGGTCATCGCGGGCGCGGCAACGCCCGGCGGCCCGGTGGTCGGCTTCTCGATCGGCGCGGTCGCGCTGAAGGTCGGCGGCGGCTCGCCGCAGGTGATCGCCTATGTGGTCTCCTGGGCGCTGTTCGCCTTCCAGCGCATGATCCTGTGGGAAATCCCGTTCATGCCGGCCCGCTTCGTCTGGTTTCGCGCGGCGGTCTCGCTGCCGTTTCCGTTCCTGGCCGCGGCGATCGCGATGGCGATCGGCAAGCCGTAAGGGCGGGCGGGGTAGGCTGCGGTCTTCCTGCGGCGCGCGCTTGTCGGGGTGTTCAGGCAAGCATGCCGACCAAGGATTTGTGCGCTCGGTGCGCCTTTGCCGCCTAGGGAATTGCTACTCCGGAACCACTGTCGTATCCTCATCGTCGACAAGTCATGAAAGCCGTCACCGCAGCATTCGTCGCCGTGTTCATCCTGTGGGTCGTTGATGTCAACCTCAACGGCTCCCGCTACACCGACGTGGTCGTGCAAATGATTCGTGCAACGGTTTCGTCGATCGCTGGCCGAAACTGATTTTATCGGCCGTCATGGCGTCTGCCGGCGCTTTCGGCGGCGCGGCACCCCGTCAGTCTCTAGTTTGCAACGCCGTTGATGGCCGTTCGATCGGTGATGGCTGGTCGACCGGCCGCGCCCGGATCACACTTCGCTGCAATCCGACGCGAGGTAGTTCGCAAGCGTTTACGAAATCGGGCGCTTCTCCGCGCATGATCGTGTTGCGAATTTGTCGCGCAGTTGGAATTCCATACCGTAGTTGTACGGGTACAACAGCTTTTTCGACCGAAGCGCTGTAGTCGACGAGCATCAGCGCTTGGAATAGAATCACGGGGCTTCCATGAGAAAGTTACTATCTTGCATTGCTATGAGCGTCTTCCTGCCAGCTTCCGCGATGGCCGCCGACCTGGCGGCGCGCATGCCCGTCAAGGCGCCGATCGCCGCAACGGTGTTCAGCTGGAGCGGCTTCTATGTTGGCGGACATGTCGGCTACGGCTGGGGCCGGTCGCGGACCGACGTCGGTCTGCCTGACGCGCTGGACTGCGGTGGCGGTGCGAGCTGCGAAACGATCGCCCACGATGTGGACGGCGCCTTTGGCGGCGGCTTCATCGGGTATAATTGGCAGGTCAACTCCTTCGTCTTCGGTCTCGAAGCGGAAGGCGGCTATATCGGCGCCCGCAACACGGTGTTCTCTCGGATTGCGACGGATCACCGGTTTGAGACCAGCTATGGCGCCTATGGTGCTGTGACGGGCCGGCTCGGCGTCGCGGTCGACCGCGCGCTGTTCTACGCCAAGGGCGGTCTGGCTTTCGCCAACATCAAGAACGAAGCGCTGGACGATTTCCCGACGCCCGATCCCGAGCACATCGGCCGCAGCAATTCGACGCGGCTCGGCTGGGCGGCGGGTGGCGGCATCGAATATGCCCTCACCAACAACTGGACCATCCGCGGCGAATATCTCTACATGCAGTTCGAGAACAAGACCGTGTTCGACCTCGGCGACGGCAGCGGCGGCGTCCCGCCCGCGACCCAGCCGAGCCCCTATACGTTCCACGATCATCTGCACACCGCGCGCGTAGGCCTGGCCTACAAGTTCTGAGCAGTGTGAAGTCAACGCGCGGCGATGCGTTGGTCGGAAGCCCCGGGCGCGAGCCTGGGGCTTTTTCCTGCGCGGTGTTTTGGCGCAAAGGTCGTCCGCCGCGATCCGGCCCGGAGCCGCCCCAAATGGTCTGCCGGAGGCAGGCCAAAACGTGGACTCCCGTAATGTTATATTATAACGTGCAGGCATGTCCCACGCCCATCACCACCACGGCCACGCCCATTCCCACGGCCCGGCGACGCCGCATCCGGCCCAGGCCGCCCCGTGGTCGATCCTGCGCATGACCGTGCCGGGCCGGTTGGCAGCGGCACTTGCCCTCAGCGCCGTGCTGTGGGCCGTCGTGCTGGTGGCGATGAGGTAGGCATGGCTCCACAGATCACCTTCCGCGACGTCACGCTGGGCTACGACCGCCACCCGGCGGTGCATCACCTCGACGGCGAGGTCGCGCAGGGCGCGCTGCTGGCGGTGGTCGGGCCGAATGGCGCCGGCAAGTCGACGCTGTTTCGCGGGATCGCCGGCATTTTGAAGCCGCTCTCCGGCGCGATCGATCTCGGCGGCCTCGACATCCGCGACATTGCCTACCTGCCGCAAAGCGGCGACATCGACCGCACCTTTCCGATCTCGGTTTTCGATCTGGTCGGCACCGGCCTGTGGCGCACCACCGGCTTCCTGGGCGGTATCGGCAAGCAGGCGCGGGACAAGATCACGCAGGCGCTGGCCGCGGTCGGCCTCAATGGATTTGAGAATCGCGCGATCGGCACGCTGTCCGGCGGCCAGATGCAGCGGATGCTGTTTGCGCGCGCGCTGCTGCAGGATGCGCGGCTGATCGTGCTGGACGAGCCGTTCAACGCCATCGACGCCAAGACCTCGGCCGATCTGCTGGCGCTGGTGCGGCGCTGGCACGACGAAGGCCGCACGGTGCTGGCGGCGCTGCACGATTTCGAACTGGTGCGCGCGCATTTTCCGGAAACGCTGCTGCTGGCGCGCGGCGAGGTGGCGTGGGGCAAGACCTCCGAAGCGTTGACCGCCGAAAACCTCGCCGAGGCGCGGCGGATGTGCGAGGCGTTCGACGACACGGCCGCTGCCTGCGCCGTGGATGCCGTGCCGCCGCGGGCCGCCTGATGCCTTACGACGTGCTGATCGCGCCATTCACCGAATTCGAGTTCATGCGCCGCGCGCTCGCCGCCGTGATCGCGCTGGCGCTGGGCGCGGCGCCGATCGGCGTGTTCTTGATGCTGCGGCGGATGAGCCTCGTCGGCGATGCCATGGCGCATGCGATCCTGCCGGGGGCAGCGATCGGCTTCCTGGTCTCCGGGCTCAATCTGTTCGCGATGACGACCGGCGGGCTGATCGCAGGCTTTACCGTCGCGCTGCTCGCCGGCCTCGTCGCGCGCCATACCGAACTCAAGGAGGACGCGTCGCTCGCGACCTTCTATCTGGTGTCGCTGGCGCTCGGCGTCACCATCGTATCCGTCAAGGGCACCAATATCGACCTGCTGCACGTGCTGTTCGGCAATATCCTGGCAATGGACGACCAGACGCTGCTCGTCATCGCCTTCAACGCCACCGTCACGCTGCTGGTGATGGCGGTCATCTATCGTCCGCTGGTGATCGAGTGCGTCGATCCGGTGTTCCTGCGCACGGTGTCGCGCGCCGGTGCGCCCGCGCATCTGGCGTTTCTGGCGCTGGTCGTGATCAATCTCGTCAATGGCTTTCACGCGCTCGGTACGCTGCTCGGCGTCGGCTTGATGATCCTGCCCGCCGGTATCGCGCGGTTCTGGTCGCGCGACATCACCGGCATGATCGTAATCGCGGTCGGAAGCGCCATCATCTCAGGCTATGCCGGCCTGGTGCTGTCGTTCCAGACCAGGATTCCCTCTGGCCCCGCGATCATCCTGGTCGCCGCGGGGATCTATCTGGCCTCGCTGCTGTTCGGCCCGGTCAGCGGGCTGGTGCGGCAGATGTTCCCCGGCCGCCATCTCGAGGCGTAACCATGATCCGGCTCTGGCTCATTGCCCTCGTCCTCTTGGCCGCCATCGCTCCGGCGCGGGCGCAGGATCGCCTCAACGTCGTCGCGAGCTTCTCGATCCTCGGCGATTTCGTTCGCAATGTCGGTGGCAACAGCGTCGATGTCACCGTGCTGGTCGGCGCCGACAGCGACGCGCATGTCTATACGCCCACGCCGGCGGACGCGAAAAAGGTGGCGGGTGCAAAACTCGTCTTCGTCAACGGGCTCGGCTTCGAGGGCTGGCTGCCGCGTCTGGTGAAGTCCGCCGGCGGCAAGGCTTCCATTGTCACCGCAACGACGGGTATCGCGCCGCTCAAACTCGGCCGGGAAGCCGATCCGCACGCCTGGCAATCGGTCGCGAACACGAAAATCTACGTCGCCAACATCCGTGATGCACTCGCGGCCGCGTTGCCTGCGGACGCCGACGGCTTCAAATCCAGGGCAGGCGCCTATCTTGCCGATCTCGACGCGTTGGAGCGCGAGGTGCGCGAAGGGATCGCAAAGATTCCCGAAAACCGCCGCAAGGTGATTTCGACGCACAATGCCTTCGGCTATTTCGCAGCCGCCTACGGCGTCGAATTCATCGCGCCGGTCGGCGTGTCGACCGAATCCGAGGCCAGCGCCCGCGACGTCGCAAGGATCATCACCCAGGTTCGGACGGCAAAAATACCGGCGGTCTTTCTCGAAAACGTCACCGACCCCCGCCTGATGAGCCGGATATCGGCGGAGACCGGCGCTAAGATCGGCGGAACGCTCTATTCGGACAGCCTGACCGGTGAAAAGGGCGATTCTCCCACTTACATTGCAATGGTCAGGCACAATATAAAGGCCCTGACCAGCGCGCTGAGCCCATAGGGCAGGGGCCTCCCTGCCTGCCGGTGCGCCAAGCAATTCCGCTCCGGAGCGACCATGTCTGAACCCTCGTCCCAAAAAATTCCAGTGACCGTGCTGACGGGCTACCTCGGCGCCGGCAAGACCACGCTGCTCAACCGCATCCTGTCGGAAAACCACGGCAAGAAATACGCCGTCATCGTCAACGAATTCGGCGAGATCGGCATCGACAACGACCTCATCATCGGCGCCGATGAGGAAGTGTTCGAGATGAATAATGGCTGCGTCTGCTGTACCGTGCGCGGCGACCTCGTCCGCATCATGGACGGGCTGATGAAGCGCAAGGGCAAGTTCGACGCCATCATCGTCGAGACCACGGGCCTCGCCGATCCCGCGCCCGTCGCGCAGACCTTCTTCGTCGACGAGGACGTGCAGAAGAACGCGCGGCTCGATGCCGTCGTCACCGTCGCCGACGCCAAATGGCTGAGCGACCGCCTCAAGGACGCGCCCGAAGCCAAGAACCAGATCGCGTTCGCCGACGTCATCGTGCTGAACAAGACCGACCTCGTCTCCAAACCCGAGCTCGCCGAAGTCGAGGCCCGCATCCGCGGCATCAATCCTTACGCCAAGCTGCACCGCACCGAGCGCTGCAAGGTCGCGCTGGCGGACGTGCTGGAGCGCGGCGCGTTCGACCTCGATCGCATCCTCGAGATCGAGCCGGAGTTTCTGGACGCGGCCGACGATCATCATCATCATGATCATGATCATCATCACGGCCACGGCCATCACCACGACCACAGCCATGATACCCATAGTCACGGCGGGTTGAAGCACTATCACGACGAGGACATGCAATCGCTGTCGCTGCGCACGGACAAGCCGCTTGATCCCACACGGTTCATGCCGTGGCTGCAACACCTCGTCGCCACCGAAGGCCAGAAGATCCTGCGCTCCAAGGGCATCCTGGCCTTCGCTGACGACGATGACCGCTACGTGTTCCAGGGCGTGCACATGATGCTGGAGGGCGATCACCAGCGGAAATGGAAGGACGGCGAGGCGCGCGAAAGCCGCGTCGTCTTCATCGGCCGCGAATTGCCGGAGCAGGCGATTCGCGAAGGTTTCGAAAGCTGCATCGTCACGTGATGAAAGAGTTCGATCCGGGCGAGAGCCCCTCCATTGCGTCGCTGACCGACAAGGTGCGCAAGCTCGCCGTCGGCATGCCCGTCAGCTCTCTCCATTTCCTCGGCGATACCGCGGTGTTTGTCGGCGCCGAGGAACATGCAGCTGTTGTCAGTGAGGCAGGCGACGTCTCGAAAGTCGCCATTCATGGCGGCGCCATCCTCTGCGCGACGTCCGACGGCAAGCGCATCGTCACCGGCGGCGACGACGGCAAGGTCGTCGCGCTCGATGCTAAGGGTGAGACCACGGTGCTTGCGACCGACGCCAAACGGCGCTGGATCGACAATGTCGCGCTGCATCCCGACGGCGCGGTGGCATGGTCGGCCGGCAAGACCGCCTTCGTCCGCAGCGGCAAGGGCGAGGAGAAATCGTTCGACGCGCCCTCGACAGTCGGCGGGCTCGCCTTCGCGCCAAAAGGCCTGCGTGTGGCGGTCGCCCATTACAACGGCGTCACGCTGTGGTTTCCCAACATGGCGGCGAAGCCGGAATATCTCGAATGGGCCGGCTCCCACCTCGCCGTCACCTTCAGCCCCGACAACAAGTTTTTGGTCACTGCAATGCACGAGCCGGCGCTGCACGGCTGGCGGCTCGCAGATAATCGCCACATGCGGATGAGCGGCTATCCCGGCCGCGTCCGCTCGATGTCGTGGAGCGTGGGCGGCAAGGGCCTCGCCACTTCAGGCGCCGACACCGTCATCATCTGGCCGTTCACCAGCAAGGACGGCCCGATGGGCAAGGAGCCGGCGATGCTGGCGCCGCTGCAGGCGCGCGTTTCCGTGGTCGCCTGTCACCCCAAGCACGATATCATGGCGGCGGGCTACAGCGACGGCACCGTACTGATCGTGCGGCTCGAGGACGGCGCGGAAATCCTGGTGCGCCGCAACGGCAGCGAAGCGGTCTCGGCGCTGGCCTGGAATGCGAAAGGCACGCTGCTGGCCTTCGGCACCGAGGATGGCGACGCCGGGATGCTGGAATTCTAGGCAACCGGACGGGTGCGGTTCGTGCGGAACCTTGCGCCCCTACGGTCGTTGAAGCCCGCAAACAAACTTTGTGGGTGAAGAAATGCCTGCCGATGACCGCCAACGCGAATACCGACGGGAATTGCTGGTCGCGTCCACGTTGATTGCGGCCGGGATTGCCATATCGGCCACGGCCATCGCTGTTCTCAACACGACCCAGCCGATCCAGGTTGCGCAGGCAACCCCGCCGACGCAATCGACGCCAGGCGCCGAAACCAAGCCGTCCGCACCCGCCGAGCCGGCCACGACAGGTCAGCGGCCCCATGACATTCCGCCGCAGCCGGCCCGTCCCGACCCGGACGCGCAGAAGGCGGGCGCCCAGCCCGCGCTTCCGCCGGCTCCTGCCGAGAAGATCGCGCCGCCCATCACCCAGAAATAGCCTCACTACCAATTGTGCATACGCGAAATCGAGGCCGCCGATTAACCCGGCGGCTGTTTTCGATTCGGCTCACGGTCTTAAGGCTATCAATTTGTCGGAGGCGAAGCGCCTTCGAACGCCTTGTGTTGATCCCCAACAAGCGGATAGGCTTGCCGCAATAAGGGCCGGCGCCTCGAAAACAGCCGGCCCCCCGGGGAGTGACGCATGCGTGAGCTGACGCCTGAGACGATCACGGACGCCGTGCTCGACCAGATGGCGACGACGCCGGACCCGCGTTTGAAGGCGATCATGGCGTCAGCCGTGAAGCATCTCCATGCCTTCGCCCGCGAGGTCAATCTGACGCCTGCGGAATGGATCAAGGGCATCGAATTCATGACCGCGGCGGGTAAGATGTGCTCGCCGGAGCGGCAGGAATTCATCCTGCTGTCCGATACGCTGGGCCTCTCGGCGTTGGTCAATGGCCTGCATGACGCCACCGCGCTGGAGCAAGCCACCCACACCAGCCTGCTGGGCCCGTTCTACCGCGAGGCGACGCCGACCTTGGCGGCTGGCAGTTCGATCGCGAAAAATCCAAGACCGGGCAGCGAATGCGTGCTCTACGGCCGCGTTACCGACGCTGCCGGCAAGCCGGTCGCCGGTGCCACCGTCTCGATCTGGCAGACCGGCGCCGACGGGCTCTACGACATCCAGACCAGCGCCACCTCGGTCGATTATCGCGGCGTGTTCACGACCGATGCCGACGGCCTCTATGTGCTGCGCACGGTAAAGCCGCTCGGCTATTCGATTCCCATGGACGGGCCGGTCGGCGCCATGGTGAAGGCGCAGGCGCGTCACGGCATGCGGCCGGCGCATATTCATTTCCTGGTCGGCGCATCCGGCTATCGCGAACTCGTCACCGCGCTATACCTGCGCGACGACCCCCATCTCGCCGACGACGTCGTATTCGGCTCGTCGGGCGATCTCGCCGTCGATATCGCAGCCAACGATCCGGACTGCCCGATCAAGGGCATGCCGAGCATCCGTTTCGACATGCGGCTGTCGCGCGAAAGCGCCGCTGACAGGATCAGCGGGCGCGTCGGCGCCGATCCGTCCGCCATCATGAAACAATCGGCCAGAAACGAAGAGGCGTCGGCCGGCGCCGGATAGACCGGTCTGGCGCAATATCCGATCGCAGCGACCGGGCGGAGATCCGGCGCCAACGAAGTGACATGGAGGATAAAGTGAGCAAGGGGGAATCGATGAAACGCAGGACATTTCTCGGCGGCGCGATGGCCGTGGCGGTGGCGGGGCGAAGCTCGAGCGCGTTCGCACAACAGCCGCCGATCAAGATCGGCATGTCGATGGCGCAGACCGGCGGCCTCGCCGGCGGCGGCAAGGCTTCGCAACTCGGCATCGAGGTCTGGCGCGACGACGTCAATGCCAAGGGGGGCTTGCTCGGCCGCAAGGTCGAACTGATCGTCTATGACGACAAGTCGAGCGCCTCGGAGACGCCGGCGATCTACGCCAAACTGGTCGACGTCGACAAGGTCGATCTGCTGTTTGCGCCCTATGCGACGGTGCCGACCGCGCCGCTGATGCCGTTCGTCAAGCAGCGCGGTCTGCTGCTGATGGGCAATTTCTCGTTCCAGGTGAACAGCAAGGTCGGCCACGACATGTGGTTCAACAACGCGCCCTGGGGGCCGGCCGATAGCTGGGCATCCTCGTTCCTCGATCTCGGGCAGAAGGCGGGCGGCAAGAACATGGCGCTGCTGGCGGCCGACCAGGAATTTGCGCAGAACCTCGCGCTGACCGCGCGCAATGTCGCCAAGCAGCGCAACCTACCGGTGGTGTTCGACCAGAGCTATCCGCCCAACACGGTGGAATTCTCCTCGATCATCCGCGCGCTCAAGGCCGCCAAGCCCGACATCGTCTATGTCGCGTCCTACCCGCCCGATTCGGCGGGCATCCTGCGCGCGGTGAACGAAATCGGGATCGGCGACGACGTCAAGATTTTCGGCGGCGGCATGGTCGGCCTGCAATTCGCGGCCGTGATGTCGAACCTCGGTTCGCTGCTCAACGGCGTCGTCAACTACAATACCTGGCTGCCGGAACCGAGCATGTATTTCGACGGCACCAAGGAGTTTTTCGACAAGTACACCAAGCGCGCGGTCGAAGCCAAGGTCGATCCGCTCGGCTATTATCTGGCGCCGTTCGGCTACGCCATGGGTCAGATGGTCGAGGCCGCGGTCAACGCCACCAAGTCGCTCGACCAGAAGGGGATCGCGAAATATCTGCGCGAGAACGAGCACAAGACCATCGTCGGCCCGATCGCGTTCTCGGCGGACGGCGAGCGCAGGGAAACCGCGACGCTGCAGGCGCAGTTCCGCGGCGTCAAGGACAAGGATGTCGAACAGTTCCGAACCTCCGGCAAGCAGGTGATCCTGTTTCCGGAAAAGCTGAAGACCGGAAACCTCATCAGTCCCTTCGAGGCGGCGCGGAAGTAGGCCAGAGTGGCTGTTCCGGCGCGGCGCCGAGGGGGGACCTGACGTGTTTTCGATGGACCTGCTGCTTGGTGCAGTGGTGCTTGGCGTGCTGCTCGGCTGCTTCTACGCGGCCGTCAGCGTCGGGCTGTCCGTTTCGTTCGGGCTGCTCGACGTTCCCCATGTCGCGCATCCGGCCTTCCTGGTGCTCGCCTCTTACGGCGTCTACCAGATCAACGAAAGTTATGACGTCGACCCGCTGCTGGCGGGACTTGCGCTCACGCCGCTGTTCTTCCTGTTCGGCCTGTTGGCTTACCGCATCTATTACGAAACATTTGAAAGGCGCGGCAGCGACGCCGGCGTGCGTGGCATCGCGTTCTTCTTCGGCATCGCCTTCATCATCGAGGTGCTGATCATCCTGCAGTTCGGCGTCGACCAGCGCTCGGTAACGGCGACTTACATCGGCAAGTCCTGGCGGTTTGGCGAATTCCGAATTCCGATCCGTCAACTGGTGGCGTTCGCGGTCGCGTTGGCGCTGACGCTGCTGCTCGCGGTGTATCTCTCCAAGACCTTCATGGGGCGTGCGATCCGTGCGGTCGCACAGGACGAGGAGGCGCTGCGGCTGATGGGCGCTAATCCGGTCCGTATCAAACAGTTCGCCTTCGGCATCGCCACCGCCGTGCTCGGGATCGCCGGCGCGCTCCTGATCATCGTGGCGCCGGTCGAGCCGACGCTCGACCGCGCCTATATCGGGCGGACGTTTTGCGTCGTTGTCATGGCGGGGCTCGGCAGCATCAGCGGCACGCTGATCGCGGCGATCATCCTCGGCGTCGCCGAATCCATCGTGCTGACCATGTTCGGCGCCTCCTGGGCGCCGGCGATCTCGTTCGCGATGCTGCTCGGCGTGCTCGCCGTCCGGCCGCAGGGGCTGCTCGGCCGATGAAGCAGCGCAGCCACAGCATCGCATTCTGGGCCGGCGTCGCCGTCTTTCTCCTCGCCGTGCTGGCGATGACACAGATCGTCCGCAACGAATATCCGTTCTTCGCCGGCTATGTAATCCTGCAATTCATCGCGCTGGCGGTCGCCTGGAGCATCCTCGGCGGCTATGCCGGCTACGTGAATTTCGGCACCAACGCCTTCTTCGGCGTCGGCGTCTATACGGCGGTCGCCCTGTTCAAGGCGACCGGGGCGCCGCTCGTGGTGCAGATCGCCGCCGCGGCTGCGATCGGCATGTTGCTCGGCTTTGCCGTCGGTCTGCTGACGTTGCGGATGCGCGGCATCTTCTTCTCGATCGCGACCATCGCGCTCGCCATCATCATCGAGACCTTTGTGATGAACTGGCGGTTCGTCGGCGGTGCAGCGGGTATCCAGATCCAGCGGCCGCCGGTGATGGCGCCGTTCGACAGCTACGTCAAAATGCTGTTCTTCGTGCAGGCCGTGCTGGCCGTCATTGCGATCTCGATCGCGCGCTACATCCAGAACTCCCGGATCGGCCGCGGCCTGCAGGCGCTGCGCGACGACGAACTCGCCGCCGAATGCACGGGCGTGCCGACGCTAAAACTGAAGCTGGTTGCCTGTATGATCTCTGGCGCGCTGATCTCGGCAGCCGGTGCGCCGGCCGCGATGTACCTGCAATATGCCGATCCGTCCTCGGCGTTCAATTTGACCTACTCCGTTTCAGCGCTGGCAATGTCGCTGATCGGCGGCACTGCGCACTGGATCGGCCCGGTACTCGGCGCGATTCTGCTCGGCTCGACGCAGCAGCTTCTCGCCGTGACCATCTCCTCCGAAGTCAACGTGCTGGTGCTCGGCATCATGCTGGTGCTGTTCGTGGTCGGGGCGCCCAAGGGCATTATCGGCCTGCTGCGCCCGCGCTACCGCCTGCGTGCGGGAGGCAAGCCATGACGGAGACGGCTGCGTCCGATGCGCCCCTGTTGCAGGTCGAAAAACTTACCAAGACGTTTGGCGGCTTCACTGCGCTCGACAACATCAGCGTCGATATCCGGAAAGGCGAACGCTTCGGCCTGATCGGGCCGAACGGCTCAGGCAAGACGACCCTGATCAACTGCATCTCCGGTGCATTGAAACCGCAAACTGGCAGCGTGACGTTCTGCGGCGAGGATATCACTCAGTTGTCGCCGCATCTGCGCGCCCGCCGCGGCATCGCCCGCAGCTTTCAGATTCCGCGGCCGTTCCGCAGCATGACGGTGCTCGAAAACCTGATGGTCGGGCTCGACTTTGCCAATACCGGCTCGAGCCTGCCGGAAGAGGACGTCGCGATGTCGATCCTGACGCGGATGGGGCTCGCCGCCAAGGCCGACGCGCCGAGCGACACGCTGAGCCAGGTCGAGTTGCGCAAGATGGAGCTGGCCCGGGCGATGGCGGTACGGCCGAAGCTCCTGATATCGGACGAGGCGATGGCGGGGCTTTCCCATTCCGAGGTCGACGAGGTCCTGGATCTGCTGATCAGCCTCGGCGAGGAAGAGATCACCATCATCATGATCGAGCATATCATGCAGGCGGTGATGCGCTTTTCCGAGCGCGTGATGTGCCTTGACGCGGGCAGGATCATCGCGATCGGCGCGCCGGACGAGGTGATGGCCGACAAGCGGGTGCAGGAGGCCTATCTTGGCACCTAGTTCGGCACTTGGCTTGGCCATCGAAAACCTCGATGCCGGCTACGGCGCTGTCAAGGCGCTGCGGGGCGTGACGCTGCATGTCGATGCCGGCGAGACCGTGGCCCTGCTCGGCACCAACGGCAACGGCAAGAGCACGCTGATGAAGTGCATCATGGGCCTGGTCCGGCCGGACAGCGGCCGGCTGACGCTGTCGGTCGACGGCACGGCGCACGATCTTGCAAAACTCTCGCCCGAGGCGATCGTCGATCTCGGCGTCGCGCTGGTGCCGGAGGGTCGGCGGCTGTTTCCAAAACTGACGGTGACGGAAAACCTGATGCTCGGCGCGTTCCGCAAGGCTGCGCGCGGCACGATCGACGGTAATCTCGCACTCGTTTTCGAAACCTTTCCGGTGCTGAAGGAGCGCCGCAGCCAGCTCGCCGGCACCATGTCCGGCGGCCAGCAGCAGATGCTGGCGATCGCGCGCGCGCTGATGTCCTCGCCGCGGCTGCTGTTGATCGACGAGCCGTCGGTCGGCCTGTCGCCGCTCCTGGTGTCGCAGACCATCGCCAAGATCGGCGAGCTGAAGCAGCGCGTCGGCCTGACGGTGCTGATGGCGGAGCAGAACTTCAATCAGGCGATCCGGATCGCCGATCGCGGCTATATCATCGTGCACGGCGAGATCGCCGTGGCGGCGGGCTCGGTCGATGAGTTGAAGGCCAACGATATCGTCAAGCGGCTCTATCTCGGCGGGGTTGCCTGACGGATATGCCGTCACTGCGATGCTGGGGCACCTCTTCCGTGCCGCCTGCTGTCATCGTCTGACCCATAGTCCCGTTGCATCATGCCAGATAATCAATTGAGGGCAGGCCATGAAGATCGATCACGTCAGGAAGACCGCATACTCGATGCCGCTGACCAACCCGTCGTTTCCGCCGGGACCGTACCGTTTCTTCAACCGCGAGTATTTCATCATCACCTATCGCACCGACCCCGAGGCGCTGGCCGCCGTAGTGCCCGAACCGCTCGAGGTCACCGAGCCGATCGTCAAATACGAATTCATCCGCATGCCCGATTCCACCGGCTTCGGCGATTACACCGAGACCGGCCAGGTGATCCCGGTCCGTTTCAAGGGCGAGGAGGGCGTCTACGTTCATTCGATGTATCTGGACGACGAGGGCCCGATCGCCGGTGGCCGCGAACTCTGGGGTTTTCCAAAGAAGCTGGCCTCGCCAAAGATCGCCGTCGAGAGCGACGTGCTGGTCGGCACCCTGCATTATGGTTCGGTGCTGTGCGCCTCCGCCACCATGGGCTACAAGCACCGCGCAGTTGATCATGACGCGGTTCTGAAATCGATGCAGGCGCCGAACTTCATGCTCAAGATCATTCCGCATGTCGACGGCAGCCCGCGGATCTGCGAACTGGTGCGCTACTATCTCGAAGACATCACGCTGAAGGAAGCGTGGACCGGCCCCGCCGCGCTTGGCCTGTTCCCGCACGCGCTCGCCGACGTGGCGCGGCTGCCGGTGCGCGAAGTCGTTTCAGCGCTGCACTGCAAGGCCGATCTGACGCTCGGGCTGGGGACGGTGGCGTTCGATTATCTGGCGAAGTGAGCCGCGGTCTTTCGCGAGCCTACTGCGCGCCCCGCAGCGTGCAGGCGGTCGAGCAGGTGGTCGTCACGCCGCGTTCGCAGGCGATGCAAACCGCGACGCACTGCTTCTTGTCCTTGGGGTTGTACTCGCTGTAGAGCTTGCGGGCGCAGGTGTCGATCGAGCCCGTGACGTCATTGCTGCTTTCGGGCGTGCACGCGGCCAGGGCCGCGGCCGACAGGACGATGGCAAGAAGGACGCGCATGTTGGTCGCTCCGACCAGGAGCCCCTCGCTTCAAGGTTTCCGGCGATAGCCCTGCGCCGTCGCCGATCGACCGCTGAGGGTCGCGCGATTGGATTAAGCGAGCGTTACAGGATGCGGCGTCCCTTCGCGGTTCCATGCGCGGTGTCGTCGTACCACGCCTTGCACTGCGGCGGACGCTGGTAGGGCAGCACCGGACAGAGCGGCCGGGCTGCCCACATGTCGCCCTTTACCGCACCAGCACGTTCTTGAACTGCCAGGGATCACTCGTGTCGATGTCTTCCGGAAACAGGCCCGGCCGGTCCGTCAGCGGCGTCCAGTCGGTGTAGTAGCCCTTTACCGGGCCGAGATACGGGAGCTGAATTTCCAGGAGGCGATCGAAGTCCATCTCGTCGGCTTCGACGATGCCCTCGTTCGGGTTCTCCAGCGCCCACACCATGCCGCCGAGCACCGCGGAGGTCACCTGCAGGGCGGTAGCGTTCTGATAGGGCGCGAGTTCGCGGGTCTCTTCGATCGAGAGTTGCGAACCGTACCAGTAGGCATTGTTGTCGTGGCCGAACAGCAGCACGCCGAGTTCGTCGATGCCGTCGACGATTTCGTTCTCTTCCAGGATGTGATGCTTCTCCTGCATCTTCCCGGCGCGGCCAAACAGCTCGTGCAGCGACAGCACGGCGTCGTCCGCCGGATGATAGGCATAGTGGCAGGTCGGGCGGTACATCACCTTGCCCGACGCGTCGCGCACCGTGAAGTAATCGGCGATCGAAATCGACTCGTTGTGGGTGACGAGGAAACCGTACTGCGCGCCGCGGGTCGGGCACCAGGTGCGCACGCGCGTGTTGGCGCCGGGCTGCATCAGATAGATGGCAGCGCCGCAGCCGGCTTGGTGGGTATGGGCATTCTCGGGCATCCATTTCTCATGGGTGCCCCAGCCGAGCTCGGACGGCTGCATGCCCTCCGAGAGGAAGCCTTCCACCGACCAGGTGTTGACGAAGACATCCGGCTCCTTCGGCTTCTTCGAGCGCTGGGTGTCGCGCTCGGCGATGTGGATGCCCTTGATGCCGGCCTGCCGCATCAGATCCGCCCATTCGGCCTTGGTCTTCGGCTTGGGGGCGTTGAGCTTCAGATCGGCGGCGACATTGAGCAGCGCCTGCTTGACGAAGAAGGAGACCATGCCGGGATTGGCGCCGCAGCAGGATACGGCCGTCGTCGAGCCCGCAGGGCGTGCCCGCTTGGCGGCCAGCGTCACTTCGCGCAGCGCGTAGTTGGAGCGGGCTTCCGGGCCTTTCGACGCATCGAAATAGAAGCCGAGCCAGGGTTCGTTGACGGTGTCGATGTAAAGTGCACCGAGTTCGTTGCACAACTCCATGATGTCGGTGGAGCCGGTGTCGACCGAGAGATTGACGCAAAAGCCCTGGCCGCCGCCTTCGGTGAGCAGCGGGGTCAGCAATTCGCGATAATTGTCCCGGGTCACGCCCTGCTGGATGAAGCGCACCTTGTGCTTCTCGCACAGCGCCTTGCGCCCCTCATCCTTGGGATCGATCACGGTCACGCGCGACTTGTCGTAGTCGAGGTGCCGCTCGATCAAGGGCAGCGTGCCCTTTCCGATGGAGCCGAAGCCGACCATGACGATGGGACCGGAAATTTTCGCGTAGATCTGCGAGGGAGGGCTCATGGATGGTTTCTCCGGAACGTGCTGCTAGACAACGGGGAGGAGCGATCAGGCGGTACGGCGCTTGGCGGTTACTTCGATCTCGACCTTCATCTCGGGCTTGGCAAGCGCGCTGACGACGAGCAACGTCGCTGCCGGCCTGATGTCACCCAGAACATCACCGCAGACCGCGAAGTGAGCATCGATGTAGCTGGCGTCGGTGACGTAGTAAGTCGCACGGACGATATCGGCCATCTCGAATCCGCCCTCCTTCAGGGCGGCTTCGATGGTCTTGAAGCAGTTGCGTGACTGGCTCGTGACATCGGCCGGCATCGTCATCGTCGTGTAATCATAGCCGGTGGTTCCCGCGACGAAGGCGAACTCGCCATCGATCACCGCGCGGCTATAGCCGACGGTCTTCTCGAGAGGCGAGCCGGTGGAGACGAGATGACGTGGCATCAGGACCTCTGTCAGGATAGTCGGGCCGGATTCGGCGCGGTTTAAAGACTTTTCTCCCACGCGCGCAACCCCTCAAGGGATTACCGCGATGGCAAGGTCTCGTCGGTGGCCGGGGGGCGAAGCCGCCTCTCGGCGTACCTGCATGTCGTCCACGATCATGGTCGAAATGATGACCGGGGACGCCGACGTGACGACGGTGCGCAGGCGCGGGCCGGGCGGTATGTCCGCCCCGCCCGTCAGGCGACGCGCGGCACGAGCAGCGGCTTCCTGGCCCGGCTCGCCCTGGATTTGGGCAGCGGTCCGCCGGTCGCTGCGATCATGCCCCAGGCCCCGTCCAGCGCGCCATCGACGAGTTCGAGGCCGAGCAGCCGGTCGCGCTCGAAGGCGCCCGGCAGCGTCAACTGGCCGGTCTTGGCCGCCGAGAAGCCGAAGCGGGCGTAATATGGCGCGTCGCCGAGCAGGATGATCGCGCGGTGGCCGTGCGCCTTCGCCGCCGCGATCGCGCGCTCCATCAGCGCGGCGCCGACGCCAAGCTGGCGGCAGGATGCCTCCACCGCCAGCGGGCCGAGCATGAGCGCAGGGCTGCCCCCGACGCTGACGTGCCACAACCGCACGGTACCCACGAGACGGCCCTGGCGCACGGCCGAAAGGCTGAGGCCTTGGGCGGGCGCGCGTCCGTCGCGCAGGCGCTGGCAGGTGCGCGTATGGCGGGTTTCGCCAAAGCAGGCATCCAGCAGCGCTTCGCGCGCAGCGACGTCCGAGGACCGTTCCGCACGGATCGCGAACGGAGCGGCATCGGAGAGGAGGGCGGCAGTGGTGTTCCGAAAGGCGGTCATGGCACGTCAGTCCCCGCTCGCAACGGCAAGGCTGCCGCGCAAAGCGTTGTCAAGAATTCGCAAATGACAGGGAGGGAGCCGGCGCACCGGCTCCCGTTATTCAAGCCTCAAACGAGGCCAGTCAGATGTGGTAGGTCCGCAGCGGCGGGATGCCGTTGAACGCCACCGACGAGTAGGTCGACGTATAGGCCCCGGTGCCTTCGATCAGCAGCTTGTCGCCGATCTCGAGCGTCACCGGAAGCGGATACGGCAGCTTCTCGTACAGTACGTCGGCGCTGTCGCAGGTCGGACCTGCGAGCACGCACGGCGTCATGTCCGCCCCGTCATGCGGGGTGCGGATGGCGTAACGGATCGACTCATCCATCGTCTCGGCGAGACCGCCGAACTTGCCGATGTCGAGATACACCCAGCGCACCTCGTCCTCGTCGCTCTTCCTGGAGATCAGGACGACTTCGGTCTCGATGATCCCGGCGTTGCCGACCATGCCGCGGCCCGGCTCGATGATCGTCTCCGGAATCTGGTTGCCGAAGTGCTTGCGCAGCGCACGGAAGATCGACCGGCCGTACTGCACGACCGGAGGAACGTCCTTGAGGTACTTGGTCGGGAATCCGCCGCCCATGTTGACCATGGACAGGTTGATCCCGCGCTCGGCGCAGTCACGGAACACCGTCGAGGCCATCGACAGGGCACGGTCCCACGCCTTCACCTTGCGCTGCTGCGAGCCGACATGGAACGAGATGCCGCACGGCTCCAGGCCCAGACGCTTGGCGAGGTCGAGCACCTCCACCGCCATCTCCGGATCGCAGCCGAACTTGCGCGACAGCGGCCACTCGGCGCCTGCGCAATCGTAGAGAATGCGGCAGAACACCTTGGCGCCGGGCGCGGCACGGGCGATCTTTTCGACTTCGGCGGCGCAATCGACTGCGAACAGGCGAATGCCGAGCGCGAAGGCGCGCGCGATGTCGCGCTCCTTCTTGATCGTGTTGCCATAGGAGATGCGGTCCGGCGTCGCACCGGCGGCCAGCGCCATTTCGATCTCGGCGACGGTCGCGGTGTCGAAGCACGAGCCCATCGATGCCAGCAGCGACAGCACTTCGGGCGCCGGGTTCGCCTTCACCGCGTAGAATACGCGGCTGTCCGGCAACGCCTTCGCGAAGGTCTGGTAGTTGTCGCGCACGACTTCGAGGTCGACGACGAGGCACGGCTCGGTGTCGAGGCCCTCGCTGCGGCGGTTGCGCAGGAATTCCTGGATACGTTCGGTCATGGCACTCTCCCACGGCCCAGCGACGGGCGCGTTCAGACGGTTCTCGGACCTGGGCGTTCGGCCATGCCGCACGATGGAGACGCGACAAAGCCTCGAACCCGAGGACCGAATTGTGCTGCCGTGGATTGGTTGGGAGAGCTCCCGCCCGCACACCTGGCAATGAAGGACAAGCCTTTTCAGTAGCCCGCGCCGGCGGTGGAATGCCGGTAGAGACCAAAAAAGCCCGATCCGTCGTTGCTTTAAGTCGCGTCCCCCGTTGAGAGCGGGGTGCGCCGGTTCGCCTCCGGCTGCCAGTCACGGTTGCAAGAAATGGTGAGACCTTCAACGGCATCCCTGGAGAGAGATGCTGGCCGCTCGTTTCGTCCTGACGGACGTTGCGACCCTCGGTTCTTCCATCCCTTGGCGGCTGTCCGGCCTCTTGTCCGGATACCTACCGACTGACACACGACCACAGGCACGTGCGAAATTGGGCAAGAGTGCAAATAAGACGTTTGATTCCGCTTCGCAAGATTTTTTTTGCGATGGGGGCAAATTTCCCCGGCGTGCTTACAAATTGGTTTTCTTCGCGCGCAGCGATGGCCGAACGTGAACAGACGTTAAGATTTCCGAAACATGCGGAAGCGATTTTGCGCCTGCGCCGCAGCGCTTTCTTGCAACGCGCGTCAGGCGCGCTTGAAGAACGGCTCGATACGCTGCGCGGTGCGGATGAACGCCACCATGATCAGCACGCCGATCGCAAACAGCACCGCCTGCAGGATGTGCGCGCCGGTGTCGTCGAGGCCGAACAGGATGGCAAGCGCCCAACCGCCGGCAAATGCCGCGCCGAACACTTCCGCACCGATCAGGATCGCCGCCGAGATCACGGTGATGACGCTGGGCCAGGCGATCGTGGAGGAGGAAGCGGAGGTGGGCTGTGGGCTCATGAAAAATCATCCTGTTCAGGGGCGCAATCTCTCCGAAAAGCCCCCATGTATCAAGCGCAAAAGGCCCAAAAATGCCGTATGGCGTGATATACATTGCCGCATATTTCAAGGAAAAGACGGGAAGAGTTATGTCAGAAACCCAGCAGGCGGCGGCGGTTTCGCAAGCCGGCGAAAATCCGCTGCTCAAGCCGTGGCAGACGCCGTTCGAGACGCCGCCGTTCGGCGAGATCGAGCCCGAGCATTTCCTGCCGGCCTTCGAGCGGGCCTTTGCCGACCATGCCGCAGAGATCCAGGCGATCACCCACGACCCTGCCATGCCGGACTTCGCCAACACCGTCACGGCGCTGGAGCGCTCCGGCAAGCTGCTCTCGAAGGTCGCCGCGGTGTTTTACGACCTCGTCTCGGCGCACTCCAATCCGGCGATCCTGGAGATCGACAAGGAAGTCTCGTTGCGGATGGCACGGCACTGGAATCCGATCATGATGAACGCGGTGCTGTTCGGCCGACTGGCGCTGATCCACGAGCGGCGTGCCAAGCTCGGCCTGACCGGCGAGCAGATGCGCCTGCTGGAGCGTACCTACACCAATTTCCGCCGTGCCGGCGCCGGCCTCGACGAGCCCGCCAAGAAGCGGCGGGCCGAGATCAACGAGCGGCTGGCGCAGCTCGGCACCGCCTTCAGCCACCATCTGCTCGGTGACGAGCAGGACTGGTACATGGAACTCGGCGAGGACGACCGTGCCGGCCTTTCCGAGGCGTTCGTCGCCGCGGCCAAGGCTGCGGCAGAAGATCGCGGCATGACGGGCAAGGCGATCGTGACGCTGTCGCGCTCCTCCGTGGAGCCGTTCCTGAAGAGCTCGTCGCGCCGCGACCTGCGCGAGAAGGTCTTCAAGGCCTTCACCGCCCGCGGCGACAATGGCAACGCCAACGACAACAACGCCACCATCGTGGAGATCCTGGCGCTGCGGGAAGAAGCCGCCAAGATCATGGGATTTGAGACCTACGCCGCCTACCGGCTGGAGGACTCCATGGCCAAGACGCCGGAGGCCGTGCGCGGCCTGCTCGAGCGGGTCTGGAAGCCGGCCCGGGAGCGGGCGCTCGCCGACCGTGATGCGTTGCAGGCGCTGATCGCGGAGGAGGGCGGCAATTTCACTCTGGCTCCGTGGGACTGGCGCTACTACGCCGAGATCCTGCGCCAGCGCCGCGCCAATTTCGACGACGGAGCGATCAAGCCCTATCTGGTGCTCGACCACATGATCGAGGCCGCCTTCGACTGCGCCACCCGCCTGTTCGGGATCACCTTCTCGGAACGCAATGACGTTCCGGTCTGGCACCCCGACGTTCGCGTCTGGGAGGTCAAGGACGCCAACGGCAAGCACAAGGCGCTGTTCTACGGCGACTACTTTGCAAGGCCCTCGAAGCGCTCCGGCGCCTGGATGACGTCGTTGCGCGACCAGCAGAAGCTCGACGGCGAGGTTGCCCCGCTGATCATCAACGTCTGCAACTTCGCCAAGGGGGCCAATGGCGAGCCGTCGCTACTGTCGCCGGACGACGCCCGCACGCTGTTCCACGAGTTCGGCCACGGCCTGCACGGCATGCTGTCCAACGTGACCTATCCCTCGCTGTCAGGAACTTCCGTGTTCACCGACTTTGTCGAGCTGCCGTCGCAGCTCTACGAACACTGGCAGGAGCAGCCGCAGGTGCTGGGGCAGTTCGCCAGGCACTACCAGACCGGCGAGCCGCTGCCGGACGAATTGCTGCAACGTTTCCTCGCCGCGCGAAAATTCAACCAGGGTTTTGCCACCGTGGAGTTCGTCTCCTCGGCGCTGATCGACCTTGAGTTCCACACCCAACCGGCCGAAGCCAGCCGCGACGTCGCGGCGTTCGAGAAGGCGGAGCTGGAGAAGATCGGCATGCCCGCGGAAATCGCGTTGCGGCACCGGCCCACGCAGTTCGGCCATATCTTCTCCGGCGATCACTACGCGTCCGGCTATTACAGCTACATGTGGTCGGAAGTGATGGACGCCGACGCGTTCGGCGCCTTCGAGGAAGCCGGCGACATATTCGATCCCGCGGTGGCAAAGCGCCTGCACGACGACATCTATTCGTCGGGCGGTTCGCGCGAACCCGAGGAAGCCTACGTCGCGTTCCGCGGCCGCGAGCCGGAGGCCGACGCGCTGCTGCGCCGCCGCGGCCTGCTCGAAACTACGGAGGCAGCGTGATCAGATTCCAAGCCCCCCACGAGTCGTCCCAGCGTGTGTTGTCGGTCCTGTTCGCCTTCATCCTCGCCTGGTCGCTCGGCGCATCCTCCGCCGAGGCGCATCCGCATGTCTGGATCACGGCGAAGAGCGAGGTGGTCTACGCCCCGGACGGCACGATGACAGGCGTGCGTCACGCCTGGACCTTCGACGAAATGTTCGCGACCTATGCACTGCAGGGAATCGAAAGCAAGACCAAGGGCGTCTACACCCGCGAGGAACTGGCGCCGCTGGCTCAGACCAATGTCGAATCGCTGAAGGAGTTCAACTTCTTCACCTTCGCCAAGGCCGACGGCAAGAAGCAGAAATTCGTCGAGCCGGTAGATTACTATCTCGAATACAAGGACAGCGAACTTACCCTGCATTTCATGTTGCCGCTCAAGACGCCGTTCAAGTCGCAACAGACCGCGCTCGAGGTCTTCGATCCCTCCTATTTCATCGACTTCAAGTTCGACGACAAGGATCCGATCAAGCTCACCGGCGCGCCCGCGTCCTGCAAGATGCAGTTCCAGCGCCCGAACGACGCGACCGCCACCACCCAACGCCTCAATGAGCAGAATTTCTTGAACGGCGACAATTCCAACTATGGTGCGATGTTCGCCAACAAGATCGTGGTGGACTGCCCGTGAGGTTACCCGGGGGGCTTGTGCGAGGCGCCGCAGTCGCGGCCGCGGCGTTCGCCGTTATCATTGCCGTTGACGCGGCGCTGCATGCGCTGCTGGCGCAGAATCCGTTCGGCGGGCCGCGCCCGCCGGCCGAGCCGCCCGCCGGCGGCATCATCGGGTGGATTCTCGCCAAGCAATCCGAATTCTATCGCGAAATGTCTTCGACGATCCGCGCCGCGAAGTCGGATGGCAGCGCGGTCTGGACGCTGCTCGGCATTTCCTTTGCCTACGGCGTCTTTCACGCCGCCGGCCCTGGCCACGGCAAGGCGGTGATCTCGTCCTATCTCGTCGCCAATGAGGAGACCGCGCGGCGCGGCATCGTGCTGTCGTTCGCCTCCGCGCTGCTGCAGGCGCTGATGGCGGTCGCGCTGGTTGCGGTTTTCGCCTGGCTGCTGTCGTCCACGGCGAAGACGATGTGCTCCGCGGAAAAGGCGATCGAGATCGCAAGCTACGGCCTGATCGCGGCGTTCGGCGCCCGGCTGGTCTGGACCAAGGGCGGCGGCTTCATCCGCGCGCTGCAGGCGAAGCCGGCGGCGGATGCGCATCATCACCGCGATCATGATCATGGCCAAAAGCACGGTCACGAACACGGTCACGAACACGGCCACCACGATCATCACCACCATCACGACGATGGCCATGGTCATGTTCACGACGAGCATTGCGGTCATTCGCACGGGCCGACGCCGGACCAGCTCGCCGGCCCCGGCGGCTGGCGGCGCGGGCTGGGCACGATCTTCGCCGTCGGCATGCGCCCCTGCTCGGGCGCGATCCTGGTGCTGGTATTCTCGCTGGCGCAGGGTCTGTTCTGGGCCGGCATCGCCGCGACCTTCGTGATGGGGCTCGGCACCGCGATCACGGTCGCGGCCATCGCCGTGATCGCCGTTTCCGCGAAAGGCCTTGCGGGTCGGCTCAGCGCCGGCCGCGAAGGCGGCGGCACGCTGATCATGCGCGGCATCGAATTCGGCGCCGCCGGCCTCGTGCTGTTGTTCGGCCTCGGCCTGCTGTTCGGCTACCTCGCCGCGGAGCGCGCGACGTGTTTGTAGGGGCGTTGGTCTCGTCGCCTATCGCGGCAAGCGGGCGCTCGCGATGGCTTGATCAGCAGACACAAGTCTGAAATTGGAAAAGCCGCCCCGGCGGCTTTTCCCTTCAATGCGCGCGCGTGGGTGCGCTTGCATCATTCCGGCTTGATCCCCGCCGCTTTCATGATCGGCAACAGCCGCGTCTGCTCGCTGTCGCGGAAGGCCGCAATCTCGGCCGGCGATGTCGGCCAGGTCGATGCGCCGAGATCGCCGTACCGCGTCTTCACCTGGGGATCGGCGAGCGCGCGGGCGGTCAGCGCGTTGATCTGTGCCACAAGATCGGCCGGCATGTTCGCCGGACCGATCATGGCGGTCCACGAGGTCATGGCATATCCGGGCAGCAATTCCGCCATCGCAGGTACGTCGGGAAGCTCGGGGATGCGCGTCTTGGCGGTTACGGCGATCGGTTTGATCAGGCCGGACCGTACGCTGGGCAGCGAACCCGGCAGGTTGTCGAACAGCATGTCGACGCGACCGCCGAGCAGATCGGTCAGAGCCGGGCCGGCTCCCCGGTAGGGAATATGGACGACGTCCACGCCGGCCATGCTGTTCATCATCTCGCCCGAGAGGTGCAAGGTCGTGCCAAAGCCTGCCGATGCGTAGGTGTATTTGCGCGGCTCCTTCTTGAAGGCGGCGAGCAGTTCCTTCAGGTCCGAGGAGAATAGATCCTTCTTGCCGACCAGGATGTTCGGCAGTTGCCACATGCCCGAGATGAACGTGAAATCGCGCACCGGGTCGTAAGGAAGCTTGGCGTAGCTTCCGATCGCCAGCACGTTGCTGGCAATGCCGCCGAGCCCGACCGTGTAGCCGTCCGGTGCCGCCTTCGCGACCGCATCCGCGCCCAGCACGCCGCCCGCGCCGCCACGGTTCTCGACCACGAACGACTGCCCGGACAGTTCGCTCATCTTCTGGCACAGGATGCGCGACAGCGAATCGGTCGCGCCGCCCGCCGGGAAGCCGTTGACATAGCGCACCGGCCGCGCCGGCCAGCCTTCCTGCGCGCTGGTGTGGCGCGGCGCCACCAAGGGCGCTGCGATCGATCCGCCGAGCAAGGTCAGCAAAGTGCGGCGGTTGACGGAAACAGGCAACGGCATGACTTCCTCCCTCATCTGGTTTTGCTTGATTGGAAGGGACAGGCCGCGCTGCGCTTGCGGCTCGGCAATTCCGGGGACGAAAGCGCCGCTCGAACCTGCACCGACGAGGTGGAGCATACAGGCCGGCGCGGCCGGCCTGTAGCGGAATCGGCGGTGCGTTCGTCGAAATGAGGGCTTGAATGCCGCCCGGTGGATTATTCCGCCGCGTCGATTGCCGATGCGGCTAGCCGTGACAGCCGGTCGGCAGACTGAGCGTGTAGCGGAAGGCATCGAACTCCGACGGGCAGGTCTTCAGATCTGCGGCCGGTAGCGGCTTGCCCGCCACGGCGTCGGGCTTCGCCTGCATGCGCTTGGCCTTCTGGATCTTGACTTTCCGGACGACAGGAGCGGCGGGAGGAAGTGTCTCTTGTGCCTGTTGCTCGACAACGTCCGGCGTACGCGCGACAATATCCGGTGTGACCGCCGCAGGTGGCGGTCGATGCAGCAACTCGACGGCGCTGTAAGCGGTCTTCGCCAATTCAGCAGCATCGGGTGCAGGAGCAGCGTAGGCGAAAGGCAACCGGTCGGCTTTCGTCAATGTGTCCTGAACGACCTTTGGGCCAATCGTTCGATGGTCCTCTGAAGGGACGATACCGGAAGCGTTGGCGGCGTCGAAATGGCCAAATGCAAGTCTGAATGAACCGGCGCCCGCCAAAATGATCAAGAAAATGAATCCAAGCCAGATAGTCCTGATCACACTGAGCCCCCACTCGCTGGATCGATCACGAGCGTGAGAGTAACTCAGGAATGCTGTTTTCGGGCCGCAGGCGCCGACAATCTCTTAACACAAGGTTAATCGCGGTCAGCTCCGCGTTTACGCGGGCGCAGCTTTGACGGAAGGTCGCGATGGAATATGCAAGGCCGGCAAACGGCGAAAACGGGAATCCCATGACACGCGAGCAGTTCTGGTTCTTTCATCCCTTTCGGGTGCGCTACTCCGAAATCGACGGCCAGGGCGTCGTCTTCAACGCGCACTACCTGACCTATTTCGACACCACCATCACCGAATATTTCCGCGCGCTGGGCTATGACCAGTACGCCGACGCCAAGCAGACCGGCGAGGATTATCACGTCGTCAAATCGCTGATCGAGTACAAGGCGCCGGTGCGGTTCGACCAGGAGATCGACGTTGGCGCGCGCGTGGCCCGGATCGGCAATTCCAGCATCGTTTTCGAACTGGCGATCTTTCTCAAGAGCGGCGCCGAGGCGCTGGTGACGGGCGAAATCGTCTGGGTCAACACCAACCAGCAAACCCATCGTCCGGTGCCGGTGCCGAAGGCGATCCGCGAGCGGATCGCGGTGCGCGAAAAGCATCTCGCCTGACGTCATCACGCGAGGCGTGATGCGCCGCCGGCAAAATCCGGCGCGAATGGGCGTATACGATCATATCCGGGATTGGTTTCAACCTTGAGACGCGCCCAGATGCCGCATCGCTTGCGACGGATTGATCGATGCCGGAATGGCGTTCTCCGTCGGCTACGAAGATGAGAGAAGTGACTGCAGTGCAGGGACTTTTCGTAAATCCGCGGCGCTGATGCGTCATCACCGCGCTGTGTTCGGCACGGCTCGCATCATGCCGTCGGCGAGGTGTGATTTCCCCGCCACAACATTAAACCCGGAAATGTGTAGACCCTCCTTTGGGACCGTCCAGTATCTCAAAGGATCTAGCAATGAAGAGAGTTTTACTTGGAACGGCAGCACTGGCGACGCTGAGTATGTCGCTTCCGGCGTTCGCCGCCGATCTTCCCGCCCGCCTCGTCAAGGCGCCCCCGGCCGTCGTGGCGGCAGCTTACGACTGGTCCGGTTTCTACGTCGGCGTCAGCGCCGGCTACACCTTCGAACAGGACGACGGCATCACCACGACCGGGCAGGCCGCCGCCAACATCAACAACGTCCTGGGCGGCGCGCGTCCGGCGCAGACGCGCCTCGAACGCGAAGGCTTCATCGGTGGTGGCCAGATCGGCTACAATTGGCAGCTGACCCCGAACTGGGTGATGGGCCTGGAGACCGACATCTCCTACGTCGACATCCGCAAGGATACCAACGTCGTGACGATTCCCCTGAACGGGATCGGCACGCTGAACAACAATTTCCGCACCCGGATGGAATATTTTGGCACCGTGCGTGGCCGCATCGGCTACGCTTGGGATCGCACGCTGCTGTACGCGACGGGTGGTCTGGCCTACGCCGATATCGAGAACAGCGCCACGTTCTTCGGCCCCGCCGGACAGCCTCAGTTCGCCGGCAGCAACCGCCGCACCGAGGCCGGCTACACCGTCGGCGCCGGCATCGAGCATGCCTTCGCCTCGAACTGGACCTTGAAGGCCGAATATCTCTACTACGATTTCCGCGACGAGACGGTGAACGTCGCTGTCATTCCCGGCAATGGCGGCGGCGGAACCGGCTACAACAGCCGGTTCGAGAATGACGGCCACATCATCCGCGCCGGCCTGAACTACAAGTTCGGCGCAATGGGCGGGCGGTAGTTCGACCCCGCAAGATCGCCAACGAGGGGCCCGGCGTGCGACGCCGGGCTCTTTCGAGGCGGCGGCTTCTCCTAGGCCGGCAGATATCCTTTGATTGCCGGCAGAAAGAAGATCGCGGCATTTATCGCAAAACCGAGGCCCCAGAGGATCGAGCGCAACGTCGGACGGTTGCCGAGATAGGTGAAGACGTAGGCGATCCGTACGATCAGGAACAGGATCGCGAGTTCGTCGATCAGGTGCTGCGGCGCCTGGCGGAATTCCGCCAGCAGGACCGCGATAGCGAGGAAGGGAAACGCCTCGATGCCGTTCTGATGGGCGCCGAGCGCGCGGGCGCGGATCGCGTCCTCGTAGAAGGCGGGGTCGCGCGGCCTGGCGTTGTCGAACTGGCGATGCCCGGTCCATTTGACCGAGACGATCGTCAGCAGGTACAGCATCAGCGTTCCGAAAACGCACCATTCGGCGATCGTCATGACTCCTCCCGCCCGCGGCAATCGTACCGGTCGGCCGGTTGCCTTGACAAGAATGCTGCAACGCGCGAAGCCATCATCGTGATGACCTCGGCCGCCCCCATCGAATATCCCGAACAGGCGCCGGCAGCCCCGCCGCGACGCGTCGGCGTGCTGCTGGTCAATCTCGGCACCCCCGATACGTCGGATGCCCGGGGCGTGCGGGTCTACCTGAAGGAATTCCTTTCCGATCCGCGGGTGATCGAAGACCAGGGCCTGGTGTGGAAACTGATCCTCAACGGCATCATCCTGCGCGTCCGACCAGGCCGCAAGGCGCTCGACTACCAGAAGATCTGGAACACCGAGAAGAACGAATCTCCGCTCAAGACGATCACGCGCTCGCAGGCCGAAAAGCTGGCGGCGGCGATCGCCGATCACAAGCATGTCGTCGTCGATTGGGCGATGCGCTACGGCAACCCGTCGATCCGTTCGCGCATCGATGCGCTGGCGGCGCAGGGCTGCGACCGCCTGCTGGTGGTGCCGCTCTATCCGCAATATTCCGCCGCGACCTCCGCCACCGTCTGCGACGAGGCGTTTCGCGCGTTGGCCGACATGCGGGCGCAGCCGACGCTGCGGGTCACGCCGCCTTACTATGACGACCCGAACTACATCGAAGCGCTCGCGGTCTCGATCCAGGCGCATCTGGCGACGCTGCCGTTCGAGCCCGAACTGATCGTGGCGTCGTTTCACGGCATGCCGCAGAAATATGTCGACAAGGGCGATCCCTACCGGGCCCAGTGCGTGGCCACGACCGAGGCGTTGCGCGCGCGCCTGGGCCTCGATGCTTCGAAACTGATGCTTACGTTTCAGTCGCGATTCGGCTTCGACGAGTGGCTGCAGCCCTATACGGACAAGACGGTCGAAAAGCTGGCGAAAGACGGCGTGAAGCGGATTGCCGTCGTGACCCCCGGCTTCTCCGCCGATTGCCTGGAGACGCTGGAGGAGATCGCGCAGGAAAACGCCGAAATCTTCGAGCATAACGGCGGCGAGCAGTTTTCCGCCATTCCCTGCCTCAACGACAGCGATCCCGGCATGGACGTCATCCGCCAGCTCGTTTTGCGAGAGCTGCAAGGCTGGATCTAGCCGCCTTCGAAAAGGTGCCCACACCTTGCCGCCATTCCCCTGCACCAACATCTGGTGGCCGACGAATCGCCCCCTAGCTATATAATCAAACTCGGGAGCGCCGGCTGAACCGGCGCCGTGGCGCGCCGACAAATGATTGTACGTCCGGCGGCGCCTTCTGCCGGCTTTGGAGGGATGTTGATGAGTGGTTTTGATATTTTCGCGATCGCGTTCGTTCTGCTCGTGATCGTCACGCTGTTCGCGGGCGTCAAGACCGTGCCGCAAGGCTACGACTGGACAATTGAGCGGTTCGGCAAATACACCCGCACGCTGGCGCCTGGCCTGAACCTGATCATTCCCTATTTCGACCGCGTCGGCCGCAAGATGAACATGATGGAGCAGGTGATCAACATTCCCGAGCAGGAAGTGATCACCAAGGACAACGCCACCGTGACGGTGGACGGCGTCGCTTTCTTCCAGGTGTTCGACGCGGCCAAGGCGAGCTACGAGGTCGCCAATCTCGAACAGGCGATCATCGTCCTGACCATGACCAACATCCGCTCGGTGATGGGCTCGATGGACCTCGACCAGGTGCTGTCGCACCGCGACGAGATCAACGAACGGCTGCTGCGCGTGGTCGATGCGGCGGTGTCGCCGTGGGGGCTGAAGGTCAACCGCATCGAGATCAAGGACATCGTGCCGCCGGCCGATCTGGTCGAGGCGATGGGCCGGCAGATGAAGGCCGAGCGCGTCAAGCGCGCCGACATTTTGCAGGCCGAGGGCCAGCGACAGTCGGAAATTTTGCGCGCGGAAGGCGCCAAGCAGGGGCAGATTTTGCAGGCGGAAGGCCGCCGCGAAGCCGCGTTCCGCGATGCCGAGGCGCGCGAGCGCCTGGCGGAAGCGGAAGCCAAGGCGACGCAGATGGTGTCCGAATCGATCTCCAAGGGCGACATCGCCGCGCTGAACTATTTTATCGCCGACAAGTACATCAAGGCGTTCGGGCAGTTTGCGGAATCGCCGAACCAGAAGATTCTGATGATCCCGGTCGAAGCGACCAGCGTGCTATCCTCGCTCGCCGGCATCGGGGAGATCGCCAAGGCGGCGTTTGGCGAGGCCTCGCCCTCTGTGACGGCCGCCGCGCGGCGGACATCGTCGGTGCCGAGCGCCGGCCCTGTACCGCCGCCGGTCACGCCGCCGCAATAGGCTGCAAAGGGTTATTCACGAGAGGTTCGTGTCATGGTCGAGATGTTTACGACATTGGGCACCTGGAACTGGCTGATCTTCGGCTTCATCCTGATGGCGCTGGAATTGCTGGCGCCGGGCGTCTTCATGTTCTGGCTCGGGCTCGCCGCGCTCCTGGTCGGGCTGCTGTCGTTCGTCGTCACCCTGTCGTGGCAGACGCAGCTCCTGATGTTTGCGGTGTTCGCGGTCGCGGCCGTGCCGGCGTGGCGGCATTTTGCGCGCACCGAGGGCAGCCGCAGCGTGAGCAACCCCTTTCTCAACCGGCGGACCGAGGCGCTGATCGGCCGCGAATTCACCCTGGAAAAGCCGATCGTCGACGGGTCAGGCACGGTGCGGATCGACGACACGATCTGGCGCGTCGCCGGCCCCGACGCGCCCGCCGGCAGCCGCGTCAAGGTGATACAGGCCGACGGCGCCAGCCTGACGGTGGCGATGGCCTAGCTGGCAGTTCGCTTGCTCCACCGCTCGGCGAAATGGTGCAGCGGCTGGAAGCTTTCCATCAGTTCTCTGCCGAGCGGCGTCAGGCGATAGCCGTCGCCGGCCACCAGTTCGACCAGCCCGGCGTCGCGCAGCTCGGACAGGCGTGCTTGAACGATCGTCGGCGAGGCGTCGTCGCAGGCGGTGCGTAGTGCGCGAGAGGTGAGCGGGCCGTCGCGCAGTTCCCACATGATCCGCAGCGTCCAGCGCCGTCCCAGCAGGTCGAGCAGCGCCATGATCGGGCGGCCCGTTCGCGAGCCGCGAACGGCGGTCTTCCTGGGGGCGGCGTCCGGCCTGGCCATCGAATTTACCTCTTGCGCCTTGCTACAGATAGTGTAGCGTATTGCTACATTATTTGTAGCATAGGAGTCTGCCGATGTCACAGACCGCGCCGCGCATCGCGCCGCTCGAGCCGCCTTATGCACCTGAAATCGCCGCGCAGTTCGACCGCATCATGCGCGGCGCGCCGCCGCTGCTGCTGTTTCGCGTCATGGCGGGCCATGCCCGCGCCTGGGAGAAGTTTCGCGGCGGCAGTCTCCTGGACCGCGGGCCGCTGTCGCTGCGCGAGCGCGAAATCGTCATCGACCGCACCTGCGCACGGACGGGCTGCGAGTACGAGTGGGGCGTGCATGTCGCGGCGTTCGCGGCTGCCGCGCATCTGACGGACGAACAGGTTCGCGCCACCGTGCGCGGCGGTGCCAACGAGCCGTGTTGGCCGGAGGCCGAGCAGGCATTGATCGCAGCCGTCGACGCGCTGCACGAGCGCGCGACGTTGAGCGACGCCGAATTCGTCAGCCTCACGGCGCATTACGACGCGGCGCAGATCCTGGAGATCATACTGCTGTGCGGATTCTACCGTACCGTATCGTACCTTGCGAACGGGCTGGCATTGCCGCTGGAACAGAAGGCGGCGCGGTTTCCGGCGTAGGCTGGCCGGAAGTGCTGTTCAACGGGGACAGTTTGAAGATTGCAGCGGGCCGATCGAACATCGCTCCAAGGACTTGACGCTATCGGCGGCGGAAGATCATGCCGCCGTGATGGAGTGTGTCGTTGTCGGTGAATACGCCGTCGGCGGTAAAGCCAGTGTCATCCCAGTAGTCGATGTGATTGCCTTTGATTTCATACCGTCCTCGATAGGCGCTCGTGCGGCTTCCACGGGCTTCGTCGTAGCGGCCGTTCGGCAGAAGCTCGTGACGAATATAGCCGTCATCGGTCACCCACATGCCAACGTAGACATGTTGCGTCACTTTTTCCTCTATGGTCTGCCGTTCAGGCTTGCCGCCTGCCGACCACACCTCGCTTGAGGCGATCGCCATCGATGGTCCGATGATATGCAGTGAACTCAGCAGCAGGGCGCTGATTGCGACTGGTCGATGCTCCATCCTGTGTTCTCCAATGATCGATGGACGTCTTACGGCTGGGGCGCGGGAATGCGCCGCAGCACATCGTCGTATGGAGCAAGGTCGAGGAAGGCCGTTACCTCTGTCGCCTTCCCGTCCTGCATGCGAAGGATCCAAGCGTAACTGTTGCTGTAATCCTTGCCGTCGCGCGCTACGCCGCTGCCTTCCCATTGAGCGATCACGTGATCGCCATCGGCCCAGACCTGTACGGCGGCAGGGCGGACGAAAGTGGACAATCGCGTCGCGAATGGGTGGACCGCCTGTTCCAGAAAGGCCGCGCGCCCCCGGAACTCGCCGGCGCTTGCGCTCGATCCCTTGATCGTCCAGACGACACTTTCGGCGAGCACTTCGTCGAAGAACGACGTTCCGCCCGCTGCCCAGCGATGAAAGGCTTCGGTGACGATTTGCTTGTTGTCATCTTCCGTCGTGGTCGACTGTCCGCAAGGGGCAGCCGTGGTCAGGCTCGATGCGGCGAACATTGTGGCGCATATGCACCATGCGAGTGCGCGGTTTGCGATGGCTCTCATGAGGTTCTCCTCTTGCGTTCCATTTCCTGTTTTCTGCGGCGAAGTCGGCACGGCTCCTGCCGACGCGCTGCGTTGACTGGCATTCAACCCCGCCGCGCGACGGATGTGCCGCCGAACATGAGCTGCTGGACCATCGGACGGTCCACGAAGCGGCTGGGGAAGATCGGATCCGGTGCGCTCGCGTGATTGAGTCGACCGATGTGCTCGCGCGAAAGTGTGACGCCAAGGGCTGCTATATTGTCGTTCATCTGGGCCAATGTGCGCGCGCCGATCACAGGCGACGTAACGGCTGGGTTCGCGAGCGTCCAGGCGATTGCGACCTGGGACGGCGTCGCGCCGACCTGTTCGGCTACGGCGCGCACGACCTCAGCCATTGCAATCGACCGCTCCTTGAGATGGCCGGACGACGCGATGACACCCTTGCGCGTCGATGAAATGCTTGCATCGCGCGAGTCGTCGACATCGGCCCGGGTGTACTTGCCGGTCAGCACGCCACCACCCAGTGGCGACCAGGGCAATACGCCCATACCGAGCGCGGCTGCCATCGGAATGAGCTCATGCTCGACCGTGCGCTCGATCAGGCTGTACTCGATCTGAAGCGCCACGAACGGTGACCAGCCGCGCATGTCGGCTGACGTCTGCATCTGGCTGATGCGCCAAGCCGGCGTATTGCAGATGCCGACGTAGAGGATTTTGCCCGAACGCACGAGATCGTCGAGCCCGCGCATGACTTCGTCGGGCTGTGTGGTCATGTCCCAGCTGTGCAGGTAGAGCAGGTCGATGCGGTCGGTGTTGAGCTGCCGCAGGCTCTGCTCCACCGAACGCAGCATGTTGAGCCGGTGGTTGCCACCAGAGTTCGGATTGCCCGGATCGCGCGCCATGGTGAATTTGGTCGCGAGCACGATGCGGTCGCGCTTGTCCTTGATGAACGCGCCGACCATCCGCTCGGAGGCGCCATCGGTGTAGTTCACGGCCGTATCGATGAAGTTGCCGCCCCGATCGGTGTAGAGATCAAAGATCCGGCGCGCGTCGGCCGCATCGGCGCCCCAGCCCCAGTCCTGGCCAAAGGTCATCGTGCCGAGCGCGATTGGCGATACCCGCAGGCCGGACCGGCCGAGCAAACGGTAATGATCGAGAGAAATCATCTCCATGTACCTCCACCTCATGTCGAAGGCAGACGTACGCCGCCAAGCCATGCAAAACAATTTGCCCAATTGTGACTAGCTTGGTAAGTTTTTCTAACCAATGACGGTGGATCTAAATCTGGTTTCGGTTTTTCTCGCGGTCGCGGAAGCGAAGAGCTTTCGCGGCGCAGCCGATCGGCTTGGCGTCACCCGGTCTGCGGTGAGCCAGGCGATTCGACGTATGGAAGACCGGATGGAGGTCGCGCTCATCCAGCGGACCACACGCAGCGTCAGCCTGACGGAGGCCGGCCTGCGGTTGCATCAGCGTATTGCGCCAGCCATCGCCGAAGTCGAACTCGCACTCGAGAGTGCCCAGGATCGGGACGCCAAGCCGACCGGACAGTTGCGGCTTGCCGTTTCCTCGATCGCCGAGCGCTTTATCCGCGGACCGCTGCTTGCGAGTTTCACGCAGGCTCATCCAGGTGTGCAGGTCGACATCACCGTGACTGACGAGGAATTCGACATCGTCGCGGAGGGCTATGACGCAGGCGTTCGGCTCGGCGAAGTCATCGAGCAGGATATGATCGCCGTACCGGTCTCAGGCGATCAGCGTCAGATGGTCGTGGCTGCGCCTTCCTATCTCAAGCGCTTTGGGGCGCCATCTCATCCGATCGAACTTCCCCAGCATTGCTGCATCGGCTGGCGACCGGCTCCGGATGTGGCGCCGTATCGCTGGGAATTTGAGGAGGATGGCCGCGAATTCGACGTCGCGGTGAATGCCAGGATCACGACGAATGACATGTGGGTCATGATACGGACCGCCTGCGCTGGTGGCGGCCTGACGTTCGGCATGGAGGAGACTTTCAGGCCCTATATCGAGCGAGGAGAGTTGGTGCCGCTTCTGGAGCAATACTGCCCGCCCTTTCCAGGCTTCTTCCTCTATTTCGCCGATCGCCGCAATCTACCGCCCAAGCTGCGCGCCCTGATCGACCATGTGCGATATCGCCCCACGTCGCGTCGGCCAAAAAAATAGTGCTTACGCGCCACGCGGCGCAACCCATTCGCTGAACGTGAGGCGACAAAACCTGCGCTTACGCCACGCCTGCGCGCAGAAAATCGTGCAGATGCACGATGCCGACCGGCTTCCCGGCGTTGGTGACGATCAGCGTCGTGATCTTCGACGAGTTCAGGATCTCCAGCGCTTCGCCGGCCAGCACGTCACGATCGATCGTCTTAGGGTTCTTCGTCATCACCTCGTCGACGGTCGCCGTCATCAGCCCCGGGCCCATGTGGCGGCGCAGATCGCCGTCGGTGACGATGCCGGCGAGGTTGCCGCGCGCATCGACGATGCCGACGCAGCCAAACCCTTTTGAGGTCATCTCGACCAGCGCGTCGGACATTTTCGTCCCCAGCGGTTTCAGCGGCACCGCGTCGCCCGAATGCATCAGGTCGCGGGTATATTTCAGCATGGCGCCGAGCTTGCCGCCCGGATGCAGCACGCTGAAATCGACCGAGGTGAAGCCGCGGCCTTCCAGCAGCGCGATCGCGAGCGTGTCGCCGAGCGCCAGCATCATCAGCGAGGAGGTCGTCGGCGCCAGGTTGTGCGGGCAGGCCTCGCGCGCCTTGGGCAGCGTCAGCGCGACGTCGGCCGCCTTGCTCAGCGAGGATTCCCGCTCCGACGTCATCGCGATCACGGCGATCCCGAACCGCGCGGCGTAGCTGATCAGGTTCTTCATCTCCGGCTGCTCGCCGGACCACGACAGCGCCAGGATGACGTCGTCGGCCGTGATCATGCCGAGGTCGCCGTGGCTGGCTTCGGCGGCATGCACGAAAAACGCCGGCGTGCCTGTGGAGGCAAAGGTCGCGGCGATCTTGCGGCCGATATGGCCCGACTTGCCCAATCCAGTGACGATCAGCCGGCCCTTGGCGTTGCGGATCAGTTCGGCGGCGGCGGCAAACGGCGCGCGGAGGTCGGATTGCAGCGCCGCGGTCAGCGCTGCGATCCCGCTGCCTTCGGCGTCGAGCGTGCGCAGGGCGGACTGGACCGCGGCATCAATGGGATCGGTGCCGGATGATTGTGCCATCAGCGGTTTCGGATGAGCCATATCTGTTTCCAGGGAAACCCTGTCTCCAGGGGAGGGGGCGCTGGCCCGGGCCTTTCCTTAGCATGGCGTGTCGCGCGATGCGACGCGCAAGGCCGCGCTCTCAACGGCTCATTAACCATACTTGTTTTAACTCCGTTAACGGATGGTCGCCGCGCTCGCCGAGCGCGACCGTCGATCAAGCCTATGTTTCTGTTGGGGTATTTTCTGTCGTGAGGGCCAGGCCAGCAACGGGCCGGAACAGCCGCGCGCGCCTTTCCCGCGCCGCCTTGGCGTGCCTGTTGCTGATCCTGCTGCCGGCAACCCCGGCGCGCGCCCAGACCATCACGCCCGATCTGTTCAGCGCGACGCGGACCAGCCAGATGATGTCGCCTGATTCTCCGCTGCGCCGGACCGCGGCGGAAGCGAACGACCCGCCCAACAGCCCCCGAGCCGGGGATAACGAGAAGAACAGACCCGCGCCGTCGCGGATCGGAAGAATCCCGACCTACGGCGTTGCGGCCGCGAGCGGCGCCGCCGGCTTCGGCTACGATTCGCTGAACCGCAGGCGCCAGAAGCCAAAATATTATCCCGCGCAGGCGAGGCCGAAGCCGCCGGCAGGTCCCGGCAGCCCACCGCCAGTTGCGTCGAATCCAGGGCTGCGGCGGTCGATCCCGCCCTCGGCGTCCGCGCACAGGACGCCGCTCCCGCCCGCCATGGCCGGCACGGTGGCGGGCCAGCCGCCGCGCAAGCGCCTCAAGGTCGACGACGATCCGTTCGGCGCGGTCGGCGACTACGCCGGCAGCTTCTTGATCAAGTCCGCGGTCGAAGTCTCCACCGGCTATGACAGCAATCCCGGCCGGCTCGCCGCGGCGCAGGGCAAGCCGCTTTACGTGATCGCGCCGGAGTTTCTGGCGGTCTCGGACTGGGAGCGCCACGCGCTGGTCGCCGATCTGCGCGGCTCCTTCACCGGCTATGGCGGCAACCTGACGCCGAATCCCAACGGCACCGCATTGTCGGCGCCGCTCGACATCGATCGCCCGAACTTCGACGGCCACGTCGACGGCCGCCTCGACGTCAGCCGTCATACCCGCCTGACCGGGCAGGGGCGGCTTTTCGTCTCGACCGATAATCCCGGCAGCCCGAACGTGCAGGCAGGCCTCGCCCGTTACCCGGTCTACACCACGCTCGGCGCCACCGTCGGCGTCGACCAGACGTTCAACCGGCTGCAGGTTTCCGCCGGCGCCACCGTCGACCGCACCGACTACACGAATTCGAAACTCACTGACGGCTCCTCGGCCAGCAACGACGACCGCAATTTCAGCCAGTATGGCGCCGTCGGCCGCGTCAGCTACGACTGGATGCCCGGCCTGAAACCGTTCGTCGAAGTGCAGGCCGACAACCGCGTCCATGACCGCACGCTCGACCGCTCCGGCTTCGCCCGGGATTCCACCGGCGGCTACGTCAAGGGCGGCACCAGCTTCGAATTTTCCCGCCTGCTCACCGGTGAAATCGGTGTCGGCTACGCCGCGCGCGACTATGCCGATCCCAGGCTGAACCGCCTCGACGGCATGCTGGTCTCGTCCTCGCTGGTCTGGACCGCGACGCCGCTGACCACGGCCAAGTTCATTTCCGACACCACGATCACGGAGACCACGCTGCCCGGCACCTCGGGCGTGCTGACGCACCTCTACACTGTCGAAGTCGATCATGATTTCCGCCGCTGGCTGACCGCCATCGGCAAATTCACCTGGGGCGAACTCGACTACCAGGGCAACAGCCGCACCGACAGGATCTACACGCTCTCGGGCGAGGCGATCTACAAGATGAGCCGCCGTTTCTGGCTCCGCGGCACGTTGCGCCGCGACTGGCTGGATTCGAATTTGCCGGGCAACAGCACGGCGTCGACGGTGGTGATGCTGGGGGTCAGGGCGCAGCATTGAGAGCCGGCGCGCCGCAACAACGGTACCCGCATAACAAAACCCCGGCACAAAGGCCGGGGTCCTGAATCATCGTGCGGCATTTCTCAGCTTACGGGCAGGAATACCGCAGGCCGTCGCGGCCGAGATAGGTCATGCTGTTCGGATCGTAGGAGCGATAGCGCTGCATGCAGTAGCTGATGGCGTCCCGCCGCTGCTGCTCGGCGGCGCTCGCCGCGATTGCACCGCCGATAATGGCCGCGCCGATGCCAATGCCGACCGCGGCGCCAACACCGCCGCCACCACCGCGGCCGCGACCACGACCTCCCCAGCCGCCACCGCCGCCGCGTCCCCGGCCGCGCTGCGCATGGGCTGGAGAAACGCCGGCCGCAACGAATGCGCCTGTCGCGGCAACCGTTCCGAACACGTATGTGAATAGCAACGCTCCGGTCGCCAGAACGCGCGTGACGCGCCGACGCATGGAATTGCCCGTTCCCTGAGTTCTCATAATGTCGCCTCTCCTTGTCGTTGGTGGAACGATGCCGACCACAGGATGGGCGGGCATTGATCGGGATCAAGTTGCGGGTAATCTGACGCGATGTCCATGCCCATTTGCGGCAAATATGGGCTCCTTCCGGTCCGTTATCGCGGCAGCGTCGTCGACCCCATGAGATACTGATCGATCGCCCTTGCGCACAGCCGGCCCTCGCGGATCGCCCAGACCACCAGCGACTGGCCGCGACGCATGTCGCCGGCGGCGAACACGTTGGGCAGCGAGGTCAGATAGTCCTGCGTGTTGGCGCGGACGTTGCCGCGCGGGTCGAGATCGACGCCGAGGCTTTTCAGCAGCCCCTCGTGCACCGGATGCACGAAACCCATCGCGAGCAGTACGAGCTGCGCCTCGAGTTCGAATTCGGTGCCGGCAATCGGCTTGAACTTGTCGTCGACCTGGACGCAGTGGAGTCTCTGCACCTTGCCGTCCGCGCCGGAGAATTTTTGCGTCAGCACCGCGAATTCGCGCCGGGCGCCTTCGGCCTGGCTCGAGGAGGTGCGCATCTTCAGCGGCCAGTTCGGCCAGGTCAGGCCCTTGTTTTCGTGCTCGGGCGGTGCAGGCATGATTTCGAGCTGGGTGACGGACTTGGCGCCTTGCCGGAACGAGGTGCCGATGCAGTCCGAGCCGGTGTCGCCGCCGCCGATCACGACGACATGTTTGCCGTCAGCGAGAATGTCTGCGGCGGCGCCGAGCGGCTCCGAGGAAACGCGGCGGTTCTGCTGTGGCAGGAAGTCCATCGCAAAATGGATGCCGTCGAGTTCGCGGCCTGGAATCGGCAGGTCGCGGCCGGCCTCCGCACCGCCGGTCAACGCCACTGCGTCGTATCGGGCGAGCAGTTCGCGCGGATCGATCGCCCCCGGCGAGGTGCCGCCGATATGGACGCCGTAATGGAAGGTGACGCCTTCGGCCTCCATCTGCGCCACGCGGCGGTCGATGACGTGCTTCTCCATCTTGAAGTCGGGAATGCCGTAGCGAAGCAGGCCGCCGGCCTTGGCGTGCTTCTCGTAGACATGGACGTCATGGCCGGCGCGCGCGAGCTGCTGCGCGGCGGCGAGGCCCGCCGGGCCGGAGCCGATGATGGCGACCTTCTTGCCGGTCTTCTCCGGCGCAATCTCCGGCTTCAGCCAGCCATTGTCCCAGGCGCGGTCGACGATGGCGCATTCGATGGTCTTGATGGTGACCGGGTTGTCGTCGATGTTCAGCGTGCAGGAGGCCTCGCACGGCGCAGGGCAGATGCGGCCGGTGAATTCCGGAAAATTGTTGGTCGAGTGCAGATTGCGCGACGCTTCTTCCCAGTTGCCCTGATAGACGAGGTCGTTGAAATCGGGGATCTGGTTGTTGACCGGACAGCCCGGCGTGCCCGGCGCGACCGAGCCGGTGCCGTGGCAATAGGGGATGCCGCAATTCATGCACCGCGCGGCCTGGTCGCGGGTGTCCTTCTCGCTCAGCGGAATGACGAACTCGCGATAGTGCTTCAGACGCTCGGCGACCGGCGCGTACTTGCGGTCGTGCCGGTCGATTTCCAGAAAACCCGTGATCTTTCCCATTAAACCTGATGCCCCTGCATCTCTCGTTCGTATCTTCCTCGACCGTCATCCCGAGGAGCGGCGCCCGCGCCGCGTCTCGAAGGATGGGGTGTTTGCTCTCACCGTCCTTCGAGGCCCGGGCTTTGCCCGGGCACCTCAGGACGACGTTATCAAGAAAACTAAGCCCCGATCGCGATTTTCGGCTCGGCGTCGGCGTTCGCCTTCATTTCCTTCAGCGCGCGGCGGTACTCCACCGGCATCACCTTGCGGAATTTCGGCAGCCAGGCCTTCCAGTCGGCGAGGATTTCGGCCGCCTTCTTCGAGCCGGTCAGCTTAGCGTGGCGCGTGATCAAGACGTGCAGCCGCTCGATGTCTGACTCGAGCAGGTTCTGGAACACGTCAACCCGGCCGTGCGCTTCGAGATCGCCGGACTGGTGATAGGTGTTCGCGTTGATCAGCTCTTCCGACAAGACCGGTTCGAGTTCGACCATCGCCATGTTGCAGAGCTTTGCGAAGTCGCCGGCCTCGTCCAGCACGTAGGCGATGCCGCCGGACATGCCGGCTGCGAAATTGCGCCCGGTCTTGCCCAGCACCACGACGATGCCGCCAGTCATGTATTCGCAGCAGTGATCGCCGGCGCCCTCGACGACCGCGACCGCGCCCGAGTTGCGCACCGCGAACCGCTCGCCGGCGATGCCGCGGAAATAGCATTCGCCCTCGATCGCGCCGTACATCACCGTGTTGCCGACGATGATGGATTCCTCCGGCACGATGCCGGAGTTCCTCGGCGGCTTGACGATGATGCGGCCGCCGGACAGGCCCTTGCCGACATAGTCGTTGCCTTCGCCTTCCAGCTCGAAGGTGACGCCCTTGGCGAGCCACGCGCCGAACGCCTGGCCGGCGGTGCCCTTCAGGCTGACATGGATGGTGTCGAGCGGCAGCCCGGCGTGACCGTAGATCTTGGCCACCGCGCCCGACAGCATCGCGCCGGCGGAACGGTCGGTGTTGTTGATCTCCTCGTCGATCTTCACCGGCGCGCCGCGGTCGAGCGCGGCCTGCGCCTTCTCGATCAGGCGGCGGTCGAGCACGGCCTCCAGATGATGGTCCTGGCTTTCCGCGTGATGGATCTTCTGGCCCGGCTGTTCCGGCTGGCGCACGAACAGCTTCGAGAAGTCGAGGCCCTTGGCCTTCCAATGCGCCACCAGCGTCGACTGGTCGAGCATCTGCGTCTGGCCGACCATTTCGTCGAACTTCCTGTAGCCGAGCGAGGCCATGATCTCGCGGACTTCCTCGGCGACGAAGAAGAAGTAGTTGATGACGTGCTCGGGCTGGCCGGTGAAGCGCTTGCGCAGCACCGGATCCTGGGTCGCGACGCCGACCGGACAGGTGTTGAGGTGGCACTTGCGCATCATGATGCAGCCGGCCGCGATCAAGGGCGCAGTGGCAAAGCCGAACTCGTCGGCGCCGAGCAGCGCGCCGATCACGACGTCGCGCCCGGTGCGGAAGCCGCCGTCGACCTGGACCACGATGCGGCTGCGCAGCCGCTCGCGCACCAGCGTCTGGTGGGTTTCGGCAAGCCCGATCTCCCACGGCGAGCCCGCGTGCTTGATCGAGGTGAGGGGAGAGGCGCCGGTGCCGCCCTCGAAGCCCGCGATCGTCACATGGTCGGCGCGCGCCTTGGCAACGCCTGCGGCCACCGTGCCGACCCCGATTTCGGAGACCAGTTTGACCGAGACCTGGCCGTCCGGATTGACGTTCTTGAGGTCGTAGATCAGCTGCGCGAGATCCTCGATCGAATAGATGTCGTGATGCGGCGGCGGCGAAATCAGACCGACGCCGGGCGTCGAGTGCCGCACGCGTGCGATCGTGGCGTCGACCTTGTGGCCGGGCAACTGGCCGCCTTCGCCGGGCTTGGCGCCCTGCGCCATCTTGATCTGCATCATGTCGGAGTTGACGAGATATTCCGTCGTCACGCCGAAGCGGCCCGAGGCGACCTGCTTGATCGCCGAGCGCATCGAGTCGCCGTTCGGCATCGGCTTGAAGCGATCGGCCTCTTCGCCGCCTTCGCCGGTGTTCGACTTGCCGCCGATCCGGTTCATCGCGATCGCGAGCGTGGTGTGCGCCTCGCGCGAGATCGAACCGAACGACATCGCACCGGTGGCGAAGCGCTTGACGATTTCCGCGGCCGGCTCGACCTGGTCGAGCTTGACGGGTTTGCGCTTCTCGTCCTCGGCGGTCTTGATCCGGAACAGGCCGCGCAGCGTCAGCAGCCGCTCGGACTGTTCGTTGAGGATCCTTGCAAAGGCGCGGTAGCGCTCCAGCGAATTGCCGCGCACGGCATGCTGCAGCGTGGAGACGGATTCGGCGGTCCAGGCATGGTCCTCGCCGCGGGTGCGGTAGGCATACTCACCGCCGACATCGAGCGCGGACTTGTAGACCTGCGCATCGCCGAACGCATCGGTGTGGCGGCGCGCGGTTTCCTCGGCGATCTCGGCCAGCCCCACGCCCTCGATCCGGGTGTGGGTGCCGGCAAAATACTTGGCGACGAAGTCCGCCTTCAGCCCGACAGCGTCGAAAATCTGCGCGCCGCAATAGGACTGGTAGGTCGAGATGCCCATCTTGGACATTACCTTCAGCAGGCCCTTGCCGATCGACTTGATGTAGCGCTTGACGATCTCATAGTCGTCGAGCGCGCCCGGTAGCCGCTCCTTCATCGCGATGATGGTTTCGAACGCCAGGTACGGGTTGATCGCCTCGGCGCCGTAGCCGGCCAGGCACGCGAAATGATGCACCTCGCGCGGCTCGCCGGATTCGACGACGAGACCGACCGAGGTGCGCAATCCCGTGCGGATCAGATGATGATGCACGGCGGCGCAGGCCAGCAGCGAAGGAATCGGAATCCGGTCCGTGCCCGCCATGCGGTCGGACAGGATGATGATGTTGACGCCCTCGCGCACCGCGCCCTCGGCGCGCGCGCAGAGTTCATCGAGCACCTGCTCCATCCCCGCCGCGCCGAAGCCGGCATGGAAGGTGGTGTCGAGCGTGCGCGACCTGAAATGGGTATCGGCGAGATCGGAGATCGAGCGGATCTTTTCCAGGTCCGCATCGGTCAGGATCGGCTGCCGCACTTCAAGGCGCTTGGTCGAGGCGAGGCCCTGCAGGTCGAACAGGTTCGGCCGCGGCCCGATGATCGAGACGAGGCTCATCACGAGTTCCTCGCGGATCGGATCGATCGGCGGGTTGGTGACCTGTGCGAAGTTCTGCTTGAAATAGGT
>CAZSRR010000001.1:214174-344734 GCA_964609175.1 uncultured Bradyrhizobium sp.
ATAGGTGAACAGCGGCTTCGGCCGGTCCGACAGCGCCGAGATCGGCGTGTCGTTGCCCATCGAGCCGGCAGCTTCCTCGCCGGTCGCCGCCATCGGCGTCATCAGGATGTTGATGTCTTCCTGCGAATAGCCGAACGCCTGCTGCCGGTCGAGCAGCGGCAGGTTGGAGCGCACGCTCTTGTTCGGCGAGTCGGGCAGTTCCTCCAGCACGATCTGGGTGCGGTGCAGCCAGTCGCTGTAGGGGTGGCTCCTGGCGAGCTCCGCCTTGATCTCGTCGTCGGGAATGAGGCGGCCCTGCTCGAGGTCGACGAGCAGCATCTTGCCGGGCTGCAGCCGCCACTTGGTGACGATCTGGTCCTCCGGAATTTTCAGCACGCCCATTTCGGACGCCATCACGATGCGGTCGTCCCTGGTGACGAGATAACGCGCCGGACGAAGCCCGTTGCGGTCGAGCGTCGCGCCGATCTGGCGACCGTCGGTGAAGGCGATCGCGGCGGGGCCGTCCCACGGCTCCATCATCGCGGCGTGATATTCGTAGAAGGCGCGGCGCTGCTCATCCATCAACGGATTGCCGGCCCACGCTTCCGGAATCATCATCATGACCGCGTGCGGCAGCGAGTAGCCGCCCTGCACCAGGAATTCGAGCGCGTTATCGAAGCAGGCGGTGTCGCTCTGGCCTTCGTAGGAGATCGGCCACAGCCGGCTGATGTCCTTGCCGTAAAGCTCCGACTCCACGGAAGCCTGCCGCGCCGCCATCCAGTTGACGTTGCCGCGCAGCGTGTTGATTTCGCCGTTGTGGGCGATCATCCGATAGGGATGCGCCAGCGACCAGGCCGGGAAGGTGTTGGTCGAGAAGCGCTGATGCACCAATGCCAGCGCGCTCTCGAAATCCGCTTCATGCAGGTCGGGATAGTACTTGCCGAGCTGGTCGGCGAGGAACATGCCCTTGTAGATCACGGTGCGGCACGACATCGAGACCGGATAGTAGCCGGCGAGACCGCGCTCGCGGCGCTGATAGATCGCCTGCGAGATCGACTTGCGCAGGATATAAAGCCGACGCTCGAACTCGTCCTCGGTCTTCGCGATGCCGTTGCGGCCGATGAACACCTGCATGTTGGCGGGTTCCGTCGGCTTGACGGTTTCGCCGAGCGAGGAATTGTCGGTCGGCACGTCGCGCCAGCCCAGCAGCAGCAGGCCTTCGTCCTCGATCTGTTCGGCGATGATGCTCTGGATCACCTTTCGCCACGCCGTTTCCTTCGGCATGAACAAGGCGCCGATGGCGTATTGGCCGGGCTCCGGCAACTGGAAGCCGATCTCGGCGGTCTTGCGCGCGAAGAAGGCGTGTGGAATCTGCACGAGAATGCCGGCGCCGTCGCCCGCGCGCGGATCGGCGCCCACCGCGCCGCGGTGTTCGAGGTTGCAGAGAATGTTGATCGCATCGGAAACGATCTGATGCGACTTCTTGCCCTTGATGTTGGCGATGAAGCCGACGCCGCAGGAGTCCTTCTCTAGGCTTGGATCGAAAAGGCCTTCGGCCTTCGGGCGCCAATTGTGCTCGCGCCGGGAATCGAGCGAGGTATCAGCCGGTTTCGTAGCCGCGGTCGCCGACAGCATTTCTGTCACGATATTTTCGCGCTCGAATTCCGACCCACTCATCGCATTCCCTCTCAATTTGGCTAAGGGCCTCACCGCATCTTCGGCGCACCTTGGGCGCTTGCGGCACCCACCGGGCCACCGCTCGTCCGCCGCGAGCCGCATTTTTCTAAATTCAGACCCGGGCGTTCATCGTCCCGGAGGAACGGCCCAGCCTGCACTGCCATGGTGCCCTTGGCACAACGGTTTGTTGCAATCACCGTGCCGGGACCACTCCGCAATTAAGACAGTGATGCTGTCCTAACTCCGACCATGCCAAATTTTTGTCTATCACACAAGCGCGTGAAAGTCCCTGCCGGCTTGCGGATCGGCACCCGGCGGCCGGCAAAAAAGCGCGCCACCGGAGATTTGCGGCGAGCCCGCCTCGATCCGGCCCAAGGACTGCCCGATTTCGCGATGAGAAATGGGGCCGGGCAGGTGAGCGGGCGGAATGCTCTCGCCAAATGCCCGGCGGCTGCGGGGCCTACAGGAGCTTTTCGAAAATGAAGTTTTTCGCGGGATCGTTGGCGGCGGCATTGGTCGTTCTGGCGGGCAGCGCACAGGCGCAGGGGCCCGGGCGTTACATCGCGGCATCCGATGTCGAGGCGCCCTATGTGGTCGGGCCGCGCGTGGTGCCGCCGCCGTACGGCGCCGGGCCGCGCTACGGTTACGAGCCCAGCCTGCTGCCATCGACGGAAGTCTATGCGGTGCTGCGCGACAATGGCTTCTCGCCGCTCGGTATCCCCCGCCTGCGCGGCTTCGTCTACACCATCGCGGTGCTCGATCGCGACGGCTCGGGCGGACGGCTGGTGATCGACGCCCGTGATGGCCGGATCCTCCGCTTCGTGCCCCGCCGCTGGGGTGGCGACAATTTCTACGAAGAGCAGAGCGCGCTGCCGAGGCCTGTCCCCGGTCCTCTTGCGGCCCCGCCGCTGCCCCGCGCGTCTCAGGCTCAGACCCCGTCACCCCAGGTCCATGGACCCGATCCGGCCGCGCCGCGCCCGTCACGGCCAGCCCAGGTTGCCAGCCGCACGGTGCCGATGCCTAAGGCCAGTCCGATCGCTGCCAAGCCCGCGGCCGCCGCTCCGGCGCCGGTCCAGCAGGCGGCCGCGCCCGCGCCGAAATCGGCCGAGGTGCCGGCGGCCCCGCCGGCGCCGACCGATGCCGCCGCGGCCAAGCCCGCCCCCTCGGTCGCGCCGACCGAGGAGATGCCCAAGGCGCAGGGGCTGGAGTAACCTTCCGCCTTCGCCAGACGGCGACCAACGACAAAACGCCCCGGTTTCCCGGGGCGTTTTCGCATCAGCCAATATCGACTGAGCGTAAGGCCGTGTCAGGCCGCGACCGAAGCATCGACCACCTGCGGCGCCTTGGCGCCGGTATTGATCGGAATGCTGCGCGGCTTCTTGGCCTCGGGGATCTCGCGGACGAGATCGACGTGAAGCAGGCCGTTCTCGAGCGAGGCATTCTTCACCTGCACGAAATCGGCAAGCTGGAATACGCGCTCAAAGGCACGCGCGGCGATACCGCGGTAGAGCACTTCGGACTTGTCCTGGCCGTTCTCGTTGGCGGTTTTCTCACCCTTGATCGTCAGCGTGTTTTCCTTCGCGACGATCGAAAGCTCGCCTTGCGAAAAACCGGAGACCGCAACGCTGATGCGGTAGGCGTTCTCGCCGGTGCGCTCGATGTTGTAGGGGGGATAACCGGGGCTGCCGTCGGAGGTCACCTGATCGAGCAGGTTGAAGAAGCGGTCGAAGCCGACGGTGGAACGGTAGAACGGGGTGAGATCGTAGGTACGCATAGGGTAGTCCTCCATTGAGCGACTGTTTCGTTAACCCGCCCGCCATCGGGCCGGGCCGTAGTGCTGTGCAGCCTTGTGTTAAGAGCGATCCCAAGCTGTTGGGGGCGATCCGAAACACTGGTAGCGGCCTGCACGGAAATGATATGGGAGGGGTGTAACGGCGTTCAAGAGGGGCGAAGCAGGCTCCCTTTTTGCGCCTCCAGCCTTGATTTCCAGCCTTTTTCACCCACCCGGTTGCCCGCATGACGCTCGTCTCGATTCCCGCCAATCCGGTTCCGGAGGACGTCGTCTCGGGCACCATCAAGACGCCCGACGGCGCGGAGTTGCGGTTCGCACGCTGGGCACCGCCGGCGGGGCGCAAGGGCACGGTCTGCGTCTTCACCGGGCGCAGCGAGCCGATCGAAAAATATTTCGAGACGGTGCGGGATTTGCGCGACCGCGGGTTTGCGGTAGCGATGATCGACTGGCGCGGGCAGGGGCATTCGTCGCGCCGCCTGCGCGATCCGCGCAAGGGCTATGTCCGCGACTTCTCCGACTACGAGGTCGACGTCGAGACCTTCGTGCAGCAGGTAGTGCTGCCGGATTGTCCCCCGCCTTTCTTCGCGCTGGCGCATTCGATGGGCGGCGCGGTGATGTTGCGGCTCGCGCATGCCGGAAAACGCTGGTTCGACCGCATGGTGCTGTCGGCGCCGATGATCGACCTGCCGGGGCGCACGACCTCGTTTCCGACGCGGGCGCTGCTGCGCGCCATGCGGCTGATGGGGCAGGGCGGCCGCTACGTGCCCGGCGGCGGCGATACGCTGACCGGAATGGAATCCTTCATCAACAACCCCTTCACCAGCGATCCCGTGCGCTACGCCCGCAACGCCGCGATTTTAGAGGAAGATCCGACGCTGGGCCTCGGCTCGCCGACGGTGGCCTGGGCCGATACAGCTTTCCGCGCGATGCATACGTTTCGCGGCCTGACCTATCCTTCTAAAATCCGCCAGCCGATCCTGATGCTCGCCGCCAGCAACGACACCATCGTGTCCACCGCCGCGATCGAGGAGTTCGCCTATCACCTCCGCGCCGGCTCGCACCTGGTGATCGCTGGCTCCAAGCACGAGATCCTGCAGGAGCAGGACCGCTATCGCGGTCAGTTTTGGGCCGCGTTCGACGCCTTCGTGCCGGGCACCCCGCTGTTCAAGTAGTACTGAGCATGAGTGACACGCTATTCTCATAGCGGTCCATTTCGAATCACGCCCCATCGCGCCAAATGCAATAGGCTCTCGACAATCTCCCAAAAGTTGCGGTATAACTTTTTGCACTTTATGATTACCGATTTTTCTGATTTATTTTTCTGTAGCGGAGGCTCTCATGTCTCGCACGATAAAGCTATTTTCAGGAGCAATTATTGCTAGCTTTGTTGCTTTCTCTGCCTATCTCTATTTCGGCCATCCGGAAGATAGGATGGATGCTCTTTGCGCCCTTGCCCAAAACGATTTCAAAATGAATTGCTCGATTCTTGCTGCTCCTGGAGTGTATGAGCGGGGAGCCATTGTGAATCTTGTGCATTCGACAGCTGATGCGAGTCCAAAAATTGGATTTCCCATTCAGCAAATATTTGGAGACTCCTGCACCGTCGGTATCTCTAAATCGAGCTTTTCGACTTTCCAGGAGCAATCTGGCCAATCGGTAATCTTCGGCAAACGAGAAATAACGGTCGATCGCAGTTTAAGTGCTGGGGCTAAGTTGAACATTCCCGAAGCAGCCAGTTTCGATCTTCAAGGCGGCCCAAACGTCTCTGATGTTCGATCAATATTGTTGAATGCTGAATCCGCGCAAGTATTTACAATCGACCGCACCGCGCTGCAGGACGCGATCAACTCCTGCTCAGTTCGGGCGTCATGCACGCGTAGTATCTCCTCTAATCAGGGAGTCGTTACTCGGCTGCTCGTGGCGAAAAATCTCCAGTATTCTGTAAAAGACAAAAGTGGTGCGGTTTTCCCGCTTGAGGTTGCCGCTGAAAAAGGAATGATAAAACTCCGACTGCGCGCGGGCCGTGACACAATCTCTACGACAGAGCTCTCATCTGGAAAGGACATGGTTTTTGCGCTCTCTACTTCCAGCGCATCCGAATTTAACTTTGACGCATGTCAATCGTCACTAAAGATGATGGAGGTTACAGGGAGCGCTAAGGCAACTGCGGTCACAAGGAAGGATATCGCTAAAGAGCAACAGTCGCTCGGTGACGGTGAGGCGTCTGCTCATGTTCGCTATGTTTTGCCAGATGATGAGCGCAACAACGAAAGCATTAGTCATGCCGAGGCATTCGCGGCCACTAAATGGACTGCGGCACCCGAAGGGGGAGATATATTTCTCGATTCAACCGTTTTTGCAATTTCAGGAATGCGTTGGCCATACAGTTCGGATCTTCTCAAGACGACCTATGCTCCTTCAACGGCTACTACCGAATTGAACCTGGAAGCTTCAATGGTCAACAGAGACCTAAAAGGTAAGCAACTATTTCTCGTGATGAAGATCGATCAAAAATCAAGTAGAGATTTAGATATTTATCAAACTCTCGCAGAGCTTAGCGTGATGTCTGCTGATGGTTCTTCACGAAATATCCCGGCAATTTGGCAAAGGGGGGACCGAGAAAAAGAACTGTCTCTCGGAAAGATCGAGCCAGGTCATCTAACGCAAGTGCGATTGAAAAGAGTATTCAAAGCTGCCTCGACCAATGACAAGGATGGCGGAAAAATGATGGAACGACTAATCATATCATTCCAGTTGCGCGACACTCAGTGAATAGCACAATCAAAATGCTTGGTTGGATATTGGAGCCTTTCCGTCAGCACTCCAGCCTTGGGTGGCACCAAGTAAGCACGAAGACATCTACTAGCGCGACGACCTTAGATCGACCTTGCCGGTTTCGGCAGCCGCGCCGTGATCCGCTCGGGCAGCCGCCGCTCGACGAACAGCGTCCTGACCTCGGCGACGCTGAGATAACGTTCCCTGCCTACGCCCTTGCCGAGGATATTCAGCAGCACCGGCCATTCGCCCTTCATCAGGAAGGGGTAGTACCATCGCGCCTTGTCGCCGTCGCGCCTGAGATTGGCCTTCATGAAGGTGTCGATCTCGCTCGCCGTCAGGCCGCGCTCGACGCCGCCGTCGGGATCCGGACGGTCCTTGCCGAAGCCGGCAAATCGGGCGATCTCGTCCTCGTGGACCCTGGCGTCGGCGTCGAGAATGCGCGAGCCGCCGCCGTGCTTGTCGAGCGGGCCGTCGCGCAATTCATCGAGCACCGCACCGGATGTTGCGCTCTGCAGTATGCGCAGCGGTCCCAGGCCGTTGGCGATGACCGCGACCATCCTGGTTTTGATCCGCACGTCCGTTTGCGCAAAACCGGCTTCGCCGCTCGCCAGCCCGACCATTTCGGCAATCTTCGACAGCGGCACGACATGGCCGCCGACATAGCCATTGGCCACCAACGCGCGGAGAAACGGGCAGGGATTGTTGGGCGAAACCGGAATCTGGCCGGAAGGCGTGGGGCGTGCGGCGTTGCGTTCGTCCGGCATGGCTTCAAATCCCCGAGACACCAGTATGAAAATCAGTCCGCCGCCGAATGCGAGGCGGATAAAGCGGCCAATGAAAAACAACCATGGAGGCGTGCTACTTCAGCGTGCATTCGAGTTTTGGCGGAATTCGATGCGGTGTCAACCGACGGTCTTCCGCTTCGTCAGGAGTTGGCAGCAAGCGTCGGCGAGGGTTCGACAAGGGTCAATTGTCCCCGCGGGACGCCGGCTTTCACCAGCCCGTCGCGAAAATGGGCAATATCGGCCGGCAGCTTCCAGCGAAAATTGCGCAGGTGCCGCTCGACGTTGAGTCCGGGATAGTTGCTCAGCAGAATGTCGGCGGCGGTCGCGGCCTCGGCAGTGCGGCCCAGTTGCGCGAGCGCCGCCGTGCGGATCGCCAGCGCCTGGAGGTGATTGGGGTTCATGTAAAGCTGCTCGCGCGCCCAGGACAGCGCGGCGTCATACTGTCCGAGCAGATAGTGCGAGAACGCGGTGACCGTCGCCCATTGGTAGCGCGGATCGTTGCTGCCGCTCTGCGCCGCCATCGTAAACAGTTCGATGGCCTGTCGATGCTCGCCGCACACCAGATGACACACACCGAGCACGCCGCGGGCGCCCATGTCGTACGGATTGAGGTGGACGGCGCGCTTGGCGGCGTCCATTGCCGCTTCGAAGTGACCTGTCGATGCGTGCACATAGCCGAGGATCTGAAACGCAAAGGACGAGCGCGGATCGAGCCTGACGCTGCTCTCTGCCAGCATCATCGTGGAATCCCAGATCTCGCGCGTGCTCTTGATCCAGCCGAGCTGGATGCCCTGAACCTGGACCGTGGCGAGATAGGCGCGCGCAATCGACAGGGCCGGATCGAGCGCGATGGCTTCCTTGAACAGTTCGACCGAAGTCGCGACGTCGGCCTTGGTCTGCAGGTAGTAATGGGACAGCCCCTTGAGGAAACGGTCCCAGGCGGTGATGTCGTTCGACGAGGAACGCGGCGGTGCGGAGGCCTCCGCCCGATAGATCTCGGCGGCGATCGCGGCCGACAGGCTCGTGGTGAGTTCGTCCTGCATCGCGAACAGGTCGCCGATGTCGCGGTCGAAACGGCCGGTCCACAACTGCTCGCCGGTCTCGGGTGCGATCAGTTCGGCGGTGACGCGGATCTTGTTGGCGGCGCGGCGCACCGAGCCCTGGATCAGGTAGGTCGCGTCGATCTCGCGCGCGATCAGGCGCGTGCTGACGTTGCGGCCCTTGAAGGCGAAGGTCGAATTGCGGCTCAGCACCCGGTAGAACGATTGCAGCGACAGCGCGTGGATCAGGTCTTCGGTCAGCCCGTCGGAAAAATACTCTTCCCCGCCTTCGCTGAGATTGGCGAACGGCAGCACGCCCACGATGGCCGTGCGATATTGCGACGGAAGATTGGCGACCGCTGTTCCGCTCGGGGCCCTCGGCGGAGGGCCGCTCGAATCGGTGCCGGCGGGTTGCCAGGTCCAGACCTGGATGGCTTCCTCGATATTCTTGAAACGGTGCGGCCCGGCATCGGCGAGCGGGATGCTTAGGCGCTTGCCGGCCTCGTGACAGGCCTTTCCGGAGATCGCCACGCCACCGGGCGCGGCAACCGATTCAAGCCGGACCGCGATGTTGACATCGTCGCCGAACACCTCGTCCTCGTCGGCCATCACGTCGCCCATGTGGATGCCAAGGCGGAACTGCATGGAACGATCGGCGGGCAGGTGCTCGTTGCGCTCTGCCATCACCGTCTGCATCGCGACCGAAGCCTCGATGGCGCCGACGATCGAGGGAAACTCGAGCAGGAAGCCGTCGCCCGTGTTCTTCACCAGGCGACCGCCGTGATTGAGAATGATCGGGTAGATCGCCGTCCGGTGCGCCTTGAACGTGGCGTGCGTCCCCGCCTCGTCCATCCCCATCATGCGGGAATAGCCGGCGACGTCAGCACAAACGATGGCTGCCAGGCGTCTTTCCATGTCCCCAGTATGTCCCCAACACCGGAATGAGCGGGTTAACCACTACGCGGACGTTCGTCCGATTCCAATGCTTATAAAATATCGGCCGTCCGGTGGAAGCCTGATTTGCTCGTGATAATAGCGCACCCGTCCGGAATTGGCACACGCTGACGGCGAAGTACAAATGGAACCGACAAAAGATGATTGAGGCGCTCGGCATTCACGATCTCTGGCTTTTCATCCTTTCCGGGCTGCTGCTCAACATCACCCCGGGGCCGGACACCGCCTATATTATCGGCCGAAGTCTGCAACTGGGCTGGCGTGGAGGGGCTGCGGCGGTCTGCGGGATCAGCGTCGGTTGCCTCGTTCACGTGTTCGGGGCCGCGATCGGCCTTTCGGCGCTGTTAATGGCGTCTTCGGCCGCATTCTCGGCTCTGAAATGGGCCGGTGCCGCCTATCTGCTGTTGACGGGCGTCCAGATGCTGCTGTCGTCTTCACGCCCACCGGCCAGCGTCGGTTCGGGCAACGAGACCTCGCTTCGACGGGTATTTTGGCAGGGCGCTATGACAAATGTACTAAATCCCAAGGTTGCGCTGTTTTTTCTGGCGTTCCTGCCTCAATTCGTGGCGGCCGAATCGGCGCACAGCGCGCTGGCCTTCGTGACACTGGGCCTGACCTTTATTGCCACCGGCACGTTGTGGTGTCTTGGGGTTGCCGCCTTTGCCGCCCGGGCCGCCGGCCGCATTCGCCGCTCGGACGGCACGATGGGCTGGATCAACCGGGCGCTCGGCGGGCTGTTCGTCTATCTCGGCGTCCGCGTGGCGATGCTGGAGGCGCGCTAGGCCGGTCAGCTATGACAGCAGCTTTGCCAGCGCATTGCCGGCGAGATAGAGGCCGAGCACGATCATTCCGATCTGGAACCAGTGGCGGAAAACATCCGGCTGCAGCCGCGTCCGCACCGCCTGTCCGATGAACATGCCGGCAAACGACGCCGCCATCGCGATCGCGCCGGGCAGCGCGGTCGCGGCCGTCAACAGGCCGGAACTCGTGAGGTTGAAGCCGAGCGCCAGCGTCGCGACCGTGAAGAACACGCCGAGCGCCTGGATCAACTCTTCCTTTTCCATGCCGATCGCCTGCAGGTAGGGCACCGAAGGAACGACCTGCACGCCAGTCGCTGCCGATATCAGTCCGGTGATCACCCCGACGATGCCGCCGACCCATTTCTCGTTGTGGCGGGCGACGGTGAAACTGAGTTTGCGAAGGCCGATGATCGCATTGACCGCCAGCAAGAGGCCGAGCGCGATGGTCGTATAGCGCGCATAGGGCCCGGTCAGCGCCCCCGCATTCAGCCAGATGCCCGCGGCCGTGCCGATCAGCAGCGGCCACAGCCGTCGCAGGATGTCGCGCAGATAGGGGCCGCCAAAGGTCTGCCAGATGTTGGTGACGATAGCCGGCACGATGACGATGGCGATCGCCTGGGCTGGCGGCATCGACACCGCAAGCAGCCCCATCGCCACCGTCGGCAGGCCGAGCCCGAGGGCGCCCTTGACGAAACCGGCGAGCAGGAAGGCGGCCGTTACCAGGATAAGCAGGGAGTCGAACATGGCGCGACATTGACCGATCGGCGTTTGCCGCACAATCCGGAGGTTCCGGAGATAGCCTTCGGCCAATGCGGAGGCTATGGTGCCACCGGAGGCGATGCGAGGCATCCTCCGCAGACGCGCCTTCGGCGCTCCTCGCCAATGACGGGGAGGGAGGCTCATGCGCTTCGATCTGGTCGATCTGAACCTGTTCGTCGCGGTCGCCGAGACGCGCAGCATCACCAATGGCGCACAGCGGGTGCATCTGGCGCTGGCCTCGGCCAGCGAGCGCATCAGGGGGCTCGAGGATGCGCTCGGCGTCGCGCTGCTGACGCGCGGCCGCCGCGGTGTCGAACTCACTCCGGCCGGCGAAAGCCTGCTCGATCACGCCCGGGTCGTGCTGCACAATGTCGAGGCGATGCGCGGCGATCTCGCCGCCTTTGCCCGCGGCGCAAAGGCCACCGTCCGCTTCCTCGCCAACACGTCGGGACTTTCGGAATATCTGCCGAAGACGCTCGCCGCCTTTCTGGCCGATCATCCCAACATTTCGATCGACGTCGAGGAACGCGAAAGTGCCGAGATCGCGCGCGCCATCGTCAGCGGATCTGCCGATCTCGGGCTCGCCGCCGAACATGCGCTGTCGGACCATATCGAACGGCTGCCGTTCAGCGAGGACCGCCTGGTGCTGGTCGCCGCGCGGGAGGATGATCTGGCGGGCCGGCGGCAGGTCGATTTCGCGGAAGTGGTGCAGCGAGATTTCGTAGGATTGATTAACTCGATCGCGCTGCACTCTCATATCAGCGGGCACGCGGCGCGGCTCGGCGCGCGCCTGCGCTTTCGGGCGCGGCTGAACAGTTTTGACTCGATCGGCCAGATGGTCGCCGCCGGCATCGGGATCGGCGTGATGCCGGAAGTGGCGGCCAGACGCTGCGCGCGGTCGATGAAGATCAACGTGGTCCGGATCAGGGATTCCTGGGCCAACCGGAAACTCGTGATCTGCGCGCGCAGTTTCAAGGCGCTGCCGAGGCCCGCGCAACAACTGGCGGAGCACCTGCGCAAATCGGCGCTGCGCTGAAGTGCGGAAGAGGCCGCGTCACTTTCCCGAGTCGAGGCCTGCGGCCTTGATGACGCGCGCCCACTTCTTGGTCTCGCCGCCGATATGGTCACGGAACTGCGCCGGCGTGTTGCCGGCGACCGTGAGGCCCTGGTCGGCGAGTTTCTGCTTCACCTGCGGATCGTTCATCGACTCGAGGGCGACGCGGTTCAGGAGGCTAACGATCGGCTCCGGCGTCCCGGCCGGCGCCAGCATGCCATACCAGTTTTCGATCAGGATGTCGGGCATGCCGACTTCGGCTGTGGTCGGAACGTCGGGCGCGGTGGGCGCGCGCTTGGGCGCGCCGAGCGCAATCGGGCGGAGATTGCCGGCCTTGATGTGCGGCAGCAGCACCGGCAGATCGAGGAACGTCATCTGGACCTGCTGGCCGAGCAGGTCGTTGATCGCGGGCGCCGCGCCGCGATACGGCACATGCACGATGTCGATGCCGGCCGTGATCTTGAACAGTTCGCCGGCCAGATGCGGCAGGCCGCCGACGCCGGCGGAAGCGAAATTGAGTTTTCCCGGCTGCGCCTTTGCGAGTGCGACCAGTTCTTTCATGTTGTTCGCGGGCACGTTACTGGCGACGACCAGCATTTCCGGTACCGTCACGACCAGCGTGACGGGCGCAAAATCCCTGGCGACGTCATAGGGCACCTTTTCCATGGTCGGGTTGATCACCAGCGAACTCGCGCTGACGATCCCGATCGTGTAGCCGTCGGGGGCCGCCTTGGCGATCGCATCGGTGCCGAGCACGCCGGCCTGGCCGCCGCGATTCTCGATCACGACCGGCTGGCGGATGATTTCCGACATACGCTGGCCGACCAGGCGCGCGATGATGTCGTTGGGCCCGCCGGCCGGGAACGGTACGATCAGCTTGATCGGCTTGGTGGGAAAATCCTGCGCCGCGGCCATCGTCGGCAACAACAGCAACGTCAATCCCGTCAGCAACCTGCCGAGAAACCCCATGAACACCTCCCCACGGTCCCGCGTCTATGCGCGTGTTGGGGTGATCCTAGAGCGTTTTCGAGCGATGTGGAAACGGTTCGCCGTAAAGAAATCGATTCAAAGACGAGCAAGAAGCTTGTCGCGGGCTCTGGAAGGCTACCCGTTCAACAGCTTCAGCGCCGCCTCGTGCACCCGCGGGTCGCCGGCGGCGACGATGCGGCCGCCGTTCTGGGCCGGCTCGCCTTCCCAGTTGGTGACGACGCCGCCGGCGCCGGTGATGATCGGGATCAGGGCTGCGATGTCGTAGGGCTTGAGTTCAGTCTCGACCACGAGGTCGAGATGGCCGGCCGCCAGCATGCAATAGGAGTAGCAGTCGCCGCCATAGCGCGACAGTTTCACCGCGCTTTCGACCCGGCCGAAGATCTCGCGGTCGGCGTCGTTCATCAAGAGGGGGCTCGTGGTGAAGGAGGTGGCGTCCTTCAGCGCCGCGCAACGGCGCACTGTCAGCCGCCGTTCGCCGGACGGGCCGGAATATTGCGCCGCGCCGCTGTCTCCGGAAAAGCGCTCGCCGATATAGGGCTGGTGCATCATGCCGAATACCGGCGTGCCCTTGTGCAACAGCGCGATCAGCGTTCCCCAGGTCGGGAAGCCGGCGATGAACGACTTGGTTCCGTCGATCGGATCCAGCACCCAGACATATTCGGCGTCCTCCCGTTCGTTGCCGAATTCCTCGCCGACGATCCCGTGCTGGGGGAAGTTCGCCTTGATCAGGCGGCGCATCACCGCCTCGGCGGCGCGGTCGGCTTCGGTAACCGGATCGAAATCGCTCGCGCTCTTGTTGTCGATCGAGAGCGAAGTGCGGAAGAACGGCAGGATGGTTTCGCCGGATGCGGTCGCCAGGCGGCTGATGAAGGCTGTGAAATCGATGACCGTCACGACTGTTCCTTACCGCCGATGGAAAAAAGGCCGCCCCATGCCTAGCTCAATCCGTGCCATGGTGCACCGCTGCCGGCGGGTTATTCCCATTCCTATTGCCAAAGCGGTATGGCGCGAAGAGGGTTGGTGCCGGGCCAGCGCGTCAAAACGTGAATCTTAAGCTCGGGATTGATTCAGTCATAGCCAGAAACGTTATAGCCGACGTTCGAATCGGCGCTCGCATCGATCCCGACAAGGTGGATTTCCGGTTACCTGCGCCATCACGAAGTTGCGAGTTTGGCATACCAGCACTGCAGGGATGCTGGAGCTTGAGCGGGCTTCCTCTCTAAATCATTGAATTTATTATATTTAATTGTTGAGAGCGCCACTGTTGCCGATCTGCCAGCCTGTTCCGCAACAAACCACGACCGGGCCGAAAACCCTTGCCTTTTGTGCAGCGCGGCCGCATATTGTTGCGGTGCGGTAGCGCCTCGCGCTATCGCTGCCCTCCTTGGGCGTTTCCTCCCTAGACTTGGGCCGCTTGTTCATTCAAGCGGCCCTTTTTTCTTTGGTGCCCCCCGCCATTCCGGGGCGCGCTTCTCAGTGCGAACCCGGAATCCAACTATCCACTCGTGATGCGGCGAGTTGGATTCCGGGTTCGCGCCAAAGAGGCGCGCCCCGGAATGACGGAGCAAGAATCTACTCCGCCGCAGCCTGGAAAGGCCCGAGATCCCCGAGCGGCACCTGCGCCAGCGCGTCGGCCAGGGTGGTGAAGTCGGCCGCTACCTGCGCAAAGCGCGGGCCGCGCTCGCGCCGCCGCTCGTCCATGTAGATGGCGCGGTTGAATTCGAGCTGCACGGCGTGCAGGCCGCTTGCCGGGTTGCCGTAATGCTCGGTGATGAACCCGCCGGCATAGGGCTTGTTGCGGCCGATCGAATAGCCGAGCCTGCTCATCACTTCCTCGACGACGTCGGGCAACAGGCCCGCGCAACTGGTGCCGTAGCGGTCGCCGATCACGATATCGGGCCGCCGTGGCTCGTCGCGCGAGACGCCGACCGATGGCATCGAGTGGCAATCGATCAGCATCACGGTGCCGAACGCCTGATGGGCCTTATTGATCAGCCGCCGCAGCGCCCGGTGATAAGGCTTGTAGAGCGCCTCGATCCGCCCCAGCGCGTCATCGACCGAAAGCCGCTCGCGGTAGATCTCCTGCCCGTCGCCGACCACGCGCGGGATGGTGCCCAGCCCACCGGCCACCCGCATCGAGCGGGTGTTGGCGAAGCTCGGCAGCCGTCCGGTGAACATCCGCGGGTCGAGCTCATAAGGCTCGCGGTTCACGTCGACATAGGAGCGGGGGAAGTTGACCCGGACCGTTGGAAAGCCCCGTTCGCTGAGCTCAGCGATCAACTCGTCCATGAACGAATCCTCGGAGCGGCGCAGCGCGGCGAGGTCGATCCGGGAGGCGTCGAGGAACTCGGCCGGATAGACCGAGCCGGAATGGGGTGAATTGAAGATGATCGGCGCCCGCCAGTGCGGCGGCTCCACGATCTCGAACGGGGGCGACAGCTCGCCGTCAAACTGGGTCATCGCGGGCGCCGTCCCTCAAATGTCCGCTCTGCCTTTTTTCCCTTCCGGCCGGGCGATCAGGTGACCGATTCGGACGAAGGGCAGGGCGTTGTAAGAATGTATTGTCCGTAATCGCAATCATTCTGCCAAGCGAAAAAAGCCCGCCGTTCTTCTGGAAGGCGCCGCAATTGCCCGAAAAGCGCCGCCTTGTTCGATCTTGGTAGCACCCGTTACTTAAGGCAGCTCCATCAGTCGCCACCAAGAAGCCGTTACCCTTCACCCGAAATTTACCCCCCGTCAGGCTTAGTGGACGCAACAAACCCTCCAAGCCAGGCTCGACAACCGAACCGCCATGCACAAGATTCTCCTCGCCGAAGACGACAACGACATGCGCCGTTTCCTGGTCAAGGCGCTGGAAAACGCCGGCTTTCAGGTCTCGCCCCACGACAACGGCATGTCGGCCTATAACCGGCTGCGCGAAGAGCCGTTCGAGATGCTGCTGACCGATATCGTGATGCCGGAAATGGACGGCATCGAACTGGCGCGCCGCGCCTCGGAACTCGACCCCGACATCAAGATCATGTTCATCACCGGCTTTGCGGCCGTCGCGCTGAACTCCGATTCGGAAGCGCCCAAGAACGCCAAGGTGCTGGCGAAGCCGGTGCACCTGCGCGAACTGGTCAGCGAAGTGAACAAGATGCTTGCGGCCTGATCGGGCCGCGATTTCTGTCCAGATCGGCTCAGAAAATCGTCCGAACCATCCTTGCCCGGGCGCTTTGGAGCCGATATACGGACCCCACCCAATACGGACAAAACTGGAGCGGGATGATTCATCATCCGATCCAGGGCGCGTAGCTCAGCGGGAGAGCACTACCTTGACATGGTAGGGGTCACAGGTTCGATCCCTGTCGCGCCCACCAGCCTTCGCTTGCTTCGCAAGCTACGGCTGGGCAAGCCAGCTTCAACTCTTTCGTAGCGAAGCAAGCGAAAGCTGCCACGCATTCGATGGCACAAGAACTATGCGCGTCTGTACCGGCGCGACGACGCCCCGATCGGTGGACCCGCGCGCTCCTGCACGATCCCGGTCTTTTGGGTGGTGAGCAGAAACAGGCTGCTCCGCTGTTCGACGTTTGATGATTTGCTGCCGCAAGCCCGCGGCCTCTTGCTCGGCCCTGACGATTTCGTCGAGCAGGTCGCGGCTGTACTCTCACGTGCACAGCCGCGTTTCCTGGAGCCCCCGCCACCGGGGCATGGTGACAGTTCAGCACCAACAGCTGCCGCTGGCAGGAAACCAGCTACTGCATCTGTTGGTGCCGTGATGAATGTTACCCGATTACACCAGGAAGTAGTTCCCGACGACCACGTGGTTGGCCAGCACAGTGTCGTCGATCGTGCTGTTGACGACGGCCAGCGTCTGGAAGTTGTTGCCACCACCGTCGATGTCGACCTGGATCTCTGTCAGGCCACCTGCCGCGGTCTGCGTGCGCAGGAAGCCGCCGCTGATCAGATCGAAGGCATCGTCGCCGGAGAAGTTCTGGAACATTTCGTCGGACAGAGCAATCTTGTCCTGGTTGCTGCCCGTCACGGTCAGGTCGAAGATGAAATCGACGCCGTCGCCGACGCTGTTGAAACCGAACAGATCGCTGCCGCCGTTGCCGACGAGGGTATCGCTGCCGGCGCCACCGGCCAGAACGTCCCGGCCTTCGCCGCCTTCGAGATAGTCGTCGCCGGAGCCGCCGGACAGACTGTCGTGACCGGCATCTCCAAACAGCGAGTCGTTGTCAGCGCCGCCCGTCAGGGCATCGTTGCCGGTGCCACCGAAGAGCAGGTCGAAGCCATCACCGCCGCTGACGCAGTCGTCGCCCTGATTGCCTTCGAGGCGGTCGTCGCCTTCGCCGCCGCTCACGCGGTCATCGCCAGTGCCGCCGAGGATGAGGTCGCCACCCTCGCCGCCCGCCAGGAGATCGTCGCCGGAGCCGCCTTCGATCCGGTCGTTGCCATCGCCGCCCATCGCCACGTCGTCGCCAGTGCCGCCGAGGATGAGGTCGTCGCCGTCGTTGCCCGCCAGGAGATCGTCGCCGGAGCCGCCTTCGATCCGGTCGTCGCCATCACCGCCGCTCACCAGGTCATCGCCGGTGCCGCCGAGGACGAGGTCGTCACCGTCGCCGCCCGCCAGGAGATCGTCGCCCGAGCCGCCTTCGATCCGGTCGCTGCCGTCGCCGCCCGCCGCCACGTCGTTGCCGGCACCGCCGAGGATGAGGTCGTCACCGTCGCCGCCCGCAAGGTAGTCGTTGCCCTTGCCGCCTTCCAACAGGTCGTCTCCGGCCATGCCGAGGATATAGTCTTGGCCCCGGCCGCCCTTCAGGTGGTCGTCGCCGGCGTCACCGATCAGCACGTCGTTGCCGCCACAGCTGTTAGTGCTCATTGTCCGATCTCCGAGCTTGTATGAATGTTAAAAGAGGGCAGAAGCTAATTAAGTGAACCGAAGCAACTTCGTTAGCAACACGTTACCCTACCATACAGTATATAACATAAATATTATATTGTACTATGACATATCATGTCGAAGGCCCGCGCGGTGTGGTGGATCGCCACACACACGCCCCGGTCGAGGTAACCGATCTCAAATCCGGGTGCATATCTTCAATTCTGCGCGAACGGGCCGCCGGGCCGGCCAACTGAGGCTTTCAGGGCGCGTCGCTCCGCAAACTGCACGCCTCCCGGTTCATCGACGTGTCTTACCTTGATGGTCTTGCCGACTACTTGCGCTGTATTTGGCCGGACGACTGCGGTATTCCGGATTGCCAGTATTGACCGGTCCATCGATGTTCGAATTCAGAGCCCACGAATCCGGTCAACCCTGACGGATACCGAGGTGGAACTGCGGACTGCGGTGACATCTCCCGAGGCCTCAATCTCAAGGATCGGGCACGCGCGCGCTCTTGCGGAGAATCCTTAGCGCAGCCTGGTTTGCCGGACAGGCAGGCGCCGCGCTCGACACATCGTCTTTGGCTATCGAGCCGCAGGAAGCGATGCGGGTCGCGGCTGTTCGGCGAACGACAGCCAAACGTTCGGATCGGTTGCGCTTTGCCGCGCCAAGAACCGATAGTTTGTTTCATGCCAGAACAGGATTTCGGGCGTCTGGTTGTCGAGAATCAGTTCGCCCCGGTCGGTACGAACCGTCAGCACTGCATGGCGTCCCTGGTCGATTCCCGGCTCCTGCACGGTCGTAATCAGCAGGGCGTTCATTGGCCAACCGGCCCTGGCAAGGAGCCGCCGCTTCAGCAGCACAATGTCTTCGCAATCGCCCCGGTCGAGCGGATAGGCCCAACGCTCGGCCTTTCCATAAAGCCCGGTATCGCTGGTCCATTTTACCCGATCGTTCACATGCGAGTTGATCGAGAAAAGCTGCTGAAGAAGGTCGGGCGTGAGGGTAACGTCGCGCGGCGGTTCGGCAAGCGGTCGGCACTCCTCCGGATGATCGGCGCACAATTGCAACCACCCGCTTGGCGGCTTCGTGACACCGTTGAGTGCGGCGAATATGACCGGCCGGGCCAAGAAGCCATAAGCCGGCATCGAGCCTGCCAGCACCGCCGCAGCGACGGATGCTGCCGCCATGCCTCTCCTGAGGGCCTGCAGGGCGACTTTCCGCCCGCTCACGCGATTTCGTGTCGACATCACTTTCCCCTAACCCGAAGCTTTGGGAAGTGTTGCAGAAATGTCTCGCGGTTCCGCTAAGCGATTAGCTCAAATTGGTTCTAATTGCATTGAGAGGGAGCCTCGAAGCTTACGCTGAAGCGAACCGACGCTGGCCGCAAACGGCTCGCTGTTCGTCGCACGATGCGGTTCGATACCTTTTGTTAACAGCCACTCCGGAATGCGGCTTGAGGAGAAATCGTTGGACGAGTGCGCGCGGCTGATGGCGCCGGCCAGTATAGGCAGAGTCCGGCGACACAGGGGATCAGCCATGCCGGAGAGTGGGAGGCCTTCGCCGTGAGTGGCTTTTGACAAGACGGGAAAGCCGGCAGACTTCCGGTGCTGACCTGCCTAACAAGATGTTATCATAAATCTGTAAAACATACGCACGATATCATACGCACACGAGAAAGAGGGATCGCCGCGGCATCTCGTGAGGTTGATTGGATTTCCAATGCCCGAAGAGTGCTTTCCGTTGTCACCGAGTCAACGGCGATTCTGGATTCTGTACCAGCTGCACCCTGGCAGCGCCGCCTACCATATTCCCGTGAGCCTACGCTTGACGGGACCACTTGCCTTCGACGCTCTTGAGCGCAGCCTGCAAGCGATCGCAGACCGGCATGGATCTCTGCGCACGACATTCGGCGTCAGGGATGGCGCACCATGTCAATTCGTCAAGCCTCACTGCGAAATTCCCCTGCAGCTGGTTGACATCAGCACGCATGAAGCTTCGGACCTGGAGGCGCGGGCATATTCGTCCGTATATGCGGAAATTCAGAGGCCCTTCGATCTGGCGAACGGTCCACTGCTTCGTGCTGCGCTGGTCCGGCTGGGCCCGGAGCATCATATCCTTGTCAGCACCATGCATCACATCGTGAGTGACGGGTGGTCGGCTGAACTTTTTGTTCACGAACTGGCCGAGCTTTACGCGGGTCTTTCAGCCGGCCGGGTGCCGTCCCTGAAGCCTCTGCCGATTCAGTATTCCGATTTCACCATGTTGCAGCTCAATACGACCGCCCGCGAGCGCATTCAGCGGCAGCTGTCATATTGGCAGCGAACGCTGGCGGACGCTCCTGCGCTGCATGATTTGCCATGCGATCATGCCCGGCCGGAGGAGCCGAGTTATGCGGGTGAAAGCCGAACGCTGCAACTCGATAACGAACTGATCGCCCGACTTCTCGGCTTTGCGCGACGTCAGCGTGTAACTCTCTTTTGTCTTCTGGCGGCCGTGTTCCAGATGCTTCTCTTGAAGCTTAGCAACCGACAGGACGTCATCATCGGCATCCCGGTGTCGGGTCGAACCATGGTCGAAACCGAAGATCTGATCGGCTTGTTCGTAAATACAATCGTCCTTCGGACGTCCTTTTCCGGAGATCCGTCGTTCATCGAGGTTCTGGGCCAGGTACGCCATAATCTAATGGACGCGATATCTCATCAGGATGTCCCATTCGATATGATCGTGGACACGGTCCGGCCGGCCCGCAGTCTCAGCTACAATCCGGTCTTTCAGATCATGTTTGCAACATTCCGGGCTGCCGTCCAATCAAGACGGTTCGGTCAGCTCACCGGTACGCCGTATGTCGTTGAGAAGAATACGTCGCCCTTTGACCTCAGTGTGAACGTCATTGAGGGTATCGACAACACCTGGTGGGTGCAGGCCGAATACAGCACCGAGCTGTTCGATAGCGCACGCATCGATCGCCTGCTCAACACGTATCTGGCGCTCCTGCAGAGCATCCTGATCGACGGCCACCTGCGTTTGTCTGATGTGCGACTGTCGAACGAGGCCGCACCGCCGCCGGGAAGCGCCATTGAACCGGTGGCATCGGCCGCTTCGGCTGAATCGATCCGCTACTCGCCAGCGAGGACCGACGCAGCAAGCAGTCAGGACAGCGCGGGCAGGGTCGATGTGTCGGCGAACGACAGGGGGACCGCGATTCCGTTTGACGACGTCGAACGCAAGCTGAAAGAAGTATGGCAGAAATTTCTTGGAGTGTCGCCGATCGGTGTCGATACGGATTTCTTTGAATTGGGCGGCAATTCGCTCCTGGCAGTCGCAATGATCGCCGATCTGAATCGCATCTTCGAGAAGAAGATTCCGGTGACGACGCTGTTTCGGAATCCAACGATCAGACAACTGGCCCAGCGCCTGCGCGAACGTTCGATCCCCAAGTCATCGTTCTTTCCACTGGTCAGAACCGGAACAAAGCCGCCGTTCTTTGTCGCGGGCTGCAACTACCGCTTCAGGGATCTCAGCCGCGCGCTTGGCAGCGACCAGCCGTTCTTTCAAATGGATGCTTTCGCACTTCAGGACGAAAGGCGGATTGCCAACGAGCCGCTGCTCACGACGATCGAGGACATTGCTGCGGAGTTCACCCGGGAGATCATCGCAGTTCAAGGCGCCGGCCCTTATTTTCTGGCGGGGCAGTGTGAAGGAGGCATTGTTGCCCTTGAGATAGCACGCCAGTTGCAACGAGATGGGCATCGCATAGGTGCGCTGATCCAGTTGGATACCGCGCTGACGGGAGACATCCGCAATACCGCGTTTCGTCAACTCGTTCTGGAGAGCTTTCGCCGGAACGAGGCGCCGCAACGCGCCATGCGGTTCATCAGGCGTCAGATCCGCCAGATGTTCGATCGAACGACGGCCACCCAGGATCATATCTGGAACGTCATCTGGAACGCCGTCGCCGCATATGGGAGCGACAAGACGTTCGACGGCGAGATGGTTCTTTTCCGCGCGAACGGCCTGACAGAGCGCACGGCCGGGTGGGAGCGAATCGGTACGTTGAAGGTCTTTGACGTTCCCGGCTATCACGATTCGTTCCTGAGCGACCAAGGCGCTCAAGCGATCATCCGCCGCGTTCTGGAGCACCTGCAACGGCAAAATCCGGAGAGCCGGCCGCCATCCGAACGCAACGTCCAACGGCGGATCGACCAGCGATGAAGCTCAATCCTGCCTCCGTCCTCGACCGGCCGGTGAAGGTCATTCGGCCGGCGCAATCCTCGATAGAGGTATTGTCCAGCGGTCTCTCGGCGCTTTGGAGCCATCGTGGCCTCTTTGTCGAGATGACGTTGCTTCGCTTGAGAACCCGTTACAGGCAGTCGCTGCTTGGCTGGCTTTGGGCCATTCTGCCGCCATTGGTACTAACGATCACCTATACTTTGGTTTTCGCCAAGGCGATCGGTCTGACGAGCGGCGACTTGCCCTACTCGGTGTTCATACTCTCCGCCCTGGTGCCCTGGATGTACTTCGCCACGTCCGTCAGCACCGCCGCCGCCGGCATTGTGACGCAAAGATACCTTGTTCTACGGGTCGCTTTTCCGCGGGAGATCATCCCCCTGTCCTATGTGGCAGCCGCCTTGCTGGAACTTGCGGTCGGCATGCTGATGCTGGCGATGGTGATGTATTACTTTGGCGTCTCGCCGACGCTCAACATTCTCTATGCGATCCCTTTGCTTGGAATCCTCGTGATTTGCAGTGCGGCGGCCGCTTTGGTCCTTTCAGCGATTCAGGCCCGGATCCGCGATATCGGACTAGCCATGCCGCTTTTGCTCCAGGTCCTGATGTTCACTACGCCGGTTGTCTATTCGTCGGCGGTTGTTCCGGAAAGTCTCAAGGGAATCTATCTGGCGAATCCGCTGGCCATTCTGATGCAGGCGTTCCGGCAAGCGACAGCATTGGGCGTCAGCCCTGACGCGGGAGAGCTGATCTATTGCGGGACGGTCTCCATCGTCTGCCTGGTCTTCTCGTACGTTCTGTTCAAGCGCCTCGACGTCACCCTTGCGGACGTGATCTGAACATGCCTGCAATCGATATCTCGGTCGTTAACGTATCAAAACGTTACAGCGCTACGAGCTCGCGGGGCGATGGCGGCGGGTCGTTCGTGAGCAAAATGTTTCCTCGAAAGGAGTACCGTTGGGCTGTCAAGGATCTCAGCTTCGAGGTATTTCGAGGAGAAGCTCTCGGGATCGTCGGCCACAACGGGGCCGGGAAAAGCACATTGGTCAAGCTGCTGTCGGGCATCACAGCTCCCACGACGGGAGAGATAACGATCAACGGGACGCTTTCCGCCATGGTCGAGGTCGGCGCCGGATTCAGTATCGAACTTACCGGGCGCGAGAACGTGTTTCTGTCCGGTGCGATTCTGGGACTCGGCCGCCGCGAGATCGCACGCAGGATGAAAGACATTCTGGAGTTTGCCGGGATAGGCGACTGCATCGATGCTCCGGTCAAGACGTACTCATCAGGCCAGTTTCTCCGGCTGGGCTTCTCCATCGCGGCACAGCTCGATCAGCAGATATTTCTTCTGGACGAGGTGCTGGCGGTTGGAGACGTCGCGTTTCAGGCGCGCTGCTTCGATCGGATCGATCGACTGCGGCGGAACGGAAAGACGATCGTGCTGATCTCGCATGACCTGGCCGCAATTGAGCGCATTTGCGACCGGGCGATCCTGTTGAATCAGGGCGAGTTGGTCATGACCGGATATCCGCGGGACATCATCCAGGAATATTCGAGATCGGCTTATGCCGCCACGTCGTGCTCAGAGAGTTCGAGCGTCGCAAGCCTTGCCGGCGTTGGTTTTGAAGGTCCCGATGGGGGCCAGGTTCGGACCGGCGAGCCCATGTCGGCTCATCTCGCGGTTCAATTCAGGCAACCGGTTCATGACGCGATCGTGAGCATTTCGATCTACTGGCCAAGCGGATACCTGTGCACGCAGTTGACGTCCGCCGACAGCTGCCATCCCCATACGCTGTGCGAAGGCCTGGTGCGCTTTGATTTTGCATGTCCAGTGGTCACATTGCAGAGGGGTCTCTATCGCATCGACGTTTCGATCGAACGCGACGGTGAGGTCATCGGCTATTGGCGGTGTTGCTCGCTCCTTCGCGTCGATCCCGGAAAGGTCATCCTCGGCGACTTCTATCTCGAGCATCGTTGCAAGCGGGAGGTGGAGCAGGTGCCTGTGCCGCAGGTTGAACCAGGCTCGCTTGTCGCCGACTAGTGGGTCCCTAGTCGCGCGTGGCCAAATCTACCGACCGAACCGAATTCAGGAAGGCCGCTACTTCTTCGGGGGCGAGCTTGCTCAATTCGTCCCGAAGGATATCCAGCACCGTCGACGAACCTTGCGCGTCGGGTCGGACGGACGGCGCCTGAACCGTCGCCCCTTCGGCCTTCAGCCTTTCGACTTCGAGGGCAAGCTCTGCGATTGTCGGCCTATCGAACAGGCTGCTGATCGGGATATCGACCTGGAAGTCCCTGCGCATACGAGCAAGCACTCTCATTCCGCTGAGGGAGTGACCTCCAATATCAAAGAAATTGTCGTCGATACTCACCAGATCAAGCTTGAGCACCTCCCGCCAGATGGAGCTCAGCTTGATTTCGGTTTCAGTTCGTCCCTCGACAAAGAGCCTGCGCTTGACGAGGTCTCTGCCGGGGGCCGGCAGCGCCATGCGGTCGAGTTTTCCGCTCGGCAACAAGGGCAGGCGGTCAAGTTCGACGAACACTGCTGGAATCATGTATTCAGGCACTCTCGAGCGCAGAAATCTCTGCAGCTCGCTGGCCACGGATCCCGAGTCTTCCGACCTGACAATGTAGGCGATCAGTTGCTGTGTTTCGGATGATTCGCCATGAACGGAGACGGCGGCCTCGCGCACCAGTGGATGACCCGTCAAATTGGCTTCGATCTCGCCGGGCTCGATCCGGAAGCCGCGGAGCTTGATCTGCTGATCCGCTCGACCGAGATACTCGACGGTACCGTCCGCCAGGATCCTTCCAAGATCGCCGGTCGCGAAGAGCAGCTGCGACTTGTCCGGACGGTAAAGGTTGGGGACAAATCGTTGCGCCGTCAGCTCGGGCTGTTTCCAGTACCCTCGCGCAAGGCAATCGCCTCCGACATGAATCTCGCCCTGCACAAGAGGCGGGACCAGATTCTTGTGCTTGTCGAGAACGACAATGTGAGTGTTGCAGATGGGCCTTCCAATCGGAATCGTCGCGAGATGTCCGTTGAGATCTACCTCGCAGCAGGTGACGTCGGCCGTGACCTCCGATGATCCGTAAATATTCAGAAGCTTCGCTGCCGGCAGGACCTGGCGGAACCGGCGCGCCAGATCCGGAGGAAGCACTTCACCGCTTGTCGACCAGAGCTTCAATCTGGGCAGCCTTGTCGGCAGATCGGAAACCACATCCAGCATCGTGCGGAGGAGCGAGGGAACGAGCACAATTCGCTCGACCTCATGACGGGAAAGCAGAGCAGCAAACTGATCAGGCTCCAGCAACAATTCGTCTGGAATGATGACGGATCTGACGCCGGCAAGCAGCGGACCAAAAATCTCCCAAATGGAATCGACGAAACCCAGAGCGGTCTTCTGACAGCAGGTTTCGCTTTCAGAAAATGGATATGTCTTCCACATCCATTCGAAGCGGTTGATCGCGGCGCGATGTGTTCCTGCGACGCCTTTCGGCACGCCCGTCGAGCCCGAAGTGTATATGATGTAAGCGAGGTCGTCGGCGGTTCCATGGGCGAGCAACGGATCGCGATTGCCTTCAAGCACGGCCGGATCGTCAACCGATATGGCTTCGAGGCCGTCAGGCAACGGGTCCTGCAATCCGCGGTGGGTCAAGACGAGGCCGCAGCCCGCATCGCCGATCAGCAATTCGAGACGATGCTTCGGATTCGAAATATCGAGCGGTACATAAGGCGTATTGGCTTTGAGGGCGGCAAGGAACGCAACGACCGCGTCGATCGAACGCGCCATATAGACGCCGACTGGCCGATCCTGATCGAGCCCTCTTTGGACGAGCAATCGTGCAAGCGCGTCGGCTCTCGCGTTCAACGCTCCGTATGTAATTTCAGATGAGCCTTCGACCAGAGCCACCTGGTTCGGTTTGCGTTCGGCCTGTTCCTCGAAAAGTTGCTCGAGGCGCGCGTTGCGCCGGTATTCCGAGTCAGTCGCATTGAACTGGAAAAGGAGGCGATTGCGCGTTGCATCATCCAGAAGGCGCAGCTGCGAAATCCGTTGGTCGGGAGCCCTCGCAATGTCGCCCAGAAGCGTCTCAAAATGGCGCGCGAGGCGTATGATCGAGTCTTGCTCAAAAAGGGCGGTCGAATATTCCAGGGCGCAACGAAGTCCGTCCTGCTCCACGACCTCAAGCGTCAGATCGAACTTGGCTGATCCTTGATCGAACTCCAGTTCTTCCAGGGTTAGACCGGGAAGCGCCAGCGTCTGCCTCGGCATGTTTTGCAGCACCAGCATGATCTGGAACAACGGGGTGTAGCTCAGGCTTCGCTGTGGCTTGACCACTTCGACGAGCTTCTCGAAGGGCAAGTCCTTGTGCTCGTACGCTTCAAGCGTCGCTTCCCTGGTCCGGCGCAGTAACTCGACAAAGGTCGGATCGCCGGACAGCCGGCCGCGAACAACCAAGGTATTCGCAAAGAGGCCTACCACGTTCTCAAGGTCCGGATCGCTTCTGGCGGCAATCGGAGTGCCAACAAGGACATCCTCGCTGCCCGAACATCGCCAGATCAGCGTCTGCAATGCGGCCAGCAGAAGCATGAACAGGGTTGCGCCGTTTGCGTCGGCTATTTGTCCCAGTTCGCGAGCCAGCGGTTCTCCGATCTGAAATACCTCAGTTGCCCCCTCGTGCCTCTGGACGGCCGGACGCGTTCGATCGGTCGGCAGTCCCGTGAAATCGGGGTGGCCATACAGTTTTCGGGTCCAATACCTCACGTCATCGTCGAGGCGGTCCGCAGTGAGGTGCTTGCGCTGCCATTGCGCGAAGTCCGAATACTCGATGGGAAGCTCCGGCAGTTTCGCCGGTTCGCCGTATACGAGTTCGGCGTATATTTTCCCGATTTCTCCAAACAGGGTGCTCATGGACCAGCCATCGGTGATGATGTGGTGCATGGTCACTACGAGCAGGTGCTCCGCGGGGCCAAGCCGGACTAGGAGAAGTCGAAAGAGGGGGGCCCGGGCCAGGTCGAAGCTTGTCTGCCCTGATTCTTTCGCCAATCGCAGCGCCTCATCTTCGCGATCAGGCTGCGGCACCTGACTCACATCTGAAACCGGCAACTGGACTTCAAGCTGGCTATCGATGATCTGGTAGCCATCGTCTGCCTCGACGATGAACCTCGTTCTCAGCGAGGAATGACGCATCACCAGATTGTTCAGTGTCCGGGTGAGCGCGTCAGTATCCAGCGGGCCAACAATGCGGAAGACACGGGTCAAATTGTATGCGGACGATCCCGGATCCAGCTGGTTCAGGAACAGCAATCGCCGCTGAGCAAGCGAGACCGGAAAAATGCGCTGGTCTGACATCAACAGCCTCAAATAACCTGATATGCGATATCAGTGTTATAAAGTGATTTTTTGGGCGGGCAACCGTCTGCATAACGTCACAATTTGACTGCCTGGCAAGGACGCCTCGGATGTCGCAATCGACTGAACGCTGTGAGGTTCCTTGCCCCCTTTAACAAGCCAGAAGGTATCGGCTTGATACTCGGATATCTTCCTTTTGCATCGGGACTGGCAACCCTATTCGGAACGAACTGCAGACAGCGCATGACGGCAATCGGCATCGATCGGGGCGAGGAGCCGGCGCCCTTTCGTTTCGAGACAAATGAATACGGTCGTCCCCACGCTGTATCTCCGAGCGAAGGTCGACTGCTCTCGCACGGATGGATTGGCAATGTGCGCAGTTGCTTTCGATCGCGATGTCGGTGTGGACGTAGAGCGGTTGCGAGAATCTCCGTCTGACGTGGCCGTTGGTCCTTCGCGTCGGTTGAAGCACGGTCTGTCAGCGAGTGCCCGCAAAGCGCGCGATCGAAGCGTTTCTTAACCTACTGGACGCTGAAGGAAGCATACATTAAAGCCGGAGGTTTCGGGTTGTCCATTCCTCTTGACGCGGTTGCATTTCTACCTCAGTGAAAGTCACCTACCGCGCCTCGAGATTGATCCCACTGAAGGATCAGGCTGCCGGATGGCGCTTTGTCTCATTGCGCCATGACCCATTTGGCGGCGCTGTGCTTACATCATCCCGATCAACAAACGGTATCTTGATCGCTGGAATCTCAAGTCGCATAACACCTTCATGGACGAGAAATTCCCGTAGCGATCGGATATCGGTTGCATCGCGACCTGCTTGCGGCGTCAGGTCACTGGGCTGTCATGAGCAGGCGGTCATAGTGACCGAATGAACAATGATACTTGTCCTACAGTAAAGCCTGCTCCGATGATATCGCAGGGTGTCGAGCCGGCCGGGGCGGTCGTTCTGCCCCGCCCGAGGGGCGTCGAAAATATCCTTGGCCGAATTCCGCCCCGCCTGGCGGCCCTTCTGGGTGTGGCAGCGATCGTTGCTCTGTCACTCGTGCCGGGAAACTGGCGCCCCTCGATCGGACTTGCCAAGGCGCTCGAACATTTCGTGGCTTACTTTGTCGTCGGTGCGGTGCTTAGGACAGCTTTCCGCGCCGGCTGGCCGCACATCTGCGGTTTGGTCGCGATCGCCGGCATGCTTGAGGTGGCGCAAGACTGGATACCAGGACGCAATCCAAGCCTGATCGATTTTTTGGGCAGCTCAAGCGGCGCACTCCTCGGCTTTGGACTTTGGTCGATCACTCTGGCCGGTCGCCGCGCGTTTTTTGCTGCCGGAGCAGCCGATGAGCCTGCTCAGGGTGATCCCTCAACTCACTGACGTCAGCGTCGTCATCGCGATCGGTGCAGCTGGTTCGACGGCATGGCGGTTGGTCACGATACGGCAGGCTTGAAGCTGGACTGGCACTTGTCATGCTGGCGATTGCCGTCATCGACACGCGGCACTTCTCATTCCCGATCACTCTATGCGCGCCTGCGTGGCCGTCACGATATCGGTCCCGGCGATGTCAGGCTCGCGGCCGTGCGCTGCGCCGCTACGTGCTGCGGCAGCCGTTGCGCTTGAGCAGCCGTCTGCCGTTTGACTTGTATTTCGCTCCCGCATTCTGGGTCGGCTGGCTTTGCAGACCACGCTGACGCGGATTGGCGATTGCTCCGGGGAGGACGTCAGACAAAGTGGCAGGGCCGCCCACCTGCGGTGGGCGGCCCTGCCGGCCGCGACCTTTGAATGATCGCTATTGACCGATCTTGAGCCCCTTGCCGTGACGCACGGCAATGACACTGGGCAGCGCATATCCGTGCCGGTCCGGCCAGGTGCTAATGCTGTTCGGAATGCTGCCGCCCTCGCCGGGATGCTGGATGGCGCAGAACAGCGTCCGTCCGTCGTCCGAGAACTCCGGACCGCAGATCTCGCTTTCGGTCGGCCCGCTAAGGAACTGCCGGAGATGACCGCGGTTTCGGCCTTCGGTGGCCACCACGTGGATTGCGTCGTTGGGCCGGCCGATATCAGCAGACCCGGGCTGTCCATCGGTGGCAATCCAGAGATTGCCGCTTTCGTCGAACGCAATGTTGTCGGGAGATGCGATCTTGCCGAGCTTGTCAACCTGGGCATAGCCGGCGAAGAAGGTCGCGGTCGACGGCAAGCCGGGCGTAAGCTGGCTCTCGCTGGTCAGGAGATTGAGTTCGGGATTCCCGCACAGAAGGAAGATGTTCCAGCTGAAGCTCGTGGCAGCGTAATCGTCCTCCAGTTCCGTCAGCTCGATGATATGACCGTTCAGGTTCGGCACCCGCGGATTCGCCTTGGCGCTGGCCGGATCCGCCACCACGCTGGTGCGCGCGCTATTATTGGTCATGGTCAGATAGACCTTGCCGTTGACCGGATTAGGTTGAACGTCTTCCGGACGATCCATGGCCGTGGCTCCGACCGCATCCGCAGCGAGCCGGGTCTTGATCAGGATTTCCCCCTGGCTTCCGAAATTCGCCGCCAGCACGGGATTGTCCATGGTCAATGGAATCCAGGTGCCCGTGCCATCGTCATTGAATTTGGCGACGTAGAGCGTACCTTCGTCGAGCAAGCCGAGATTGTGATCGCGGTCCCGCCGCCGGTATCTGTCCTGCGAGACGAACTTGTAGACATAGTCGAACTGCTGATCGTCGCCACTGTATACGACCACCTGCCCGGACTTGGCGATTGCCGTGGTGGCGGCTTCGTGCTTGCAGCGGCCGAGCGCGGTGCGCTTGCGCGGCACGAAGTTCGGATCATACGGATCGATCTCGATCACCCATCCGAACCGGAATGGCTCGTTCGGCTCCTTCGATGCATCGAAGCGCGGGTAGAAGTTCTCCCAGCGGCGGCCGGTCGCGCCATTGGAAACGCCGTATCGGGTATGCGCTGCCTTGATCGAAGGATCCGCGACCAGCGCCCTGTTGGCAAAGTACTGGTTGAAGTTCTCCTCGCAGGTGAGCCAGGTGCCCCAGGGCGTCTTGCCGCCGGCGCAGTTGTTCAGCATGCCGAATACCTGTTTGCCGGTTGGGTCGTCCGAGGTCTTCATCAGCGGGTGGCCTGCCGCCGGACCGGTGATCTGCATCGGTGTATCACCGGTGATCCGACGATTATATTTGGAGGAACGGAGGTATTTCCATTCCGAGCCAACGCGTGCGATCTCGACCACCGAGCCACCATGCGCCGCTATCTCGATATCGGCCTGTTCCTTCACGGCGCCGGCGACGTAGCCCACGAACATGTCCGAGCCAGTGGTGTACTCATGATTGACGCACAGCAACGCCCGGTCTCGGCGGTCTTCGCCTCGTCCGCGGTCACCGCGGTCGTTGCGGTCATCGCGATCATTGTGGTCATCGCGGCCTTCGTGCTCCAACGGGAAATAGCCCACGAAATCGCAGTTGAAGCCGAACTGCTTGCGTTGCGCGGCAGCCGTCTGCGCCCCGGGATTGAACGCCGGCGCATCGGCAAAAAGCGCATCGCCCCAGCGGAGGACCACCTGATACTGATAGCCTTCCGGGACGATGATGTCATCGACCGTGGACGGAGCAATCGGCTTGAACGTGAGCCTAGGCCCTCTCTCATCATCCTGATCCCGGCCGTGGGCCTTGGCATCCAGGGGGGCCAGCAGCGATGATCCGCTGATCAGAACCGGGACCGAGGCTGCGATGCCTTGCAGAAAGGAGCGCCGCGCCAGGTTACGAGATACGATATCGCCGAACGACTCGTTGTGTGGGCGCTCACCCGGCGCTGCCGGCAGGAGGCCTGGACGTTCAATTCCGATTGCTTCTGAATCGACTGCATTGTCGTGGCCGTTGGTTGCCGAGAACGTTTCTGATTTCATGATGACCCCTGCCGCGCTGGATTATTGCGATGTGAACTGGACTAATGCGATGCGAACTGGATTAAAGCGACGCGAAATTGAGCCCAACTCGGTGTAGTCTGTTTAAAGCTTCGATGACAATTTAGAGTCGATCCAGGATTTGTGCGGGTCCGTGACGCTCCTGCCGCCTGCTGCGCGAAAATTCTCCGCGCTTACACCTCATCGCGTTGCGCAATCACTATCGCGTTGCGCAATCATTCAAGGGTCAGAATTGCGAATCCACCGGCCATCGCACGGCATGCCATTGCCCTTCGGCAATCTGGCTGCGGCTCATCTTCGATGCCACGGCGTTGCGCAGCCGTGCATAGTCTTCGCGCACACGCTTTGGCGCGCGGGACGCCGCGAGATTGAGCCACTTGTAGGCCGCGACCACGTCCAGGGGAACGCCCTGACCCTTGTCGTAAGCCAGGCCGAGCAGATACTGCGCCGTGCTGTCGCCCTGCTCGGCGGCCAGCCGGTACCAATAACTCGCCGCATCATAATTCTGTGGAACGCCCTGGCCGGTTGCATACATGAAGCCGAGCATGGCTTGCGCGCGCGCGCTGCCGCGTTCGGCGAGCGGCACAAGCTTCCGCGAGGCCGTGACAAAGTCGCCGCTGGCAAACGCTGCACGCCCTCCCGCGAGCGAATCCGCGTGGCCGGAGATTGTCGTGGCGAACATGATTCCAGCGGCGGAAACGACTAGCCTTGCCAGCCTGTACATGTGATCCGCTCCTGACGCCGCTCGGCGTGCTTCTCGATATGGTTTCCACGTCCGCTCATCGGTATGTTGCCGGTGACGATGGCCTGGATCCGACGGCGCCGATCGTGCCGCGAAGTTTTGTGCGCAACTCCTCCGCGACGAAATGCGCATCCGTGCCGTCGCGAATGATCTTCGGCCGGATGAAGATGATCAGCTCCGTGCGCCTGATCGCCGTGTTGCGTTGAGAGAAGACGTCACCGATGCCGGGAATCTGGTCGAGAACGGGAAGGCCCGATCGGTTGCGGTTCTGGGTGTCGCTGATCAGCCCGGCGAGGAGCACGGTCTGTCCGCTTGCGACCGCAACCGAGCTGCGGACCTTCCGCGTCGAGATCGTGGGCGTCAGCGAATTTGTCGATGACGACGAGGAAGACGACGAACTGGTGACCGGATTGCTGATTTCCTGCTCGATCTCGAGCCGGACATTGCCGTTTGCATTGATGCGCGGCACCACGCGCAGGATGATCCCGGTGCTGCGATAGTCGGTGGTATTGGCGATCGTGTTATTGCCCGTCAGCACGGTGGCGCTACCGGTCTGGATCGGAATCTCGTCGCCGACCTGCAGCGTGGCGACCTGATTGTCGATGACCACGAGCGAAGGATTGGACAGAACCTTGACGTCGGTGACGGCGTGCAGGGCGTTGAGCACGAGCCTCGGCGTCGTTCCGGAGCCGACGAGGAAGTTGAAACCGGGGACCGCGCGGCTGAGCGCGATATCGCCTGCAGCGCCGATCAACGCTGACGCCGACGATTGGCCGAATGAGCCGGTATTCGGTTTCAGCCCGACATCGCGGCTCGTGATGTAAGTCTGAACGCCGTACTGCAGATCGTCGGTGAGCGTGACTTCCGCGATCGTGGCATCGATGGCGACCTGCAGCTGCGGCCGATCCACCTGGCGCAAGGTCTGCTCGATGATGCCGTATTGCTCCTGGCTGGCGTAGATCAGGAGCGTATTATTGGTGGTGTCGGCGGTGATCCGTACGCCCTCCAGGATGGTACCGGCGCCGCCCGTCGTTCCTCCACGTGCTCCGGCCAGGCTCCCGCCACCGGGACTGTCAAAAAGGCTGCCTCCCTGCGGCGTCGCGAAGCCTGTGCCAGAGCCGGGCTGGGCCGCGCCGATGCCGGAGTTGCCTGCTGCGGCGCTGCTTGCATTGCGAGAGCTTGATCCGAATCCCGTAGACGATTGACCGGTTGGGGCCGCCGAAAGGCGGCTGAGAGCGGAGCCGCTCGAGCTCGATGACAGGCCCGATCCCGGTGCGATCTGACCGGAGGCGCTGTCGAGCGCGGAGGCCGATCCAGCGCCGCCGCCACTGCCGAACATCTCGTTCAGCACGCGGGCGATCTGCCGGGCCTCGCCGTACTTCACGTGATAGACATGGATAGCCGTGCGGCGCGTGCTGGAGTTGTCGAGGCGGGTGATCCAGGTCTCGACACGGCGGAGCACTTCGGGCTTGCGCGTGACTGCGAGCACCGCATTCATGCGACCGACGGCAAGAAACTTGACGACATTCTGCGTCACGCCGCCTTCGCCGGCATCCACGATCTTCTCCAACTCGGCGATGATCGGCTCGGGGTTGCTGTGCTGGACCGGAAAGATTCCGACCGATTGTCCACGCATCCAGTCGGCGTCAAAGCTGAGCACGAGCTCGACGGCGTTGCGGCGGTCGCTGCCGCTACCCTGCACGAGCAGCAAGTTGCGGCTGGGCTCGGCCCGGATCATGCCGGGCCTGGTGCCAAAGCTGTCGACCAGCTTGACCACGGTTTGCGCCGAGACGTGTTGCAACGGCACGACCGACACCCCGTAGCCGGCCTCGGTGCGTTCGGCGGAGTCCACACCGCCCGCACCGACGGCGTCGGCCTGGGGCATCAGGCGATAGGCCGTGTTGTCTCGCACCAGCGCAATGCCACCGACCCGAAGCGCGTTTTCAAGCGCGAATATGATGTCGGATTTCGGCACCGGGCGGGCGGACGAGAGGCTGATATTGCCCTGCACGCGCGGATCGATGACGTAACCCACCCCGAGGATGTCGCCCAGCACGATCTTGGCGACCGACGCGACCGGCGAGTTGTCAAAATTGAGTTCATAGCGGTCGCCGCTCACGGGGGCTTGCGACGATTGTTGAACGGAGGAGGGCTGCGCAGCACCGCCTTCCGGCTCGGCGGGATAGATGATCGGCTTGGCCTTGCCGCCGGTGTTGAGCTGCGTCTGCTGTATCTGGTTCGGGTATCGCGGCAGCAAGTCGATCGAACGGACCCGTTCGAATACATCAGGGTCCTTGGCGTCCCTGTCGCTCGTTGCAACCGTGTTGCACGCGGCGAGCAACGCGCAGCACATCGCCGATTGGACAAGCCAGCCGATCCGGCGCGCTGTTCTGTCCACGGTCTGCCCTCACTCTTACGCTGCCTGTGATCCAGCCGGGGGCGCCAGACGGCGAGGCGGAATGCACATCTCTTAGCTGTCGTATGTGACACCAATATGCTGAGGTCGAGCAAGGCAATGTGACGACTAACGTTATTTCACAAATGAGACTGCTGCGGCCCTGAAAATTATCGAGAATATCGAGCTGGCAAATATCATAACTTTATTGAGCGTCGCCATCATCGTTGCAGGTATCGCGCTTGTCACATTTTCAACTACATAGCCGCGCTAGATCGCGTTATCGCCCCCTGGGCTTCCAAAACGACTTTGGTACAAGTCTATGGCCGCTCCGAGTGCCCACGAGTTTGCTGTTCATTTCTGTCAGAAGACGGGTCTAAGGGCGGAAATCGACAAGCTCGGTGGGCATACCGATACCGAACTACCCCTGCGCAAACTTTGGGAAATGAGCGAACTGTCTGCCGGGGAATTCGCGGACGAGGTCGCCCGCTACTACGGTCTGCCGCGCGCCACGCTGCAGGACTTGATTGCGGCGGAAGCCAAGGTGCAGCAGTTCTCGCGCCGGTTCTTGCGCGAGATGACGGTCTTCCCCTGCCAGTCCGCCAGCGGCGAGCCGATTGTGGCGATCGCCGATCCGTCTGACAGCGCGTCGATCCAGGCGGCCAGCATTGTCATGGGTGCGCGGCCCCGGATCCAGATCGCTTCGTTCGAGGATATCGCAGTCGCGCTGGATCAGCGTCTGGGAAGCGACCAGAGTTCGGATGTCGAAAGCGCCGAAAACGTCACATCGCAGGATGACGATATCGAAAACCTGCGCGACCTGGCGAGCGGTGCGCCGGTCGTCCGCGCGGTCAATGATCTGTTCGAGACGGCGGTGGAGCTGCGCGCCAGCGACATTCACATAGAGCCGGCCCGCTCCGCGCTGATCGTGCGAATGCGCATCGACGGCCTCCTGCGCAACGTGCCGACGCCGAGCGGCGTTCCCCCGCAAGCGGTCATCTCCCGGATCAAGATACTCGCGGGCCTCAACATTGCCGAGCGGCGGCTGCCGCAGGATGGCGCCGCGCGGGTGCGGGCCGCCCGTTCCGAAATCGATATGCGCGTCGCCATCATGCCGACGCAGCACGGTGAGTCCGCCGTGATCCGCCTGTTGCCCAAGGATCGGGGCCTGCTCTCGATCGAAAAGCTCGGCTTTCTGCCCGGCGATGAAACCAAGTTGCGCCGCGTTCTGACGCTGCCGCATGGGATGATCATTGTGACGGGGCCCACCGGCAGCGGCAAGACGACGACGTTGGCGACCGTCCTGTCGCTTCTGAACGAACCGACCCGGAAGATCCTGACGATCGAAGATCCGGTCGAATACGAAATCGCGGGAATCTGCCAGTCCCAGGCCAAGGCTTCCATCGGGCTGACGTTCGCGACCGCCCTGCGCTCATTCGTTCGCCAGGATCCCGACGTGATCATGGTCGGCGAGGTGCGCGACACGGAAACGGCCCACGTTGCGATCCACGCCGCACTGACCGGCCATCTGGTGCTGACCACACTGCACACCGAGACGGCGGCGGCCGCGGTGCCCCGCCTCCTCGATCTGGGGGTAGAGGCATTCCTGCTGCGATCGACGCTGCGCGCGGTCATCGCCCAACGGTTGGTTCGTCAGTTGTGCGACCGATGCAAGACGAGCCGACCGCTGACGGAAGCCGACCTTGACGCCGACCCGCGATATGCGGCGGTCGGGCTCGCGGCCGGCGAGACCATATTCGAACCGGTCGGTTGCGAACGATGCGGCAATGTCGGCTACCGCGGCCGTTGCGGCGTGTTCGAAGTGCTGGAGATCAATGAAGAAGTGCGCCGGCTCATCGACTCGCAGGCCGATTGGTCGTCGATCGACAAGGTGGCCGTTCGCAATGGGATGACGACGATGATCGACGACGGCCTCGCCAAGTGCCGGGCCGGCATCACATCGGCCGCCGAGATCCTTCGCGTGACCAGCGTACGGTGACGAGATGCCGAACTTCCGCTATCGCGCGCTGACCCAGAGTGGCGAGATCGTTTCGGGTTCGATCTCGGCGGCCAACCTGGCCGAGGTGTCGCAGCGGATCGAATATCTCGGCCTCGTCGCCATCGATACCGCGCTGGAGGCGGGATCGGCCGGATCGTCGTTCTCGCTGGCGGCGCTGTCGCGGCCGCGTCCGGAGGACGTGACCATCTTTACCCGCGATCTCGCCTTGCTGTTGAAGGCAGGAGCGCGGCTCAACGACGCGCTGGAACTGCTCTCCAACGATATCGACGTCGGCCGACTGCGCCCGGTGATACTCAAGATCAAGACGGCGATCCTTTCCGGCGAGAGCTTCGCCGAGGCGCTTGATCGTCACCCGACGCTGTTTCCCTCGATGTATGTCGCGTTGGTCCGCGTCGGAGAGATGTCGGGGACGCTCGACCACATCCTGGAGACGCTCGGCGCAGAGCGAACGCGGGCCGAGGCGCTGCGGCGCAAGGTGACCGACGCGCTGCAATATCCCGCCTTTGTCTTGCTGGCAGCCGGCGGCGTCCTGATCTTCTTTGTCACGTTCGTGCTGCCGCAGTTCTCGTCAGTGCTGCGCGACTTCAATGCGAAGACCGACCCGATCATCGAGACGTTCCTCGCGCTGTCCGATCTGCTGCGGGGCCACGGTATCGAGGTCGCAGCCGTTGTATCCGCGGTCGTCATCGGCGGGTGGCTGCTGTGGCGAAGACCTGCTGTTCGGGTGGGCGTCATCACGCAACTCGCGCGGCTGCCGATGATTTCGACAGTGGTCGGCTTCCACCGCACTGCGCTGTTCTGCCGTAACCTCGGAATCCTGCTGGGCAGCGGAGTAACGCTGACGGCAACGCTACGTATTCTGGTCGACATCATGGCCGCGACCGGAAACGTGCCGGTCTGGACGGCGATGGCCGATCGCGTTCGCCACGGCAGCAAGCTTTCCGAGGCGCTTGCCGCCTCAGCGGTTCTGCCGCCGGTGTCGGTACGAATGTTGCGCCTCGGCGAAGAAACCGGACAATTGCCCACGCTCGCTGCCCGCGTCGCGGAATTCTACGAGGCCAAGCTGCAACGTCAGCTCGACCGGATCGTCGGTATCGTCGGGCCGGCTGCGATCGTCGTCATCAGCATCGTGGTCGGCGGCTTGATCGTTTCAGTAATGACCGCGCTCTTGTCGGTCACGCAGGTCGTTGGATGAAGAACAGGGAGGACATCATGATCTTCGGCTTGGTGAGGGTTGCCCGATCCCCTCGCAGACGTCGTGTCAGAGCAGGGCAGGACGGTTTCACACTCACGGAGATGCTGGTCGTCATCACCATCATCGGCATGATCATGGCCCTGGTCGGCCCGCGCGTACTCAACTACCTGGGCGAGTCGCGCGTCAAGACGGCAAAGATTCAGATCCAGAGCTTCAGCAGCGCCCTCGACCTGTTCTACCTCGACGCCGGCCGGTTTCCGTCGAGCTCGGAAGGGCTCGCCGCGCTGGTGCGTCCGGTCAGCGGCGTAACGGCCTGGAACGGACCGTATGTCAAAGGCGGCGCGGTTCCCAACGATCCATGGGGCAACCCTTATGTCTATAAAACGCCCGCAGAACAGGCTCCTTACGAGATTCGTTCGCTTGGCTCCGATGGGCAGGACGGCGGGACGGGGACTGCCTCTGATCTCACTTCGGCGCCGAATTGACCGCGAGCGCGCGGACGCAGGCTTCACCCTGCTGGAGATGGTCTGTGTGCTGGCGCTGGTGGCACTGCTCGCCGCGGTATCGCTCCCCCGCTTGCCCACCGCGACGTCGCGGCCGCGGCTGGAAGCCTACGCGGTTGAAGTGGCCGCGTTGCTCAAGGCTGATCGCAATGCGGCGCTTGGGCGCCACGTTGCGGTCAGCGCCATGATCGATGCGCCCGGGAGGACCGTAAGGTCCGGGTCGAGCGCGCGCATCGTGCGCCTTCCGGACGACGTGGTGTTCGATGCGCTTCTTGCCGAGCGCTGCAATGGCCGGCCGGCGCTTTCGACCATCAGCTTTCTCGCCAACGGCATGTCCTGTGGCGGGGTGTTGCGGCTGGCGCGGTCCGGCGTCGGGTACGAGGTGCGGGTGAACTGGCTGACGGGAGGGGTGGAAGTTGTCGCGCAGGACGTGCGTCGAACGGAGCGGTGAGAGCGGTTTCACGATGATCGAGGCGGTCGTCGCGCTCGCCCTGGTGAGCGTCGTGCTTGCCGCGATCGGATCGCTTGTCGCGACCAACGCGCGCGGCGCGCAGAACCTCCAGCAACGCGTCGCGCTGATGCAAGCGTCGCGCACGGTCGCGTCCGCGCTTCCGCGAGGCGCCGTGCCGCTTGCAGAGGAGCGTGCCGGCGAAGTCTTCGGCCATCGCTGGCAGATGCGCGTGACGCAATATGGAGGCGCCCCGGTCGTCCCGGACTCGCCGTTCATTCCGCAGCGGATCGAGGTGCGCGTGCGATCGCCTTCCGGCGTCATCGCGTCGTTCGAAACCATCCGTTTGCAGGAAACGGGCGCGCGCAAATGAAAAAGCAGGAATCCCGCAACCGGCAGGCGGAGGCAGGCTTCACGATGTTCGAGGCCCTGGTCGCCATTGCGCTGATGGGGCTGATCCTCGGCGCGCTGGCGAGCGTGACGGCGCAATGGCTGCCGGGCTGGGCGCGGGGCCTTTTCCAGGTGCAGCGGAACGAGCAGTTGGCGATCGCGTTCGACCGACTGACGGCGGATCTGTCGGCAGCCGAATTCGTGCCGGCCAACAATCTCCTTTTCGAGGGCAGTGAGCGACGCGTCACCTTCGTGCGCCAGGCGGTTGGACCGAACAGCCGCCGCAGCCTCGAGATCGTGCAGATCGCCGAGATCGCGGACGCTCGCGGTCCCGTGCTGGTGCGCACGCGCGCGCCCTTCACCCTGCTTGCGGCGGGAGATCCGATACCGTTTGCGGATCCGGTCGTACTGCTGCGGCCACCGTTTCGCGTCGCCTTCGCATATGCTGACGCCGCCGGCGCCTGGCAGACGAGCTGGCGCAAGGAACTGCCCGCCGGCGTTCGCATCGTCGTGCGCGACGTCGAACGCGGGCTCGCGATTTCCACCGCAACCCGGATTCGCGCCGAGCGCCAGGCGCCACGGACTGACCCGGTCGATGAAACCGCACCTCAGCCGCAGTCTGTCAACGAGCCGGCAACAAGATGAGCAACGCCGCGCCAGCGCCTCGAGGTCCGAACGCTGCCGAGCGCGGTTCGATCGCGGTCGCGGCGCTTTGGCTTCTGGCGGCGCTCGCCGCGCTTGCCTCCGCGGCATCGGCCTATGTCGCGCAATCGGCCGTCGCGTTTTCGGCGTTGGACGCCACGACGCAGTTCGAGATGCTGACGACGGCCGGCGTGGAACTCGCCGCCTATGATCTGTCCGCACCGCGGCAGTCTCGCCGTCCGACGCGCGCCAGTTTTGATTTCACGTTGGCGAACGCCAAAGTGACCGTGGAATATGTGTCGGAAAGCGCCCGCGTCAATCTCAACACCGCATCCCGCGCGACGATCGCCGGCCTGTTCGCAGCCCTCGGTGCGCCGGCGGAGGCGGCGGATCAGTTCGCCGATCGCGTCGTTGCCTGGCGCAGCCGTTCGAGATCGGGCGGGCCCGACCGCGAGCAGGACCTTTATCGCGCGGCGGGGTTGACCTACCTGCCGCGGCGGGGACCGTTTGCCAGCGTCGAGGAGCTTACGCTCGTCGTAGGCCTGCCGCAGGCGCTCGTCGAACGGGCGCTGCCGTTCCTGACGGTGTATAGCGGGCTTTCCGGGATCAACGTGCTGGATGCCCCGCCGGAAGTCGTGGCTGCGCTGCCCGGGATGACGCCTGAGAGGCTCGAGGCGTTCCTGAGCCAGCGCGACTCGCTGCCGCGTGACGATCCGGATTTCGTGCTCGGTGCGCTCGGCGGGCGGGTACCCGGTGCGACGGTGGAGGGCAGCGACGCCTACCGCCTTCGCGTGCGCGTTATCCTTCCCGACGGCCGGCAGAGCATGTCGGAAGGGATCATCGCGCTGGCCGAACCCGGCGAAAAGGGCGCCTATCAAGTCTACACGTGGCGGGACGATATCGATCCCGCAACAGGAGCGCCGCAGCGATGAGCATCCTTGGCGAAATTGGAGCGGCGTACTCGTTGTGGATCGATGCCGTCGCCCGCGCGCTGAGCGCGCCGCTGTCGCATCTGAAACCGGTGCGTCGCGTCGAGGTCGTCGAGGATGATGAGGGCCGTCTCACCATGCGGCTTGCCACGAAAGCAGGGGCGGGAACCGGCGATCTGTCTCCATCCCGGGTCGACATCGCCGACGGCGCGCTCACCCACCCGCTCTCGCCTCAATGGGCCGCTGTGGTCCGGGGCGGCATCGTCGAACTGGTCCTGCGGCCGTCGCGATTTGTTTTCCGCCCGCTCGAACTGCCGAGCCGGGCGGCCGAATTCCTCGACGGCATCATTCGCGCGCAGATCGACCGGCTGACACCCTGGAGCGCTGCCGACGCGATCTTCCACTGGACCCCGCCGGCTGCGATCGGCGGCGATCGCATAGCGATGACGGTCGTGGCCACCGGGCGCGCGGCTGCGACGTCGCTGGCGCAGGCGTTTTCCGGCCTGGGGGCCGTCGGCATCGAGATTTCGACCAGGACGTCTGCGGACGGACGGGTCACCGTCTTCAGGCAGCGGCCCGGCGGGGAGGCAGGCTTCAGCCGGATGCGGCTTGCCCTCGTCGGGGTATTTGCGACGACGGGCGTGCTGGCCGTGCTGTCGAGCGGTGTCGGCGGATACATGGTCGACTCCTACGATGCGCAGCATCAGCAGATCCAGCGGCGGATCGCCGAGCGGCGGTCGATCATGCGAGGCAGCCAGGGCGGGGCCGGCAGCTCCCCGCTCGAATTGCTGATCCGCCGCAAACAGACCACCCCATCGAGCGTCATCGTGGTCGAAGCGCTATCCGCGCTGCTGCCCGAACACACCTATGCGACCGAGATCCGGATACAAGGCGACAAGCTGCAGATCGTCGGCATCACGCGTGACGCGCCGTCGCTGATCCAGATCCTGGAGCAGTCGCCCCACGTCTCGAGCGCCGGGTTCTATGCACCGACCACACGCGCAGCCAACGAGCCGGGCGAGCGCTTTCACATCGAGGCCAGGCTCAGGCCGCATTTCGGGTCCGGCACATGATCAGCATGCAGCGGATCGAAGCCTACCTCGCGCGCTTTCCGGTCGCCGCGGTCGCGGCCTATTTCGCGCTGATCGTTGCATTCGTGTTCGTCACGGCGGATAGCGCGCTGCAGATCTTGCAGCGACGCGATGCCGTGGCGGCCGCGGGCGAGATCCTGGACCGATTGCAGGTCCGCGGTTCGGTCGCGCCGGCGCTGCGGACCGACGTCAGCGTTCCGGCCGGCTCGGCATTCCTCGAGGGACCGAGCGCGTCGATCGCAGGCGCCGAACTGTTGCAGCGCGTGGCTGTCGCGGCGAAGCGCCTGGGCGGCAATGTCCGGTCGTCCCAGGTCGACCTCCAGGGGCCCGAGTCCAGGGCCGGCTTCATCAGGGTGACCGCGAGTTTCGACATCGAGCCCCACCGGCTGCAGCCGCTTCTGTATGATCTCGAGGCGGGCATGCCGTTTCTGTTCGTCGACGAGCTTGTCGTGCAGGCGCCCGCGGCCGCCAGCAAGGACGGCCGGCTGCAGGTGCTGCTGGGTGTATCGGGACAGCGGCAGGGTTCGAAGTGATGGCGCGATGGCGTCGCTGCACCGCAGTGCGACCTTAGACACGCCGGGTCGCGTCCATCGGCTTTATTAAATTGAACCTGCTCGTCCAGTACACGGCGGACGACTTTGCGGCGCCGTCCAATGGGCACGGCGGCACGTTGATCACCGACCCGACGGCTGAGAATTGGCTTCAGTACGCCATCGCGTCGCAGCCTTGGCAACTGATCTGAGCGTTGCGCCGCCGGTGATCGCAACGGTTCGGGGTCTGAACAGAAGCAGCATGACCAATATTCCGAAAGCGTCACCGAGATTGAACAGCTGCGGTTGAAAGAAAGCGCCGAATGCCACGGCAGCCAACCCCGCGAAGCGGGCACACGCGAATCGATGCTGTTGTTGGTCATTTCCCGAGTGCTTGATCGCCTCAACGCCCGCAGCGGCAATCACGGACGCGATCAGGAAGATGATCAGTCCGCCGCCGAGAACACCGAACTCCACGAGGGTCTTGAGATAGCCGTTATGGCCCGATTCATAGAAAGTCGCGCGCTTGAAGCCGATGCCGAACGGATGATTGGTTAGCGTCGCCAGTGCCTCACGCCATAGTTCGTCTCTTCCGGAGACGCCCGAAGACACACCGCGGCTGAGGTCGTCGAATGCGAGCAGGCTGACGATCTCGGACCAGAAAACCAGGCCTGCAGCCAGCACAATGATCACCGCCGATATCTTCTTCAAGCCCAGCGGGGTACGGGTCAGGTTGTACAGGACGAGGGCTGTGATGCAGCTGATCATGGCGTAGCGCGAGCTGACCAGCACCACCATCGAGAAGGACATGATCCTGATGATCAAGCCCGTCAGGCCATCGCGAAACAGCGAGAAGATGAAGGCCACAAGCAACGGAGCGGCGAACAGATTGGGCTGAATGCTCCCGATGTTGCGATCCTGCGGCATTCCGAGGATGGCGATCGCCGTTATGCCGAACAGGCAAAGAATGACGGACGCGACGCTCAGGCACTTTTCCAGATCGTCCGGCGCCAGCCGCCATAGAACGGACAGCGCGAGCGTCGTGACCATGAGCAGGCAGGTGTAGGCAATGCCCGTGAGCGCGGCCTTCTCGTCGTCGTGCAGTTGAAGAATCAAGGACAGATAGATGATCAGGAATATCGCAAGCTGCGCCAGGCTGAATCGAGGAACGCTGGAGACGAAATCGGGGTAGCGGGTCGCCGCGATCGTCGTCACAAAAATCGCCAATCCTGCAATCTGCCCTCCCAGAACAGCGCCGCCGGAACCGAACGCGAGGGGCGTCTCCGACAGATCTGCACTGATGCTGATCATGGGGAAAGACACCAGGGCGCACCACGCCCAGAATGAAACGAGCACGGCAATCGGCGGGGTGGGGCGGCCGCGCAAGGTCATCCTGCCCCCGATGCGATCGGCCATTGCGGCACGCTAGACCGACAGCTGCTGCACGTGAATATGGTCCGTTGGCAGCCTGGCCCGATGCCGTTCCAGCATGGCGGCGTAGGCGGCCTCGAGGTGGCGGGTAAATTGCGCCGTGTCGAACAACGGCGTCGTCAACCGATTGGCGGCAAGCTTCGCCTTCAGATCAGCCAGTGCGACAGGATTTCTCGCCAGATCAACCGCGAGCTTCTCGTATTCGGAAGCGGTCGTCGTGATCAGTTCCGGCAATTGAATTGCATTCAGCAGGCTCGCGCCGACGCGCCCGGCGAAGGTGTCGCCAAGGCGGGTGAGGACGGGCAGCCCCGTCCACAACGCGTCGCTCGCGGTGGTGTGGGCGCCGTAGGGCAGCGTGTCGAGAAACAGGTCGGCGCAGCGATGCCGCGCCAGGTGCCGGGCGGAATCAACCCGCCGGGCGAAGATCAGCCGCTCCGGCGCAACGCCCCGAGCCGCCGCTTCCCGCCGCAGATTGTCCGCAGCGGTCGGATTCTCCTCGTACAGCCACAGCACGCTGTTATCGACCGCGAGCAGGATGCGCATCCAGCAAGCGAAGACATCCGGCGTGATCTTGTAGTTGTCGTTGAAGCAGCAGAAGACGAAAGCGGTCTCGGGAAGATCGTGATCGGCGCGGTCCGGCGTGCCGTCGAGGATCGGGCGGTTGCGGTCGTTTGCCTGATAGCTGTCGGGCAGCCAGACGACCTTCTCCGCGTAGCTGTCGGCTTCGTGCGGGGGAATAACGTTCGGATCGGCGATGATATAGTCGATGAAACTCGCGCCGATCGTCCCCGGAAAGCCCAGATAGTTGACCTGGATCGGAGCGGGGCGCATGGCGAAAACGCCGGTCCGGGCGTCGTGGCTGTATCCCTTCAGATCGACCAGGATATCGATCTCGAGGGATCTGACCAGCTCCGCGACCTGCCGGTCTCCGTGCGATCCGGCGTCGACGAAACGTTCGAAAGCTGCCTCGATCCGCCGGCGCATGTCGGAACCGTCGTCGGGACCGACCGAAATGCCGGTGACCTCGAAGCGCGACCTGTCGTGATTCTCGAACACGCCCGCCATCAGGAGCGAGGTCGCGTGCTCATGAAAGTCCGCGGACAGATAGGCAATGCGGACCCGGTCATGATCGTAGCGTTCGCCCTGCCAGACCGGAGCGCGAACCGAACGGAAGGTGTTCTCGATCCATGATCGTGCGCACTGAAGCTGCTCGGGCGGCGTGGACGGAATGCCGGCCAGAAGGAATGGCGCAACCATCCTTCCATCGCGGATCGACGATCTCACGGAATCGCAGGCCGCCTCGAAGCCGGTCCAATCGCAAAGATGCATCCTGACGCGCAAAGCTGCCGCCTGCGCAGCAGGCTGATCGGGGTCGAGGGCAAGCGCCTGGTTCCAGTCGGCCAGGGCCTCGTCATAACGCTTCTTGAGATAGCGGGCCTGACCCCGCGCGAGCCATGCTTGCGCGAGGCCGGGGTTCAGGGCGAGCGCCCGGTCGAGCGCCGAAAGGGAGTCGTCATGGCGGCCGAGCGAAAGCGCCAGCGTGCCGCGACCGAGCCATGCCTCCGCAAAGGTGGAATCGGCGGCGATCGCGCGGCCGAAGGCGACGTCCGCGTCCTGGTGCTCTCCCGATCGAAGAAGCACGTTGCCATGTCCCGACCAGGCGGCTGCGAGGTCCGGCCGGGCCGCGAGCGCGCGGTCGTACGCGGCTGCAGCCTCCTGCAGGCGATCGAGATCAAGAAGGGTATTGCCGCGGCCCACCCATCCCTCGGCGAACTCGGGTCGAAGCGCCAGCGCCTTGTCCGCGGCTGCCAGTGCCTCTTCGTGCCGGCCACGCTGGATCAGAGCGTAGCACCGGCCGAGGCATGCTTCGGGGAAGTCTGGCCGCGCCGCCAGCGCCTTGTCGTAGGCGGCGAGGGCCTCGTCGTACCGACGGTTGGTAAAATGGATCGTGCCCTTGTCGAGGTGAGCCTCTGCGAACTGCGGACTGAGCTGCAGTGCCCGGTCATAGGACGCGAGTGCGGCTTCGTGTTGGTTGTCCTTTGCAAGGGCAGAGCCCAGCATGAAGTGAGCCGGGAAGTGGTTCGGGTGGTGCGCGACGAAGTGTCTCAACTGCCCGACCGCCTCGGCGTTCCGGCCCCGCGCCAACAGCGCCGCTGCGATCGCTTGCAGGAGCACCGCGCTGCTTGGCGCGACTTTGAGCCCGCGCTGACACAGCTTGATCAGCTCGTCATGTTCGCCGGCCCGATGCAGAATTGCAGCATAGTTCTCCAGGAATTCCAGATTGTCGGGGCCTGAACGCAGCGATCGGTCGATCAGCGACTTGGCCCGGCCGATGTTTCCCGCCGTTGCTTCAGCCACGCCCAGGTAATGCAATGCGTGAACGTGATTGGGATTCTTGTCGATGATACGACGATACAATCTGGCGGCCGCCGGGATGTCCCCCTTGTGATGCAGGGAAAGCGCCTGTTCGAGTGTCTGTTGCTCGTTACGCATTGCCGCCATGTCCGCCTCAGAGCGCCCCGCGCTGTTTGAGCAGCCGGCTCCGTCAGGTCCAAATTCGCTTTTTAGGCGGTCATTTGAACAGGCCTGTGACAGCCGAGGCGCACGCCACATCGATCGTCTCATTGATGCATAACATATTATAATAGAGGCAGTCACATGGATGCGTTGCATCGACATGAAGTTCTGTTATGAGCCTGTCTGGGATCCCGGAACGGCGAGGCGAACGTGTCATTGATGTCCAGCAAGTATATGCTTCAGCTTCGGCGCGTCGCTAGAGCGGCGGGAGTGCCCCGGCTGCTCGGTCGGCTTGCCAAGGACTATGAAAGCTCTTTTTCCAGGCAATTGCTGCAGGCCTGTCGTCCTGGCGACGTCGTATGGGACGTGGGGGCGAACGTCGGTTATTATTCCGTCAAGTTTTCCGAAAGCGTCGGAGGCTCGGGCAAGGTCTTTGCATTCGAGCCCGACAAGGCCAATTTGCCCGGGTTGCGCGCGGCATGCCGCGAAAGACAGAATGTCGAGATCCGCGAGTTCGGCCTGTCGGATAAGGCGGAGAGCCGACGTTTCGTGGAAGGCGCCGGCGATCGGGCGACGTCGAGGGTGATCGGACCGGGTGAAGCCGTTCCGGAAGGGGCCATCGAGGTGCAGCTGCAAACCGGCGATGCGGTCATCCAAGAGGGAGCTGCGGAGGTTCCGAACGTCATCAAGATCGACGTTGAAGGCCACGAATTGTCCGTTCTCAACGGATTGCGGGGAGCTCTGTCCAACGAGCGCCTGCGGAGCGTCTTCGTCGAAGTGCACTTTGGCATTCTCGATCGCACCGGCCGCCCGGACCATCCCAAGAAGATCGAGGAGATCCTGAAGCGGAGCGGCTTCAAGTTGAGCTGGACGGATGCCTCCCACATCTTCGCGACGAGGCTGGCTTGATCGTCCCTTGCGCTCCACGTCTCGAAAGGACACCGACCATGTTGGTATCCTGCACCGAACGGAAACCGGCCGATGGCCCGGAGCGGGAATCGATTCCCCGAAAAGACCATGCTTGAACCGAGCGCCGCGAGTGCGGATTCCTCGGACAGACCCAGGAACGTTGCGGCGTCTTCGCTCATGCCTAAAGGCGCGGGTTCCGTCGCCCGGTTAGCATCCGTCCACCGCCGTTTGCCGCAGTTCGTCAACATTGCCCTGCTGGTCGTCGGGCTCGGACTGGGCCAGGGGAGCATTTTCGTCGTCCAGACGGTGCTCGTGGCGGCGGGCGAGTACGAGCTTCTCGCCGCTTTTGGAACGCACTATTCGTTTGCGATCCTGGGCATCATCCTGGTGGATGCGGGCGCCGGCACCACGCTCGCCCGCGTCGTCGCTCGCCTGTCGGCGGACCGCAAGCCGAGCGACGAGATATGGCGCAGCTTTTGCGAGACCACGGCGATCAGGCTCGTGATCGCTGCGCTCATCGGTACGGCCGCCATCACCTACGTCTGTGGATTTGCTTCCGACGCCTTTACGCGCTGGTACGTGCCCTTGGCGCTTCCCGGACTGCTGCTCTGGGCCGTCAACGGGGTCGGCCTGCTCGACGGACTCAGGCTCAGCGGAATCAGCGGCATTACCGGATCGGCAGCCTATGTCGTAACCGCGATCGGCCTTGCGCTCTCGACCCAACAGCCGACGGGGACCGCGGGCGCAATTCTGGGCGGGGCCTTTTCGATTGGTTATCTTGTGACGGTGGCCGCGCAGTGGACGGTCCTTGGGCGCAAAGGATGGCTCCCGCGACTTCAGGGGATAACGCAGAAGGGATTGGAAAAGTCCTTGGGGGATAGCTGCGCGCTGTTGTTCCTGTACGTGCCGGGGCAGATCACCATGCGCCTTCAACTGGTGTTGAGTGCAGCCTATCTCGGCTCGGAGACAACGGCTCTGTTCGTCTACGCCAAGCAGATCATGATGGCCTCGACGCAAATCATCTGGTTCGTTCTGCGGACGGAGTTTCCGGGCCTGATCGAAAGACTGACCGTGCAGGAACGGCAGGACCTCGGCACGATTCTCGGGGCGCAGAAGCTGTCACTATATGTTGCGGTGGCTCTTGCGGTCGGCGCGACCGCAGTGGCCGGCATTGCCGCGGCGGTGCCAGATTTTGGCTTGCACCGGGCTGCGACCATCATTGCTGCATTTGCGCCGACGATGCTGACCATGTCGCTTTCGCTAATGGTGACTCAGGCATTGGCGGCGCGCGGCGCCTATACGGCCATTGCGGGAGCGATTGCAATCAGTTCGGCGGTGGGAATGTTCGTCAGCTACGTGCTGGTGTCGACGATGGGTGTCTATGCTTTCGTTCTCGGCGAAGCGACCTTCAATCTCGCGAGCTTCTATATCGCCTATCGATATCTGCAACGCCTGAGCTGATCCGCCGGACGGGATTAGCGATCGGAGGAATTCGCGCATGCTCTTTCATCCAAGACACGGCAGCAAAGTCGACCGGTCAGACATTCCCGACCGTTGCCTGTTCTGTCAGCATCCTCAACCCGATTTCTGGTTCTCCAGGCAGTCGAAGCATAACAATCGGCCATATTCACTCTATCGATGCTCAGGCTGTAGCGGCGCCTTCGTGTTTCCAGTTCCGACCGAAGAGGAACTGCATGAGTTCTACTCAGGCACACAAAGCGCCCTGGAGGCCAGCCTTCAGATCGGCGACGCTTCGGATCGCTATGAGCAGGCCATTCAGGAAGAGGCGGACTATCCGAATTCGACAATCGACGCACAGCGGATCGCCGAAAACCTGAAGCGGTTGTCTCCGGGATCACGAGCGCTGGATGTCGGCAGCGGCTATGGCTTCTTTTCCAGGGCGCTCATGCAGCAGGGCTTTGCCGTCGACGCGCTCGAACTGGGCGATGCATCAAGAAAAATCCACGCCCGAATGAATGGGTTCGAACCGATAGCGGAGCCGTTCGACCGGGACTTTGCCGGGAAGAATGCCGAAGTCTATGACGCAATCCTGCTGTCGCAGGTTCTTGAGCACCTGCCGATGGACGCTGACCCGATCGGGAGTTTGAACGTGCTGCTCAGGAAGGGCGGAATCTGCGCGATCGCAGTTCCACTATTCCGGTCCTACCTGTCCATTCTTCAGGGCAGGAACGATATGTTCATCTCTCCTCCGGAGCATCTCAATCACTTCACGAGGAAAAGCCTGGACAAGGCGTTCGCAAGTCGCGGGTTCCAGACCGTCGAGTACGAAACAGTCAGCCGATACAATTATCGAAGATTCAAGAAAAGGTTCGGACCGCTGGCGCCACTGCCGGAGCTTGCCCTGAGGAGCTTCTTTGGCGTTTCGCGCCTGATGGGCAGGGGCATGTTCCTCAACGCGTATTTCAGAAAGCTGGAGAACGTCTCGTAGAGATTTGCACGGCGGCGAGCACACACGCTCACGAACGCCCTGCGCTCACGACGTCGATCAACGACGTCGCCATCCGATCGATGCTGAAGCGATCCGCAAACAGCGCGCGTGCGCGTTGGCCCATCGCCGTCCGCTCTTCCGCTGGCAGCGCGAGCCATGCCCTCAAGTTCTCGAGCGTACCCGCTTCGGTGTCATCGGCGGCAAGGCCCGCGTGGGCCGACACGACCTCGCGCCAGACATTTACCTTGTCGGAAATCAGCACTGGCAGGCCGCAGCCAAGGGCCTCGGCGACGACAATCCCGAAATTCTCCTGATGCGACGGCAGCACGAAAACTTCGCTGCTGTAGAACGCTCCCCATTTGGCCTTGCCTTCCAGCATGCCGGGCCAGGTGATCCTGTCCGTCACGCCCAGGGCCTCGGCGCGGACCTTCAGCCGGCCGAGCCAGTCCGTCTGATTGGGCCCGGCCATGAGCAGGTGCAGGCGAGGCTCCTCGGCAGCGACACGTGCAAATGCTTCGACCAGCAGGTCGCAACCCTTCTTGGCGTGCAGTCGCCCGAGAAAGAGCAGCACGCGCTTGTCGCGCAGCTCGGGATGGGCAGACAGAAAGTCCTCCCGCAGCGACGCCGCATCCTGCGGCGGCAACTGGGTGCCGTAAGACACGACGACCTCGCGCGCCCGGTACAGCGAGAACGACTGGCGCGCCAGCAGCCGCTCGTCCTCGCTTGTGAACAGGACGGCGGCGGCGTCGCGCAGGACCCGATATTCGGCCCAGGGCCAGTAGAGCCACTTCTTCAGGTGCTTGAGTGGATAGGTCCGCCTGAACCAGGGATCGAGCATGCCGTGCGTGAACACGAAGTACGGCCGCCGCAGTTCGCGCATGACCTGCCAGGCGGCAAAGCCGTGGTACTGCCAGAGCCCGTTGACGATGACGGCGTCGTAGCGGTCGGCATGGGCGAGCAGCCAGGGGCGGAGTGACGAGGTGTACCGGTAGGTGCCGCGCCCCGGTCCGAGAGCATGCACGGGCAGTGGAAACGCCTTCAGGTGCGGCTCGTGCGGACCATCGAGCGAGACCACCTCGACCTGATGGCCCATTTCGAGCAGCCGCATCCCGCGCTGGCGCACGCCTTCAATGGGCCCGCCGGCGCGCGGATCGACCGTGGACATCAGGTGCAGCAACTTCATCGGTGTCATTTCATGCCGCAGCAAATTGTCGGTACAGCATCGTTGCCCAGTCGCGATGCCGCATGACCGCGCTGCCCGCGTGCGGATTGAGCCATTGATGGATCGGCACCGAAAAGCCGGTTTTGGGCCGGTTCAGCACCCCTTCGGGCAAATCGGGCGCGACACGCCTGACGATCGTCCGCTTTTCGCTTTTTGCATCCAGGTCCGGAAGCTCGACGAACTGTCGCAGCAGGTGCAAATCGACCAGAGGTACACGAATCTCGAGCGAGTGCGCCATACCCGCCCAATCCGCGTCGCGCAGCAGCTGGTTGCGCATGTACCACTGCATCTCCAGGGCGGAAACGACGAGCCGGTCGCTTTCCAGGCCGTCGATGCTTGCGTCCAGACGGTCCATCGTCGCGAGTTCCTCGAGGCCTTCCCTGGCCATGTCCGGGTCCATCAGGCCCGCCAGCTCCCAGGGCATGTGCAGCGCCCGCCGCAGCAAGTAGGCCCCGGAAAGGCTGTGGCCGTACTCGGCGAGGCTCGCATATTTGGGCGACGGCAGCGCCGAAGCGAAAGGCCTGGCGAGGTACCGCAGAAGCACGCCGGTTCGCTCGCCGACCGGCGCGCGCCGCATCATCTTCACCAGGCGCGGCACCTGGTCGAAGCTCGGGTAGGAGCCAAACAGCTCGTCGCCGCCGAGCCCCGAAATCGCCACCTTGAGCCCCTGCGCAGCCGCCGCCTTCGAAACGAACCAGACGTTGATGCCGTCGATCGAGGGCTGATCCATCGCGTCGATTAGCTGCTGCCGATCGTGTTCGAAGTCGCTGGCCGAGATGCGGTGCATCGCATGTCTGGCCTGCAGCAGTTCGGCGACCTCACCGGCCAGGGCGGCCTCGTCATGGGGACTGTTGGCGTACTCGCTGAAGCCCAGGGTCAGTGTGCGCAGTTCGCCGGAGGTCGCCGCGCAGGCCGCAAGCATCGTCGAGTCCAGTCCGGCCGACAGGAACACGCCGACGGGCACGTCGGCCACCATGTGCGCGTTCACGCTGTCCTTGACTGCCGCGGCCGTCTGTTCGAGCGCCGCGTCGGTCTTGGCGCCGGCCGCCGTCGGCAGCCGACTGAGCGCGTCGACGATGCTCGCAAACCGCACCGGCCGCCCGGCGCCATTGGCGTTGAAACGTTGCCAGTGTCCTGGCGGCAGCGAGCGGATGCCGCGGTAGAGTGTGTACGGCTCGGGCACCGAGCCCCACAGCAGGAAGCCGGCGTGACCCGCGGGGTCGGGCTTGCGCTCGACCGAGGTCTGGAGCAACGCCTTGACCTGGGAGGCAAAGCGAACCGTGGCGCCGTCGTCCGCCACGTACAAGGGCTTGATGCCGAAGGGATCGCGGGCCAGCAGCAACTCGCGCCGACCCGCGTCCCAGAGAGCAAAGGCATACATGCCGCGCAGGTCGGAGAACATCTCTTCGCCACGCTGGGCGTAGAGCTTCAGCAGCACCTCGGTGTCCGATTGGCTGCGCGTCGCGATGCCGTCATGGTTCAATCGGTTGCGCAGCTGCCGGTGATTGTAGATTTCGCCGTTGAAGCAGATCCAGTTGCCGGTCTCCGGATCCAGCATGGGCTGCGCGCCACCTTCGCTGAGATCGATGATGGCCAGGCGGCGATGCCCGAAGCCTACGCGCCCGTCGTCGGACACCCACAGGCCGGCGCCATCCGGACCGCGCGCGACCATGGCATCACGCACCCGCAGCAGTTCGGCTCGGTCGATGGGAGGCGCATCCGCGGAGTACGCGAAGGCGCCGGCAATTCCACACATGGCTCAGCTTTCCAGAGGCGAGGGTGCAGGTTGGCGGGATAGGCGCAAAGCTCTCGGGGTCAGGGCTCTCGGAGTAATGTCCGCAGATTGATTGTCACTAATATGAAGGATGGATTCACGTTCGTCTTGCGCGAGTTCTCCGCCATCAAGGCTGACCGCCATCCGAAGCAGTTCGAATTGCCCCCGGCCGGACATGGTTGCGGCTGTGACTAATATGGTACATTTGGTACTTAATATGATACCGTCACATTGCCGCAATCCGAACACAGATATGTTCCTTTTTGGGAACAATCCCAGTTTGGCGATACGCAAGAATACATCGTTTGATCTGTGGTGATCGCTTACAAGCTCCAAGCGGCGCTTTCGTCCTGGCATTTCTCGTCTCGGCGTCTTTGACTCTGTGCGGGGCGGTAGCAGCGCGCGCCGACGCCTCGATCATGATCGATGCTTCAACGACGCTTTCGCAAAGTGGCGGCAACGATCTCGCGGCGTTGCAGAATGTTTTCCAGGGAGCAAACGTCCCGCAGGAGCCCGCGTTTGAAATGCCGCGGACGCTTCTGAGGCAGATCATGACCGATCTGAAGATGAAGCGGGTTCGCCTGTTGCAGAGCGACAATTTGTGCGACCTCGATGCCAGCGGCAATCTGGGCAGCGTCACCATCACCGGCACCGATGCAAACGGCGGGTTTACTTTTAGCCCGGCCGTGCCGGGCAGTTCGAGCAGTTCGGGCGGCTGCGATCTGCTCGATTGGGCCCTTCTATGGGCCCTGGACAACAGCCTTTCGCCTAACGTCCTGTCGCCCCATGTCGCCGTCGCCGCTTTCATGCCCCCGAGTTTTGTTTCCAGCGGCCCTGCCTCTACATGGTCTCCCACGACCCTAAACCGCTACAAGACGTACGCTGAGAAACTGGTGCGCCATATCGTGACCCGGTCCTTCGATGCCGGCGCTCCATCGGTCATTTTCGAAGTCAGCAACGAAATGGACATCGTCGATAGCCGCCCACTCAATTATAACGAATCCAATCCCGATCCATCCATATTCCAGTACAAGCCGCTGGGGCCGTGGGGACGGTTCCTGTGGTGGATCGATCCAACCAACAATCTCCATGGACAGGTGGGGCAACCCGATTCGTACCCCTTCGAATTCGACCTCCGCCGCCTGGAGCACGGCATTTCGCCTGTGCAAAAGATCTATGCGGACGTGATCAATAGCGTCAGGAACGACCCCGTCATTCGGGCCCAGTATCCTGAAAAGAGCATCAAGATCTGCGGGCCGGCGTTCGCGAGCTCCAGCCTCAATCATTATCCTCTGCTGGACCCTCCGACGATGGAGGAACGTTTCCTTGATCAGATATTGAACCCGGTGACCCTTGGTGGTCAGTTCAACTCACCGCTCGATTGTTTTTCGTTCCACTATTACGGCGACTTCAAGAACGGTTTTGGTTGGTCTCCGGGTTCAGGGCCGTACACCACGCTCGCCTACCTGACCACCACCGTTCAATCCAAATTGACTGCATTGGGATATGGTAACATCCCACTTTTCCTTTCCGAATGGGGGCCATACTACATAGCCTCTGAGTTCAGCTACAACCATGCGGGGGCGGCTTGGGCAGCCGCGTTCCTGACCGAGGCCGTGGCCAACAAGGTCACGATGGGGTCTTATCTGTTGCTGGCCGATGCCGACGGTGATGCAGCTAATGGCAACAAAGACATACACAGCCTGACGCATAAGCTGACGGACGATACCGGCACCATGCACTACTATCCGAAGCCGCCGGCAAACGTCTTCAAGATGTTCGCCAAGATGACGGGGACGCGGAGGCCGGTCATCCTGACTCCAACGGGAGCGAGTTCGAATTTGGGTGCGTTTGCCGCGAGTGATACGGACTCCGCCCACGTCGTTGTCTTTAATTATGACAGTCAGATGTTCACGAGATTTCCCGACGGAAGCGCCCCCGGAACCCTTCCCGTGGCCATGGACACGCCGGAGAACTTTACGGTCCAGCTCGACAACCTGCCGTTCAATGGAAGCGTGAAGGTGCGGCGCTATCTCGTGGACGCGAATACCAGCAACCTGAAGAACTTTCTGGTCGACCCCACTAGCTCTCCTCACCTGCAGATGGTCGAAGAGTTCGATGCAATATTGACCAATGGACAGCTTGTCCTGCCGTCGAAAAGTCTCGGGCTCGGTGTGACTTACTGGCGGGTGACGCAATAGTACGCGACGGATCCAATCAACCGATCATCCAGGCTGCGCCGAAGACAAACTCGCCGCGGCCGGATTTGTACTTTGGCATCCGCGAAGCCTGAGCTGCAACGGGGCTGCAGCGGCCGACGCTGGTCAACCCTTGCGGGGCGACACCGATTAGGACAGTTGATCTGGCGCGTTTGGAACGGACGCGCTTGCGGCGTATCATTCCTTGCCCGATCTGACGCCGGTCGCCGGCCGGCGCAGTTGGCCGGCACTCAAGCGGCCGACGGGCTCCGGCCGGCGACGGCTGCCGGTTGCGAGTTGCTCGATGGACCGAGCCGAGCCCGCTGGCTGGTGCGCGGGCAGGGTGGTGGCCGTCGGTTGCTGCGGAAGCGCAAGGAACTGCCGTTCGAGCGAGCCGATGATCGCGGCGCGCTCCCATTGTTGCTCGGCCCGCGCGCGTGCGACCGCGCCCAGGCGCGCCCTTCGGCCAGGGTCCCGAGCCAACGCGACGACTGCCTCGGCGAGCGCCTGCGCGTCGCCTGGGGGGATAATCAGTCCGGCGCCCTCCACCTCCGACGCGATGCCTGTGCCGGGTGCCGCCATCGCGATGACCGGTCGCCCGGATGCAAGCATGCCGGCAAGCTTGGACGGCAACACCAGATCGGCGATCTGCTCCTTTTGTGGCAGCAGATGAATGTCTGCGGTGTTGAGCAGCGCCGGAAAGCGTGCGTGGGGCTGCAGATCCAGGAAATGGACGTTGTCCAGCCCGCTTGCCATCTGGATCAGTTCAGGTTTGACCAAACCGTTGCCGCAAAGAACGTATTGCAGCGAGGGATGGCTGTGCCGGGTTGCGCCGGCCGCCTCAACGATCAACTCCAGACCCTGCTTGTTCGCCATCGCTCCGGAGTAGAGGGCGACGATGTCGGCTGGCTTCAGCCCGAGCTCGGAACGCAGGCTGGTCTGGCTGGATCCGGGTACGATAACGTTCGTATCGATCCCGTTGCGGAATTCGTACAGCCTCTCCGGCGCGAGCCCCTTTTGCTGCAGGCAATGCATCATCTGCGGAGAAATCGTGGAGATGCGGTCGAACGACCCCAGGATCCAGCGCTCTGCCCGAAGCGCCAGCTTGTGGATCGTGGCGTTCTTCGACAGCAGCCCCAGCGCAAAAGCAGCATCCACTTCCAGGTCCTGGACGTGGAGCCATGACGCCGCCCCGGCCATCCTTGCGGCCAGTCCCGCAAGCGAAGCAGAAAGCAGCGAGGGCGCGACCGCGAACACAATATCCGGTCGCCACCGCACCGCGATCGACAGTAGCGGAATCGCTGCCGACAGCAGGAACGATGCATGGTGAAGCAGCCTTCTGGACCCGGTAGGCCGGCTTGGCACATAGATCGGCGCCCGCAGCACATCAACGTCGTTGAGCTGCTGGCGGCTATACCATCTGAAACGATATTCTGATGGGATCTTCCAATGAGGATAATAGGGCGGCGCGGTGACCACGCGAACGTCATGACCCCTGGCGGCCAGACTTTCGCAAAATTCGGTAGTGTATTTCGCGACGCCAATGAGATCGGGAGTATAGTTTATCCCAACCACCAGAATTCGCATGATATCCTCATTCCAGCCGTAACGAAGCGCATCAGCGGACCGTCAGCCCCGGCTCCGCCTGAAAAAGTCATGGAGTTATGGAGACGTCTGCAGGCGGGCTGACGACCCCTAACGCCAGCCGGGCAGGGAGATTGACGCCTCGGCGCAGGTCTGTGCCGGGGCGTCAGCTGGCTTGATATCACTTTATCTGTGACAATATCATAATAACGATACCGCAACCTTTGATCGTTATCGGATAACATGTGGGCAGATGATGGTTGGCTGGCCGTGAAGGGGCCCTTCGGGCCCGGCTGTCCGCCGGTAGCCCAGGTCCGGCGCTTGTGCGAGATCCGGCGCTTACGCGAGGCCGTCGCGGACGGCGGCAGCGAAACCCGGGATCGGAGGCAGGACGGCGGCGGCGATGTTGCGCTCGATGTGAGACGCATCGAACATGGAGATGATCACCACGCCGTTCGGGTTGTTCGAAAACGCGAAACGCAGCAGCAGGTCGCCCGGCGACTTCAGAAGGTCGATTCCATGGCTCTCGGCGAGCGCGATCATCCGGCCCCGCCGGTGCGCGTTCAGGCCCGCAATGGCTTGCGTGGCGCCTGAACCGAAGACCCCATGTGTCACAAATAGCGGTCCCGGCGTTGGGAACTTTGCACGCAAGATCGCCGCTGCGCACGTAAAGGGCGTATCGGGAAATTGCGCGACGTCGATCGGCTGGGCGCGAACGGCCGTCTCGATGCTCTCGGGACTGCCGGCGATGGAGACCGCGCGGACAAGTCCTTTTTCGACCAGTTGCCGCAGGACATCGAAGACCGCGGGGTTCGCTGCGTCCCGCGGTGTCGGCTCGTGCATCGCCAGAACGTCGATGTAGTCGGTGCCCAGGAGCCGCAGGCTTCGGGTGACCGAGCCCTCGATGGCGGCAGGGTCGATGGGGGCGCGGATGCCCGTGGGGCGGGCCCTCGAAGCCACCTGTCGCAAGCCCGGAAAGGCGGCAACGACCCGCCGCGCCAGGGGGCGTATCAGCCGCGCTGCCAGCGACACCTGCGGGGGAGGGATGCCGAACTTCGTACAAATGACGACTTTGTCACGCCGGCCGCGCAGGGATTGGCCGAGCAAGGCTTCTGCGTTCCCGTCGCCATAGGGCGGCGCCACATCGAACCAGGTGACGCCAAGATCGAGCGCGCAGGCGATCGCGCGGCGCCCGTCAGCGGCCGAAACCCGCGAACCGAGCGACGCGCAACCGAAACCGATGACCGATACGTCGCGGTCAAGCCGTGGAACGCGAACCACTCTCATGCCGCGACCCCCAGACCCGACTTTCGTGCCTCATCGGCAAGCTGCGCGGCCAATCGCAGCGCCAGCGCCACGGCCGCAAACGTCGGATTGGCCTGCCCGGAGGTGGGAAACACGGAGCTGGAGGAGACATAGAGGTTCTCGGTTCCGTGCACGCGACAGCGTGCGTCAACCACGCTGTCCTCCGGGGTCAGGCCCATGCGCGTCGTGCCCATCTGATGGAAGCCGTCCTTGGCCTGCTGCAGGATGCTGGCCATCCGGGAGTCCGCCGAAACGCGATACGCGAGGCGCCCCAGCCCGGCCTGCCGTAGCGATCGGTCGAGCAACTCGTGCGCCTGCAGCACCGAGCGGGCGTCGATTTCGGTAAAGCGCAGGTCGATATCGAGATGCGGAACGCCGAGCGCGTCCTTGCGGTCGGAGAGGCTGACCCGGGATTCGTGCGTCGGCATCTGTTCCGCGTGATAGTGCAGGGCGTATCGGCCGTCCGAGCTTTTGACAAGGAAGCCCGGCCTGCGAGGCTTTGACAGCAGACGCGCCTGCGCGATGGCCGCGATCTCGCGCAGCGTCGACCACGGTGAACGCATCACGTTCCACAAATGCGTCGTCCACCGGTGCGGCGGTGGCCCAAGGTGGCTGAGGCGAACGCCCTCCGCCACAAGCAATCGGCCAATCGGGGCGATGGCGAGCGCAAGCCAGACGAGCGACAGCACGCCATTGCGATGGCTGGTTTGGTGGAACGGGGGATTGTCGATCCAGAGGGCAATATTGAGAAGCCGGTCCCGCTGCTGCGCTTCCGGCGCGGGCGTGAAGCGACGCCGTGCGAACACGCCGTCGTCGAGGAAGAAATCGTAGTCTTTTGCCGTCGCTGGATCGGCAAACACCAGGTCCGCGATCTTGCCCGAGATGTGCCCCATGTAGCCGCGGCCCAGTGCGCCGTCGCGCCCGCCGAACAGGCCTGGCCGCTGCTGTTGCGCCAGCAGGAGCAGCCGCGTCGTTTCGAGGCCGCCACAGGCGAGGACGATCCGGGGCGGCGCGATACGGACGGTTCTGCTCTTGTCGGACACGGTCAAACCGATGACGCGGCGATTGTCGTCCGCCAGCAGCAGCTCCGTGACTGTGGCGCCCATCATGACCGTGATGCGCCGGGATTGGGCAAGGCTCGACCGGTGTCGACGTCCGGCGTCGATTTCAGGCGTCCAGCGTTCGAGCTGATCACAACGAATGTCGCCGAAGGCGGCCGACGCGGCGGGAGCGGCGGTGAAGCAGGCCGGCCCGATGCCGAAGAAGGAAGCGGCGGCCTCGAACCAGCGCGCAACCTCCTGATAGGGGATCGGCCACGCCGCATTCGGCACATGGGCCCGCGGCATGAAGTCGATGTCGTCGAGCGGAACGCACCGGCCGCCCCACCAGCGCGAGGTCCCGCCGAGTCCACGAAACATCGCGATGCCCGTGGGGGCGTGGCGGTCGGCGTCGACGGCATGTCCCGCGGTCAGCGCTGCCGCAAACCGGTCCGGCTGCTCTTGTCCGGATTCGAGCACCAGCACGGACATGCCGTTCTGCTCGCACGCAAGCGCCAGTGCGATGCCGACCGGACCTGCTCCGACGACGCAGACGTCGCAATCGGGAATGTTGTGGTGATGGGTGAAAAAGGTCAGCATGTTAAGGACGAAGATGGTATGAGCCTCGCTAACATATGATGATGACCGTGTGACAACTGCTTTTCGCGACGGGGTCCGTGTTCTCATTTCTGTCAAGGAAGACGAATACAGAGCGCTCAGAAAGTTATGGAGGCCAAATGGCTGATGCGGTTGGGACGCGCTTCTTTCCAGAGATTGCGGCCGGCGGATTCTCTCGGATCGACGGCACGGTTCAGTTCTGGCAGCGTGTTGCCGCCTTGACGGGCCCCGATTCCGTCGTGCTGGACTTTGGCGCCGGACGAGGCGGCTTGAGGGAGGATCCGGCCGCATTCCGACGCAATCTCGTATCGCTGAAGGGCCGGGCGCGCGAGTTCATCGGTGTGGATGTCGATCCAGTGGTCACCACCAACAAGGGACTTGACCGGGCCTTCGTGATCGGATCCGACGGGCAACTCCCGATCGCGGACCAATCCATCGACGTGATCGTTTCGGATAACGTATTCGAGCATATTCAGGATCCGGCCAAAGTTGCCCTCGAGCTCGACCGCGTACTCGTTCCGGGTGGCTGGATTTGCGTGCGGACACCCAATCGTCATGGCTACATTGCCCTGGCCAATCGGCTGATACCGGCTCGGCTTCACTCGCGGGTCATCGGGTCGGCCCAGCATGAACGCAAGGGCGAGGATGTCTTTCCGGCCGTCTATCGGCTGAACACCGCAAGCGCATTCCGACGTCACTTTCCGGCGTCAAGCTACGATCATTATATCATTCCGTGGGACGCTGAGCCGGCGTACCACTTCGGATCGAAGCTCCTCTTTTCGCTGTTTCTTGCGATTCAGTACTTTACGCCAGCGCCATTCAAGACGGTCCTGATGGTGTTCATGCGCAAACGCGCCGCTGCGTGAAGCGGTTGATCACGTGCTTCGTCACTGGCGCCGAATGATCGTGCTCGTGCCGTTATAAGGACGCCCCGTTCATGCCGCGCACGCCGCGGCCAACAGCTTCTCGTGCTCGCCCTTCACCAGCAGGTATTTGCCGAGGCAGAGCGCATCGAGGCCGGTGCGCAGGAAGCAGTTCATCGCCTGTTCGGGCGTATCCACGATCGGCTCGTTCTCGTTGAAGCTCGTATTCAGGACGATCGGGATTCCGGACAGCCGTCCGAAGGATTCGATCAGCTCGTAGTACATCGGGTTGGTATCCCGCGCGATGCTCTGCAGCCGCCCCGTGCCGTCGACATGGGTGATCGCGGGCAGCCGTTCCCGCCATTCGGGACGAACCTTAACGACATGCATCATGAAGGGACTGAACACGTCCTGCTCGAAATAGGTTGATACGGCTTCCTGCACGATGCTCGGTGCGAAGGGGCGGAAGCTTTCGCGGCGCTTGATCTTTTCGTTGATCAGGTCCTTCATGTTCGCGCGCGTGGGGTCGGCGACAATGGAGCGGTTGCCGAGCGCGCGAGGTCCCCACTCCGATCGGCCCTGGTACCAGCCCGTCACCAGGCCCGCATGCAGCAGCGATGCGACCGCCCTTGGAATCTGGCTCAACGGCAATTCCCGCATCGGCACTTTTCCCGATTCCGCGGTCCGGCGCATGGCCTCATCGCTGTGAGCCGGTCCCCAATAGGCGTGGTTCATGTGGAAGCGCTCGCGCCCTCCCGCGACGTTGTGCCACGTCCACAGGCCGGCGCCGATGCACAGGCCGTCGTCCGACGATGCGGGCTGCATGTAGGCTTGCTTGAACGGGGTATCGCGCAGGAGACGCGCGTTCATGACGCCGTTCAGCGCACAGCCGCCGGCATAGGCGATCTGTTCGGTCGGCACCAACTCGTGCAGCTTCTTGAAGCAGTGCAGCGCCACCTCTTCAAACCGCATTTGGCAGGAGCGCGCAATATCCTTATCGCGCTGCGTCAATTCCTCTCCGCGCACGCGCGGCGTCCCGAGCTTGTCGCGCCACTTGTCGGTGTAGAGCTGTAGTTTCGGCAGGCGGTTGTTCTCGTCCATCTTTGTGGCTTCGCCGCCGCGGTGCATGCCGAAAAAGCCCTTGGTCAGCCGGAACCAGTCGTCTGTCGGCGTTTCGACGAGCTCGCGCATGACGTCCAAAAAGGTGTCGTTGCCGTAGGGGGCAAGCCCCATCACCTTGTACTCCTCGCCGAAGTCATCGAAGCCGATGAACTGGCAGCATGCGGTGTAGAAGAAGCCCAGGCTGTTCGGCAGATGGACGCGGTCGAGAACCTCGATGCGCGTGCCTTCGCAACGCGCCGCCATGGCGCTGACGAAGTCGCCGCTGCCGTCATAGGAAAACCCGGCCGTAACGCTTTCGAACGGCGAGCAATAGTAGGAACTCGCGATGTGCGACAGGTGATGCTCGACGTTGACGATCTTGGCCTTGACCTGATCCGGCGACTGTTCGCAGGCAAGCGCGACCTGTTCGCTGATGCCGAGGTCGACTTTTGCCCGGCGCATATGTTCGAGTGCGGCCATCCCGCCACTGAAGGGATGGCTCAGCACATACGAGACCCTGGCCGAACGGCTCTGCGTCGCGTCGCGTGGAACGGCGATGAAATCCAGCTCCCGCGCCGATATGCCGCCGATCGACAGCACCGACCTGATCGCCTGCTGGGGGAACGATGGATCATGCTTGATGCGCTCTCCAAAGCGCTCCTCGGCGACCGCCGCGACCACCTTTCCGTCAAGGATGAGGGCTGCCGAGGAATCGGCGTGGTTGAGGTTGATACCCAGAACCGCAGTCATTCGGCACTCTCTCACGTTAGTGTCGTGTTAAGGTCGCGATATCGGTAACCCCGGTTACAGCAATGTCGCCAGCGCGTGCAGTTAACAACAGAACATATCAATTCAGTGACTTGCCTTCCGGCCCGAAGCGCCGATTGCCCGGAGGACTATCTGCCAATCCGGCGCTCCTCGACGTTGCGCCGGCTGAGCAGCGCGGCGACGCCGCGATCGACCAGCAATCCCGTTCGGGACGCGCCGATGGTGTTGGCCTCGACGACCACGTCGCGGACACCGGGCGAGGCTGCGGAGAAGCCCTTCACTTCGATATGGGCGTCCTCGTCGAGGCGGTTGCCGCGAACGATGACGGCGTGCAGGAGCGGCGGTCGGCCGGCTTCCCGCGTGGTCTGGTTGGCTTGAACGGTGATCGCGGCTTCATGCGAAATCACGCTCCGTTCCGGCCCGGCCCGGTAGACATTGCCCTCGAGGATATGATTGTCGAGGATCTGTATCCGCCAGCCTGGCTGGAAATGTCCGTAGGACATGCCGAATGCGGTAAACCCGCTGGTCCTGTTGGAACGGTTGCCGGCGATGACGTGACCGAGGGCAGTTCCGTAGCTCTGGGCGGCGACGCCCGTGTCCTCGAATGAATTGCCGATGATCAGGTAGTTCTGCTGCGCCTGGGCGACTGTGATCTCCGAAGTTGGATCGAGGGCAACCTGAAGCGCGCGATCGAGCGTGATCGACCTGTCGGACGGCTTGCCCTCGAAAGATGCGACACGGCCATATTGGCCGGCGCCGCGGCCGTTCACCACCATGACGATGGCTCCGACCCAGTCGAGGGCGACGGGATTCTGGTTGGGCGCATCGAGCAGCGACAGGCGGTTGGGAGCCGTGCTTTCGGCGCGGCCGAAATAGTAACCGCCGGGTCCGTCCGATGTCACGGCTTCTCGGTCCCAGCCATGCAACGCCCTGAATGTGTTCCCCCCGACGAAGATGTTTTCGGACGCGCTGACGTACTTCGACAGCGTGTTGATCCCCCCGCCGGTTGCCTGGAGATCGGCGCCATTGACGACGTTGTTTTCGAAGATGATCTGGCGCGATCCGATGATGAAGTAGGCGCCGTACCGGCCGTTGCTCAGCGTGTTGCCGGAGACCACCGCGTGGGTCGCCTTGAAGAGCAGGAGCGAATGACCGGAGCCGAGCACGTCGCAATCGGACACTTCGAGACGGTTTCCGCTCAGGCGAATGGTGTCGGGGGCGCCGTACGGAAAGGCTCGGCGGAGATCCTTGATCCGCTCGGAGACGGCGTCGGGCTCCATCAGGCCGCGAAAGGCGGAGGCGCGAATGCGAACGCGCCTGATGGCGATGTCGCCTGCGCCCGGCGCCGGCGTGTCGCCCCACGCAAAACCCCCGACGATGATGTGCGCGTGATTGGAGGCGTAGATCGTCAGGTTCTCGATCGAGAAGTGCGACGTGCCCCGAAGAAGTGCTGCCGGGGGCCGTTCGAAATCCGGCCAGACAAGGTTCACCAGGTCGATCCGCTCGCCCCGGATGCTGACCCGAGGTGGAATGACCAGCGTGTCGGAGACGAGGTAACGCCCGCGCGGAAGGTAGACGGTCCCCCCTCCAGCCTCATTGGCCGCGTCGATCGCGGCCTTGATCGCGCGCGTGCAATCGGCCTTGCCGTCGCCGATCGCGCCATAGGCGCGGATGTCGAAGGACTGCGTCGGCTCCACCTCGCGGAGGCGAACCGTAATGCTGCCGGCATCGACGCGTTCGCTGTCTCCTCCGTCTCCGTTGGACAGGCGCAAGCTGTAGCGGCCGGGGGGCAGGCGGTCGGGAATGCGAAACGCGCCTCGCCACATGTCGCCGCTGGTCGGGCCCATTACGGCCGGCGCGCCTCCGCCCTCCGGCAGCAGCACGAGTTGCGCGCGGTCCGGCCGGCGGACGATGTTGCGGCCAAAAACCTGAATCCAGTCGCCGGGCGAGGCGACCTCGCCGTGGGAGCCCTGGGTCCAGTACACGGTCGGCCGATTGACAAGGCCGCTCAGCGACCCCTGGGCGTGGGTCAGCGTAAAACGGTAGATGCCCGGCGCGAATTCCTTCGGAATCACGAATTTCAGCGAGAGCGGATTGGCCTGCAATATGTCGACGGCCGTTTCCTGTTGCGCCTTCGACGTCGATTCCTGCGCGCCGACGGGCGCGATGCTCGCTGACGTAATCTTGTCGAGTTCGGTGCCCGTGACGAGCACGGTTTCGTCGGGACCGGCGGGATCATTGAACCAGAACACCGCAGGCCGCGCGTCCGCGTATGCGATACCGCAAAACTGCAACGCCGCGAGCAGGGCGATACGCGTCCTTTTCATGTCTGCAACCCTTTTCGGCATTGGGGAGCGTTGTGCGGATCAGGTGTCGATGGCGAGGCCCGTGAGGCGGCGGAGTTCGGCGCGCACCAGGGCCGGATCTTCGATATGGGCGATGGCGCTTTCCAACTCAGCCACCTTGGCGCCGACGAGAAAGCGGTACCAGAGGCCCTGCAGCGAGTGATAGACGAGGCCTTCCTTGCCGTCGAGAAATCCGAGCTGGAAGATCAGCCGATACAAAAAATAGGCCGGCGCGCTGATCTGATAGGGCACGCGGTTATAGAGCCGCTCCTTGATCCAGCGCTTGGTCGCCGCCTGACGCGAGCCTTTTTCCTTCGCCGGTTCGGCGTCGCGGCGGAGCAGGTGACGGCGCTCGTTGATGACCTCGATCGCCTCGCGCGTCGCGTATTTGTTGTGCTTGTCGGTGAAGTAGGTGAGGTCGTGCAGGTTGTGATCGGCGAATCCTCCGTCGAAAGTCACGACACGGCCGCCGGACACCACCATGTGCTCGTCCATCCAGCGGTCCTCGATGCGGCCATGGCCCCGTCGCCAGATGCGCAGGAGCACAAGCGGATAGCGGCCGCCGTGGCGGATCCAGCGGCCGAGAAAGATATGTTTGCGCTTCAAGTTGATGCCGACGACGTCGTCGGCCAGATGCGGCAGCTCGTTGCGAAGTCTTGTCGCGAGGTCGGCTTCGATCACTTCATCGGCATCGAGCCGCATGACCCACGACGCCGTCACCGGGGCGGTGTCGAGCGCCCATTGAAACTGTTTGGCCTGGTTGACGAATCGGTTCTGCAGCACGGTCGCTCCGTGCGCGCGCGCAAGCTCGACGGTCCGGTCGGTCGAGAAGCTGTCGACGACGAAAACCTCGGTGGCGACGCCGCCTACCGAGGCCAGCGCGCGCGAAATGTGCCGCTCCTCGTTGAAGGTCAGGATGATGACGGCAAGGCTCACGTTCGGCTCCTTGCCGCGATCTGTTCATGACGAACGTCCGCCGCGATGCCCGCGGCAGCGGGGATCCGGTTCCCCGCGGCACCGGAAGTTGAATCGCAGATGCCTTGGATCACGGTCTCCCTGGCTTCTCGGGGACGACGCGGAAGGTGCGGCCGCCTTCTTGCCAATCCCGACATTGTCGCGCCTCAGCACCGCGGCACGTTGCCCCGTCCTCTATTTTCCTTGCGCTTCGCCCTTGCTTCCAACTGTCTTGGGCTCATCCTTGCGCTCGACTTTCGCCTCGGCGCGCAGCTTGTGAACCAGTTCGATCTGTGCCTTGCTCGAGACCATCGCCGCGAGCCGATCGCGGACCCTCTCGTAGTCGGGCTGCTTGCGCGGGCGGGTATCCTCGAGCCTGATGATGTGCCAGCCGACTCCCGTCTTGAAGAGGGCGACTTCGCCCTTTTTCAGCTTGGCGGAGGCTTCTGAAAACTCGCGGCCCATTTCGCCCGGCAGGCGCCAGCCGTAGTCGCCGCCGTTGGCCTTGGCGACGGGATCCTCGGTCACGTCCGTCAAGACCGCCACGAAGTCCTCACCCTTGTTGATCCTGTCCAGCGCGGACCTTGCCTTGTCTTCGGCGACCTTCATGGCCGCTTCGTCCTTTGAGTCTATGACCCGGAAGTAGAGGTGTCGCAGATGCCGCTCGGCTTCTTCCGTTTCGGCCCTCTTCACCACCTCCTCGTAGGTCTTGCGCATGGTCTCTTCCGTCACGGCCTTCTGACCGACATCGGCCAGGACCTGGTTCATCAGGCCCTGATTGCGCGCAAAGGTAATCCGGCGCTGGAGGTCCGCCTCGTTTCCGATTTTCCTTTCGTTGGCCAATTGCGAGAGCAGGATGGTGTCGACCACCATCTTGAGGATGATCTCGCGCCGTTCTACCGGATCCTGAACCACCAGATTTCGGCCCACCATCTCATCGGCCACCTGCAACTCGCCCTCATGCACCGGTGTTCCGTTGACGACTGCGACGACCGCGTCGGCGCGGGCGGATTGACCGGGGGCGGCGCCGAGGATGATTGCCACAAGGGCGGTCGCCGCGCCGGCGCGCGCATTGATTGCCAGGCTCGACAGGCGGGAAACAGGCACAGCGCTCATCACATTCCTCTAACTGTTGGAGTTGGTTCAATCCAGGCTGCTGGTCACAACTGCAGAGGCGAAACGTTATTGCATAACGTTTGTTGCGCATGCCGCATGCGTCCAGTCGTCGGGCTCGCTTGTTAAGCAAGCGACCATTACAGTCTTGTGATGTCGAGAGAACAAGTGAGTGACACTGCTGCCAGGGCTGTATCGCATGTGATTGCTGCGTTGATGGCTTCTGATCCATTCGACGTCATTTCAGACATCTCTCTCTCTCTCTCTCTCTCTCTCTCTCTAATTCTCGCCACGGGAACGACCGAACATAAGGTTGTGTCGCAGCGCCGTGTCCGCATGGAGGATAACGCAAAATATGTGTGAGGATCATTTCTTATGATATCGCATCGCGAATGTTTGCCTGTTGATAACGAGGCGATGGCGACGAAGTTTGGCGCTGTTTTTCTTGAGAAATTTTTGTAGGCGTCGCGGGTCGTTGCTTGCTGTCTGCGAATTGATCGCCGAGAGTAACATAACGAATTGACATCAAAGCCTCACATAACATTGTTAGCGTAACGCCTGCCTCGACGCGTTGCTGCACCGGCGGGCGCGGGGCTTCCATAACAGGAGAATTTGAATATGCAGAACTTGAGGGCCCTACTTATGGGATCGGCTGCGATCGTCTCGATCGGCGTCGTTTCCGAATCTGCACAAGCACAATCGACTGCGTTCGGCGCGGGCGCAACGTTCCCCCAGATCGTCTATCGGCAGACGATGGACTGCCTCTACGGCGAAGCGCTGGGTAGCCCCGGCAAGCCGTTGGGCACCGGCATCGTTCCGGCAGGCTGCCCGTCCTTCAACTATACCGGCCTCGGCGGCAAGATCCTCTACGCCGCGACCGGCTCCGGCAACGGCAAGCTGGTGCACCGCACCAACTGGAAGGGCAACATCGGCACCCCGTCCTCGAGCGCTCCGCCCTATACCAGCACCGACGTGTTCGTCAGCGCGACCACCGACTACGACGGCGTGCAGTTCGCCGGCAGCGACGACGTCTTCACGTCGGCCGACCTCACCACCTGGACCACTTCCGCCGTTGCCATCAACGGCGAGACGGGCGCAGCGCTCGGCATCACGCCGCAGGCGGCGTTCGGCAACCCGATCACGATCCCGACCGTGCTGGGTGCAGTCGGCATCGGCTTCAACGGCAAGGACGGCAACGGCGTCGCCCTCAACATCCTTCCGGCGACGCCCACGGGCGGCAGCAGCGGTCTGAACCTCACCCGCCAGGCACTGTGCGGCATCGTCGCGGGCTATATCAACGTTTGGGACCACTCGCTGCTCACCGCCAGCAATGGTGGTGTTCTCGGCACCGGCACCATCACCTTCATCCATCGTCAGGACGGCAGCGGCACGAGCTTCCTGCTGACGAACGCGCTGGCGACCCAGTGCCAGTTCGAGACCGGCCCGGCCAGCAATGTTGCCGGCGCGCCCACCGTGTCGTATGCGTTCCCCTGGACCGATCGTCTCGCCACCTGCCCCGCAGCCGGAACGCCGAAGTTCCTCCCGGCCCGTGGCACCAACCTGAGCAACTGGCCGACTTTCAATGCGGACGCGCCGTTCTTTGGCGACCAGTGCAGCCAGCCCATTGCCAACCCCGGCGGTGGCACCTTCCTCAGGGCTTCCGGCAGCAGCAACGTCGTCAACCTGGTTGCCTCCACCAACGGTGCGATCGGCTACGCCTCGGCTGACTTCTGGCTGCCCGTCCGTGTCGGCGGCCTGCCGGCCGCGAACCTCCAGAACCAGTGGGACCTGACCGCGAGCACCGGCCAGTTCCAGCCGCCGAACTTCGCGAACGCTTCGCTCGCGATGTCTGGCACCCTTCCGCAGATGGACAGCACCAACCGCCAGAATCCGCTCGTCTGGAGCTTGCAGGCTGTTGCGCCGAACCCGGTGCTGCCGGGCGCCTACCCGATCACGGGCTTCACCTTCGCGTTCATGTATCAGTGCTACCGCAGCCACGCGAACACCAACAACTCGTTCAACTGGTTCAAGACGTGGCTGGACTACGTCTACGGCACCGACGTGATCCCGATCCTGAACAACAACGGCGTGGCGTCGCTTCCGCCCGCTTGGCAGAACGAAGTCTACACGCTGTTCAACGACCCGGTGAACGGCCTCGCCGTTGACGGCGCTGGCGGTTCCGGCTGCGCCGGCAAGGTGGGCGCGTACTGATCCGACGTCAGGCTCCGGCCTGATCGACGATCCGGCAAGTTCGATGCACCCGGCCATGGCCGGGTGCATCTTTTTGTTGTCACATTCCCAATGTGCTTGAACGTTATAGCTCGTGCATCACATCCGCGCTCGGGGACGGCGGCTACCGGAAATGGCGATTCGCCTGCTTCTTTTGCCTGTTTTGCTGGTTGGCTGCTTTGCGACCGGCGGTTTCGATGCGCGAGCCGCCAACGCGCCCCTGTCACTCGACTTGGGAAGCGGCGAGGCGCGCGAGGATCTATTTTCGTCGAGATCAGGGAACGCACCTCCGGCCGCGGGGGCAGCCGCTCCCGTTCCACGCGCCGAGCCGGCGCCCGCGCCGCTGCGGCCGCCACCGCCGCCGCAGTCGATCCCGGCTCCCGCGGGCGCTGCCCCCCGCGTGACGGGCGGCAATCCGCTCTGGGCGATCCCGCTCGCGACTCTCTCTGCAACGCGCGAACGCCCGCTGTTCGCCCCATTGCGACGTCCGCCGCCGCCCGCGCCTGTGGCGGCGCCGGTTGCGGCACGTCCACCGCCGCCCCCGCCGCAGCCGCCGGAGCCGGAGAAGCCGCCGCTGACGCTGCTCGGCACCGTCGCGGGCGGGCGGCTCGCCGCAGGCGTCGGCCTGTTTATCGATCCGGCCAGCAAGGCTGTGGTGAGCCTGAAAGCCGGCGAAAATCACAAGGGCTGGACGCTCCGCGCCGTGCGGCCGCGCCAGGTCGAGCTTGCCAAGGGCCTCGACAGCGCCGTCCTGGACTTGCCGCCACCCGACATGAAGCCCGACCTTGCGGCGCCGGTGCAGGCCGCGCGCGCAGCCATGCCTGCATCCGCCGCGCCGCCAAATCCCGCGATTCAGGTCAACACCGCAAACGCGGTGCTTCCCGCCGCGTTGCCCGCTGGCGCCCGCGGCCCGCAGCCGATACCGCAGCCGCCTCCGCAACGGCCGCGTGGCCCATTCGAGAGGCAGGACCCGCCCAGGCCGGGGCAGCAGCGCTAGTCCAGATCGTTTTCCAGCGAGCATGCCCCCGGACTTGATCCGGGGTGGGAACCGGTTCGCGTCAAGAAAACGCGTCAAACAAAAATCTAAAGCGCCTGCGGCTGCGCCACTCGATTGCTTTGCTTCGCTCGCAATCGAACATCGTTAATGCGCCCAACATCATGATAACAATTGGAAAGCCGGTTGTATCCGCCCGCATATCAAACTTAACGTGATACGATCCGTTATTGATACAAATTCGCCATAAACCTGTTAGTAAACATGAGGTAAATCGTGCACCCGAGCGTGAGCAACGGGCGGTTGTCGCCGACCGTTGGCTCACGCTTTGGTTTGAAAAGTCAGTGCAGGAGATGTGCGGCGTGGTTGATCGCAAAAAGCTTGTCGAGCCGATCGGAATGCGCCGCGTGTTTGAAAAGGGACTGCTCGGCGCCGTGAGCCTGCTGGCGCTGATGGTGGCCAGCGATCTCGGCGAGGCGAGGAGCCTCACCCCCGGCGCCAATACCGTTGCGCCGACCGCGGCTGCGGTGCAGGCGGGCATTGCCGCTGCGCAGCAGGCCGCCGGCGCCGCGATGCAGGCCCAGGCCTCGCTCGCCCGCGCCGCCGCCGCCCTTGCCGCGGCGCGCAAGCTCCAGCTCGATGCGGCTGCGGCGGCGCAGGCATCATCCGTCCCGAACGGGCTGACCCCGGGCGGGCTGATGCCATCCGGCGGCACCGCCAGCGATCCCCTCGCGGGCATCAAGGCAGACCTCAGCAAGTGGCGAAACGCCGACCTGCCGACGCAGACCACCGACGGATCCAGGGTCAAGGTCGACATCAATCAGCGCGACAAGAAAGCGATCCTTTCCTGGGATACGTTCAACGTCGGCGCCGACACGACGGTCAACTTCAACCAGTCCGCGTCCGACTGGATCGCGCTCAATCGCGTGACCGATCCCTCCGCCTCGCCGAGCCGGATATTGGGCCAGGTCAACGCGCCGGGCGCGGTCTGCATCATCAACCGCAACGGCATCGTTTTCGGCGCCGGCTCGCAAGTCAACGTTCACACGCTGGTCGCCTCCAGCCTCGACGTCGGCAAACTGGGTACCGACCTGGTCGGGCGCGACCAGTATTTCCTCAACACTGGAATTGGCAACGCCGATTCCTTTTCGATCTACGATCCGGTCGGAGGCGCCACGACCACCCTTGTTGCAGGCGATGTCGTCGTCGAGCGCGGCGCGTCGATTACGGCGAACGTCAGGAAAGATCTCGTTGAGCTCGGTTCGCCGGGATCGGTGTTTCTGTTCGGCGCGAACGTCGTGAACTCCGGCGCCATCACTGCGCCCACCGGCGAGGTGGGCATGGTCGCGGCACGGACGGTCGAGTTGGTTCCGAACGGCTTCACGGTCCTGCCGGACGCCGTGCTGGGAACCGACAGCTCGGGTGATCCTCTCACGTTGCGCGGCACCGAGTTCAGGATGTCGCCGTTCGCGTCGTCGTACAGATCTGACGGATATTCCAGAGACAACAGGTACCTGGCGGGGACCGGCGCCGTCACCCATGATGGCCTTATCGATGCCTCCCGTGGCATCGTCATCATGAACGGCGACCGGATTTCGGTCGATAATCCCAAAGACGTCAACGGCGGCTCGCTGAGGGATGCCGCCGGCAACCTCGTGCAGGGCGTCATCTCGGTCGATACGTCCATCGAGCGCAACAGCATGGTGCTGCTGCGGGCGGCGACCAGCGTCAGCATGAACGGCGTCATTTCGAGCCTGCCGTTCGATGACGGGTCGGAGCTGCCAAGCGGTGCAGCCGCCGGCAGCACGGTGCAGAGCTTCACGCCGGCCTATATCGAGCTGAGTGCCCAGAGCACCGTTGCGGTCGGATCGAGCGGGCTCGTCTCCGCGCCCTCGGCGCACGTCGTGCTTCGCGCGATTAGCCTCGACTCGCAAAACGCATCGGACCTCTACGGAGCGACCACAATTCGCTTGTTCAACCATGGGGACACGGCGGACGTATTGTCCAATACCCCGACGGCCTCGCAAGCGGTGCTGCTCGCGCCCGGCGCGACCATCGATGTCGCCGGCCTGGCAAACGTGGAGTTGCCGGCGAGCTACAATTTCATCTCGTTCGATCCGCGCGCGGAGTTTGCCGACATGCCGCTGCAGCGGACCGGCCTGCTGTACGGCGAGACGTTGTGGTTCGATATCCGCGCCTCGGGCACGCGCGCCGACGGCACGAAGTGGGTCGGTACGCCGCTCGCCGACGCCAGCGGTTACGTCAACAATGTCGGCCGCAGCATCTACCAGCTGATGACTGCCGGCGGCAGCGTGACTTTGAAAACGGATATCACGAACAACAACGCGAGGGTTGAGGCGTCCGCCGGCTCGGTGATCAACCTCGCCGGGGGCAGCGTCAAGTTTCTGCCGGGCACGGTGAACTACACGCGCCTGCTCGGCGCCGACGGCCGCATCTACAGCATGGCGAACGCCGACCCGAACATGACCTATGTCGGGTTTGCGGGCCAGTTCACCCGTAATCATGAGCGCTGGGGCGTCACGGAAATCTGGAGCACGGGGTCTACGCGCGATGTGTCCGGCTACACCGAGGGGCGTGACGCCGGCAGCCTCATCGTCTCGACCATCAAGCCGTTGCTGAACGACGTCACGATCTATTTCGGCTCGACGGCAGGAGAGCGGCAGATCGCTGAAGGCACGCTGCCTTTTCAGGGATTGCTGGACCTGACGACCCCGACGAGCGTGCAGATTGGCACGGCGCCCTCGGGCAATTTCACGACGCCGGCGGCCGCGACGACGGTGCTTTCGGCCGAGACGCTGTCGGGCTACGGGTTAAGTGCGCTCAAGGTCAAAGCCGACGATTTCGTGCTGTCGAGCGGCAGTACGCTCAACCTTGCCGCCGGCGGCAGTTTTTCGGTCGACACAGGCGGCCCCATCGATATCGCCGGAACGATCGTCGCCGCCGGTGGCGCTGTGACCTTGTCGGCGGACAAGTACAGCGCCAGCAACGTTTTGGGTCGCCCTTTTGAAAGCTCTGTCCTCGTCGCGAACGTTTTTGTCGGAGGGACGATCGACGTCAGCGGCCGTTTCGTGAACGACTTCGGCCGCACCGGCGGTGACGCATGGGGGCCCGGTTTCATCGATGGCGGCTCCATCTCGATCACAACGTACAAGAACAGCGCGGGCACCAGTTCGGGGGCGTTCGACACATCGGGGAGCATCCTGCTCGCCAAGGGCAGCGTGCTCGACGTATCGAGCGGCGGCTACATCTCGCCGCAGGGCAAGCCGAAACTCGCATCCGACGGCGTGATGGCAGGGAAGGCCGGCAGCATTTCACTCGAGATCTATCAGGGCGAGAATTGGTCTCCGGACGTGCTGACGCAAGGTCCGGTGAGACCCGCGTCAGGTTCAGCCCAAACAGCCGTGCTTCAACTCGACGGCCGCCTGCTGGGGTATGGATTCGAGAGCAATGGCAGTCTGAGATTGGCCGGCGTCAATACCATCCGTGTGGGCGGCGTCCTGCTGGGCGATGAGAGATCGAGCATTGTCATCGGAGGCGCGCCGAGCACACTTCCCGCGTCGCTGCTCAACGGCGGCGGCTTCGGCAGCTACACCATCGAGTCCGTCGCGGATGACTGGTCCGGGGCTTCCGCCAACATCATCGTCTCGGCCGGCGTCAACCTGACGCTGCAGCAGCAGAACCTGTCGAGCCTGGCCGACTATCTGGGCACGGCGACCGGCGCCAAGCTCGGCCGTGAGCGCCCACAGCTGGCGCTGGTGCCGGACGACCAGCGCAAGCCGGTCGACCTGGCGCTGAAGGCCGACAACATCCTGCTCGACACCGGCGCGACGATCGCGACCGATCCGAAGGCCAGGATCACTTTCGCCGCTATCGCCGCCGACGAGGCCAACCGCAATCTGGACGTGAGCAATCCGCTGCGGACGGTGCCGGCCGCCAACGTCGAGCTGCGAGGCAGCATCATCGATCATGGCGGCACGGTGTTCATCAATGCCGCGAAGACGCATCTCGCATCCTCGGCCCTGATCGATCTTTCGGGGACCTTCATCGCCAATCCGCCTTTCGCGGCCGAGAGCCAGCCGAGGGTCAGCGGGACCTATATCGCCGGCGGCAGCTTCGTGGTGGAAGCGGGCCTGGCGACCGCGACGAGCCTTGGAAAAGACAGCAACGGAAGCGAAATTTTCGCTTACAGCCCCCTGAATATCAATTTTCCGAGCCATCTCGTGGCGGAGGCCGGAGCGAAGGTCGACGTCTCCGGGGCCGCCGGCTTCATCCAGGTGGCAGGCGCTCGCGGCGCCACCACGTCGCTGTGGTCGTGGAGCGATGCCGGTACGGTCAGCGCACACGTCACGGGCTTCGCGTGGGGGGGCGACTTCGCAGCCCTCGGCGGCCGCTACATCGGAACGGATGGCGCGGTGCAGGCGGATTCGCGTGCCAGCAACGGAACGTTCATGCTGGGCGGCAATGCGATCTTTCTGCGGCAGGATACGACCGATGTCGGCGCCGCCGTGTCGGCGTTCAGGCAGGGGGCGGGGACAGCACCTTCGTCGCTGCTGGTTGCCGCCGACCAGCTTGCCCAGTTCGACAATGCATACCTTTACGCGGCGGGCGCGCTGGGTGGCGCGGCCCGGATCTTCACCGACCTGCCCGGCACGCTCTACGGCTTGGATCTCGCGCTACCGGTAGGCTACAACACGCTCACGATTGGCGGGGCGCTGGATTGGACCGTCGCCAACCGGCTGGAAATCGCGGCCGGCTCGATCTCGGCGGCAACCGGAGTAGATGCACGGCTGACCGGCAACTACGTGCTGCTTACCGGCGGTACCGCGACAGCAGCCGCCGGCAACAGCACCTTGACCGTCAGCGGCCGGACGATCGACGTCGAAGGCGCGGCCTTCCGGGGCTTCGGCCAAGTCAGTCTTGTGAGCAGCGGCGACCTCCGCCTCAGCACGCCCAAGGTCGTAAACAATTCGACTCCCAACACTAACGGTACCGTGCCGACGGAGCTCTCGAAGTTCAGCGGCAGCTTGCGTTCCGCCGGCGACCTGCTGCTGTCCGCGCAGCGGATCTATCCGGTGTCCGCCGTCGATTTCAGGATCGAGACGCCCGGCAACGTCACCTTCGCTTCGCCGGCCGGAAGCAACACCAGCACGCCGCTGTCCGCCGGTGGCAGCCTCACCGTCATCGCGACAAATATCGACCAGGGCGGCAACCTGTTTGCGCCGCTCGGCAAGATTACGCTCGGCAATTCCGACGCCACCGTTTCGCCGATCACGACCCAGTCGGTCACGCTTAGGCCGGGGAGCCTGACCTCGGTGACCCTTGCCGACACCGTCGTCCCCTATGGTGTCACGATCGATGGCACCGGCTGGTACTACAACGCCAGCGTCAATCCGCTGGCTCAGCCGCCGTCGAAGGGCATCGAGCTGGCCGGCGCCAACGTGATCCGGTCGGACGGCTCGGTCATCGATGTGCGCGGCGGCGGCGACTTGCAGGCGGCGGAATGGATCCAGGGCCAAGGAGGTTCGCGCGACACCCTGACCACGACGCCGTCGGGACAGACGGTCTATGCGCTGGTGCCGTCGCGAAATGATGCGGTTTCGGCGTTCGACGTTCACTTGAGCGCTACGCGCAGCACCGACGCGGGGAAAACCATCACGCCGGGCGACACCTTGCCGCTGGCCGGCACCCAGATTACGCTTGACGGCGGCGGTGGCATTCCGGCCGGCACCTACACGCTCTATCCGGCGCACTACGCCACCATGCCGGGCGCCATGCGCGTGGTAGTGCAGGGCGACAATGTCGCCCGCAACGTGAAGAGCGGAACCACGCTGCCGGACAGCACCGTGCTGGTCACCGGCCATTTCACCCAATCGTCCGGAAAGCAATCGTCAGGAGAAACCCTGTTCGCGGTGCAGACCAGCCAGGTCTGGCAGCAGTACAGCGAATACAGCTTTGCCCGTGCCAACGGCTACTTCAGAGAATTGGCACAGAAGAAGGATCTTCCGATACCGCGGTTGCCGATGGATGCGGGGCGGCTGGCGGTGGTGGTCCAGCAGTCGATCCTGCTGAGCGGCGTTGCGCTGACGCAGCCGGGACGGGATGACGACGGCAACATCGGGCGGGGCGCGGAGCTCGATATCGGCGCGCCGCGGATTGCAGCGATTGGTCACGCCCAGTCGGTCAGCAACGACATTCCCGCCGGCTATGTCGGCCTCGACGTTACCCAACTCAGCGGCTTCGAGAGCATTCTGCTCGGTGGCCTGCGCATCGATACCGAGGGCGGCACGGTGATCACGCCGACCGCGGCCAACATCCTGGTCGACACCCGCGGTGATGTGTTCAGCGCCCCGGAAATCCTGATGGTCGCCCAGCAGGTCGGGGAGTGGAAGCAAGTCAGGCAGACGGTGACCGTCGGCTCGGGTCCGAACAATACCGTGGTCGTGGAGATACCGATCTACGAGCCGGTGGCCGGGACCGGCACCGTGACGATCAAGGCGGGCAGCGTGGTCGAAACCACGGGGGCCGTTCATAGCGGGTTCGGACGCCATTACATCGTCGCGTCCGATAGCCGGGACCCCTTCACCGCCGAAAGTCTTGCCGCAGCCCTCGGCGGGACGCTCTCAGGGACGGAGATCATCAACGCCGACCTGACAAAGGTGCCGGCGTCTTGGTTCGGTCGCGGCTTCGGACTGCCCGGCAATGTCGTCACGAACGCCGTTGGTCAGGCGGAGCTGGCCTACTATGCCAATGGCGGTCCGCAACAGCCGGGCCGTGGTGCTCTGTTCGTTGCGAGCAATGACCCGAGCTTGACGCTCAGGGGGCCTGCAGCGAGCGGGTTATCGGCCCCGACACTCACGATCAGATTCAGGGACGTGACGGCCGACGACGCGTCGAAGGTGTCGACCACCAATCCGGTCGCGATCGGGCAGGTGGCCGGAACGCTGACCCTGCTTGGCGGCGACACCACCAACAGCGGCCAGGTCTCGATCGAGGCCGGCGCCAGGATTTCGACCGACACGCTCACGGTGCAGGCCACCGCGAAAAACAATGCGATCGCGATCCAGAGCACCGACCTGCATGCCAAGGAGGTGAAGCTCGGGGCGCACACCATTGGTATCGGGACCAGCGCCCCTGTGGCCGACACGGCATTGCTGCTGGCAGCGAACAGCACCCAGTTCGCGAACGTCGGCACTCTCACGCTGATGGCGCTGTCCGGCCCGGTTACGGTCTACGGCGACTTCAATCCCGGCACGCGCAATCTCACGCTCGACGCCAGTGGCATCGCGTTTGGTGCACCCAGCCCCGGCGGCAGCCACAGCATCAGCGCGAGCGGGACCATCACGCTCCGAAACACCGCCGCGCCGGAGTTCACCGGCGGACCGGCGGCAACCGGCAACAGGCTCGAACTGTCCGCCGAGGAGATCGTCCTCGGCAGCGGCCCGGTGAACGGCAACCCCGTCGTTCGCGATATGACCTTCGCCGGCTACTCCAGCGTCGACTTCTTCGCCAGTGATCGCGTCCTGATCGCCGGCCCGAGTACGATGACGTTCGGCGTCAGCAACACGGACAAGGTCGATCTCACCGTGACCACGCCGAGCGTCCTGGTCGCAGGAGCCACCGCAGCCAGTTCCCGGGGCTTCGCGATCAACAGTCTGGCGGGCAATGTCTCCGTGGTGGACACGGTGGTGCGCGGCGGCCCTGTCGATCGTCCGGCGGACAGCGCTGAGACCGGCGGCAGCTTCGAGATTACGGCCTCGAACGTTACCATCGGCAGCACCATTCAGGCGCAGGCCGGCAGCATCACGCTGAACGCAATCGCGGGCAACGTCACCCTCAACGCGGGCGCCTACCTCGCGGCCGGCGGCACCAGGAAGACGCTGGTCGACGTCGATACTTACTTGGGCGGCGGCAAGGTCGCGCTGAACGCTGACATCCAGACCGATTTCCTTCCGCCCGGTCCGGGGCTGGTCGTCATGAATTCAGGCAGCGTGGTCGACGTGGCGCAGGCCGTGAACCCGGCGAATCCCGGCGCGGGCCTGCAGGGCTATGGCGGCAGCATCGATATCGCCGCGCCCCGGGGCGGCGCGATCCTCGCCGGCGACTTTCGCGGCGGCGGCGGGCCCGGCCTCGGCGGCCGCTTCAAGCTCGACACCAAAAGTTCGGCCGACTTGAACGCGCTGGCGAGCAAGCTGCGCGACGGCGGAATCACCGGCGCGATCGATATCCACACCCGTACCGGCAACCTCGAACTGGCGGCCGGTCAGACGCTGAAAGCGAATGCCGTCACGCTCACCGCCGACGACGCGACCTGGCCGACCGAAACGGACAGGTCCGCACCGCGCTATGGCCAGGTCATCATCGCCGGCACGATCGATGCCGACGGCTATTCCGGCTTGTCCGCCGACGGGTCGGGTCAGGCCGGCGGACAGGTCGGCCTGTTCGGCCGCAATGCGGTGGTGCTGACCGGCACGGGACGGATTCTCGCCCGCTCGACACACAGCGACGAGCGCGGCGGCGACGTGATCCTCGGGACCGCCTGGTCCGCGGCCGATGACGGCTCGAATGGCACGCTGGTCGATGCGCCGCGAAGCATGATCGATCTGCAAGCCGGCGCGCTCATCGACGTCTCCGGCGGCAGCAGGGGCGGTCTCTCGGGCGGCACGGTGACACTGCGCGCGCCGCTCAACGGCAGCAACGACGTCAAGATCAGGAACCTCGACGCGACGATTACCGGCGCCCGTGCCGTCACCGTCCAGGGCTTCGTCGCCTTCGACACCACGGCCGGCGGCCAGGGTATCGACGGATCAGCCCTTGGCTGGAAGGGAATCGTCGACCCGGCCGGATGGTTCAAGCCGGACGGCAGCGTTGCGACCGACGGATCGTGGAGCGGCATCAACGGCTGGCAGCCCGGCTCGGTTTCGATTTTCGGCAACAATTCCTTTACCTCTCTCCCCCCCGACGCACCGGTAGTGCAGGGACAGAACAGGACTGCCGTGGCCCGGGCAGTCATGGGCGTGGTGAAGCCTGCCTCGGGCGTTACGGCGCAGGTTTCGGGCTCTTTGTCACCCAATACCCAGTATACCGTGACATTCGCGGCGCCGCCCGGAGGCGTCGCGGCCGTGGGGACCGTCTCAACCGATGCCAACGGTCAGATCCTTGTTAACACGCTCGTCATCCCGGTCACGACGGCGGGGCGCGGCTATACAACACCGCCGACGAGCGCCACCATCAACGGCCTCACCGCCACCTTCACCGGCCTCAGGATGCGGGTGGTCTCTGCGCAGATCGTGTCTCTGGGGAGCGGATACGAGAACGGCGCTACGCCCACGGTGATTTTCGCAAGCGGCAGTAGCAACGCGACGCTCAACTTCGCATCAGGCTCAGGCTTCACGGGTCAGACAACAGGCGGCACATTCACGGCAGACACGACCGACTTCATTCCCTGGCGCTCAAGTGGTGTGTTCGACGCATTCGACCCGACCAAACAGGGCAATGCAGGCATCGCTAGCTTCGCGGGAGGCGCCGACTCCAACCGCACATTCTTCGCCACCACCCTGGCGCAGGTCACCCAGGGCACCTGGACCTACGACGGCAAGAGTTACGGGTTCGCCAATCTTTTCGACCGTCTGCAGCCGCTCGTCGCCAGGCTGGGCGCCGACGTCGTTCATGTGCAACCGGGCATCGACCTGGTGAACTCCAGCGGCGCCATCACGGTGCAGACCAACTGGAATCTGGCGGCGGGCACGGTGGGCAACCTGCAGACGACCACCAGCGGCACCCAGTCGATCCAGTATTTCGATCCGTCCCGGAGCTATGTCGATTTCCAGTATCGGCTATTGACGCCGTGGGGCGGGCTCGACTCCGGCGCCCTGACGCTGCGTGCTGCTGGAGACCTCAACATCAACGCCTCGATTTCCGACGGCTTCTTCCAGTTCGGGAACTACCTCGATCCTAACTATGTCACGCAGGTCGGGAATTACCTCGCCTCAAACAACCGCAGGATCGATCAATTCGCATTGACGAAGTACGGCGCGTACACTTACTATCTCAATGGTTTCGGCGCGGTGCCGATCGCGCCCTACGTGGCGGCCGCCAACGACGTCAGCCCGACATCCAGGGATATGGCCACCGCGGATCTATTCCCGCACGCGTTGCGCGTCTGCACCACGGATTGCAGCGATGCGAACATCAAGACGGTAACGGCCCCATCCTCCTGGTCTTATAACTTCACCGCGGGCGCCGACGTAGCGAGTGCCAACCCGACGTCGAGCATCCCGCTCGGCAGCGCAAACGCCGGCGACCGCGGCGACGTGATCATCGACAAGCACAGCAGCTACACCCAGGCGCTCAGGAGCGAGAGCGGCACCCTAGCGTCCGTCAGCGTCAATCTTCCGACCCTGGTCAGGACGGGCACCGGAAACGTTGCCGTTGCGGCGGCGCGTGACGTCATCCTGAAGGACACGGCTGCGCCCGGTGTGATCTATGCGGCCGGTGTCAACACGGCGAAGCTTGCCGATCCGAACTACACCCTGCAGACGGTCAATGGCGTGTCGCAGGTTGTCGCGCTCAATCCGGATGGCTTTTTCGAGCCCCGCGTTCTGGCCTACGGCAACGACGCCGCGCGTCTCCGCGCAGAGCTCTACTACGGGCCTCCCACTGCCGCGGCCTTCCCGGAAATGGGTGGCGACGTCACGATCGAGGCGCAACGGGATGTCATCGGCAACACAACCAAGGTCGAGGACACGAAGGTCCTGCAGTACTACCAGCCGTGGCTGTTGTCGAGCGCTTCGGTTACGCCTGCAGTTTCAGCGGCTGCCGCCTCGGTGCGACTGTACGGAGCCGGCGTTTTCGCGCCGTCGGGAACGCAAATCGCCTCGCAGACCGCATGGTGGATCCAGTACGGCAGCTTTCAGCAGGGCATTCTCAGCGCCGGCGGCAACGTGACCGTGACGGCCGGGCGCGACCTGAAGGACGTCTCGGTCTCTCTGCCGACCACGGGCCAGGTCAGCGGCGGACTGTCGGCGACCAGTACGCCCGTGACGCATCTTTATGGCAGCGGCAATATGGCCGTGCGCGCCGGCCGCGATATTCTCGGCGGCTCGTTCTACGAAGGATCCGGCCACGGCACCATCATGGCGGGGGGCTCCATCGGCCCGTACGGAACGGTGGCCAGATTCAAGTCAAGTTTTGCCCTTCCCGATGTTCCCTTGCTCGCGGTGGATACTGGGCAGATCTCGATGGTGGCGCGCGGCGCGCTCACGATGGCCGGCGTCGTCAACCCCGCCGCGCTGCATGCGCAGCAGCCAAGCGCCGCAAATCCGTTGGAAACGAACGTGAACACGCCAGGCGTTGCTCTTTACATGGACACCTACGGTCCGGACAGCAAAGTGCGACTGACCGCGGAGCGGGGCAATTTGACGATCACGATCGCACCGACGGCGGTAACGAATTCCACCCTGGTAGCTGCGGTGGCGATGTACCCGGCAAGCTTCGAGGCCCTCGCCCTGAACGGCAGCCTGGTCACCACCGGCATCAGCACTATCGCTTCCGCTTCTAACGGACTTGCCGCCATTCCGATGCCGGGCATCGTGCTGAGCCCGTCGGAGCACGGCACGTTCGTTCTGGCGGCGCAGAACGATGTCGACCTGACTTTCGGCTATCCAGAAGAGCTCTTGGGCCTGATCCGCTCGCCTCGGCCGTTCATCTCCGCAGGGCCTTCACTGCTGGAGACGGCCTTCGATGTGTTCAGGCCGAACAGCGGCTTTGGCGGTAGCTTCAATGGTGCGGTGCTGGCGCACGAGGACGACGCTGCCGCAGAAGCGGATACCATCGCGCGGATCTACGCGGCGACGGGTGATATCACTGCGACCGGCACCTGGGGCCAAAAGTCGACGAGCGAGCCTGCCTCCACCAAAGGCTACCAGCACATCGAGATCAACCGGCCGGCCAGGGTCTATGCCGGGCGCGATATCGTCGACCTCAACATCATCGTCCAGAACATTCAAACGAGCGACGTCAGCACGATCGAGGCGGGACGAAACATCACCTATACCGGCTTCCACAATGGCGGCGGGCTGCAGGTGGCCGGACCGGGCTTCCTGGTGGTGCAGGCCGGCGGGGACATCGGCCCGTTCTTGCCGGGCTCGCACAACAACTCCGTCGAAGCGCGGGTGCAGGAAGGGATCGCGTCGGTCGGAAATTCCAGCGACACGCCGGTCGGAAATGGCTACATTTCCACCTCCGTGACGACCAGCTCGGTTGGCATTTACAACCAGGCGCTGCTCGGGCCCCGCAGCAATCCCCGTCGCAACACGCTGCTGACCGAAGCGGCGGGCACGTCCCGTGGCGCCGACATCATCACGATGTTCGGCACCAAATACGGCGTCGACTACCAGGCGATGATCGACGCCTATATCGATCCCGCCAATGCCGGCAACGTGACCCGCAACTATATCGCCGAGCTGCAAGCCTTCCTTGTCCAGATCGGCAAGCCGGCAAGCTCGACCGATGCGGCAACCGTGTTCGCCGCGTTCAAAGCCTTGCCAGCGGATCTGCAACGCGTCTTCGTCGACAAGGTGTTCTTCGCAGAGCTGAAGGCCGTCGGCGAAGCCCGGCAGGAGCTGAGGCAGGCCGGCGAAACCGAACAGGAATTTCTAACGAGGATCTTCACGCCGGCCTATCAGGTGATCAACACCATGTTCCCGTCGCGCCTCGGCTACACGGACAACTCCCTCGATCTCGCGATCAAGCCAACGCGGTTGGTCTCGACCGGCGATCTGGACCTGCGGCATGCGACGATCCAGACCCGGTTCGGTGGTGACGTCTCGATTTTCGGTCCGGGTGGAAACATCATCGCCGGATCGCTGAACGCCGAGTCCAATCCGAACCTGAAGCTGCGCGATATCGGCATTCTCACGCTGGGCAACGGCAACATCAATACGTTCACCGACCAGAGCGTGCTGGTGAACTCCAGTCGCGTGCTCACGACCCAGGGCGGCGACGTGCTGATGTTCAGCGCGAATCTCGATCTCGACGCCGGTCGCGGCTCCAAGACCACCCTGTCGGCGCCGGCGCTGGAGGTGGAGTTCGATCAGGACGATTATCAGTCGATCGACCTCGGCGGTTTCGTGACCGGCGCCGGTATCGCGACGCTGCAGACATCGGATGCTGCCAGGACATCCAGCCTGTTCCTGACCGCGCCGCGCGGCGAAATCAATCTCGGCTCGGCCGGCGTACGTTCGTCCGGAAATATCGTGCTGGTGGCGCCCGTGATCGCCAACGCCAGCAACATCCAGGCGCAGGGCACCGTGACCGGCGCGCCGGTCATCGCCGTCCCCAACGTCGGCGCGCTCACCGCGGGCTCGAACACCGCCGGCGCTGCTAGCAAGACGTCCGAAACGCCAACGGCATCTGGCAACCAGCAGAGGGCGTCAGTCTTCATCGTGGAAGTCGTCGGCTACGGCGGCGGTGACGGCGAGGGCCCGCCTAAGGCCAACAGCACGCAGCCCGACACCAAGTCGTCCGACGAGAAAAAGCGCGACCAGGACGAGAAAAAGCCCGACCAGTGAGAGGGCTGCAAACAGTGCGCGATCGAAGACGATCAGCCGGCAGCGGCTGAACGAAGCTGCGGCACGTCAGCGCGGTCCGCCATGCGCGCATGGATTGTGCGCAATTCGGAGGCAGAGCGCGCCATTTCCCATTCTAGGCGTCTCTGCAGCAGGCTCTCGAGGAACGCTTCCTCAAGCGACGGTGTCAATTTGGCACGCGTCTTGCCATCGCGGCTTCTGCGGCGATCGAGCCCGATCGCCGCTGCGGCACCGCGCGCGGCGGCTGCGTCGCAGTTCATGAAGGTGGCGAGTTCGTCGTAGGTCAGCCAGATCTGCGGCACGCCAAGGCTCCCGGTCGTTCGTGGACCATGTTCAGGCGCAATTCTGACTTTTTGTTTAAAACGTCACGGCAACGATAAGAAACATTTCTAGTGTGCCGGCCGGCAAGGCTTAGCGCGAATTTTGACCGCGAAACGAAGTGCGGCTTTGGGGGCATTAAAATGCATGCAAATGAAAAGCTTGGTACGGTCTGTCCTGAGACCGCGCTGCTGAAGACGAGTGCAAATGTGTACGATTTTGCCGCAAGGCGAACAGACAGCCGTTTGCACATCAAGGCCCTCGAGCACGAGAATGCCTTGCTGACACGAATGGTGTCCGAGGTCGGCATTGAGATCATGCGCCTGCGCAAGGCCCTTGCCGGGCCGTAGCGCGCGCTCCTGGCGCGCGAGCCGCAACGCGCGCTCCGGAGCTCAATGAGTCAAGTCGATCCTGTACGCCTGCCGTTCCGGCCGGGCGAAGCCCCGTAGCCGTTCGAGCAACGGGGGCTTCGCTCGCCTGTCGCTGTTCGAAGAACGGCGCCCTTCACGCGCATTCGCGCATTCGGACCCGGCCGCCCGCGCCTTGTCGCCAATAGCAACATCGCCGCGGGCAGCGAGCTGCCTTTCGAGCGCCGGGAAAGCGTCTCCGCTTCCGCGCGGGCCCCACCCCCAGATCGAAATTTTGTTTTCGCGGCAAGCATCCTCGCATCGTCTATTCAGCAGGGACACGAGTCGGCTCGCGTGAGAAATACATCGCGAATCGCGTTCAACTCCGGGTGCGAACGGATCATCATGCGATTGAGGTTGTTTCTGACGATCGCGTGGTGTCTGGTCGGCCCAGCGGTGCTATGCGGCTGCGGCTTTATCTCCATGTCGGGCCCGTCGAGCGTCGACGTGCGGTCCGAAAACAGCGCGACGCTGCCGTTCGCGGTGGTGAAGCTCGACGGCAACGTCTTGAAGGCGCTCGAAAAGTACGAGCCCAACGTCTTGCCCGGAGCCTTCGCGGACAGTCGCCCGCCGGCAAGCATCCTCTTTGGTATCGGCGACATCGTCAGCGTGACGATTTTCGAAGCAGCAGCTGGTGGCCTCTTCATTCCGAATGAGGCTGGCGTCCGTCCCGGCAATTTTGTGAATCTGCCCGATCAGGCGGTCGATAATGCCGGCAATATCAGTGTGCCATTCGCGGGACTGATCCGGGCCGCGGGGCGCACCAATGTGCAAATCCAGGATGACATTCTGGCACGCATCAAAAAGCGCGCGATCGAGCCGCAGGTCGTGGTAACGGCAAGCCAGCAGCGCTCATCCCTGGTCAGCGTGTTCGGCGAGGTCAGAACGCCGATCCGCTTTCCGATGCCGGCCTCGGGCGCGCAGGACCGGATCACCGACGCAATTACCCGCGCCGGCGGCATCAGTGGAGCCGGCTGGGAGAGCTGGGTCGTGCTGGAGCGCAACGGCAAGCGGGTCACAGTGCCATTTGGCCATCTCATCTACTGGCCCTCCAACAACATCTTTGTGCTGCCGGGTGATCGAATCTATGTCTATCGCGAGCCGATCAAATTCCTGGCCTTCGGCGCTACCGGTCAGCAAGGCGAGTTCAACTTCGATGCCTGGAGGATCAGCCTCGCTCAGGCAGTCGCCAAGGCAGGCGGCCTGTTTGACCTCCAGGCCGATCCGGGTTCGATTTTTCTCTATCGTCGCGAACCGCGCCACGTGGCAGACCTGCTGGGCGTCGACGGCTCGAGATTTGGCGGCGATTCCATTCCGATCGTCTTCAATGTGAGTTTTCAGGACCCGGCCGGATACTTTCTCGCCACCAAGATGCAGATGCGGCCATTCGACGTGCTCTATGTCGCCAATGCGCCATCGGTCGACGCTACGAAGGTTTTGAGTTTCATCAATGCCGCGGTCGTAACTGCGGACAGCGGTGTCAATCTTGTAAACGACATTCATGTCGCCCGGATCAACAGCAGGGTGCGCTGAATGGCGGGTGGCGGCACCGCCGGACGCCGATCGATTTCCTGTTGCGTCCGAAAGCCGCCGCGCGCCCGCTTTCTCGCGGGGCTCGACGTTAGGATCGGGCCGTGAATGAGGGAGTCAGGAAATCCGGACCGGCTGATCGCACAAGCGCCCCGGTCCGCTGAAGCTGCGTGCGAGCTTCCTCCAAAATGCCGATTGCACGGCGAACCCGGCGGGGTATCCGATCTGCAATCCGACAGCGAGCGACAGCGCGTCCAGCCGGCGTCAGCGGAACCAGGCAGAGAGCCTTGTATCGGGTGCCCAGTGCCGCGCCGATGAGAATACTGCTAACCAATACCATCGCGATCAACTCCTTTTCCGAATACATCAGGCGGGCATTGACAGTCTATTAACAGAGAGGACTATCATATAACGTGAGCCGCCTCGGTTCATGAAAACGTAGTCACTCTGGTTCACATAACGTGTAGGGCTCGCTCCGGGCGGCTGTTTGCACGACCACTGCGCGGGGGACGCAAGGGAGCTTGGCCATGAGCCACGGGATCGGCGTCATCAAACGCAAAGGCGGCGGCGCCATGCTGGCCGCATGCGTGGTCGTTGGGATAGCGGGTCCGGTCGCCGCCCAGACGTCCAACGGCACGGCGCTCTTGCCGGAGCGGCGTGAGACCATCATAGGCGGAGGGCCTTCGTCAGCACCGGCATTCGAGCGCTGTGTTGACGTGGAAATTGGCAGCGCCAGCGCGTTCGGATGTCTCAACCAGAAGCTCAGGCGCGAGGTTGATCGTGTCAATCCGTCGATAAATCTGCCCCCGATCGACGCGCGCTCGCCGGACGTGCGCGTCGGCAATGTGAACGAGGCGGCGGTGCGGCAGCAGTACGGTTCCAACTATGGCCGCTCTGCAATTCCGTTTCGGCCGCCGGCGCCTGTTTTCGTCCTGCCTGGCCGCTGATGCCCGCGCCGATGATCACCAGGGTCCTTGGCGGGGTCGGAAACGCGTGGCGGCTGGCATTGGCGGCAGGCTGGACGTTGCTCGTTCTGAGCGGCAGCCAGGCCGCCGCGCAGGCGGGCGATATCAAAGCGCCGATCGACACCAGCGTCTTTGCTTTGCCTGATGAAGATGCGGATGCAGACGCTTCCCCGCCACTGCCATCGCCCTCGCTTGCCTTCAAGCCGCTGACACAGGCGGATCTGCCGCCGGCGAATCCGCTGATCGGAAGCTTGCCGCGCCTCAGTGTCGCGTTCAGTCGCGACTGGCGGGCAGGCCGCAACGAATACCGCGCGATCGTCGAGCGCGAAGCTCTCGCCTTTGGCGTGCCGCCATCGCTCGTCGATGCGGTAATGTCGGTGGAGAGCCGCTACAATCCGGCCAGCATCGGAATGGACGGCGAGATCGGGCTGATGCAGATCATGCCGCCGACCGCTCGCATGCTCGGCTTCACCGGAACGCTGGGAGAGCTTGCGGCCCCCGAAATCAATGTCCATTACGGGGTCAAATACCTCGCCGGCGCATGGCGTCTCGCCGGAGGCGATCTATGCACGGCTGCGATGAAATATCGCGCTGGCCACGGGGAAACGCGGTTCTCGGTTCTTTCGGTGGAATACTGCAACCGTGTCCGCAATCACCTCGCTGCGCACGGCGTCCCGGTCACCGGTTCGGTGCCGCAACCGACCTTTGGCAGCCGTAGCGGGACGCGACCCCGCGGCCAATCGAAATCCGGCGGCAGCACGGTCAACTTCGTCGCGCTGAATGTGCGCCTGCGCGCGCTGACCGAGCGAAGGATTTCGCACGCCTCAAACTAATGCCCGGATGGAGCGTGTCGGCCGGGTCTTCGCGCGCCAGCCAAGCCCATGCAGCCGGGAAACGTCGAGCAGCTTGCGCGGAGTGCCGTCCGGGCGCGTGCGATCGAGGGCGATGGTCCCCTGATAGCCGACGACATCCTTCACCATCCGTGCCAATTCGGCGATGGCAGAGCCCACCATTCCGCGGCGGCCGGCGACAGAGACTCGTTTCGACTTCAGATCATGGACCGGAGCCGGCACGGCGCTCATCGCTTCACGGGCCGTCAATCGTGGTGCGAACGTCGGTTGGCCTCGGCGCGGACTTTCTCGAGATCGCTCGAAACCATTTCTTCCACCAGCCTCGCGAAGGAGGTTTCCGGTCTCCAATTCAGCCTGGTTCGCGCCTTGGTCGAATCGCCGATCAGAATCTCGACTTCGGTGGGCCGGAAATAGCGGGGGTCGATCGAGATGATCGTCCGCCCCGTCGCCTTGTCGATTCCAACCTCGTCGACTCCCACGCCCTTCCAGATCACCGTTATCCCCACATGGCTGAACGCGGTTTCGACGAATTCGCGCACCGTGCGAGTCTCACCCGTGGCGAGCACATAGTCGTCAGGCTCGCGCAGCTGAACGATGCGCCACATGCCCTCGACATAGTCTCGCGCATGACCCCAGTCGCGCTTGGCGTCGAGGTTGCCGAGGTAGAGCCGGTCCTGGATGCCGAGATGGATTGCCGCGACGGCGCGCGAGATCTTCCGCGTGACGAACGTCTCGCCGCGAATCGGGCTCTCGTGATTGAACAGGATGCCATTCGAGGCGTGCATGCCATAGGCCTCTCGATAGTTCACCGTGATCCAGTAAGCGTAGAGCTTGGCCACGGCATAAGGCGAGCGCGGATAGAACGGCGTGCTTTCGCGCTGCGGTATCTCCTGTACGAGGCCGTAGAGCTCCGAGGTCGAAGCCTGGTAAAATCTCGTCTTCTTCTCAAGACCCAGAATCTTGATCGCTTCCAGCAGACGCAGGGTCCCGACTCCGTCGGCGTTCGCGGTGTACTCAGGCGTCTCGAATGACACGCGTACATGGCTCTGTGCTGCAAGGTTGTAGAGTTCGTCTGGCTGGGTCTCGTGCACGAGCCGGATCAGGTTGGTCGAGTCGGTGAGGTCGCCGTAATGCAGGAAGAAACTGCCGCCCTCGATATGCGGATCCTGATAGAGGTGATCGATCCTCTCGGAATTGAACGAAGAGGAACGGCGTTTCACGCCATGGACCACGTAGCCCTTGCTGAGCAGCAATTCGGCGAGATACGCGCCGTCCTGGCCGGTCACGCCGGTAATGAGAGCCTTCTTTTGCATTCAACCTCCACGCCGGGCCGCTGGCTCGACTGAATTGACGTTCGTCGGGATTGCATAAGAGGAATCCGAAGCGCGATGCGTCGGGAGCTTTGTTGGGCGCTGCGTTATGGACGTCTGGCCTTAGGTCGCTGCCGGCCGCCGGCTGTAGGTCGGCTGCCGACGAGTGTTCGCCCGATAGCCTGCCAGCATCTCACTGCTTCGCGATAGGCGCTTTCGTGCGCCGGACTCCGGGTGCGCCAGTCCATCAGCTGCTCTGCATCTTTCAGCGTGGCTTCGCCCGATTTCAGGCGCACGATCCATGCCAGTGCGTCACGGATTAATGGATCCAGCTGATCGGGTCGATCGTTTCGCTTTTTCACGGTCCAGCGCCTTCCCGCAGACACCGGTCGCAAGCGGCTCGCCCCGAACGACATGTCTCTGAACGTAAGACGATCCTCGACGGTGAAATCCGAATTTGTCGGGCAGGCGACGTTTCAGGCGCTCGGCGCAATGCTCGACGGCCTGCTTGAGGTCGATCTCGACCGTCCGCACGGTCACGCCGAGACGCTCGGCGATTTCGCGATTGGGCACGCCTTCGATGCGCGCAAGGACCAGCACCTCGCGTCGGCGCTGGGGAAGCTCCGCGATCGCGCGTCGAAGCAGGTCGACCTCGGAGCGGTCCTCAATGACCCGTGCGGCGTCGGGCCGGTCGTCGGGAATATCGAGAAGACTATCGACCTCGTCGACCGTGAGCCGGCGGTTCTCGGCGCGCCGGCGGTCGTTGGCAATGTTGAGCGCGATACGAAACAGATAGGCCTTCGGACTCCGCAGCGGCCCGATCTCCCTGATCCCTTCGAGCCGGAGATAGGTTTCCTGCAGCACGTCGGAAGCAAGATCCGCTGAGCCGAGCTGGCGCGTCAGGCGCCCCTCAAGATCGCCAAAGTCGGCGAGCAGTACCGCCCGCAAAGCCGTTACGCCAATATCACTCATGTTACGCCCCCAATCTCTAACGAGACCGTAGTGAGAGGGGGCAACGATATTGTGACGTTATTAGCATTGACGAAACGATACGATCGTTATGTTGCCGGGAATCATCATCGCGCCGATGCGATGGTTAATAACAAACAAATATCGGAAAATTTTTCGCAGCGACGCTGTGCGCGACGTCTACCGGATAGGGACGGCGGATCGGCATGCGCGGGTCACGGATCAGGCTGCCCTGAAGGTATCTACCGTCGTTATGAGATGGCGGGCAAGGCGAAGGTGTCGAGGTCAGCGTGAACTCATATGGTATCGGCGAACCGACGACGTTACATGCGCATTGCGACAGGCGGCCGCACGTTCAACCCTGCTCTCGATTTGGCAAGGCCCGTGCAAGGCGAATAGCGGTCTGCTACCTGATACTATCGGCGATCGGCACGGGATCCGCGGCGGCGAAGACGAAGCCCGACGTCGCCACGACGGCCGCGCGCAAGCCCGCGTCGGCGAAGGCTGAGAACCCCAACGCGGACGCCGGCAAGTCGACGGCGGCGAAGCCGGCAGGCGGCGCACCGGCTCGCTCGGCCCCCTTGGAACGCTTCGACATCGACGAGTTTCGCGTCGAGGGGGCGGATACCCTGCCGCAGATCGAGATCGAAGCGGCCGTCTACCCGTTCCTTGGCCCCCGGCGAACGTCCGACGATGTCGAGAAGGCGCGGGCCGCGGTGGAGAAGGCCTATCACGACAAGGGCCTTCAAACCGTCGCCGTCGCGATTCCGCAGCAGGATGCGCAACGCGGCTTCATCGTGCTGAAGGTCACCGAAAGCCGGGTTGGCCAGTTGAGAGTCAAGGGCTCGCGCTACTTCGATCTCGCCAATATCAAGCGCAGCGCGCCGTCGCTCAAGGAGGGGTCGCTACCCAATTTCAAGGAGGTGACGAAGGATATCGTCTCCCTCAACCGATGGCCGGACCGGCGTGTTACGCCGAGTCTGCGCGCGGGCGTCGCGCCGGGGACTATCGACGTCGACCTCAACGTCGAGGATACGCTGCCGTTGCATGGCAGCGCCGAGATCAACAACCGGCAGAGCCCGAGCACGACATCGTTGCGGGAAAGCTATTCGCTTCGCCATGACAACCTTTGGCAGCTCGGTCACTCGATGACCGTGACCTACCAGGATGCGCCGTTGAACCGGAAGGACGCGATGGTGATCTCCGGCTCCTACCTGGCACGGACCCCGTATGACTGGCTCAGCGTGCTGCTCTACGGTCTGAAGTCCTACAGTTCGGTGGCGACCGTCGGCGGTGCCAACGTGATCGGCCCGGGCGAGGTCATCGGGGGACGTGCCGTGCTGACGCTTCCCACCAAGGGTGAGCTGTTTCACACGCTGTCGCTCGGGATCGACTACAAGCACTTCGCGCAGACGCTCAGGCTCGGCAGCGACGCGTTCGACTCGCCCGTTACCTACGCGCCGCTGGTCGCAGGCTATGGGGCAACCTGGCAAGGCGATGGCCGCCTGACGCAGCTCAACGCCTCGGTCACGACCGGCCTGCGCGGCATCGGCAGCAGTCCGACAGAGTTCGACGCCAAGCGGTTCAATGCGACCGGCAGCTTCATTCACCTGAACGCGGACCTGGCGCACACCCATGAACTCCCCGAGGGTTTTCAGTTTTTCGGCAAGGTGCAGGGCCAGGCCGCCGACCAGCCGCTGGTGTCCAGCGAGCAGTTCAGCATCGGCGGCCAGGATACCGTGCGCGGATATCTCGAATCCGAGGTGCTCGGCGATTACGGCGTCGCCGGTACGCTGGAGCTGCGTTCGCCGAATCTGGCGCCCTATTTCGAGCAGAAGCTCGAGAATCCGCTCGGCCAGGCGGTCAAGTTCAATGCGTTCGAAGACTGGCGCTTCTTCGCGTTCGCCGATGCCGGCCACGTCAGAATCCATGATCCTCTGATCGACCAGAAGGCGCAGTTCGATTTTGCAAGTTATGGCATCGGGACGCGGGTGAAAACGCTCAAGCGTTTCAACGGCATCTTTTTCGTCGGCGTGCCGGCGATCAGCCAGGTGTCGCTCGCCAACCATCCGAGATTCAGCTTTCGCGTCTGGGGAGAATTCTGATGACGGTCCATCGCAACAAGTCAGTCCGCGGATGGACCTGCACCGCGCCGATGCTGTCCATGCTCGTCGTTCTTCTTGCGGTGCTGTGGCCGGCTTCCGCTTCCGCGTGGTGGAACGATCAGTGGAGCCTGCGCAAGAAGATCACCCTCGACACCGGAGCGTCGGGCGCAAGCGTGAGCGATCCCATCGGCAGTGCGCCGATACTGGTGCGCCTGCATGTCGGAAATTTTCGCTTCGGCTCGGCAAAGGAAGATGGCGGCGACCTTCGTTTCATCGCCGCTGACGACAAGACGCCGCTGAAGCACCATGTCGAGAAGTACGATGCGCTGCTCGGCGAGGCGCTGGTGTGGGTCAGCGTCGCCGATCTGAAGCCGGGCACCAAGAGCGATATCTGGCTCTATTACGGCAATCCAAAAGCGCCGACGGCGGTGGACGCCAAGGGGACCTACGATCCCGATACGTTGCTCGTCTATCACTTCGCCGACCGCGGGACGCCGGCGCAGGATGTCACGGCCTGGGCGAACAGCGCCCAGAGCGTGGTGCCCGCCGCCGATGGCGCCATCATCGGCCAAGGAGCGCGGTTCGACGGGCAGACCGCGCTCGCCTTGCCCGGTTCGCCGTCGCTGGTGCTCGCCGAAGGCGGTGAACTGACCTGGTCGCTGTGGCTGAAGATGACCGCGCCGCAACCCCGCGCGGTGCTGTATTCGCGCTCCGAAGGGGCGAATCGACTGATCATCGGCCTCGACAATGGCGTGCCGTTTGCTGAAGTGACGAACGCGGGCAGCACGCAGCGCAGCGGCGACGGCGCTCCGATCGCCCCCGGATCGTGGCGGCATCTCGCGCTCGTCGCCAAGAACAATCAAATCACGCTCTATGTCGACGGCAATCCGTTCTCGACGCTCGCGGCAGCTTTGCCGACGATGACCGGCGCGTCGCAACTCGGACGAAGCGGGTCGGCGCCGGCGGCGGATCAGGCGTCGTCGGCGACGCCGGCGGCTGCGCCTGGAGACGCCGCAACGGCACCATCGGGTGAAACGGCTGCGCCCGCCGCCGCTGCCGCAGCCGCCGCGGACGTCGGCTTCGCCGGCGATGTCGACGAATTTCATATCGCCAAGGTGGCGCGTCCGGCCGGCTTCATCAGGCTGGCGGCGATCGGGCAGGGGCCGGAACAGGCCAAGCTGATTGCCTTCAGCGTCGACGAGGAAGCGTCGAGCTGGGCCACCGGCCATTTCGCGATCATCCTGAAGTCGGTGACGCTCGACGGTTGGGTGGTCATCGCCTTGCTGGCGGTCATGGCTGTCATCAGCTGGATCGTGACGGTCGACCGGATTTCATACTTGAACCGGGTTGCGAAGGGGAACGGAATCTTCCTCAAGCACTTCCGCGGGGCAGCGGCCGACCTTGAAGGACTGCTGCAGCTCGATCGTGAAGAATCGGATGCCAGTCTCGGCGGACAGGCCGCCGCGAAGGATCACAAGATGATCCACGCCTCGCCGCTCTACCGTCTGTTCGCCATGGGCGCCCAGGAGATTCGCAAGCGCTTTGCTCGAAACGGCAACCATCGTGCGCTCTCGCCACAGGCGATCCAGTCGATCCGCGCCACGCTCGACAGCGGGTTCGTACGCGAAACGCAGCGCCTCAATCGAATGATCGTGGTCCTGACGATCGCCATTTCGGGCGGCCCGTTCCTCGGTCTGCTCGGGACCGTTGTCGGCGTGATGATCACCTTCGCGGCGATCGCCGCAAGCGGGGATGTCAACGTCAATGCGATCGCGCCCGGCATCGCCGCGGCGCTGGTCGCGACGGTCGCAGGCCTCGGCGTCGCGATACCGGCGCTGTTCGTCTACAACTATCTGATCACGCGCATCAAGGACGCGACCGGCGAAATGCAGGTCTTCGTCGATGAGTTGATCACGCGGATCGCCGAGTCCTACGACAACGGGTCCGACCAGCCGGTCAAGCAGGCAGCGGAGTGAACCCATGCAGCTCCAGTCCGACAGCAAGCCGTATGACGACATCAACATCACCCCGATGCTAGACCTCGCCTACGTGCTGCTGGTGATCTTCATCATCATGACCACCGCGACCGTGCAGGGCATGAAGGTGAACCTGCCCAAGGCGAGCGCGGCGCCGAGCCTGGCGCAACAGACCACCAAGGCGATCACGGTCGCCAATGACGGCAAGATCTTCCTCGACACCATTCCGGTGACGCTGGCTGAACTCGAGCAGCGGCTGGTGCAGCAGCGCGCGCTGACGCCCGAATTCCCGATCGTGGTGCGCGGCGACAGCCAGACTCAATATCAGAATGTGGTCGACGTGCTCGACCTGCTCGGCCGGCTGAATTTCAGCCAGGTCGGCATGGCCACCAAACCTCTGGTGCGATGATCCGAGGAGATGAGAACTAACTCATGGCCTGGAACGACGATGAGGAGAGCGAAGACAGCGGACAGTCGCGGCGGCGCTTTATGCTGTCGGCCGGCGCCGGCGTACTCGTTCTCGCATTGCTGTCCGGAGGGCTCGTGATGATGCTGAGCGGCGACACGGAGCCGCCGCGCAAGGTCAACGAGCTCACCGTCACCATGATCGTGCCGCCGCCCCCGCCGCCACCACCACCTCCTCCTCCTCCGCCGGAGCAGCAGCCGGAGGAGAAGGTGGTCGAGCAGACGCCGGTGAAGCAGGAGATCATCGAGGAGAAGGCGGTCGACATCCCGAAGGAAGCGCCGCCCGACGCCAGTGACGAGCCGTTGCCCGGACCGCCGGGTCTCGACGACGCCGGCAAGGGGCCGGGAGATCTGCCCGGCCGGCCGGGCGGCAAGGGCTTCATCGGCGGCGGTGGTGGCGGGGGCGGTGGCGGCAGCAAGTTTGGCTGGTACGCCAGCATCGTCCAGTCGCAGATCGAAGCGGCGCTGCGCGCCAACGAAAAGACGCGGCACGCGGTGATGAGGATTCAGGTCCGGCTGTGGTCGGACTCGACAGGCCTGATCAATCGCGTGCAGCTGGCGTCGTCGACCGGAAATCCCGAGCTCGACGCCATCATCCGCGACAAGGTTTTGGGTGGCATGCGGCTGCGTGAGCCGCCGCCAAAGGACATGCCGATGCCGATCATCACCCGGGTGACGGCCCAGAGTCCGAGCTGAAGGGTGAAGCAATGTCGGTGCGTGCGAGTGAGTGCAAAGTGAGAAGGACCGGTTTCATGTGGCGTGCTGGAACAACAAGAGCAGGGCTGACCTCGATCGCAGCGATTTCGCTTGCACTGACCATCCCGGCGGCAGCGCAGGATGAGATTGGCAGGCGGCCGACGGTGTCGCGAAGCGCGCCGCCGTCGTCCAATTCGACCGTCAACCTGATCAATCTTCTCGTCAAGCGGGGCGCACTCAGCGAAGAGGAGGCCGCGGTGCTGACGAAGCAGGCCGACGACGAGGCCTATGTCGCGCGACAGGCTCTGCGCGACGCCGCCGCCAAGGCGGAAGGCGCCGACAAGCGGGCCACCGCCGCTGCCGGCGCGGTCTCGCCGCCCGGAACCAAGCGCGTGGTCTACGTTCCGGAAATCGTCAAGCAGGAGCTGCGCGATGAACTCAAGCGCGACGTGATGGCGAAAGCGAAGAAGGAGAACTGGGCATCGCCGGGCAAGTTTCCGGATTGGGCGGAGCGCATCCGTTTCTATGGAGACCTCCGCGCGAGATATGAGGGGGTCTTCTTCCCCAAAGGAAACTCTGCCCTGTTCACCAATTTCAACGCCATCAACACGGGCTCGCCCTTCCTGGAAGACAACAGCAACGCGTTCAATCCGTATTTTCCGCCGACGCACAATACGACCCAGGACCGCAGCCGCTTCCGCTTCCGCGCCCGGCTCGGTGCCGACGTCGAGATGCTCGAAGGCTTTTCGGCGGGTCTGCGTATCGCCACCGGCGACAGCAGTTCTCCGGTATCGACCAATCAGACTTTCGGCAGCAACGGCGGTAACTTTTCAAAGTACGCGCTCTGGCTGGACCGCGCCTTCATCAAGTATCAGCCCCTGCAGGATCTCGTCGCTTCGGCCGGCCGCTTCGACAACCCATTCTGGTCGCCGACCGAACTGGTCTGGGACGAAGACCTCGGCTTCGACGGCTTCGCCGTCCAGGCCAAACACGAAATCACCCCGGGATTCTCGCCATTCGCCGTCGCCGGCGCGTTTCCGGTTTTCAATACGGATCTGAATGCAGGACTCAACTTCAGCGACCTCAATGGACCGCTCAAGTCGCCGAGCCGCGACAAATGGATTTTCGGAGGCCAGGTGGGCTTCGCCGCACGGTTTGATCCCGAAATCGATTTCAAATTTGCGGTCGCCTACTACGACTTCGCCAATGTGACGGGACGGCTGTCGAGCCCATGTTTCGTTCTCAATTCGGGCGACGTCTGTGATACCGATCTGTTGCGACCGTCGTTTGCACAGAAGGGCAACACCTACATGCGTCTGCGCAACGTTCCGGACGTACAGCTGCCCAACCCGACACTCAATTACCAGTACTACGGTCTCGCAAGCGGATTCCGCCCCCTCGTTACCAGTGCCCAGCTCGATCTCGCGCACTTCCATCCCGTCCACGTCATCCTCGACGGCGAATTCGTCTGGAACACCGCCTTTAACCGCGCCTATGTTTCCTCCGTTGCTGTGCCGCCTAACAACTTCGCCCCGACGTCGACGGGTGTGCTGGGTGGGTTCGATGGCGGAAACAAGGGTTGGCTCACGCGGCTGACTGTCGGTGACAAGGTGATCAAGCATCTTTGGGACTGGAACGCGCACATCGGCTACAAGTACCTTGAATCTGACGCGATGGTCGATGCGTTTGTCGACTCCGACTTCGGACTTGGCGGTACCAATCTCAAGGGCTACTTCATTGGCGCCAATCTCGGCCTCGGCGAAAACGTATGGGCCAGGGCCCGCTGGCTGAGCGCCAACAACATTGCCGGCCTCCCTTACGCCGTCGATATTTTCCAGCTCGATCTCAATGCGAGGTTCTGAACATGCGCAAGTTGCGCTTCCTCGTTGTCGCATTCACCCTCACAGCCTCGTCCGCCGCGCACGCGGACGCGGAGTCCGACCGCCTTCGCGAGGCGCTGCGCAACGCGACGGCGCAGTCGCGTTCGCTCGAGGACCAGCGCGCCGCGCTGCAGGCCAAACTGACGTCGGCCGAGCAGGAGCGCGAGCGGCTGAAGAAGCAGAACGACGCGTTCCGCGCGCAGGTCAAGGAGGCCGAGCAGGCCTATCGCCAGGCAGTGAAGGATTTCAACGACAGGCTCGCCGAACGCGACGAGTCTCTTGAAAAATGGAAGAGCGCCTACGGCGAGGCGGCCACCGTGGCTCGCACCAGGGATGCCGAGCGCGCCAAGTTCGAGACGGAAGTGACGGCGTTGAGGGCAAGCACCAAGTCCTGCGTGGCCAAGAATGCCCAGCTCGTCAAGGTCGGAAACGACATCGTGCGGCAGTACGAGGAAATGAACGTGATGGAAAAGCTGTGGCATCACGAGCCGCTGTTCGGACAGAAGCGGGTCGATCACCAGAACGCCGCCCAGGACTTCCGGGACAAGATCATCGAGCAGAAGGTCAACCCATGAACAAGAATACCAACTTCGGCATCGGACTGTTGGTCGCGGTGACGTGCGCGGCCGTCTTGCCGGAAGCGGCTGCGCAGACGCGCGCGCCGTCACAACAGCCGGCGCCTCGCGCCGCGGCCCCTCAGCCTGCGACCGCGCCCGCCGCGACGCCGCAGCCTGCGACGCCGGCTGCGGCGGACGGCGCGGCAGTGAAGGACGGCGAGGTGGTCGCCCAGGTCGGCGGCAGTAACGTGACGGCGGAGGAGCTGCGCGGCGTGGTCGCGACGCTTGATGCCCGCAACCGGGCCGCTGTGGCGCGCGATCCGGCGCTGCTCAGCCAGACCGTGCGGGCCATGCTGGCCAACCGCCTGGTGCTGAAGGAGGCGCTGTCCAAGAAATGGGAGCAGCAGCCGGCGGTCGTCGCGCAACTGGCGCGCGCGCGGGACAGCGTGATCGTCGAGAGCTATCTGAATTCGGTTTCGGCGCCGCCCGAGAACTATCCGAGCGAGGCTGAGATCAAGAGCGTCTACGACGCCAACGCCGGCGCGCTTCTGGTGCCGCGACGTTTTCAATTGGCCCAGATCGTCGTGACCGTGGCGAAAAATGCCGACAAGGCGGCGGAGGAAGCCGCGCGCAAAAAACTCGACGACGTGATGAAAAAGGTCAAGCAGCCGGGTGCGGATTTTGGCCAGCTTGCCCGCAGCGCTTCGGAAGACACTGCGTCTGCCGAGCGAAATGGCGAGATCGGCTGGGTGGCCGAGCCGGACCTGCGGCCTGAAATCCGCTCGCAGGTCGTTGGATTGGCGAAGGGCGCGATCGCGGAGCCGGTCCGGCTCGACGATGGCTGGCATGTCCTGAAACTCCTCGATACCGAAGCGTCGCACACGCGGCCGTTGTCGGAAGTCAGGGATGCGCTTGCTCAGCGCATCAGGGCCGAGCGCGCGGAAGCCAATCGTCGCGCCTACATGGGCGAACTGCTCAAGCAGACGCCGCCGGTCATCAACGAGATCGCACTGTCAAAATTGTTCGGTACCAAGGCCGAGACGACACCGCTCCGCTAGTTCCGGCCACCGAACGGGACTTGCCTGCCTTCTATCGAGAGCGGCGGAGCTTGCCGGCTTCAACGCCCGGGTAGCGTCGGGATGGATCGGCAGGGCGGGGATGCGGGTCGAAGTTTTCACACGGGATGTCGGGCCGCTGAGCAAGTCGCATCTGCATTCGCCCGACTCTTCTGACTCCTATCGTTAGCAGTCAGATAAATATCATAATTATGTTATAAAGTATGTGATATCTGGCGGATGGCTCCGAGGCGGGGTGCGCTGTGACAGATACGACCGAGTTGAGTAGGGTTGTCGCTACCATCGAGAGTCAGGCCAGGCCGCGCTTCAGCGTTCCGCTGTGGGCAGTCGAACCGCTGTTCGCTTTGGCTGACGTCGTGATCATTGTGGCGGCGGGCGCTGCGGGAGGCGCGCTGTATCACGTCCTGTATCACTTTGTGTATCATCAGGTATTGTACGGCGGCGCCGATGCCGGAATGTATGCCGGACTGGGTCTGGTGGCGAGCTTGGCGTACGTCCTGGTGGCGCAGCGGCTAGGTCTGTACCGGCTGGACAGCTTGCTGGAGCCGGAGCCCGAGAGCGGGCAAGTCTGGTTGAGTTTGAGCCTGGCGATCCTGATTCTGGCGGTGTTCCTGTTTCTGTTCAAATTTGGCGCCGAGGCCTCGCGCGGATCGGTCGTCTGCCTGTTTGTTCTGGCAGGGCTTGGCCTTGTTCTGGCCCGCCGTTTCGCCAAGCGTGTTTTGCGCGCCGCTCTGACGACAGGTGTGATCCGCGGCCGACGGGCGATCGTGATCGGCACCGGAAACGAACTTTCCCAGTTGGGCCGTCAGGATCTCATGGCCAGGTTCGGTCTGGAGGAAGTCGCTCGCGTCGTGCTGCCCTGCGTCGCGGAGGCAAAACCGTCCTCCGGACTGCGAAAGCGCGATGCCGAAACGGCTCTGCAGCGCGTGCGCGAGTCATTGGCCGACGAGATCGTCGTCGCATTGCCGTGGTCGGAGGCCAAGGACATCGAATGGCTGACTGGCCGGCTGCGGATGGTGCCGCTGCCGGCGCGCCTCTTGCCGGATCGCGCAATGTCGACCGTTCTGCGTTGTCAGGCCTCTCTGCATTGTCAGGCCTCGTTCCTGCAGCGATCGTACATGGTCGAATTGCAAGGAGCGCCGCTTACCCCGTTTGAGCGGGCGGTCAAGCGGTTGCTGGACGTGACGGTCGCAGCGTCGTCGCTGTTCCTGCTTGCCCCGTTGCTACTTGCCGCGGCGGTCATGATCAAGCTGGAATCGCGAGGCCCGGTGATCTTCCGGCAGCAGCGTCACGGCTTCAACGGGCAGCCGTTTGAAATCTACAAGTTGCGGACCATGAAGGTCCTCGAGGATGGTGCTGCGGTGGTGCAGGCCACGGAAAAAGATCCACGCGTCACCCGCGTCGGACGCTTTCTTCGCGCTTCCAGCATCGACGAACTGCCGCAACTGTTGAACGTGTTGCAAGGTCACATGTCCATGGTCGGGCCGCGTCCGCATGCCCTGATCCATGATTACGAGTACGGGCGAGTGATTGCGAATTATGCGTTCCGGCATCATGTGAAGCCGGGAATTACAGGCTGGGCGCAGGTAAAAGGATATCGGGGGGGCACGCCGCGACTGGAGCTCATGGAGCGGAGAGTAACGCTCGACCTATGGTATATTGACAACTGGAGCCTTGTGCTCGATATCAGTATTATGTTCCGGACGTTTTTTGAACTGATCCGGCAGCGCAATGCGTATTGATGCAGCGCGCAATTTATTGACATGCAATACTTAACAATCCCTCGTTTTAAATAATTGACGCAGGCGGACCGGTTTGCCGTCCCCGGGCATTCGATGGCTGCTGTCCCGCGGCCTTGCAAGCGTCGTTCGTGAGGGCGTCCGCCGCGCATCCGACCGCGATAATCCGGCCGGGGGTCGGAGAATCGTTCTCGGCTCTATTGAAAAGGTCAACGATTCGAGCTTACTAACGTAGCTTGGGGTTAAGCAAGATTCGGGCCGGAGATGACCAGATGGTCGGCAAAAGACATGCTTCGCAGGAAATAACGGCCAAGCTGGCTCAGGCCAACGAGTTGGCGGCGAAAGGCAAGACCCAACGCGAGATTTCCAAGGCTCTTGGTGTGAGCATCATGACGTACCATCGCTGGAAGAAGATGGTGCACTCTTCCAACGGTCCGGCCGAACACAGCGAACGTAGCGAGACCCAGCTTCAGACATTTGGCGGAGGCGGCGCAAAGGAAACCATCAAACGCCTGGAACTGGAAAACTCACGGCTGCGACGGCTGGTGACCGACATGCTGCTGGACAAGCTAAAGCTTGAAGAAGAGCTTCGTGCCAGACAAGAGGCGCGGCTTCGAGGACCTGACAAGAGCTAGACTGATCATGAGCTAGACTGGTCGTTTCGAGGGGCTGCGGGCCCGGTCCGCCCTACCGTACTGGAAAAAGCCGAATAGCCGCCGGGGTCGTGCCGACTGTGGACCGCGATCGACGTAGTACCCGTTCTGATACAGACCCGGCAGCTCAAACCGTTCAAGCACCTTCAGGTTTGCCTTGTTCAACACGACGCCGAGAAGGCGGTCGTGCAGTTCCGGTTCTCCCATCAGGTGGTGCCGAACGGCGCTGATGCTCGTGCTCCCCCACTCCACCACGAAAACGAAGGAATCGATGACCGGCATGATCGCGCGGACGTCGACGACGGGGCCGATGGGCGGAAGATCCACGATGACATAATCGTAACTCCGTCGAAGCTTGTCGACGAGTGTCCTGAAGACCTGCGAGGAAAGGATTTCATCGGAATGGATCGGCTGCTCTTTGAGCAGGAGCGGAAGGAAGGCCAGTCCGGTGGTCGGCTCCCGACCTATCGCTTGTGAAAGGTCGATTTCAGCGGCCAGCAGCTCCATCCATCCGGCCGTGGGCGACGGGGTCAGCGATCGGGCGAGCGTCGGATTGCGCAGGTCGGCATCGATCAGGATCACGCGCTTGCCCGCATCGGCCATCAGCGCCGCCAGGTTACATGCCACGGTGGACTTGCCTTCGTTCTGCAACGTGGACGTTATGCCGATGACCTTGTTGTCGCGCATGGCGGCGTGAATCTGCGCGGTCACCTTGATTGCCCGAAATGCTTCGGCAAATATCGAGATGGGCTCGTCCACCGCCCGCCGTTTCAGCGGGTCGACGAAGGTGTAGCGTGGCGTCTCGTGTGGCCCACTGTCGTTGGTTCCTGGTGTCGGCGCGCTCCGGGGAGCGTCTTGTGGATAAGTCCCCCTCGCGATCGATCGCTGCGGCGCCAGCACGGGGGAAGCTTGCGGTGGCGCCAGCGGAATGACCGACAGGCACTTGACCCTCAGTGCCTGTTCGGCCTGCCGCCCGGTGCGGAACACACCATCGATCGCCTGTCGTAAAATAGCCACTCCGACGCTCGCGATGATACCCATCGTGGCAGCGATGGCCAATACCAGGGAGGTAACTGGTTTGCTCTTACGGGTTGGTACCACAGCCGAACTGATCACGCGTGCATCGGTGATCGGAAACGATTGATGCTGTATCGCTTCCATGTAGCGTTGCAGAAAGTTATTGTAGATCGTGTGATAGATCTTGGCGGAGCTCTCGAGTTCCGCCAGTCCGAGCCGGTCCCGATTGGTAACTTGTCCCTCGGATACCAGGCGCGCCAGCGACCCTTCCAGGTTTTGTTGCCGTGTCTTTGCGATCTCGTAGTCGCTCTGGTAGCTCGCCGCAATCCGCCCGAGTTCGGCGCTGATGTTCCGACGCAGCTCCTCCATCTGATTGCGGAGGTTGATCGCAGCCTGGTGGTCCGATCCATATCGCTCTGACAAGGCCGCCTGGCGAGCGGACAGGTCGAGATACTGGTTACGCAGCCGCGTGATGACTTCGTTCTTCAAGCTGTCAGCAACCGCCGCCTCGCCGACGTCCATGTTGCGGACCAGTTCGATCCGGTCGAGGCGCGCCTTGGCTTCACTGGTAGCGCCGCGCGCCGTGGCGAGCTGGCTGTTGAGTTCGAACAGTTGCTGTTCTCCGATCAGCCGGTTCGAGGCCCCGGCACCCGCCGTTCCGTTAGCGCCTCCGAAATCGACGATGTTGTTCTTCTCCTTGAACTCGAGAACGAGCCGATCCGCGGACGCTACCTTCGCCTTCAATTCGTTGATCCGATCCTGCAGCCACTCGCTTGCACGGCTTATCGTCTGGTCCTTGGCTCCGAGTTGATCATCGATATAGGCTTCAGCGATCGCATTGGCGATCTTCGCCGCCATGACGGGATTGCGCGACGTGTATGAGATATTCAGGGCATAGGTTCTTTCCACGCGCGAAATACTGCGGTGCCTGAGAAACTGGTCGACAGCCTTTTCTTCCCTGTCCGCCTTCGAGATTGCGTCGAAGCCCGCGCGCGAGAACAGCGACCAGATACCTGCGCCCGCTGCAACAAAATCGGGATCATCGGCAAGGTTGAGGTCCCTGATCACTGCGAGCGCGATCTTCCTCGACGCGAGAATCTCGACCTGCGACCCCACCTGGAGCGTATCGAGCGGGATATCCCCCTGCGGCTGCAGCTGGTTCTGCAGCACCCGCAGCGTACTGCTGTCGATCAACAGCGTTGCCGTGGCGGTATATTGCGCCGGAGTCACCAGCAGATATGCGAGACCGAGCGCGACGGCTGCGACCGGGCCAATCAGGAAGACGCGGTACTGCCGCCGAACCAATCCCGTCAGCTGTTCGATCAGGGCCGACATGGAGGACGGGGCCGGAGCTTCTTCCCTCGCATCATCGTAGAGACCTGTTCTGCGCGACAGCATATCCATCTTGGGTTGGTCCTCGCCGGGTGCTCAGGATGCGGTCCGGTTGGCTGCCGGGGTTGGCGCTGCCGTCACGAATTGGGGGCGAACCATCGAAGTCGCTCGAGGACGCGCCGGCCACGTGATTTGGTCGGTGCGGTTGCCCTGCATGCAATGCAACTTGGTCGCAACGGCGCTATCGCGACGCAAATTGACCGTACCCCTGCCGATTGCGGATGCACCATTTCATGTTGTTGCCGTGGCGGCATAGCTTGCGGCATTGGCCGCTCCGACAACGCCGCCGGTTGATGTCATTACGTTCCTACATCGATATTGTACAATTGCGACAATTCGATAAGCAGACCTGCTGTACCGTGGTCACCCACGGGCTGTCGAGCTGAAACTATGTTACTTTAATGTGTATGTATAATACATATAACAGATCATGGGAGGGCGCTCCGGACGGCTCCAAGCGGTGCGCGCAACGCTAGCGACCCCGGCGGTCCGTCGGCCCGGCCACACACTGTCCGTTCAGACCGGGAGCCGCTCAAGGCCGCAGTCGCCGGATCGGCAGGATGGCGCGGAGCCTTCATTCGGAACCGAATGGGTGTGCGGGAAGCCATCGCAATACAGTCCGTCCGAGCCGGCACTGACTGATCAAGTCATTGATTTTTCCCGCTTCGCAGGCGGCCTCCGGGCAAGCCAGTAACGCCTGCCGTGGCGAGGCAAGCGGAAGCCGCCGCGCCGCAGCCACTTCGCCGAGCCGGGCACTGTCCATCTCTGCTTTGCGACACCGCCCCGCGTTAACGATTTGTTAAGGAAGAAGGCCGCGCTCAACACCAACTTTCCCTATTTGCGCGAGCTCGCTCCATGATTTGGCCTCTCGCGCGCCCGAAACGCCGGGCAAGTTAGCAGTCGTTGGCGTTAGTTGCGTTTGGTTGCGTCCCGAGTATAGCTCCGCTCCATTTTTTAGCCCCCCGGCCCCATGGAGCGGAGTGGGCCGCCTTCCGCCGAACGCCATCGTTCGCGCGCCGCCCGAAAATCAACGCTACGTCCTCCCGAGAATTTTACGTCGCCCGATTGCTGCGCGGGGCTCTTATTCCGCCGCCTCTCCCGCGGCCTCGATCATCAGCACATCGAGGCTATCGATGTCCTGCATGGCGCGTCCGGCAATGCCCTGCAGGTCGCCGTAGAGACCGGCGGTTGAGTCGAGCACGCCGCGCAGCTGCTCCTCCCGCTTCGACCACAGCCGCATCATCATCTTGCGCTCGCGGTCGAGATCCGCCTGCATGTCGGTGAATTTCTCGACGATGGCGTCGATGCGCTGCCGGAAGCGCGGTCCGGTCAGGTACAGATACATCAGTTCCATCTTGCCCTGCTGGCCTTCCTGCGCGAGGCGGCTGCCGGCGAGATCGATCAGCCACTGCCGCAGCACGATCGCGAGCGGCACCGCGAAACGCGGGTGGGCGACCCAGACGCCGTCCACCAGATCGAAAGTCTCGACCTCCTTCGGCAGCGCTTCGGAAATCAGGAATGCGACCTCGGCCTTGGCGGCGCGCTGGTCGCCGCGCAGCTTGGCGAGCCAGCCGTCGCTCCAGTTCTTGGTCCGCTTGGATTCCCACAGGATGGTGCCGCAGCTCTGGCCTGAGGGACCCGACACGCGGTGCAGCACGTCGCCGCCGAACGCACCCTTCGGCACCGGCTCGATGAGGTCGCGCGGGAAGCGGCTGCGCAAAATGCCCTCGAGTTCGATTTCGAGCACCTCGCCCTGCAATTGCTGGCTGCCCTGTTCGGCCTTGCGGCGCAGCTCGTCGATCTGACGCTGCATGCCGGCGATCTGCATTTCCTTTTCCGTGACCTTGGCCCGCAACGCCTCCTCGGCGTCGAGCCGCGCCTTGTCGCGGACGGCGAGGAGCGATTCCTGCACTTTCCTTTCGACCGTGAGCTCCATCTCGCGCCGCGCGTCGTCGAGTTCGCGCTCCTTGCGCAGCACGTCGGCCTGCGCCTTCTGTGCGGAAGCGAGCTTTTCGCTGTTGGCGGCGAGGATCTGCTGCATCTCGGCGAGGCGCTGGTCGCGTTCGCCGATTTCGTCGGCCAGCGCCAAGCGTGCGCGCTTCGCCTCCGCTTCGGCAATCCTGGAACGCTCGGCCTTCAGTTGCGTCGCCACGCGTTCTTCGATCGCTTCACGGGACTTTGCGAGCTCCTGCTCGGCCTGCCTGAGCCTGGCCTCGCGCTGGCCGAACTGTTCTTCCTTGTCCGCAAGCTGTCGCTCGAAGCGCCGTTTGGTCTCCGCGACCAGAGGGGCGGCGAGCGATTCGGTCAGCTTGATCGAGGTGCTGCAATTCGGGCAAACGATCTGCGGGTCGGTCACGGGCGCGTCCTCGTATTGGAGTCGCCCCCTTGTATCGCCGCCCCGGAGTCCGCTTAAGCGTCGATGTGAATTGTCCCCGGCAAATGCACGGTTTGGATGCGCGGAACCGCGATCGCAAAGGCACGGCGGAGCCAATCTGCCGGTTTTCCCGGTTCTCGCGACATCTTGCGCGCGGCTGGCTAGCCTTTCAGTGTCCGGCTGATTCGCGTCACCACTGCATCCCACTGCCGCTTTTCGGCGACGGGATAATTGATCATCACGCAGTTCATGCTGCCATTGCCGCGATTGCAGCGGTTGTACCAGATCCGGTCGTTGCGAATGCTCGACACCACGAAGAAGTCGGCCGTGATCCGTTTGTAGATGATCCCGGCCGGCGGCCGCATCTTGGCGAGGAACGTCGCGGGCGACTCGTTGCCGGGATTGGCGACCGATTGCACCGTCATGTCGGCGCGGCGGTCCTCGGTGAAGAATTTCCGCCCGGTTCCGCCATCCGGCGCACCGCCATCGCTGGTGAAGATCGACACCGGCATGTCGACGCTGGTTCCCGTGCTCGCGATCGTGTAGCGGCGCCATTCGATATCGCCGGCAAGCGCGAGCGCGGGAGCAAGCATCCCCAGAATGGCGAGGGCGGCGGCGAAAGGCGGCACACGCATGCAACGTTCTCCGATTGGAATCGAAACAATGGAACGAACCGGCGTTCGTTCCACTTGTGATGATTCCCTCTAGCGTGCAGTCGTGTCGGCAATATGCTTTCCCGCAATATATCCGAACGTCAGCGCCGGCCCCAGCGTGATGCCCGCGCCGGGATAGTTGCCGCCCATGATGCTCGCCATGTCGTTGCCGGCGGCATAGAGGCCTGCGATCGGCTGGCCGTGTTGGTCGAGCGCGCGGGCATGTTCGTCGGTCCTGATGCCGGCATAGGTGCCGAGATCGCCGATCACCATCTTGATCGCGTAGAACGGTCCGTCCTTGATCGGCGCGACGCAGGGGTTCGGCCCGTGCAGCGCGTCGCCCTGATAGCGGTTGTAGGCGCGCGAGCCTTTGCCGAACAGAGGATCGCGGCCTTCCGCCGCTGACGCGTTGAAGGCCGCGATGGTGGCCTCGAGTCCGTGCCGGTCGATGCCGGTGCGGTCGGCCAGTTCGGCGAGCGTGGTGCCACGCTTGAGATAACCGGTCTTGAGATGATGGCCGAGCGGCATCGGAAACGGCGGCACGCAGCCGAGGCCGTATCGGCGCAGCGCGCGGTGGTCGCACACGAGAAACGCCGTGATCTCCTCGCCGGGCTTGGCCGCCTTCACCATCGCCTGCACGAAGTCATGATACGAGTTGCCTTCATTGGCAAAGCGCCGGCCGTCGCGCATCACGGCGATGACGCCGGGTTTGGCGCGGTCGATGAAATGCGGCATCACGCCCTTGCTGCCGTCCTTTCGCTCGGTGATCGACACCGGCACCCAGGCGGCGGCGTTCGGCAGCGTGTCCTCGATCCGTCCGCCCGCGGTCTCCGCCAGCCGCAACCCGTCGCCGGTGTTGCCGGTGGGGCCCGGCGAGAAGTGCGCGGTGCCGTCGCCCGCGTGCGGAAACATCGCCTTGCGCCGCGCCACGTCGTGCGGAAAGCCGCCGCAGGCCAGCACTACGCCGCGTCTGGCGTTGACCCGGATCAGTCTGCCCTGGCGTTCGATATTGGCGCCGCGCACGGCGCCGTCCTCGACCACCAGTTCGAGCACCGGCGACGACAGCCACAGCGGGATCTTCAGATCGAACGCCGATTTCGCCAGCCGTCCGGCGAGCGCATTGCCGTTGGTCAGCATCATGCCACGGCCGTGCCGCATGACGTCCAGCGCGTGTTTCGACAGCCGCCTGGCGACATAGAATGCCGACGTCAGCGACTTCGTCGCGCGCATGAAATGGATGATCTCCTTGCCGGAGCCCAGCATCATGCCGAACACGGTGAGCTCGGGCAGGGGACTGCCGATATCCTTGATATGCGGGCCGAGTTCGTGCGCGTCGAACGGCCGCGTCACCATCGAGCGTCCGCCCTGCGCGCCGCCCGGCGCTTCGGCGTGATAGTCCGGAAAGGTCAGCGGCATGTCGAACCGCAGCGCGGTTTTCGTCGTAAAGAAATCGACCGCCTTCGGCCCCTCGGTCAGGAATGCGTCGACACGCGCGGCGTCAAAACTGTTACCGGCCTCGTGGCGCAGATAGGTCTTCGCCTGGTCGGGACTTTCCTCGATGCCCCAGGCCTTGGCCAGCGAGGTGCCGGGAATCCACAGCCAGCCGCCGGAGCGCGCGGTGGTGCCGCCAAAGCGCGGCTCCTTCTCGGCAATCAGCACGTTGAGCCCGTGATGTCCGGCGGTCACCGCCGCCGACATCCCGGCGCAGCCGGAGCCCACCACCAGCACGTCGCATTCGTAGGTTTCCTGCCCGCTGCCCGCCACGCGATCCGCCCCTGTCTGCTTGTTTATGCAAAGGCATTTGGATGGGGAGGGATCAGCCTGTCAATCTCCAGGTTCCATCAAGGCAGGCGGTCCAGGTTCCGCCGCCTGACAGGACGCCGGATCGTCTCTGCAAGCCCAACGCGTCGGCAGCGTCTTGGCGGCCATTGTTTGCCTCGAAACCAAAAAGGGCATCGCTGTGGCGCGATGCCCTTTCGGCGCGTGATATGGGTGTTGGCGACGTATCAATATCGGCCGATGGCCGGGCCGCCAAACCGATAATTGAGACGTGCCGTCACCATGTCGACATCCTGCCGGATGCTGTTGGTGGTGGCCACGCCTCCCGGAGCGGCGGCAAAGCTGAACGTCTCACGGTCCATGAAGATATGATTGTATTCCACGCCCACCGACCAGTTGGGTGCGAAACCGACTTCGACGCCGGCGCCTACCGTCGCGCCCCAGGCCGTATTGTCGGACGAATTGATCAGTGCGTTGCCGGCCGTGAAGGTGTGGAAATAGCGGTTGTCCACCACGGCGGCACCGCCCTTGGCGTAGAGCAGGACGTTGTTCCAGGCGTAGCCCACCTGCCCGGTGAACAGACCGAACGCCTGCACCTTCGAATTGATGGTCAGGTCGCCGGGTGCGAACACAAAAGCCGGTGTGGAGACGCTCGATCCCTGCAAGTCCGCCCAGTTGCCCTGGGCTTCAAGGCCGAACACGAAGGCGGCGGACTGCCAGCGATAGCCGATCTGTCCGCCGACGACGGCGCCGTCCGCATCGTGACATCCTTGGCCGGCCGTGAAAGGCGCGCCGGCAAAGCTTTCGAAGTTCCAGCAATTCCGGCTGGTGGCATAGCCGGCATTGGCGCCGATGTAGAAGCCGCTCCAGTCGTAAATTGCGGCAACGGCGGGCGGTGCCTTGGTATAGGGCCGGGCGGCCATGTCGGCGGCGTTGGCCGAGGCGCTGGCAAGCGCGGCGGAAGCTGCGATGATGAGAATCTTTTTCATGTCTGCGTCCCCTAGGTTAGAGTTGAAACATAGCCCCGATATTCGCGAAATTCTGTCACCCACAAGCCACAAGAATGGCCTCGGTCGGCCGGTATGAGTTCCATGATGTCAGCTGTAGCGGGACTTGCCTTTTTCGAACGCCAGATAGTTTTCGATGGCGCGCTGGATGGAGGCAGCAAGTTCCTCGCGGCATTTCGGCGTGTTTAAGCCGCGCTGCTGAGCCAGGACATGGCCGGCAAGTTCCCGGCATTTGTCTTCAAGTTGAGAGACCACGGCACTGCTCCGATGGACATAAGCCGGGAGTAAGAGGCTTGGACGGAACCGGTAACGCTCAGAGACCGGTTTTGGATCACATCCTGTGATCTGCCCGTGAACCGCAGGTCATGTTCGGCGCCAACTTGCCGCATTCTCGCGACGAATCGCCACATCGAGGTCGGCAGTGATCCATCGGCGATCTCCGTCCGTTTCGGGGAGGCAGACCGGCATTTTCTCGCGCTCGCTGTCAGCGACGTCGCCGCTGCTTCACATCAACTGGAGGACCTTGATGAACCCTGGAATCCGTTCGTTCGCCGCCGGCGCCGCCCTGGTCGCCACATTGCTCGCGCCGTCCTTCGCGCGGGCCGCTGATATCGTCGACACGGCGGTTGCCGCGGGCTCGTTCAAGACGCTGGTCACTGCCGTCAAGGCCGCCGGTCTCGTCAAGACGTTGAAGGGCAAGGGACCGTATACCGTTTTCGCACCGAACGACGCCGCTTTCGCCAAATTGCCGCCGGGTACGGTGGAATCGCTGCTCAAGAACAAGGCCAAGCTCGCCACCATCCTGAAGTACCACGTGTTGCCGGGCCGGGTGAACGCCGCCGACGTGGCCGGAAAGTCGCTGCAGGTCAAAACCGCGGCGGGCCTGCCGGTGAGTGTCAACGGCACGTTCGGCGTCCGGGTCAACGATGCCCACGTGATCCAGCCGGACATCCAGGCATCGAACGGCGTCATTCACGTCATCGACACGGTGTTGCTGCCTCCGGCGCCCGCCAAGAAGCACTGAGGCGATTGACGTTCGCGATGACCCGGCCGCTCTGCGGCCGGGTGGAACTCCGGTGGCGTGACCCCGGCGGGCTTAGTTCCCCGCCTCGAACGTGCAGGTCGCGCCGCCGCCGGCCTTCTGCCTGATCTCCGCCGGATCGAGCGTACAATTCAGTTTCGACAGGCTTTCGACGATGGATCCCGCCGCGCCGTCGGCGGGCACGCCGGCCATGGCTTCGGTAGCGAAGATTTCGCTGGCGCGGCGTCCGGTGACGGTCTGCTTCGCGCCCCTGAACGTCAGTTCGCAGGAACGCGCGGTGATGTCGACATTGCTGACCTTGCAGACGATCCTGTCGGCGGTGACCGAAATCTTTTTCGCATAGCGCACGCCGCCCTGTCCGACGAAGAACGCCGACACGGCCTCGCGTTCATCTGCGGTCAAGAGCGGCGAATACAGCGCCACGACGCCGGCCAAGGCGAGCGCCGCCGATCCGTTGGTGGAAGCCGGCGCGGCGGTTGCGCTGGAAGATGCGACCGCCAGAAGCGACGCGGCGAGAACCACCCGCCTGCCGGATTTCATCTGCATTTCATTCCTCCAATGCCGCGCGTGATCAGGCCATTTGGGTGCGGTTCGATTTTCCTGTCAATCGCCGCAATCCTCATCCTTGTTTCCGCAAGGCAGTTAGGTGCATGAGGCACCAACCCCTCACCCGTCTCGAATGAGCTGACGCTCATTCGATCCACCCGATCGCACAAGGGGAGAGGGAAGAGCGTACCACCGCCGTGCATCCAGGGCAGGGCCGCCCTCCGCTTATGTGCTTGCGCGGCCCGCGCATCGGCGGCAGATTTGAATGGCGACAGCAAGATCGCCGAGACGAAAGCCCGAGGAAACCCGCATGGCGGCCACGCGGATCGACTGCGATATTCATCCGGCGGTGGGCGGAACGCGCACCACGCTGCTGCCCTATCTCAGCGACCACTGGAAAGAGCAGGTGGTCAGCCGGGCGATCGACGGCCTCGACCTCAATTCATATCCGCCCAACATGCCGTTCACCGGCCGGGCCGACTGGCGGCCGGCCACCGGCAAGCCGGGCAGCGATCTCAAGATGGTGCAGCGCGGCGCGTTCGATCAGCTCGGCTCGAGCCACGCGATCTGCAACGTGGTCTACGGTGCGCAGGCGGTGTTCGACGCCTACATGGCGGCCGACTTCTGCAAGGCGATCAACGACTGGATCGCGGCCGAATGGCTGGCGAAAGATCCGCGGCTCTCGGCATCGATCGTGGTGCCGATGCAGGCGCCGGATCTTGCGGTGGAAGAAATCGAGCGCCGGGCGGGCGACAACCGATTTGTGTCCGTGCTCGTGCTGGCGCAGGGCGAGACGCTGCTCGGGCGCCGGCATTTCTGGCCGGTGTGGCAGGCCGCCGAGAAACACAAATTGCCGGTCGCGATCCATGCCGGCAGCGCCTATCGCACCGCGCCGAGTTCGATCGGCTGGCCGTCCTATCGCTACGAATATTACATGGCCGAAGCGCAGGCGTTCCAGGCGCAGATCCTGAGCCTGATCTATGAGGGCGTGTTCGGCAAATTCCCCGGCCTCAAGGTCGTGCTGATGGAATCGGGCGTGAGCTGGCTGCCGGCCTTCATGTGGCGCGCCAACAAGACCTGGCGCGGCGTCCGCGTCGAGGTGCCGTGGGTCGAGCGCGAGCCGGCTGCGATCGTCCGCGACCATATCCGCGTCACCATGCAGCCGTTCGACGGGCCGCCGGATGCCGCGGGCGTCGCCGACGTGATCGAGCAGATCGGATCCGACAAGATGTTTCTGTTCGCGTCCGACTATCCGCACTGGCAGTTCGACGGCGACGATCCGATGCCGCCGAACCTGCCGGCCAGCATCGCCGCGCGCATGTGCGCCGAGAACCCGCTCGAAACCTTTCCGCGGCTGAAGCTCGCCGTCAATTGAACCCGCAGGAGGATCGCATGAGTGACGTCATCGACCGCCCCATCCTCGCCGAGGAAGAAGCCGCCAGAAGCCGGCTGCGCATCATCGATTGCGACGTGCATCCGAGCATCCATGCGCATGCCGATATCGAGCAGTTCATGCCAAGACGCTGGCAGGAGCATCTTCGCACCTATGGCAGCCATCTGCGCACGCCCTATATCGGCACCACGCCCTATCCGCGCTCCTCGCCGCTGATCGCGCGCCGCGACGCCTGGCCGCCGACCGGCGGGGTGCCGGGCTCGGATCTGCCGTTCATGCAGAAACAATATCTCGATCCGCTCAATGTCGAGTTCGGCATCCTGCAGGTGCTCGACCTCTTCATCTTCTCGCAGCAGAATCTGGAGTTCGGCGCCGCGATCCAGCGTGCGATCAACGACTGGCAGCTCGCGTTCTGGTCCGATCGCGACCCGCGTCTGAAGGCCTCGATCCTCGCCGGGCAGGACGATACCCAGCTCGCCATCGCCGAGATCGATCGCTGCGCCAGGATCGGCCGCTATGTCCAGATCAACATCTGCCCCCGCGCCAACGAGCCGCTCGGCCGCCGCCGCTACTGGCCGATTTTTGCTCGCGCGCAGGAGCTAGGGCTGCCGCTTGGCATCCATGTCGGCGGCTATGGCGGCCACGCGCCGACCGGCGGCGGCTGGCCGTCCTATTACGCCGAGGAACACCAGTCCAACGCGCACACCATGGCGGCGCAACTCACCAGCCTCGTTCTCGAAGGCATCCCCGAGCGTTTCCCGAAGCTGAAGATCGTCTTCATCGAAGGTGGCTTTGGCTGGATCCCGTCGACCACGTGGCGGATGGACCGGCATTTCGAGGCGTTCCGCAGCGAGGTGCCGCACCTCAAGCGCAAGCCGTCGGAATATGTGAAGGAGCATTTCTGGTTCACGACGCAGCCGATCGACGAGCCCGACCACGGGAAACATCTGCGCTCGCTGATCGAATGGGTCGGCGTCGATCGTCTGCTGTTCTCGTCGGACTATCCGCACTGGGACTTTGACGACCCCCGCTACGCCTTCAAGACGCCGCTGACGGAGGCGGAGCGTCGCAAGATATTCAACACCAATGCGCGCGCGATCTATAAGTTCTGAGAAAAATCGAGACAGCATGGCCCGTCACATCGTCGCAAGCACGTCGGAGATTCCGCCCGGCGGCAACAAGGTGGTCGAAATCGACGGCCGCGATATCGTCGTGTTTCATGTCAACGGCGAATACTTCGCGCTGCTCAATCGCTGCCCCCATGCTGGCGCGCCGCTGGAAAAGGCCGCCTGCGTGGCGCGGCTGACGTCAAAGGAGCCCGGCGTCTACGAACGCTCGCGGGTCGGCGAATTGCTGCGGTGTGCCTGGCACGGCTGGGAGTTCGACATGCGCAACGGCCAGTCCTGGTTCGACCCGCAGCGCGTCAAGATCCGGACCTATCCGGTCGCGATCGAGGACGGCGAGACGCTGGCCAAGGGTCCCTATGTTGCCGAGACTTTTCCGGTGCATGTCGAGGACCGCTACGTCATCGTCGAGGCGTGAATTCGGCTTTCATCGCTTCAGCCCAATAGAAGGAGTATCTCATGACGCACGCGATCCGCTTTCACAAGACCGGCGGTCCCGAAGTTCTGGTCTGGGAGGAGGTCGAGGTCGGCAAGCCCGGGCCGGGGCAGGCGCGCATCCGCCACACCGCCGTCGGACTGAACTTTGTCGATATCTACAACCGCTCCGGGCTCTATCCGTCGTCATTGCCGAGCGGGCTCGGCGGCGAGGCGGCAGGCGTGGTGGAAGAGGTCGGCTCAGGTGTGACCGACCTGAAGCCCGGCGACCGCGTCGCCTATGGCAATGCGCCGATCGGCGCCTATGCCGAGGCGCGGTTGATCCCGGCCGATCGCCTGCTGAAACTGCCCGACGGCATCGACGACAAGACTGCCGCGGCCATGATGCTGAAAGGCCTCACGGTGCAATACCTGATCCGACAGACCTATCGCGTCAAATCGGGCGACACCATTCTGCTGCACGCCGCGGCCGGCGGCGTCGGCCTCATCCTCAGCCAGTGGGCAAAGCATCTCGGCGCCACCGTGATCGGCACCGTCGGCAGCGACGACAAGGCCAGGCTGGCCCAGGCGCACGGCTGCGCCCACACCATCGTCTACACGCGCGAGGACTTTGTTAAGCGCGTCGACGAGATCACCGGCGGCAAGAAAGTGCCTGTGGTCTACGATTCCGTCGGCAAGGATACATTCCTGAAATCCCTTGACTGCCTGGCGCCGCTCGGCGTCGCCGCGCTGTTCGGCGCGTCGTCCGGCCCGGTCGAACCGCTCAATCTCGGCCTGCTGGCGGCGAAGGGCTCGCTGTTCGTCACCCGCCCCACGCTCAACACCTATGCGGCCAGCCGCGAGAACCTCTTGAAGATGGCACACGAATTGTTCGACGTCGTCCAGTCAGGCGCTGTCAAGATCGAGGTGCACCAGACCTATCCGCTCAAGGACGCCGCAAAAGCCCACGCCGATCTCGCCGCGCGCAAGACGACGGGATCGACGGTCTTTACCGTGTGAGATGTTCGCAGACGAGGAACGGCCGGTTTAGTTTGCCGGCCGTTGCCCGGTCAGCCCGTCGACCACCGCGCCGACGATCACCGCAATCTCCTTGCGCAGTTCGATCACGGGCACCGCGATCAGCTTCTGCTCCAGCCCGAGCAGCACCATGCCATGCGCGGCGGAGAACAGGCTGCGCGCCGTGATGCCGAGTTCGGCCGGCGTCCGCTTCGGAAACAGGTCGGCGAGCGGGCGATAGATGTGACGGAACAGGTTCATCTGTTCGTCGATCGCCCATTGCGGCACCGGCTTGCCCGGCGCCATCCGGTGCTCGAACAGCGCGCGCCATAGTTCGAGATTCTCGGCGGCGAAGTCGCAATAGGCCACCGCGATCCGGACCAGCGTTTCCCGCGGCGAGGCGGGGCCGTTGCTTTCGGCCGCGGTGAGGGCGGCATCCAGTCGCGCCAGCGTCCGCGATCCCACCCGCAGGATCAGTTCGTCCACATCCTCGACCAGATTGTAGACCGCACCATTGGCCACGCCGATTTCGCGCGCCAGTTCGCGGGTCTTCAGCGCCCCCAGTCCGCCGCCGGCAATCGCCCGTTCCGCCGCAAGGATCAATTCTTCCCTAAATTTGGCTCTTCGTATCAATGCTTTAGACATGCTATCCAAAATTCTTGAGCGTTGTTCAAAATAATTCTTGAGCGATGCTCACGTTGGTGCTAGGGTTTGATTATGAGCGACGCTCATAGCACAGGGAGCCAACGATGTTCAAAACTGTTTTTACGCTCTTTCGGGGCAGCGTGGCTGCCGCGGAAGAAGAACTGGAAGACCGCTCGGCGCTTCTGATCCTCGACCAGCAGATGCGCGATGCGGCTGCGGCGGTCGAGCGCTCCAAGCGTTCGCTGGCGCTGGCGATTGCCGGCGATCAGCAGGAAGGCCGCCGTCTCGAAGCCACCAATGCACGGATCGCCGATCTTGAAGTCCGCGCCACCGCCGCGCTGGATGGCGGCCGGGAAGATCTGGCGCGCGAGGCGGCGCAGGCGATTGCCAATCTCGAAGCCGACCGCGACGCCGCAATGACCGCGCGAACGCTGTTTGCTTCCGAGATCACGCGCATGAAGCGCCAGGTCGCCAATGCCGAGGCGCGGATCACCGAACTCGATCGCGGCCGCCGCATCGCTCGCGCTGCGGAAGCCGTGCGCAATCTTCGCAGGGGCGGCATCGAGGCCGCGCGCCCCTACGAGTCCACGCTGCCGGAAGCGGAGAACACGCTGCGGCGGCTGCGCGAACGGCAGATCGAGGCGCAGGCCGCCTCCGACGCCCTGATCGAACTCGATGCCGCCACCGGACCGTCGGCGACCGCGGAGAAGCTCGCCGAGCAGGGCTTTGGCCCGCGGCTGAAATCGACCGCGGACGACGTGCTCGCGCGGCTGAACGCCAAACGCACGCAAGCTGCCTGAAACTGAAACCGATCGATTAACCCATAGCAAACAGGAGATTTCATCATGAACCAGAACGTCCAACCCCACAGCGGTGGCTGGGTCACCTTTACTTACGCTTCGTTTGCCGCATCGGCCTTCATGGTCGCCGTCGGCGTATTCTTCCTGCCGCTCGATCTCTGGATCAAGGGCTACCTGGCGATGGGCATCGTCATGCTGGTGCAGTCCTGCGTCACGTTGACCAAGACTATCCGCGACATGCACGAGAGCGGCAAGCTGGTGAACCGCATCGAGGATGCCAAGGCCGAGCGGCTGCTGATGGAAGTTTCCAAGGCCGCGTAACCTGTGGCGCGGCGGTGGCGAGGGCGGGCGGTGGAGGTCTCATCCGCCGTCCGTCCAGGGGCATCGGGATTTGTGCAGATGGCAAAGGAATGATTATGAAAAGAGCGTTCGTATTCCTGGTGCTGGCGCCGGTTGCCGTGTTCCTCACGATCCTGCTGATCTGTCTCGCCGTGGCCGGCACGAAATACTTCGGCTTCGCCTGGTTCGGCGCAACGGCGCTGTCCATCCTCACCTTGCCGATGTCGGCGACGGCGGCGGTCATCGATGGATTTCTGGCGCGCACCTGTCCGATCTCGTCGCGGGTGTACCTGAGCGTGATTGCGGGCGCGACGATTGCAATCGGGGAGGCCGCCGTGTTCAGCAGTCTCCTGTCATCTTCCCTCATGATGGCGCTGGCCATCGGCGGGGCCAGCCTGATGGCTGCCTGTTCGTTGCTGTCGCATGACTATAATGGTCGACCGGATGTCGCGGCTGCGCCGGACCCGTCGGGTAAAAGCGGCTGGTCCCACCTGGCCGGAACCCGCTTTCCGCTGTCATGAATCATTTGCGGATGGCGTTAAATATACCATTTACCGTGATGCAACCTGAGGATGACAAACTTCAAGCATTCTCTGACGCCGGAATTATATAGCTTACGGATCAAATTTGCTTCGATGACGTGCGGGCGCCGATGGCGATCGCAAATGTTCAAATCGGCATGGTTTCCACGACCGCGTAAAGCTGTGACGCGTGCTGGCGAAGGAAACGGCGGGTGCTTCGGCATCCGCCGTTTTCCGTTGACCCGGCAAGTTTGACGCTGCCAACATATCGTTTACCTTCCTGCCACCGCGGCGCGCCGCACTCTCGGCTTCTTGGCAGGCTTATTAACGGGCTTGGCGCACACCTCCGGACCGAGTGCGGGCAGTTGGCATGGCGTCTTCATCGAACGGCAATTCGGCGATCCGCCGTGCTTTGCAACAGATCCGCGCCGCGGCGGGACGGCTCGGCGGCTATGGCGTGTTCTGGCTGAAGGCGCTGCGCCAGCCGGCCATCGATCTCACCTTGCGCACCCATGCCGGCCTGATCACCCGCATCGTCGAAAAGCCGGGCCTTTCACTTTCGGAGAGCGAGCTCGGCGAACTGGTCTCGCAACTGCGCGTCGTCGCCGCCCGGACACTGCCCGAGGAAAGCCTCACCTACGGCATCTTTTCCGGGGACCGCGAGCGGCTGGCGCGCGCCATCGTCACGCTGATCTCCGAGGAAGCCACCGGACGGCCGATCGCCTTCAACGCGCTGTCGGTGATGGAGGTCGAACTCGACGGCGAGCCGGTGGAAGTGACCCATCTCGGCCTCGTCATGGTCGATCCCGACGAGCGGGGCAGGGGGCTGTCCTGGGTGCTCTACGGCCTGACGGCGCTCACCTTGTTCGCCCGCGACGGGCTGCGCCAGAAATGGATTTCCAACGTCACCCAGGTGCCGTCCGTGGTCGGCATGGTCAGCGAGACCTTTTCGGACGTGTTTCCGTCGCCGCACCCGGAGGCGCGCCGGAGCTTTGCGCATCTGCAGCTGGCGCGCAGCATCATGGCGCGTCACCGCGCGGTGTTCGGCGTCGGTGCGGAAGCCGGCTTTGACGAAGCGAGGTTCGTCATCACCGACGCCTATACCGGTGGCTCCGACGCGCTGAAGAAGACGTTCGAGGCCGCGCCAAAGCATCGCGACGAGCAATACAATTCGTTCTGCGCGCGCGAGCTCGACTATGCCCGGGGCGACGACATCCTGCAGATCGGCCGCATCGACCTCGCCGGCGCGCGCCGCTATCTGCTGAGCGAAGTGCCGTCCGGCTCGCTGCCGGCGCTGCTGGCGACCGGCGCGGCGCTGGCGCTGCAACGCCTGGTGCTTCCCGCCGCGCATTGGCTGGACGACACGAGGCCGTTCGGCATCCTGCGCCCGCGCGCAAGCGGAAACGGGAGCGCTCCGTGACGCCAGGCCTGATCGCCGACTCCATCGTCAATCTGTGCGGTGCCATCGGCCTTGCCGTCGCCATGCTCACACTCTACCGGCGCGATCCCAGGGGCCCGCTGACGCGCCGGCTTCTGATCGCGCTCGGCATCATCGCATCGCTGTTCCTGATCCGCGGGGTGGCGTGGTGGAGCGGCAGCGGCGTGCTCGACAATCTGGCGATGATCCCGGCGGCGCTGGTTCCGCTCGGCGCCTTGCTCGTCACCGAAGGCATTTTGCGCCGTCATGCGCCGCGCCCGGCCAAGATCGCCATCCTGACCGGCGGTATCGTGCTCGGTCTCGCCGGCGCGGTCGGATCGGAACGCTTTGCGACGCCCTATGCCGTGCTGCTGGTCCTGTTCCAGCTAGCCGGCTTCGCGATCTGCTCCTGGCTGCTGGCGACGCGCGACCGCGCCACGCTGATGGCCTCCGAAAACCGCAGCATCGGACGCCTCGCGGTCGGCGCCGTCCTCGTGCTTCCCTTCATCGTCACCGATTTCCGGGTGCTGATGCCGGATATCCCGGTCAGGCTCGGCGCATTGGGAGCGCTGCTCGTCGTCACCGCGATCCTGATCGCCGAGCGCGGCGCCGAGACGCAGCGTCAGGCGCTGCTGATGACCTTGCTGCGGCTGTCGGGTTCGGCGCTGCTCGGCATCGCCGCGGCCTTTGTCGCGCCGGATGCCGGCGCAGCGCAGATCATGCGGTTTTGCGCCATCGCGATCGCGGGCGTGCTCACTATCGGCCTCGCGGTGGACGCGCTGCGTGCCTATTTCGAAGCGCAGGTGCCCGGCGTGCTGAACTCGGTCGCCGCGTCGCCGGCCCAGACGCGCGACGCGCTGATTGCGGAACTGGCGCGGCACCCGATATTCGAGAGCGCGCGGCGCTATCGCGAAAGCGAATTGCAGACCTACGATCCGCCGCTGTTGCGCCAATTCCTGTCAGAAATACGCGTGCTGCGCCGCCCCGACGCGCCCTGGGGCCGGGCGCTGTCCGATCCGGCCGTCGAGCGCGCGATGTCGCTGCTCGCCGCCAACCATGCCACCCATCTGATCGTGCTGTCGCACGATCCGATCGACGTCATTGCGCTTTCGGTTCCCGTGATTTCGGCCGATCCGGCCACGGAAACCGCGCTGGCGCTGGTGCGGCGCCTGCTGGCGCTGACGCCGGAAAAAGCGTGAATTTCCATCACGCAAAATTTCCTGTCTGTCTTACGGAAGGCATCGTGACTGTGATAAGACCGCCGCGGTAACAGGTCAGGACGGGGCAGGCCGATGTCTAAGCAAGCGATGCGCGAAGAGGCCGAGCGCCTGATCCGCGAGACGATGGAAAAGAAAGCCCTCGTCATCAAGCAGGGCAATACGCGGATCGAAGCCGTGTGCGGCAAATGCGGCGCCCCGAACCGCGTCCAGGCCGAAAAAGGTTCCACACGCGTCAAGTACGTCTGCAAGCAGTGCGGCGACCAGCAGGTGACGCTGTAGCTTCTTCACCCGCCCCTTGAGGGGACGGGGTGGGGTGAACTATCCGCGGGCACCGTTGGTGTAGAGAGATCACCCCACCCCGCCGCGCTTCGCGCGTCGACCCGCCCCCTCGAGGGGCGGGTGAAGTAAGGCTCACTCCCCCTTCACGAATTTCGCGAACGCCTCCGCATAATCCGGATGCCAGCGCGACAGCGCGGGGCGGTTCTGCACGATGTCGCCCGCCGCCCACAGCATGCGCCGCTCGTCGAGCGCCCGCGGCACGTCGTTGTCGGGGCACAGGATGTAGAAATCGCCGGCCTCGATCCGCGCGATCATGAACTCCACCGTCTGCTCCGGCGTCCACGCGCCCGGCGGCTTCTCGGTGCGGCCGCGCGCGGTCAATGGTGTAAAGACGTGGCCGGGGATCATCAGATGCGCGCTGATCCTGCAGCCCGGAATGTTGCGCAGCTCGTGCTGCAAGGCTTCCGTCTGCGCCTTTACGCCGGCCTTCGAGACGTTGTAGGCGGGGTTGCCGGGCGGCGTCGTGATGCCCTGCTTGGAGCCCGTGTTGATGATCAGGCCGGGCCGGCCGCGCGCGATCATGGGCGGTGCAAAGGCCTGCGTGCCGTGGATGACGCCCCACAGATTGACCGAAAGGATGCGCTGCCAGTTCTCCAGCGGCCCAAAACTGTTGCTGTCGGGCCCGATGCCCGCATTGTTCATCAGGATGTCGGTGCCGCCGAACCGCTTTTGCACTGCGGCCTGAAGGCCCGCGACGTCGTCGAAGCGGCTGACGTCCACGGCCGCCGTCATCACATCGGCGGCGCCGCCCTTGGCGACGGATGCCAGTTTTGATGCGGCCTCCGCAAGCCGGTCTTCTCCGAGATCGGCAATGCAGACTTTCAAGCCGAGGCCGGCAAAATGTCCAGCGGCGGCAAGGCCGATGCCGGAGGCGCCCCCGGTGATCACGGCAACATGGCCGGGCGATATGGCTGGATGGGGCATCGTCATTCTCCGGACAGATTGTTACGCTCGGGTCGGCGGCTCCACCTTACCATGCCCGAACGGGTACGGTAGGCCTTGGCTTCGGCAGATGTTCTCGACCCATCCGTCCGCTTCTCTCCTTCGAATCGCCGTTATAAACGTATGGATATAATACGGCGGTGCCGTTCGGCGGTTACAAGATGAGCGGCTATGGTCGCGAGTCCGGCAAACAGCACGTCGAGGAATATCTCAACGTGAAGGCGATCTGGATAAACACGGCCTGAGACGGCAACTCTCCGTCATGCCCGGCCTTGTGCCGGGCATCCACGTTCTTCGCGCCGCGGGCGAGGAAGACGTGGATGGCCGGGACAAGCCCGGCCATGACGAGAAAAAGCGACCCGTCTCGGGATGGCGCTCGCCTAGCGGCCGGCGGCCTTCTTCGGCCGTCCGATGTCCTTGCGCAGCGCCTCGAGTTCCTTGCGGGCGGCGCTGGCGGCGTTGCGTTCGATCTTGCGGTAGCGCGCGACCAGCGAGGCGCCGAACGGCGTCAGCACGGCGCCGCCACCGTTCTTGCCGCCGGTCTGCCGTTGCACCGCGGCCTGGCGGCAGATCCGGTTGATCTCGTCGACCAGATCCCACGCGCGCTTGTAGGACATGTCCATCGCCCGGCCGGCCGCCGAGATCGAGCCGCAGGCATCGATGTTCTCCAGCAATTCGATCTTGCCCGGTCCGATCCGGGCCTCGTCCGCAAGGTCGATCCGAACGCTCAGGGAGGGCAGCGATCTGGCGCTCGATTTAGGCATGGAGTACTTGCTTTCTTGCATTGTGCGGCGAGGTTGCCAGCGCAGCCTTTTACGAACAAGCTGAGCTGGATAAATATCCGTATCAACACGGGGTTCAGGGAGAGACATGAATTATTCATCGCTGTTTTCGCCGCTCAAGGTCGGCCCCTATCAGCTTCAGCACCGCGTCGTGCTGGCGCCGCTGACGCGCATGCGCGCGGCCAAGCCTTCGCTGGCGCCGCGGCCGCTGAACGCGGAATACTACGCCCAGCGCACGACCCCGGGCGGGTTGCTGATCGCCGAGGCCTCGCCCGTCACGGACACGGCCTTCGGCAGCCCCGGCGTGCCCGGGATCTATACCGAGCAGCAGATCGCGGGCTGGCGCGAGGTGGTCGACGCCGTTCACGCCAGGGGCGGCATCATTTTTCTGCAGCTCTGGCACGTCGGCCGTGTCTCGCATTCGTCGTTCCAGCCCGGCGGGGTGTTGCCGGTGGCGCCCTCGGCGGTCCCGATTGCCGATCTGAAAACAGCTACGGCCGATGGCAAAGTGGTTTCATACGAAACGCCGCGGGCGCTTGAGACGGACGAAATTCCCGTTTTGGTTGAAGCCTATCGGCAGGCGGCCAGCAATGCGCTCAAGGCCGGCTTCGACGGCGTCGAGGTCCACGGCGCCAACGGCTATCTGATCGAGCAGTTCCTGCAGTCGCACACCAATCTGCGCACCGATCAATATGGCGGCTCGATCGAAAACCGCGTCCGCTTCCTGATGGAAGTGACCCAAGCCGTGGTGGATGTGTGGGGCGCCGACCGCGTCGGGGTGCGGCTGTCGCCCTATGGCGTCGCCAATGGCAGCGGCGAGCCCGACCCGATGCCGCTCTATACGTATGCGGTCGAGCAGCTCAACCCGCTGGGTCTGGCCTATCTGCATTTCATCGAGCCGCGCTCCTCCGGCGCCGGCCGCGCCGAGGTCAACCACCAGAACGTGCCGTCGGCGATGGTGCTGTTCCGTCCGATCTGGAAGGGCGTGCTGATCACCGCCGGCGGTTTTACCGGCGAGACCGCGGATGCGGCGATCCGCGATGGCCATGCCGACGCCATCGCGTTCGGCCGCATCTTCATCTCCAACCCGGACCTGCCGCGCCGGCTGCAGCGCGGCTTCCCGCTCACGCCCTACAACCGCGCCACGTTCTACGGCGGCGACGCGGCGGGCTACACGGACTATCCGGAGTATAGGGAGCTGGAGCGGGCCTGACCGCATTCGTCATTCCGGGGCGATGCAAAGCATCGAACCCGGAATCCATCGCTCGGCACGTTATGCGGCGAAATGGATTCCGGGTCTGGTCCTTCGGACCATCCCGGAATGACGGCGGTTGCTTTGCTGCTTTCGGCGCAACGACGTTAGGGCGGCACACATGTTCCCCGAAGAGGAATTCGAGAAAAAAAGATCCAAAGCCGTCGCGCTCGGCAAACCCGCCGCCGGCCAGTGCCTGTGCGGCAAGGTCGCCTTCGAGATCGACGTGCCGGCGCGCTGGGCCTGGCACGATCATTCGCCGTCGAGCCGCCGCGCCCATGGCGCCGCCTACGCCACCTATGTCGGAAGCTGGAAGAAGCGTTTTCGCATCACCAGGGGCAAAACCAGCCTCACACGCTTCGAGGATGCGGCCACCAAAACCGCCCGAAGCTTCTGCTCGAACTGCGGCACGCCTGTCATCTACGAGCGCCCACGCTCGCCGCACATGGTCAACATCCCCCGCGCGCTGTTTTCCGGCCGCACCGGGCGGCAGCCGCTCTACCACATCGCGATCGAGGAATTGCAGGAATGGGCCTGGACCGGCGAACCGCTGGTGCCGCTGAAAGGTTTTCCGGGCGTGGTCTGGCACCGCTCGAAAAAGAAGAAACGGGCGGAACGGGAGGGGATGGCTTGAACTAAGGGAAGAAACGCATGAAAAGCATACCGCCGATCAGGTTGGTCCCGGAGCCGCTGACCGATGAGGCTCGAAACCTGCCAAAGTTCAGATGGGCCCCCAAGGAGATCGGCACGAGGCATCAGCTCGGCGGCGAGCCACAGTTCTTGCAAAATGAACAATGGCCAAATTGCCCGGCTGGGCACGGAAGGATGACCTTCTACGGTCAACTCGATTCCATAAACGACGATATCTGCATCGCTGACTGCGGCATGATCTACGTTTTCATGTGTTTTGATTGCTACGAAGCAATCGCGATAGTCCATTCAAACTAGGCGCGGAGCGTTGGTCGCGTGCAGGGCAGCCATAACCCACGCTCCATTGCCACCGCGCGCCAGGTTTGGTCATCTGCCGCCATCCCGCGGCCAACGAACCGCGGCAGGAGGAAACATGAAGAACAAGATCACCGGCCGCTCCGCATTCCTGGCACTGCTGAAAGACGAGGGCGTCACGCATCTGTTCGGGAATCCCGGCACCACCGAACTGCCGATCATGCACGCGCTGAAGGACCACCCGGACCTGACCTATGTGATGGCGATGCAGGAGAGCCTCGTCGTCGCCATGGCCGACGGCTTTAGCCGCGCCTCAGGAAAACTCGTCGCCTGCAATGTCCATGTCGCACCCGGCCTCGGCAACGCGATGGGTTCGCTCTACAACGCGAGTTTTACCGGTACGCCGATGATCCTGACCGCCGGCCAGCAGGAGCAGGGCCACGGCCTGACCGAGCCGGTGCTGTACGGTCCGCTGGTGCAGATGGCCGAGCCGCTGGTGAAATGGGCGGTGGAAGTGACGCGGCTGGAGGATCTGCCGCGCATCGTGCGCCGCGCCGCCAAGATCGCGACCACGCCGCCGACCGGGCCGGTGTTCATCTCGCTGCCGGGCGACATCCTCAATGCCGAGGCCGGCATCGAACTCGGACGCGCCACGCGCATCGATACCCGCGTCCGGCCGTCGGAAGATTCGCTGCAGGCGCTGACCATGCGCATCCTGAAAGCGGAGCGGCCGGTCATCATCGTCGGCGACGAGATCGTGAAAAGCGATGCGCTGAAGGAAGCCGCTGAACTGGCGGAAACGCTGGGCTGCCCGGCGTATCAGTCCTCGACGCCCTATGGTGCCCACTTCCTGTCCGAAAGCCCGTGCTTCATGGGTGCGCTGGCGCGAATTCAAAAGCTGGCTCGCGAGGCGCTCGCGCCGTATGACCTCATCGTCGCGCTCGGTGGCGATCCCCTGCGGATGTCGGTCTACAGCGAAGTCGACCCGAAGCCGGACGGGCTGTCGATCGTCCAGGTCGGCCTCGCCGATTGGGAGATCGCAAAGAACTACGGCGCCGATGTCGCCGTGAAGGCCGATGTACGCGAAACGCTGCGCGCCCTGATCCCTGCGTTGAAGTCCGCCGGCGGCCGCGCGCTGGAATCGCGGGCAAAGGAAGGGCTCGCCGCGCTGGCGTCGAAGAACTGGGCGGCGCGGCGCAAGCCGCTGGTCGAGCAGATTTCGAAACACGCCAAAACCACGCCGATCGATCCCGACTGGCTGGCCTTGCAGGTCGTCGAGGCGATGCCCGACAACGCCATCCTGGTCGACGAGGGCCTGACCTCGTCGCGGCAGATGATCGCGCTGCGTCCGCATCGCGACCGCTACGGCTATCACGCGCTCGCTTCCGGCGGTATCGGCTGGGGCCTGCCGGCCTCCGTCGGCGTCAGCCTCGCCAATCCGACCCGACCGGTGGTGTGCTATTCCGGCGACGGCAGCTCGATGTATTCGATCCAGTCGCTGTGGACGGCGGCGAACCACAAGCTGCCGCTGACCTTCGTCATCGTCAACAATGGCGGTTACCGCATCATCAAGCAGCGCCTGCTCGCCTTCCACGGCGACGACAATTACGTCGGCATGGACTTCATCGACCCGCCGGTGGATTTTACCGCGCTGGCGAAATCGCTGGGGCTGGAGGCGACCAAGGTGACGGACCCGGGCGAGTTGAAGTCGGTAATGTCGTCGGCGATCAGCCGCCCCGGCGCGAAGCTGATAGAAGTCGTCGTGAGCAACTCGGTGAATTGATGGGCTGGGTCATTCCGGGGCGATGCGAAGCATCGAACCCGGAATGACGAAGCGTAGGCTGTTCATCTGCTCTCGAGAATAACCGCATGATCATCACCGCCGTCCGCACCCACATCCTCGAAGCCAGGCTCTCACAACCTTTCGCCTATTCCCGCGCCTGGTACGACACCCGCACCGCCATGATCGTCGAGATCGAGACCGACACGGGTCTCATCGGCTGGGGCGAATGCTACGGGCCGGCGCGGATGACCGCCGCCGTCGTCCAGAGCGTGACGCCGTGGCTGATCGGCGAGGACCCGTTACGCACCGATTATCTGTGGCAGATGATCTACGCCCGCCTGCGCGATCACGGCCAGAAGGGTGTCGTGATCGAGGGCCTGAGCGGCATCGACATCGCGCTGTGGGACATCAAGGGCAGGCATTTTGGCGTGCCGGCGCACCGGCTGCTCGGCGGTCCGCTGCGCACTGAGGTGCAGGCCTACGCCACCGGACTTTACCGGCGAAAGTCCGGCGACCCGTTGCGCTATCTCGCCGAGGAAGCGGCAAGCTACGTCGCGGAAGGTTTTCGCGCCGTAAAACTGAAGGTCGGCTTCGGCGTGGAAGAGGACGCCACGGCGACGCGCGCCGTGCGCGAGGCGATCGGGCCCGGCGTCGCGCTGATGGTCGACGCCAACCATGCCTATGACGCCGTCGCCGCGATCCGGCTTGGCCGGATGATCGAGCCCTATGACATCGGCTGGTTCGAGGAGCCGGTGCCGCCGGAAGACCTCGCCGGTTATCGCGCGGTGAAAGCGGCGCTGTCGATCCCTGTCGCGGGTGGCGAGTGCGAATACACTCGCTTCGGCTTTCGCGAGGTGCTGACCTCGCAGGCGATCGACATCCTGCAGCCCGACACCTGCGCCGCCGGCGGCCTCACCGAGTGCAAGAAGATCGCCGACATGGCGGAGGCGTTCGGCGTCCGCTACAATCCGCATGTCTGGGGAACGGGCATCGCGATCGCGGCGTCGCTGCAATTGCTGGCGGTTCTGCCGACGCACACGCCGCTGTCTCTCGCGCCGCTCGATCCGATGCTGGAGTTCGACCGCACCGAGCACCCCATTCGCCAGGCGGTGCTGGTCAAGCCGATCGAACATTCGGGCGGCATTGTTCGCGTGCCCGATGGCCCCGGCCTCGGCATCGAAATCGATCGCGATGCTCTGGCGCGGTTTACAGTTGCTTCGTGATTAAAGACGGTTCGTAGCGCGGATGAGCGCAGCGATATCCGGGGTCGGTGCCAGCGTCATCCCACATGTCGCTGCGCTCATGCAGGCTGCGAATTCACGCGATACCCCGCCGCCGGGTGCGGCGCCGCCACCCGTGCCCGTCCGGCGCCGAACAGTTTTTCCCGCAACGTGCCTTTCGCATATTCGCGCTTGTACCGCCCGCGCCGCGTCAACTCCGGCACCAGCATGTCCGCGATATCCTCGAAATCGCCGGGCGAGGTCGCGAACGCCACATTGAGCCCGTCGACATCGGTCTGCTCGAACCACGCCTCGATATCGTCGGCAACCTTTTCCGGCGTACCGACCACGACCGGGCCGGCGCCGCCGATGCCGACATGCTCGACCACTTCGCGCACGGTCCACACCCGGTCCGGATCGGCGCGCGTGACGTTGTCGAGCGCGGTGCGTCCGGCGTCGTTCTGCACATGGCGCACTTCCTGGTCGAGCTCGTACCCTTTGAAGTCGATGCCCATCCAGCCCGACATCAGCGCCAGCGCGCCCTCCGGCGCAATGTGGCGGCGATAGTCGGCGTATTTTTCCTTTGCTTCCTGCTCGGTGCGGCCGAGAATGATCGTCATCATCGAGAACATCAGAATCTCGGCGGGATTGCGCCCGATCTCCCTGGCCTGGGCGCGGATCGCGGCGACGCGCGGGGCGATGATCTTGGCCGACGGCCCCGACATGAACACGCATTCGGCGTGCTGGGCGGCGAACTGCCGGCCGCGCGGCGAGGTGCCGGCCTGATAGAGCACCGGCGTGCGCTGCGGCGACGGCTCGCTGAGATGGATCGCGTTGAGCCGGAAATTGGCGCCCTCGTGCGAAATCCGGTGCACCTTCGATGGATCGGCAAAGATGCCGCGGGCGCGGTCGCGCAGCACGGCTTCGTCTTCCCAGCTGCCTTCCCAGAGCTTGTAGACCAGCTCCATATATTCATCCGCGATCTCGTAACGGTCGTCATGCGCGGTCTGCTTGTCCTTGCCGGCGCCGCGCGCGGCACTGTCGAGATAGCCGGTCACCACGTTCCAGCCGACCCGGCCTTCGGTCAGATGATCCAGCGTCGACATCCGGCGCGCAAACGGGTAGGGCGGCTCGAACGAGAGATTGCTGGTGACGCCGAAGCCGAGATTTTGCGTCACCGCCGCCATCGCCGGAATCAGCATCAGCGGCTCGTTGGACGGCGTTTGCGCGGCGTTGCGCAGCGCGGCGTCCGGGCTGTTGCCGTAGACGTCGTAGACGCCGAGCACGTCGGCCAGAAACAGCCCGTCGAACCGGCCGCGCTCCAGCGTCTTGGCCAGGTCGCGCCAGTACGGCAGGCGGTTGTAGCCGAGCGTGCGGTCGCGCGGATGGGTCCACAGCCCCGGCGATTGGTGCGCCACGCAGTTCATGGCGAAGGCGTTGAGCCGGATTTCCTTGGTCATGGAGCGATCCTCGAATCTGCGCAAGACGCGCCTCGCGCCTTCGCCCGGTTGAACGCCGGGCGGTTGCCTGAATTTGTTGCACCCGTGCTGCTTTTAGCAAGCATTATCGGGCGGACAATGCCACTTCCAGCGACCGCCTTATCCCGATAGGTTGCGCGCCACACCGTGGTAAACAAGGAAGAAAAATATGGCTGATCGAGCCGACGCGATTGCGCGGGTGCGCGAACATTTCAATTCCGGCGCGTTTCTCGCCGAACTCGGCCGCAGGGTCGGCTACCGCACAGCGAGCCAGAATCCGGACAGCGGCGCGGCGTTGCGCGCCTATCTCGTCGAAGATCTGCAGCCCGCCTTCGAAGCGCTCGATTTTTCCACCCGTATTATCGAATCGCCGACCGGGGCGGGGCCGTATCTGTTCGCCGACTACCGCGAGGATGCCTCGCTGCCGACCCTGCTGACCTACGGCCATGGCGACGTCGTCGACGGCATGGAAGGCGAATGGCGCGACAATCTCGATCCCTGGACCATCACGACCAAGGGCGAGCGCGCCTATGGCCGCGGCACCGCCGACAACAAGGGCCAGCACAGCATCAATCTCGCCGCGCTCCGCGCCGTGCGCGAGACCCGCGGCGGCAAGCTCGGCTTCAACGTCAAGTTCATCATCGAGACCGGCGAAGAAATCGGCTCGCCCGATCTGCGCCAGGTCTGCGAGGCCCACCGCGAAGAGCTGAAGGCGGATTTGTTCATCGCTTCCGACGGACCGCGGCTCTCGGCCGCCCGCCCGACCATCTTTCTCGGCTGCCGCGGCGGCAACCGCATCCATCTCGACGTCAACCTGCGCGAGGGCGGCAACCATTCCGGCAATTGGGGCGGCGTGCTCGCCAATCCCGCGACGATCCTCTGCAACGCGATCGCGAGCCTCGTCGACGGCAAGGGCCGCATGAAGCTCGATGCGCTGAAGCCGCCGCGGATCTCGAACGCCGTCCGCGCCGCGCTTGCGGACGTGAAGATCGAGCCGACCGCCGACGAGCCACAGCTTGCGGAGGACTGGGGCGAGGAGGGCCTGACGCCGGCCGAGCGGCTGTTCGCCTGGAACACGCTGGAAGTGCTGGCGATGTCGTCGGGCAATATCGAAAAGCCTGCCAACGCCATTCCCGGCCGCGCCAACGCCGTGCTGCAGCTTCGCTTCGTCGTCGGCACCAAATATGAAGAGGTGGTCGACGCCGTCCGCGCCTATCTGCGCGGCAACGGCTTTCCGATGGTCGAAGTCAGCGGCGCGCAACGCTTCGGCGCTTCGCGCACCGATGTCGACAGCCCCTGGGTCAACTGGACCGCGGACTCGATCCGCAAGACCACCGGCAAGGCGCCGGCGATCCTGCCGAATTTCGGCGGCTCGCTGCCCAACGACGTGTTCGCCGAAGGCCTGGGCCTGCCGACGATCTGGGTGCCGCATTCCTATCCCGGCTGCTCCCAGCACGCGCCGGATGAGCACATTCTGCTGCCGGTGACGGAAGAGGCGCTCGCGATCATGGCGGGGATCTTCTGGGACCTGGGGGAGAAGAGGGCGTTCTGAGTTGAGGTCGCCGCTTGCTTAACCTCGCCCCGCTTGCGGGGAGAGGTCGGAGCGCGAAGCGCTCCGGGTGAGGGGCCGCCTCCGCATACTCGCTGCTCGCGGAATCCGCGGAGGTGGCCCCTCACCCCGACCCTCTCCCCGTGAAGAACGGGGCGAGGGAGCAGACCTCACACTCCCTCGTCCAGCGCGACCATCTCGCGCTTGCGCCGCAGCGCCGGCAGCAGCGGGCCGATCAGGAGGACGACCGCGAACGCCAGGCACACCGCGGAGATCGGCCGCTCGACGAATGTCATCAGGTCGCCCTGCGACAGGATCAGCGATTTGCGCAGATTGTTCTCCAGCATCGGTCCGAGCACAAAAGCCAGCACCAGCGGCGCGGGCTCATAGCCGAGCTTGCGCATGAAATAGCCAATCACGCCGAACGCGATCATCACATAGACGTCGAACACGTTATTGCTGGAGCAATAGACGCCGATGATGGTGAACAGGATGATCAGCGGAAACAGGATGTTGTAGGGCAGTTTCAAGAGCTGCACCCACATCCCGATCATCGGCAGGTTCAGCACCAGCAGCATCAAATTGCCGATATACATGCTGGCGACGATGCCCCAGAACAGGCCGGGGTTTTGCGTGATCATCAGCGGGCCGGGCTGCAGCCCGTGAATCACGAAGGCGCCGAGCAGCAGCGCCATCACCACGTTCGGCGGAATGCCGAGCGTCATCAGCGGAATGAAGGCGCCGCCGGCCGCGGCGTTGTTGGCGGCCTCGGGGCCGGCCACGCCCTCGATCGCGCCCTTGCCGAAGCGCTCCGGCGTGCCCGACAGCTTCTTCTCGATGGCATAGGAGGCGAACGAGGAGATGACCGCGCCGCCGCCCGGCAGCACGCCCAACAGGAAGCCCAAGAGGGTGCCGCGGCCGATGGGGCCGGCGCTCGCCTTCAGGTCGGCGCGCGAAGGCCACAGACTGCCGATGCGCGACTGCACGATGTCGCGTCGGATCTGCTGCTCGATGTTGGCCAGAATCTCGGCCACGCCGAACAAGCCCATCACGACCGGCACCAGGCCGATCCCGTCGACCAGCTCCAACCGGTCGAAGGTGAGACGCGGCATGGCGTTGATCTGGTCGAGGCCGATCAAGCCGACCAGGACTCCCACTGCCGCCATGAGCAGCGCCTTGGCCATCGATCCCTGGGTCAAG
>CAZSRR010000002.1:0-189101 GCA_964609175.1 uncultured Bradyrhizobium sp.
TGTCGACGACCGCACCATCGACAGCCACATCAAGCGGCTGCGCAAGAAGTTCAAGGTGGTGGACGACGATTTCGAAATGATCGAGACGCTGTACGGCGTCGGCTATCGTTTCAAGGAAGCCTGATCTGCGTGTTGCGGGCGGACGTGCCGACTGACACATCCGCCTGAGCGGCATAGAGTGCGTAGAGTTACGAAAACGGCGCATCACAACCGGTAGCTCGGCCATTGCTAGATCGAACGCAGCCCGATTCCCACCTGACCCGCGAGGATGCTTCGGAGCTTCCCGAACAGGATCGCGTTGCCGAGGATAATGCGGGCGAAACGGGTTGGAGGCGGCCGCTCGGCTGGGTGCGGCGGGCCGGTCAATTCTTCTTCGCGCTGTCGTTCTCCAGCCTCACGCGCCGCATCGTTTCGCTCAACCTGGCCGGCCTCGTCGCGCTGGTGGCGAGCATTCTCTATCTGTCGCAGTTCCGCGCCGGCCTGATCGACGCCCGCGCGCAGAGCCTGCTGGTGCAGGCCGAGATCATCGCCGGCGCGATCGCCGCTTCCGCTACCGTCGAAACCAACACCATCACCATCGATCCGGACCGCCTGCTCGACCTCAAACCCGGCGAGAGCTACGGCGCGCCGGACGAATCCTCCGGCCTTGATTTCCCGATCAATCCGGAACGCGTCGCGCCGGTGCTGCGGCGGCTGATCTCGCCGACCAAAACGCGCGCCCGCATCTATGGCGGCGACGGCGGCATGATCCTCGACAGCCGCAGCCTCTACGGCCGCGGCGACGTGCTGCGTTTCGAACTCCCGCCGCCCTCGACGGAAAAGCCCGGAATCATCGAGCGCGCCACCATCTCGATCCGCACCTGGCTCAACCGCGGCGACCTGCCGCTGTATCGCGAACTCGGACCGGAGAACGGCAAGGGCTACCAGGAAATCGTCCAGGCGCTCGACGGCGTCAAAAGCAGCATGGTGCGCGTCAACGACCGCGGCGAGGTGATCGTCTCCGTGGCGGTGCCGGTGCAGCGCTTCCGCGCCGTGCATGGCGGGCTGATGCTGTCGACACAGGGCGACGACATCGACCAGATGGTGACTGCAGAGCGCCTCGCAATCCTGAAAGTCGGCGGCGTCGCCTCCGCTGTCATGATCGTGCTGTCGCTGCTGCTGGCGAGCACGATCGCGGGCCCGGTGCGGCGGCTCGCCGACGGCGCCGAGCGCGTCCGCCGCCGCATCCAGACCCGCGTCGAAATTCCCGACTTCACCCGCCGCCGCGACGAGATCGGCCATCTCTCCGGCGCGCTGCGCGACATGACCAACGCGCTCTACAGCCGGATCGAGGCGATCGAGATGTTCGCCGCCGACGTCGCCCACGAACTGAAGAACCCGCTGACCTCGCTGCGGTCGGCGGTGGAGACGCTGCCGCTGGCGCGCAACGACACCAGCCGCGCGCGGCTGCTCGAGGTGATCGAGCACGACGTCAAGCGGCTGGACCGGCTGATCTCGGACATTTCCGACGCCAGCCGGCTCGATGCCGAATTGCAGCGCCAGGACATGGCGCCGGTCGATCTGCGGCGGCTCCTGACGACGCTGACCTCGGTCGCCAACGAAACCCGCCTCGGCCACGACGTCGCAGTCGAGGTGCGCTTCGAGGGACGCGGCGCCGCCGACACCTTCTCGGTGCCGGGCCATGATTCCCGTCTCGGGCAGGTGATCTCCAATTTGCTGTCCAACGCGCAATCGTTTTCGACGCCCGGCGGCAAGGTGCGCGTCACCTGCCGCCGCGTCCGCTCGGAAATCGAGATCGTCGTCGACGACGACGGGCCCGGGATCGGCGAGGACGCCCTGGAACGCATCTTCGAGCGCTTCTACACCGACCGGCCGCACCAGGGCTTTGGCCAGAACTCGGGCCTCGGCCTGTCGATTTCCAAGCAGATCATCGAAGCCCATAATGGGCGGATCTGGGCCGAGAACCGCCACGGCCCGGCCGACGGCGGAGGCAAGCCCGCGGTACTCGGCGCGCGCTTCGTGGTTCGGCTTCCCGCGCCATGATGACGCAGGGCGCGAGCGTGCATGCTTCCGCCGTGCGGGTGGGAGATCGCGCCGTGCTGATCCGCGGGCCGTCGGGTTCCGGCAAGTCGCGGCTGGCCTTCGATCTGATTCTCGCGGGCCGCACCGGACTGCTTCCGCCGAGCATTTTGGTGGGCGATGACCGTGTCCATCTCGACACAGTCGCCGGACAATTGGTGGTTCGCCCGGTGGAGAAATTGGCCGGCCTGATCGAGGTTCGAGGCCTTGGCATCAGGCATTGCGGCTTTGTTGAGGAAGCCGTCGTCGGTCTGGTCGCCGATCTCGCGGCCGGCGATTCCGAGCGGCTACCGCCGCCGGAAGCACTCTCTATCAGGCTAAACGGTGTTTTATTACCGCGAATTCCTGTTGGAGTCGGTTATGAGCCCCTCCCGCTGATTGCAGCCGCATTGACGACAACTGCGGGTTCGGACTTCGTCCATCCTTCGGATGATTGCCGGAAGGAATTTGGTAACCATATAAGCCCCAATATCGCCACTGATTAAACCGGCACAGGCCTCACTGTTTACCGCCAAGTACTGGAACAATAGCCGAGTTGCCCTCTTGCGCGGGGCCTCTGGATGGTCAAAGTGGCGCGTTCGTGCGGTGCACCAAAAAAGCACCCGCGAGGAGTTTCCGATGATTGGTCTGGTGCTTGTGACCCATGGGCGGCTTGCCGACGAGTTCAAGGCAGCGCTTGAGCATGTGATGGGTCCGCAAAAACAAATTGAGGCGATCACGATTGGAGCCGAAGACGACTCCGATCTCTGCCGAAGCGACATTATCGAAGCGGTGAATCGCGTTGACAGCGGCGATGGTGTCGCCATTCTCACCGACATGTTCGGCGGCACTCCCTCCAACCTTGCGATCTCCTGCATGAGCCGTCCCAAGGTGGAAGTGCTCGCAGGCATCAATCTTCCCATGCTGGTCAAGCTTGCCAAGGTGCGCGAAGAGCGTTCGCTTCCCGATGCCATCGCCATGGCGCAGGAAGCCGGTCGCAAATACGTGACCATCGCCAGCCGCGTCCTTGCCGGAAAATGAGCGACGACGCCGCGCCCGAAAAGGAAGTCGGGCAGTGCATGCCGTCAGGCGCCATTTCGCGAGAGCTTCTGATCATCAACAAGCGCGGCCTGCATGCGCGGGCTTCGGCGAAGTTCGTCCAGCTGGTCGAAAAATTCAACGCCGAGGTCTGGGTGACGCGCGGCGGCGAGACCGTCGGCGGCACCTCGATCATGGGCCTTATGATGCTGGCGGCGGGACCGGGAACCACGGTGACGGTGTCTGCGATCGGTCCCGAAGCGCAGCAGGCGGTCGATGCCATCGCGGCGCTGGTCGCCGACAAGTTCAACGAAGAAGGCGTGTGAGAACGCGGCGGCGCGTCTCTCGATCTTGCGAGAACGCATAGGATGGGGTTGAGCTGTTCGCGAAACCCATCAATTCCTGCGTGGAAAGACGATGGGTTACGCCAAGCGGCTCAACCCATCCTTGGAGCGTGAGCAGGAATTGTAGTTGGTGTAACGGGCCGGCCGCCCGCGAAGCGCGCTTCCAAATTGCGCCGGAGCGAGCAGGCGGCCGGCCCGTTACCCCATCTACAGAAGCGACGGACCGTTAGTCTGACAGCTCAAAACGGGTTGGTGACGATGCCGCCGTCGACCCGGAGCGCGGCGCCGTTGGTCGCGCTCGAGGCCTTTGAGCAGACGTAGCAGATCAGGTTGGCGACCTCTTCCGGCCGGGCGTAGCGCTGCAGCAGCGACGCGGGGCGTCGTTCGGTGAAGGTACGCTGGACCAGATCGTCCAGGGTGGTGCCGGCGGCCTCTGCGCGCGCGGCAAGACGGACCGGCGCCATCTCGACCCAGGTCGGGCCGGGCATCACCGAATTCACCGTCACGTTGGTGCCTTTCGTCGTCTCCGCCGCGCCGCGCGCGATGACGAGCTGCGCCGACTTGGAGAAGCCGTAATGCACCATCTCCTTCGGGATGTAGACCCCGGATTCGCTGGAGACGAACACGACGCGGCCCCAGTCCTTGGTATCCAGCATCCGCTTCAGATAGTGCCGCGTCAGCCGCACCCCGCTCATCACGTTGACCTCGAACATTTTCGTCCAGTCGGCATCCTCGATATCGAAAAAGCCCTTCGGCTCGTAGATGCCGAGATTGTTGACGAGGATGTCGGCGTCGGGAAATTGCTTGATCAGCGCGGCACAACCCGCCGCATCGCCGAGATCGAACACCGCGCCGTGCACCTTGGCCGACGGCGCAGCTTTCTGGACTTTGGCAACGGCCTCTCCGACCGCCGCCGTGCCGCGTCCGTTGACGATCACCTCCGCGCCCATCTGCGCCAGCCCGATCGCAGTCGCCTGCCCGATGCCGCGCGTCGAACCGGTGACCAGCGCTGTCTTGCCCGTCAGGTCCAGGTCCATGTCCATCGTCTTCTCCCCCTTTGGCTTTCTGATTGTTCTATTTGGCCGGCGGCACAATGAAAATGTTCCAGGCCGTCGCGGGGCCGGGGTGACCGAGGAAGAACCGCCGCGTGGTCATCACCATGCGGTCGGCATTGGCCGCGTGCGTTTTCATCCAGGCCTCGCATTTCTCCAGCTTCCAGTCGCCGGTCTCGCAGATGCCGATGAAGCCCGATTGCTTCGCCTCCTCCAGCGAGGTCAGGCCGGACGACCACGGCTCGTCAGGGGTCAGCGGCGCCGGATGATCGGGGCTGTAGAAGGTGACGGGCTGGCCGGTATCGGTATAGGCGGCGACCACCGGCCAGCGCGAATTGAACCGCAGGCGCCAGACCTGCGTCAGTTCGCGCGCCAGTTCGGAACGCGCCCGGTAGGTGGCGCCCGCGGTACGCTTCTCGCCGAGTTCATAAGCGACGATCCTGGGCGACGCCATGAGCACGACGAGCGAGATCACCAGCCAGATCGCGGCCAGGCTCGCCAGCGCGGTCTTGCGGACCCGCACCCAGGGAATCGCGATCAGCGCGAGCGGCGTCAGGAAGAACAGCGGAATGCCCCAGTCGGTCTTGATGTAGACGTGAAACAGCACCGCGCCGAGCGGCGGTCCGATCGCCACCATCGCCTGGATGATCCAGACGTTGAGCGCCTGGGACATGTTGACGGCTGAATTGGCGCCGCGCGCGAGGAACGGTAACGGCGTCCAGCGGAATGGCCGCCACAACAGTGCGAACGCACCGAGCAGCAGCGGCAGCGCCAGCAGCGCCAGATTATGTTTGACATAGCCAAGCGCGAGATCGCCGATCATCTTGGGATCGGACAGCGAATAGGTATCGCCGGCGTAGGTGAGCGGGACGAAGTCCACCTGCTTCAGCCACATCAGATGCGGCAGCACCGCCACCACCATCGTCGCGATCGCGGCCCACGGCGCCGGTGAGCGCAGAAAGCGCAGCCGGTCGGGATGGACCAGCGCGGCAAGGCCGACGGCGCCGATCATGGTCAGCGCCCAGTATTTGGTCATCAATGCCAGCGCGCCGGCCAGTCCCAGCCAGACGCCGGACCTGATCGTGCGCTTTTCGAACGCATCGAGATAGGCCAGCACGACCAGCGGCAGCGTGACGAGTTGCAACAGGTCCGGATTACTTGAAACCCTTGAAGTTGAAGATCGGATAGAGCGCCAGCATCACCACGACGAAAAAGGCGCGGCGGCGATCGACCACGCGCAACGCAAGCTGCCAGCAGATCACCAGGGCGCAGCCCAGCGTCGCCATTGCCAGCGCGTAGCTCGCCCAATCCGTGACCGGAAACAGCCTGAACCAGACGCCGGCGACCCATCCGGACAAGGGCGGATGCTTGCCATAGCCGAGCAGGAATTTCTGGCCCCAGGCATAGGCTTCGGCGACGTCCATGTGGACGTCCTGCCCGGTCTTCAGGTTGATCAGAACCAGCGTCCACAGCGCGGCGTGAAGCGCCGCGAAGCCCACCACCAGCGACAGGCTGGCCTTGGGATCGCAGGCAATCGCGGCCAGCCACGCCGCCAGCCGACGGGCGGACGGAATGCGCTGATGACGCGCGGTGGCGGGTGAAACGGAGGTGCTCGACATGGCTACGTGCGTAGCGCGTTTTGGGCGCGAGTGGAATCGGCTCGACGTCAACAAGATGCTAGATCATGATCTTTCGGAAAACGGATGATACGTTAGCGCCGGGTTTCTCTACCGAAAAGTTCCGGACGATACTCGAAATGCATGGTGTCGTAGTGATACCATTTCCCGCCCCAGATGAATCCGTGGCGCTCGAAGATGTCGACGATCTGTTGCGGCATACGGTTCTTGTAGGGAATGGCTTTGCCTTTTCCAGCCCACAGCCAATAGTCGGAATATTTCAGATTCAGGTCGATGGCGGCGGCATAGCCATGCATGCTCATTTTGCCGGTGTCGGCGACAGGACGGCATGACAGAACGCCGGCGATGGGAAACGCGGCTGCGCGCACCGCCGGATCCAGCGCATCGATCTCCGCGGACACTTGCTTGAGACGCTCGGATGCCGTTGATCCGCGTCACCTGAACCGGCTTTCCCCATGACCGGGGCAACCAGACAATCGTCGTCAGATTCCGTCTAACCTCGTCCTTGTTGCAGTCGCCGTACATCTTCTTGAAGAACGCCTCGTTCCGGAAGCGCCCGGGATCGACATTTTCGACGGGTGGCGCCGACGCACCCACGGGATAGGCCAGCCGCATCTGATCGAGAATGGAGGCATTGCGCAACAATCGCTCGAAAGACTTGTCAGCGACACCGTCGTCCGCGAGCATGATCGTGCCGTCGCGCCAGGTAATGCTCTTGCCGTCGTGCCCTGACAATGCATCGGGATAGGCGCGCACGAGCCGATCCAGCAACTCGGCGTTGCTCTCGCTGCGGGCTGGCGCGGTCGTGAGCAGCACGGCGGCAAGGGCGCAAGCAGCCCTCCATCTGGCCATCTAGCGCTTCCCGGCCTGATCGATCAGGGCGACGTTCGCCTGTTCGATGGCGTTGAGCTTCGGATTCCATGTATTTGGCGCGTACCAGGAAAACCGCTCGAAGCGCGCGCGGAGGTCGGCAGAATCGAAGTAGCGCCCCCTGCGGGCAAAGATCTCGTTGCGCGCGATCCGAAGATCCTCCTTGGACAATCGCTGCAGATCCCTTGGCGTCAGCAGCCGGCGGTCGGGATCGGGGAAAATGAAGCCGCTCGCCGCGCCGGACGCACCGGACTCGAACCGGTCGATCAGCGCGACGTTCGCGCGCTCGACCGCGTTCAGGTCGGGATCCCAGGTGCGCGGCGCGTACCAGGCAAACTTGCTGAACCGCGCCGTCAAGTCGGGCGAATTGAAATAGCGGCCGCGCCGCGCAAAGATCTCATTGCGGGCGATCCGCAGATCCTCCTTGCTGAGCTTGCTGAGATCGGTCTCGGAGAGCAGGCGGCTGTCCGAGTCATGGAAGATGAAATCCGGTACCCGCTTCGCCGGCGGTGCGGGCGGCGGCGCGCTTGATGCCGGCGGCAACACCGTCGCCTGCGCGTCGGCCGAGGCGACCTGCCCGGCCGCGGTGCCCGAAAAGTAGAACACGCCATCGATCGGCGACGTCGATACCCAGGGCTGCTGGGCGCTGCCGGTGGCGCGTTTGACGGCGAGGCCAACCTGATTGAAGGTTTGCAGCACATCGAGCCCCGGCTTTTGCATGGTCTCGACCAGCGCCCGCGTGTAGGGGCTGTGCCCGTCGTCGCCGTCCAGCGCGACGTTGCCCGGCTGCGTCGCGTAGGAAAGCAGCGTGCCTTCGGGTGCGCGGATTTGCGCGAGGCCGCCGTCGCCGGAGCGAAGCCCGCGTCCGCCGAACGGGTTGTTCCTGCAGGCGTCGAGGATGACGATATTAAGCCGCGTTCCCGCGCCCTCCATCTGGCGAAGCACCAGATTGGCATCGACCATCTGGAAATCGACGTCGGCCTCGCGCGTCGGATTCGCCGAGACCGGAACGAGATAGTTCGCGCCGCGGACCTGAATGCCGTGACCGGCGTAGTAGAACAGCGCCACGTCCGCACCCATCATCTGGCTGCCGAAGCGCTGGACGACGCTGTCGAAGCCTGCCTTGTCCAGGTCGACCTGGGCCTGTCCGCCGACCAGGGCAAAACCCAGCCGCTTGAGCGTTTCGGCCACCAGGTCCGCGTCGTTTTTCGGATTTTGCAGCCGCGACACATGCTGATAGGCCGAGTTGCCCACGACCAGCGCGACACGCTTTTCGGCCACCGCCGGAGAGACGAAAAACACCGCGAGCAATCCGGCGGCAAGAATGGTCCAGCGCATGTGTCGGTTCCGGGTTCGCGGGTGGTGCCAAGTCCTAACAGAACGATACATGGAAATCGATCGCCGCAGATGACGGAAAAGTGCCGGCTATCCGCCCTCACCTCCCTTGAAATACAGCAATATGGTTGCCGCACGGAGAGGTGAATGCTATCCCGCGCCCCATGACAACCGTCCCCATTTCCAACATCCGCAACTTCTCCATCGTCGCCCATATCGACCATGGCAAATCGACGCTGGCCGACCGCCTGATCCAGATGACGGGGGGCCTGTCGGACCGCGAAATGGCGGGCAAGGAGCAGGTGCTCGATTCGATGGACATCGAGCGCGAGCGCGGCATCACCATCAAGGCGCAGACGGTGCGGCTCAACTACCGCGCCAAGGACGGCAAGGACTACATCTTCAACCTGATGGACACGCCCGGCCATGTCGACTTCGCCTATGAAGTCTCGCGGTCGCTGGCGGCCTGCGAGGGCTCGCTCCTGGTGGTCGACGCAAGCCAGGGCGTCGAGGCGCAGACGCTCGCCAACGTCTACCAGGCACTCGACAACAACCACGAGATCGTGCCGGTCCTGAACAAGGTCGATCTGCCCGCGGCCGAGCCCGACAAGGTCAAGCAGCAGATCGAGGACGTGATCGGCATCGACGCATCGGACGCCGTGATGATCTCGGCCAAGACCGGCCTCGGCGTGCCGGACGTGCTGGAGGCCATCGTCACCCGCCTGCCGCCGCCGAAGGGCGATCGCGACGCGACGCTGAAGGCGCTTTTGGTGGACAGCTGGTACGACGTCTATCTCGGCGTCGTCGTGCTGGTGCGAATCGTCGACGGCACCATGAAGAAGGGCCAGCGCATCCGCATGATGGGCACCAACGCGGCCTATGACGTCGAGCGCGTCGGCTTCTTCACGCCGAAGATGCAGCAGGTCGACGAACTCGGCCCCGGCGAGATCGGCTTCATCACCGCGGCGATCAAGGAAGTCGCCGATACGCGCGTCGGCGACACCATCACCGACGACAAGAAACCTATCCAGGAGATGCTGCCGGGCTTCAAGCCGGCGATCCCGGTAGTGTTCTGCGGCCTGTTCCCGGTCGACGCCGACGACTTCGAAACCCTGCGCGCGGCAATGGGCAAGCTGCGCCTCAACGACGCCAGCTTCTCTTTCGAGATGGAGACCTCGGCCGCGCTCGGCTTCGGCTTCCGCTGCGGCTTCCTCGGGCTGCTGCATCTGGAGATCATTCAGGAGCGGTTGTCGCGCGAGTTCGACCTCAACCTGATCGCGACCGCACCGAGCGTGATCTACAAGATGCACCTGACCGACGGCCAGGAGATCGAGATCCACAATCCCGTGGACATGCCTGACGTCGTCAAGATCGCCGACATCGAGGAGCCGTGGATCGAGGCGACGATCCTCACCCCCGACGAATATCTCGGCAGCGTGCTGAAACTGTGCCAGGACCGCCGCGGCTCGCAGAAGGAGCTCACTTACGTCGGCTCCCGCGCGATGGTGAAATACGATTTGCCGCTCAACGAAGTCGTGTTCGATTTCTACGACCGCCTGAAATCGGTCTCCAAGGGCTACGCCTCGTTCGACTACCACCTGACCGACTACAAGGTCGCCGACCTCGTCAAGATGCAGATCCTCGTCAACGGCGAGCCGGTCGACGCACTGTCGATGCTGGTGCACCGGACCCGCGCCGAAGGCCGCGGCCGCGCCATGGTCGAGAAGATGAAGGAACTGATCCCGCCGCACATGTTCCAGATCCCCATTCAAGCAGCGATCGGCGGCAAGGTGATCGCCCGCGAAACCGTCCGCGCGCTGCGCAAGGACGTCACGGCGAAGTGCTACGGCGGCGACATCACGCGCAAACGCAAACTTCTGGAGAAGCAGAAGGAAGGCAAGAAGAAGATGCGGCAGTTCGGCAAGGTCGACATCCCGCAGGAAGCGTTCATCGCGGCGCTGAAGGTGGACAGCTGAGGGCACATTGTCATTCCGGGACACGCCGAAGGCGTGGGCCCGGAATCCATGGCGCCACACGAATGCTCGGAGAGATGGATTCCGGGCTCGCGCTTCGCGCGCCCTGGAATGACGGCGGCGAACGTGTCTTAGCAGATTTGTAGGGTGGGCAGAGCGCAGCGTGCCCACCATCTTGCGGCCAGTTCGGTGATGGATGGTGGGCACGCTGCGCTCTGCCCACCCTACGCTTCTTGCTCAATCTCGCCGAATAGGCCACCATCGCTCTGATCGAACATAAACACAAAAAGAGCAGGGGAAACGCATGCGAGTGTCCTCCGGATCGTCCTATGGCTGGGTCGTCGTCGCCGTCGGCGCGCTGATGACCTGCGTTGGGTTCGGCTCGATGCTGTCGTTGGCGGTATTCCTGCAGCCGATTTCGGAAGCCATGGGCTGGTCGCGCAGCGGCGTGTCGGCGGCGGCCACGATCGACTTTCTGGCGATGGGGCTGGCGGCGTTCTTCTGGGGCGCCATGTCGGACCGGTATGGCACCCGTATCGTGGTATTGTCCGGCACGCTGCTGCTCGGCGCCGGCCTGATCGGGGCGAGCCAGGCCACCAGCCTGTGGCAGTTCCAGTTCTTTTTCGGTGTGCTGATCGGCATTGCCGCCGGCAGTTTTTACGCGCCGATGGTGGCGGCGGCGAGCGCCTGGATCGAGCATCACCGCAGCCTCGCGGTCGCGCTGGTGTCGGCCGGCATGGGGGTCTCGCCGCTCACGGTGGCGCCGTTCGCGAGCTGGCTGATCACGGCCTATGACTGGCGCACGGCAATGCTCGTCATCGGCGTGGTCGCGCTGGCGCTGCTGATACCCGCCTCGCTCCTGGTGCGCCGCCCGCCCGCGCCGTCAAGCGCGGAGGCCGCGGATGGAACCGGCGCGCCCGAGCGAGAATGGACCGTCGCGCAGGCGCTGAGAACCCCGCAATTCATCACGCTGGCGCTGGCGCATTTCGCCTGCTGCGCGGCGCATTCCGGACCGATCTTCCACATGGTGAGCTACGCCATGATCTGCGGCATCGCGCCGCTCACCGCCGTCACCGTCTATAGCCTCGCCGGCTTCTCCGGCCTCGGCGGCCGGCTGCTGCTCGGCGTGTTGGCCGATCGCCTTGGCGCGAGGCACGTGCTGGTCGGCGGACTGTTCGTGCAGGCGATGTCGATCGCGACCTATCTCGCGGTCGGCCATCTCGGCGAATTCTATGCGCTGGCGGTGGTATTCGGTCTCGCCTATGGCGGCGTGATGCCGCTCTACGCCGTGCTGGTGCGCGAATACTTTGGCGTGCGCATCATGGGCAGCATGTTCGGTGCGGTCTCCGCCTTCGCCAGCCTCGGCATGGCGCTCGGCCCGCTTGCCGGCGGCTGGGTCTTCGACACGTTCAATACCTACCAGTGGCTCTATGTCGGTTCCTTCGCCATCGGTCTCGCCGCCGTCGCCGTGGCGCTCAGTTTCCCGTCGACGCGACGGCCCTCGCTCGATCTGGGGCGGGCGGCGGCGTGAGCAGTCCGCCGCCTTGATCGAGGGCGGAGGATGGGCCACCATTGCGCTCAAGCTCAAGGAAAACAAGAACACGAGGAACGCATGACCAAGCATCCCGGCCTTGACCTCGTCGAGCGTGCCCGCGCGCTGGCGCCGCTGATCGCCCGCGAAGCCGACGAGATCGAGCGGACGCGGAGGCTGACGCCTGCAGTGACGCAGGCGCTGATCGACAACGGGATGTACCGCACGCTGCTGCCGAAGAGTCTTGGCGGCGCCGAGGCGCCGCTGGAAGTCTTCATGCAGATGCAGGAGGAGGTCGCCAAGGCGGACGCCTCGACCGCCTGGTGCCTCGGCCAGTGCAGCGTCTGCGCCATGACCGCGGCCTATCTCGATCCCGATGCCGCCGGCGAAATCTTCAACACCGCGCCGGGCATCCTGGCCTGGGGTGCGATCAAGCACCAGGTGCAGGCGGTGCCCGGCGGCTACAAGGCGAGCGCACGCTGGGAGTTTGCGTCAGGCTCGCGGCAAGCGAGCTGGCTTGGCGCGCATGTCGGCGTCCTCGAAGCCGACGGCACGCCGCGGCGCAAGGCGGACGGCTCGCCGGAGATCCGCACCATCCTGTTCCCGGTATCGAGCGCCACCATGTACGACGTCTGGGACGTGATCGGGCTGCGCGGTACCGGCACCGATTCCTACTCGGTGGAAAACCTGTTCATTCCCGAAAAGTTCGCCGCGCTGCGCGACGAGCCGGAAGCCCGCCGCGAGAACGGACCGCTGTACAAGCTCTCCACCAACATGGTGTTCAGCATGGGCTTTGCGGCAACGTCGGTCGGCGTCGCGCGCGCGACGCTCGATGCCGCGATCGGTCTGGCGCGCGGCAAGACGCCGCAGGCGCAGCAGGCAATGCGGGACAACAACGCCGTGCAGGGCGTCGTCGGCCGCATGGAGGCGCAATGGCGCGCCACCCGCGCCTATCTCTATGCCACCGCAGCAGACGTCTGGCGCGATCTGGTGCGCGACGGCACGCTCACGGAGGCGCATCGCATCGCGCTGCGCATCGCCGCGACCTGGAGCATCCATCAATCGGCCGCGGTGGTCGACACGGCGTACCACATGGCGGGCGCCACGGCGGTGTTCAACGCCAACCCGTTCGAACGCCGCTTTCGCGACATGCACGCCATCGCCCAGCAGATCCAGGGTCGCGACTCGCATTACGAGGATGTCGGCAAGGCGATCCTGTCGGGCGATCTCGAAGGCGCGCCGACCGCGCGGTGACGCTTCCGCGTCCGTAGTACTACGGGCCGTCGCGTCCCCGTATAGTTAAGCAATTCGTGAAATGTGTAAGGGAGCCCTTCCGTTGGAGCTTCCGTACGTCCCATGTTCAAGATTCGCTCGATCGCCGTTCGCCTGATCCTCGCCATTTCGCTGACGGTGGCCGTCGCCTGCGGCATTCTTGGAACCTTTTCCATCATCCAGCAGCGCTCGCTCACGCAACTGGCCCTCGATCAGCAGCTCAAGCTGCAATATGAGAGCGTGATCGCAGCCATCGACTATGAAGGTCGCGCCGCACTGGCAGTGTCTTCGCTGATCGCAGGAATGCCGCCGGTCGCCGAGGCCGTTGCGAACAATGACCGCGATGGATTGGGCAAGCTGCTCGGCGCAAGCCTGGCGTCGTTGAAGGCGCAGGGCATCCCGTTGATCACGTTTTGGCGGGCGCCCGCGATCGGGATCTACCGTGTCCATGCACCGAAGGTATTCGATGACGATGCCTCGGCGCGGCGAACCACCGTGGTGGAAGCGATCAAGACCGGCAAGCCCATCGTCGGCGTCGAGCCCGGCCGCGAGGCGCTCTCGATCTTCGGCATGACGCCGATCGTGCGCGACGGCAAGACCCTGACCAATGTCGACGTCGGCGCCGCATTCGGCAAGGAATTCGTCGATCGCGCCAAGAAGCGTTTCGGCATCGACCTCGCGGTCTATTCGTATGACGGCAAGGATTTCAAGCGGCTCTCCTCAACCTTCGGCGACGGCGTGGTCACCACGAAAGATGAACTCAAGAGCGTGTTCGACGGCCAGCCGTTGCGCCGCGATGCGACGCTCGGGGGCCGTCCCGCCGCGATCTATATCGGACAAATCAAGAATTACGCCGGCCAGCCGGTCGGCATTCTCGAAATCATCAAGGATACGACCGAGTACGAGGCCGCGGCGGCGAGTTCACAGCGCAGCCTGATCCTCGGCACGGTCGCTATCCTGATCGGCGCGGTCCTGCTGGCGCTGCTGCTCGGTCGCGGGCTGTCGCGCCCATTGGCCGCGATCACCGCAGTGATGAACCGCCTCTCCGGCGGCGAAATCGACGTCACGATTCCCGGCAGCGAGCGCCGCGACGAGCTCGGCACGATGGCGAGCGCGGTCGAAACGTTCCGCCGCAGCATGATCGAGGCGCGCAGCATGCGCGAGGCGCAGGAGGCGTCCAAACACCAGACCGAGCTCGAGAAGAAGGCCCTGCAGCGCCAGATGGCCGACCGCTTCGAGGCGGACGTCAAGAGCGTCGTCGCTTCGGTCGCCAAGGCAACGGCGGACATGCAGCGCGTGGCCGGCGAGATCGCAACCAGCGTGAACGGCACCTCGCAGCGGGCCGCCGCCGCTGCCGCCGCCTCCGACGCGGCATCCGGCAGCGTCAACGCGGTCGCCGCCGCGACCGAACAACTGGCATCCTCGGTGTCCGAGATCGGCCGTCAGGTGACACATTCCAGCCAGGTCGCCGACAACGCCGTGGTCAAGGCCGGACAGACCACCGAGATGGTGAGCAGCCTGGCGTCGGCGGCCGAAAAGATCGGCGACGTGCTTCGCCTGATCGGGGCGATCGCCAGCCAGACCAATCTGCTGGCGCTCAACGCGACCATCGAGGCCGCGCGCGCCGGCGAGGCCGGCCGCGGCTTTGCAGTGGTCGCAGCCGAAGTCAAGGAACTCGCCAACCAGACCGCCAAGGCCACGGAGGAAATCGCCGGACAGGTCGCGGCGATTCAGGCCGCGACCGGCGACTGCGTGACGGCGATCGGCGACATCAGCAACACCATCCGCGAGATCAGCGGCATCGCCACCACGATCGCTGCCGCCGTCGAAGAGCAGGATTCGGCAACACGCGAAATCGCCCGCAGCGTCCAGCAGGCGGCGACCGGCACCGGCGAAGTCTCGGTGAACGTGGCTGGCGCCAGCGATTCAGCCAACCAGTCGCGCACGCTGGCGGACAGCGTCGCGGCCGCCTCCAGCCAGCTCGGCCGGCAGGCCGATGCACTGCATGAGCGTGTCGATACGTTCCTGGCCGGGCTGCGCGACGCCGCGTAGTCGCGCGCTTGCATCGGTCTGTGCTAACGTCGTGCGTACAGTTGGTGCGCACGGAAAGACCGATGAGGAAGCCGACAGCGAAGAAAGCCGCAACCCGCGTTACCAGGAAGTCAGCAGTTGGCAGCAGCACCGCGATCGACGCGGTGTTCGAGGCCTATCCGCAGCCGCTGAGATCCAGACTGCAGGCGCTGCGGCGCCTGATCTTCGACACCGCCAGGACCACTGAGGGTGTCGGCAAGCTGGAAGAAACCCTGAAATGGGGACAACCGAGCTATCTCACGACCGAGAGCAAGAGCGGCAGCACCGTTCGAATCGACCGGTTGAAGACGCAAGCCGATGGCTACGCGGTCTATTTCCACTGCCAGACCGATCTGGTCGAGACGTTTCGCGAGCTCTATCCGGAACTCCGCTACGGCGGCAACCGGGCGATCCTGTTCGACGCCGGCGAGAAGCTGCCCGAGGCGGCACTGCGCCATTGCATCGCGCTGGCGCTGACCTATCACGCGCGCAAGAAGGCGGCGAATAAGCGCCTGTAGCCCGGGCGAGTGGAGCGATCGCCGAGGGCGGTTTCCCTGCATACCGCCAAGCTCATGCGGGCCACCCTGGGCTGGCAATGGACGGCGCTGCCGCCAGACTCACGCCACCAGCGCGGCGCCCGTCGGCGAACTCCAGTTGCCCTGCGTCTTCAACAATCCGGCGATTTCCGAATTGGGCCGCGCGCGGCTGAACAGGAAGCCCTGCCCCTCGTGGCAGCCTTCCCGGCGCAGGCACTCGACCTCGGCCTCGGTCTCGACGCCCTCTGCCGTGATGGTGACGCCGAGACCTTTGCCGAGGCTGATGATCGAACGCACGATCGCCTGCGCGTCGCGGTTCGAGGCGAGGTCGCGCACGAAGGACTGGTCGATCTTGATCTTGTCGAAGGGAAAGCTGCGCAGATAGCTCAGGCTGGAATAGCCGGTGCCGAAATCGTCCATCGAGATGCGGACGCCGAGCGCGCGCAGCGCATGCAGCGTTGCCAGCACCTCGCTGCTCTTTTCCAGCAGCAGCGTCTCGGTGATCTCGAGTTCCAGCCGTTTTGCCGGCAGGCCCGACTGTTTCAGCGTATCCATCACCAGCGACAGCAGATTGCCGACGCGGAACTGCAGCGGCGACAGGTTGACCGCAACGCGGACGTCGTCGGGCCATTGTGCCGCATCGGCGCAAGCGCGGCGCAGCATCAGGCCGCCGATGGCGGTGATCAGCCCGGTTTCCTCCGCAACGGGAATGAATTCAGCCGGCGAGATCATGCCGCGATCGGGATGCGGCCATCGCACCAGCGCCTCCAAACCGGTGATGCGGCCGCTCGCCAGATCGACCAGCGGCTGGTAGTGGGGTCGCAGTGCGTCGCTCTGCACGGCCTCGCGCAGCTCGGTCTCGGTCTTGCGGCGGGCCTGCGCACGCGCGTCCATGCCGGCCTCGAAGAACGAGAAGGTGCCACGAGCATCGTTCTTGGCACGAGACAACGCAAGATCGGCGTTCTTCAGGAGCTTTTCGGATTCGTCGCCGTCGCCGGGCGATATCGCAATGCCCACGCTGGCGCCGATCACGACGGATTGCTCGTCGAGCAAAATGGGGTCGCTGAGGGCGTCCAGCAGGCGGCGCGCCAGAAACGCCGCGTCTTCGGGCCGCGTCACGCCGTTCTGAACGACTGCAAACTCGTCGGAATTGAGCCGGGCCAGCGTGTCGTCGTCGCGCAGCATCGATCGCAGCCGCATACCGACGGCGCGCAACAGCGTGTCGCCGATGCCATGACCGAGCGTGTCGTTGACCGCCTTGAAATGGTCGAGGCCGAGCACGAGCACCGCCACCTTCTCCGCATTGCGGCGGGTACGCAGCAAGATCTCGTCCATCCGCCGGCGCAGCAAATTGCGGTTCGGCAGACCGGTTACACCGTCATGCTGGGCCATGAAGGTCAGCCGCGCCTCGGCGCGCTTGCGCTCGGTGGTGTCCATCAGCGCCAGCAGGGCCGCTGGCTGGTCGCCGTAAACGAGCTGGCGCGAATAGATCGCGAGATCGATCAGCGCGCCGTCGGCGCGGACATGCTTCCAGGTACGCACCGCGCGGTCATCGCCGGTCCACGGCAGTTCGGTATCGAAGGCCTGCAGGCTGCGGATCGTCAGCTTCTCGAATTCGTCGCGGCTGTAACCATAGTGCTGGACCGCGGCGTCGTTGACCGCGAGGATGCGTTCGCCGCCGAGCGCGCACACGATCATCGGAACCGGGTTGCTGTCGAACAGCAGCCGGAACGACGCTTCCCGCTGCTTCAACTCGGTGATATCCACGCGCAGGCCGATGATGCCGCCGTCCTCGGTCAGGCGTTCGTCGATCAGGATGACGCGGCCGTCGGCCAGCTTCTGCTCATGCCGCTCGCCAGGCTGGTACAACTTCTTGAGCCGGGCTGCGATCCATTCTTCCTCGCGGCCGATGGCCTCCGGATAATCGCCGCGCGCAACGCCGACACGGATGGTGTCCTCCAGCCGCACGCCCGGCTTGAACAGGTCCGAGGTTCGGCTGTACATCTCGGCGTATTTCTTGTTCCAGAGGATATAGCGGCCTTCGGCATCGAGAAGCACGATGCCCTGCGGCAGGATGTCGAACGCCTCCCGCAGGCGTTCATGCGATTTGCGTGCCTCCGCCAGTGCTGCGTCGATTTTGGAATGTCTGCGCGAACTCTCCCCGGCGGCAGCCGCTGAGCGGCGGAGTTTGGCGACCGGCTTGGGAACGGACTTCACCGGCCGGCCGCGAAAGCGGACGATCGTTGCGGCCTGCCCGGGCTTCCCTGTTGTTCTTCGCTTTTTGGTCGACATCGCTACGCTTACCCCGCGTATCACCGCGGGCGACCTTGTGGGATAAGTATCTGAAAAAATGGTATCTCTCGGCGCTGAAAGGGCTTTGTGCGAAGGCCCACGCGCAGCAGACCGCAAACGCGTACGCACGCTCTGCGTGTATCGCTTTTGATGCAAGTCGCACCTTTGCGGGGCAAAATCGTCACACCGATGTTACCGGAAGGCGATGCCCGCCCTGGATGCACAAGGAATGCGCGAAACGCCGCACGTGCGCGAACCACGTCACCAACGGTCTAGAAGGTTTCCGACCGGTTAACGCGGTAGCGGCAACGCATTCATTCAACTCAGGGCAGCCGCCACAGCGCCACCAGCATTCCTTCATCTCCGCGTCCGCCGGAACGAAGCCGACACAGTCGATCAGCCTACCCGACCGAACCGGAAGCTGAGAAATTGTTTTCCCTTGCCAAGCCACATCTGCCAGCAGTCGGTCAGCCACTGCGGCATGCGATCATGCGGCGACACGCCGCGATCAGCGCGTTCGCGGCGAACCGCCGGCGAATTCCACCTCCGACGATCAGGATGGTGCGTTGCTGCGTCATTGTCTCGCGCAAAAAACGTTTCGGAAGCTTGCGGGCTCACGCTATCCTCACCAGCGGCAAACCAAGCGTCGGGCTTTCGGACGGTGCAGCGCAAACGGCGGCGGGAGGAGTCTAATGCAAGGCGCAGCGCCGGATCCGCTTCCCGTCTGCCGCAAACTGGTCTTCCTGACGCTGCTGACGATAATATTCGCCCTTGGTCTTGCGCCGGTGAAGGCCGGCGAATATCCGGACCGTCCGGTCAAGATCGTCGTCCCGTTTGCCGCCGGAGGAACTGCCGACGCCATCCCGCGGATCGTCGCCGACTGGCTATCGCGCAAATGGGGACAGCCGGTCGTCGTCGAGAACCGCACCGGTGCGGCCGGCAACATCGGCGCCGAACAGGTCTATCTTTCACCGCCCGACGGCTACACGCTGCTGTCCTCGCCGCCGCCGCCGCTCGTGATCAATCAGAACCTGTATCCGAGTCTCGGCTACGACCCTGCCCTGTTCGAGCCTGTCATCGTGATGGCACAGGTGCCCAACGCGGTGATGGTCAATCCGACCAACATCAGGGCGTCGACGGTGCCCGATTTGATCGCGTTCCTGAAGGGAAATTCCGACAGGACGATCTGCGCGACGCAGGGCAACGGCTCAACCTCGCACCTGACGTCGGAACTGTTCCAGTCGATGGCGAAAGTAAAGCTGCGGCACGTTCCGTATCGCGGCTCGGCGCCGGCGCTGCGGGGGCTTGTTGCCGGCGACGTCGACATCATGTTCGACAATCTCGGCGTTTCGCTGGCGCTGGCCCAGGCCGGCAAGCTGAAACTGCTTGCCGTCGCCTCCCCGACCCGCCTTCCGTCGCTGCCGAATGTACCGACCATCGCCGAGACGCTTCCGGGCTTCGAGGCAGTGGCCTGGTACGGCATCGTGGCGCCGCCGCAGACGCCGAAAGACATCGTCGAAAAGATCAACGCCGATGTGAACGAAGTGTTGCGCCGGCCCGAGGTTCTCGATCATTTCAAGAAGCTGTCGGCCATAGCCCTTGGCGGGCCGGTCGACAGGACGTCGAGATACATGCGCGAGGAAGTTGCGCGCTGGGCCGCGGTGATCAAGTCCGCCAATATCGTTCTGCGCTAGCCGCAGCCCGCGAACATCCACTCTGTTCACGCAAACTTCATCATTGCGCCCTGCCGCAAGCCGCCGGCGCCACGCTTGCCGCGCTTGGACCCTGCTGTCGGTTTCATGCTAGGTTTGGCGCGAACAGAGTGATCCGATGAACCCTCGCCTGATTCTGATCCCGCTCATCGCCGTCATCGCCGCCGCCGGTGCGGTAGACGCATGGGCTCAGGACAAGGGCACCGTCCATCCGAAGCCACTGCCGCCGCTTGCCAATCCCAACGATCCCAAGATCGCCGCCAAGGAACTGTTCGGCCGCAAGTTGCTGCCGGCGGCGCTGCCGCCGCGCGTGCATGGTTTCTACGCCCATGGCTGTATCGCGGGCGCAGAGGGGTTGCCGATCAATGGCGACAATTGGCAGGTGATGCGGCTGTCGCGCAACCGCAACTGGGGCCATCCGGACCTGATCGCGCTGGTCAAGCGGCTCGCGGCCAGGGCGCACAAGGATGCCGGCTGGCACGGCATTCTGGTCGGTGACCTGTCACAACCGCGCGGCGGACCGATGCTCACCGGCCACGCCAGCCATCAGGTCGGGCTCGATGCCGACATCTGGCTGACGCCGATGCCGGGACGCCAATTGTCGCGCAACGAGCGCGAGGAAATGTCGGCCGTCATGATGGTGCGCAGCGACCGGCTAGACATCGACCCGCACGCCTGGACGCCAAAGCATCTGGCCGTCATCCGCGCCGCCGCGCAGGAAGCCCGCGTTCAACGCATCTTCGTCAACGCCGCGATCAAGAAGGCGCTGTGCCGAGAGGCCAAGGGCGACCGCGGCTGGCTGCAGAAGGTGCGGCCGATGTACGGCCACGACTATCACTTTCACATCCGCATGAAGTGCCCGCCGGGCGCCGACGAGTGCGAGAGCCAGCCCGAGCCGACCGAAGGCGAAGGCTGCAGCAAGAGCGATTTAGCCTACTGGTTCAGCGATCGCGTGCTACATCCCAAGCCGCCCAAGGTGCCGCCAAAACCGAGGCCGCCAATGACGATGGCGGCGCTGCCGCCGGCCTGCAAGACCGTGCTGCACGCGCCGGATGCGAAGCATTGAGGGTGCCGAATCAACTTTGCTGGAGAATGACGATGAAGATCCGGGTCCTGATTGCGTCCGTCGCCATGATTTCCAGTGCGAATGCGCAAACCCCTTACGCTGGCATGCAGACGCGCCCGATCAAGGCGCTTTCCGAGCAACAGATTGCCGACCTCGGCGCCGGCCGCGGCATGGGTCTGGCGCTTGCAGCCGAACTGAACGGTTATCCAGGCCCGATCCATGTTCTCGAACTGGCCGACAAGCTCGAACTTTCAGCCGAGCAACAGAACAGCGTGCAGCGCCTGTTCGATTCCATGAAGGCCGAAGCCATGCCGCTCGGCGCAAAGCTGATCGAGCAGGAAGCCGAATTGGACAAGCTGTTCGCAACCCGCGCCGTCACGCCGGAAAGCCTGAGAGCTTCCACCGCGGCGGTGGCCGCGACGCAGGGAACGCTACGCGAAACGCATTTGAGGTATCATCTGTCCACCAAGGAAATCCTGACCCCGTCGCAACTGGCAAAGTATGCCGAATTGCGCGGCTACGGTGGCCGCGGACACAGGCGACATCACCATTGACGTTCCGCCGACGCCATCCGCCGCCTTTACGTCTGGCATTATCCTGACTATTGTTGCGGTCAGCGACATTCCCGATCGACCGCAAGTCCTCCAGGGAATACCGGAACGGCGCTTCCGATGGTCGCTTTGACCCAACCACCGCCTGTCTTGCGCGCGGCAATCGCGGCGCGCAGTCGTGCATGGAGCGCCCCAAAATGAATCGTCTCGCCGGTCTCTTTCTGGCTTTTGCCGTATCGTTCACTGCCACCCATTTTCCTGCCTCAGCGCAGGACAAGACGCTGACCGTGTTCGCCGCCGCCTCGATGAAGAACGCGCTCGACGAGATTGACGCCGCCTACACCGCAAAAACCGGCGTCAAGGTCACGGTGAGCTACGCCGCCAGTTCGGCGCTGGCGAAACAGATCGAACAGGGCGCGCCGGCCGACGTGTTCATCTCCGCCGACACCGACTGGATGGACTACGCGGTCGGGAAAAAGAACATCAACGAGCCGACCCGGGTCAATTTGCTCGGCAACAGCATCGTGCTGATCGCGCCGAAGGATTCCAAGGTCGACAATGTCGGCATCGGCCCTGGCTTCGATCTCGCCAAACTGGCCGGTGACGGCAGGATCGCGACCGGCGACGTCAAGTCCGTTCCCGTGGGCAAATACGCCAAGGCCGCGCTGGAAAAACTAGGTTCGTGGCAGGCTGCCGAGCCGAAATTCGCGATGGCGGAAAGCGTGCGCGCCGCGCTGACGCTGGTGGCGCGCGGCGAAGCGGCACTCGGCATCGTCTATTCCACCGACGCCAGGATCGAGCCCGGCGTCAAGGTCGTCGGCACCTTTCCGGCGAGTTCGCATCCGGCAATAATCTATCCGGTCGCGGCGACCATGACGGCGAAGCCGGAAGCGAAGGGCTATCTCGCCTTCCTGCGCTCCACGGCGGCGAAGAACATCCTGGAAAAATACGGCTTCAAATTCCTGCCCAGCCCGACGACCTGATGTCCGAGATATCGCCGGCAGAATGGACGGCCATCCTGCTGTCGCTGCGGGTGGCCGTCATCGCAACGCTGGTGGCGACGCCGTTCGGCATCGCGCTGGCGTGGCTGCTGGCGCGACATGATTTCTGGGGCAAGTCGATTCTCGATGCGGCGGTGCATCTGCCGCTGGTGCTGCCGCCGGTCGTCACCGGCTATCTGCTGCTGTTGACCTTCGGCCGTCGCGGCCTGGTCGGCGCTTGGCTGGCCGACCATCTCGGCATCGTGTTCGCGTTTCGCTGGACCGGTGCGGCGCTGGCCTGCGGCATCATGTCGTTTCCGCTGCTGGTGCGGCCGATCAGGCTGTCGATCGAGGCGATCGACCGCCGGCTGGAACAGGCGTCGAGCACGCTCGGCGCAGCACCTTGGCAGGTGTTCGCCACCGTGACGCTGCCGCTGGCGCTGCCCGGCATCCTGGCCGGCATGGTGCTCGGCTTCGCCAAGGCGATCGGCGAGTTCGGCGCCACCATCACCTTCGTCTCAAACATTCCCGGCGAGACGCAGACGATTTCGTCGGCGATCTATTCGCTGATCCAGACGCCCGACGGCGACACCGCGGCGGCGCGGCTGGTGCTGATCTCCATCGCGATCGCGATGGGCGCGCTGATCGCCTCCGAATGGTTCGCGCGGCGCGCCACCAAACGCCTGCACGGAAACTGACCATGCTGCGCGTCGAAATCACAAAACAGCTCGGCGAATTCTCGCTGCAAGCCAGCTTCGAGAGCCAGGGCCGCGTCACCGGCCTGTTCGGCGCGTCCGGCGCCGGCAAGACCTCGCTGATCAACATCATCGCCGGCCTGTTGCGGCCCGACCGCGGCCTCATCGCGCTCGACGATGAAGTGCTGGATGACACGTCGAAGGGCGTCCACGTGCCGCCGCATCGGCGGCGGATCGGCTATGTATTTCAGGATGCTCGGCTGTTCCCGCATCTCGACATCCGGCAGAATCTCGATTACGGCCGGCGCATGAACAGGCTCGCGGCGGATCCCGCGCAGCACGCGCGCATCACCGGTCTGCTCGACATCGGCCATCTGCTCGACCGCCGCCCCGGAAAGCTCTCCGGCGGCGAACGTCAGCGCGTCGCGCTCGGCCGCGCGCTGCTGTCAAAGCCGCGCCTGCTGCTGCTCGACGAACCGCTCGGCTCGCTCGACGAAGGCCGCAAGGAGGAGATCCTGCCCTATCTCGTCCGGCTGCGCGACGAGGGTATTCCGATGGTCTATGTCAGCCACGACGCCGCCGAATTGCGCCAGCTGGCGACGCAGATCGTGATGCTGAAGCGCGGACGCGTCACCGCGCTCGGCGGCGTGAAGGTGCTGGCGTAGCTCCTCGCCATGCCCGAGCTTGTCCCGGCATGACGCGGATAGGTCAGAGTGCGTGGTCCGACAGCGAACTTTCGTCCTCAATCGATTTTCAGGCCGAGCTTGGTTACCAGCGGCTCCCAGAATTTGACCGCATCAGCGAGCACCTTGCGAAAGCTTTCCGGATCGGATTCAGGTGTCGCTTGAAATCCCGTTTCGATCATGAGCCGCTGATATTCGGGTGTCGACAGCAGTGCGCGCGAAGCGCTTGCGATCTTGTCGATAATGGGTTTTGGCGTTCCGGCAGGCGCGAGCAGGCCATAGCTGCTTTCGTTGGAGATGCCCCCAAAGCCGGCCTGGGCGACGGAAGGCAGGTCCGGCGCTGCAAGCAGCGGCTTCGCACTCGTGACCGCCAGAATGCGCAGTCCGCCGGACTTGTGAAGTCCCAGGCTCTGCCCCGTGCATCCCACCACACCCATCGGAATCTGGCCGCCGACCAGGTCCGTCATGACCGGCCCGGCACCCCGATAGGGGATCTGGGCAAGCTCCGGAATGCCCGCGACCGACTTGAACAACTCGCCGACCAGGTGATTGGTCGAGCCGACGCCGACATGACCGTAGGATATTTTCCCGGGATTGGCTTTGACGTGCGCAACGAGTTCGTCGAGCGACTTGACGGGCACCGATGGGTGCACCGCGACGCAGAGGGCGCCGACCGCAAGCTGCATGATCGGATCGAGATCCTTGTTCGGATCGTAGAGCGGCCTTGCCTTCAGCAGCGCCTCGTTGACGTGCGGCAGCGTGCCGCCGAGCAGGATGGTGTATCCGTCCGGCCGTGCCTTGGCGACCGCGGACGCGCCGAGCGATGCACCGGCGCCGCCGATGTTCTCTACGACGATCGATCCGAGCAGCGGCTTGATCCGCTCGGCCCAGGGCCGCCCCAGCGAATCGTAGGCGCCGCCCGGCGGGAACGGCACGATGAGACGGATGGGTCGATCGGGATAGGACTGCGCCGAAGCAGCGCTCGGCAAGACCAGAGGCGCTGCAACACTTCCGAGAATTCTTAGAATATCACGCCGCGACTTCTGCATCAGGCCCCCCAAAAGGCTTGCGTTCGCGTTGGCCCATACTTCACGCCGGATGGCAGCTTGGCAAGATGGGATGCGTGGCGCCCGAGGTCGCAGTCTCCGGCTGATATGCGATCATCGGATTGTCGGTCCTGGGCCGGGACCAAGACTTCGAAGGTTTGTGCAGGGCGCAAAGGCTGGCAGGGTCGCGGTCCCGGCGGTTTCCCTGGCGGCCGAAATGTGGCGTCTGCAGCGCCCATTCGCCCATTTCTTTCCTTCTATCTGCCTCGCTTCGAGCGCGTTTCAAATCCACGATTGCCGTAAATGAGAACCCGGTGTGCCCTTGGTGCTTGCAAGGAGGTCATTGCGTCCGGTGGATCAGGCATTGCGACCCAGATTGTCATTCCAGCGCATGCTGCGCCGCATCGTAGGTGTGGCCGCCATCGCCGTCCCCGTGGCGCTGACGCCGAAAGTCAGTTCGGCGGAAAACCTGCTCGATTTCCTTTTCGGCGGCGGCCAGAAGCACCAATCCCAGCCCTCGCTGTTCGGCAACATCTTCAACAATAATTCGCAACCAGAGCCGTCGCGGCCAGCCGTCGCAGGCTCCGGACCGGCCTTCTGCGTGCGCAGTTGCGACGGGAAGTATTTTCCGCTGATGCGCGGCGCGGCCTCGCCGACCCAGATGTGCCAGGCCTTCTGTCCGGCAAGCCCGACCAAAATCTTCTTCGGCTCCACTATCGACAACGCCTATGCCGCAACCGGCGAGCGTTACGCCGACAGCGCCAACGCCTTTGCCTATCGCAAGGCGCTGCGCGCCGATTGCACCTGCAACGGCCGCAGTCCGGCCGGTCTGGCGCAAGTCGATCTCGCGATGGACGGCTCGCTGCGCTCGGGGGACGTGGTCGCGACTGGTGACGGGCAACCTGTCGCCCAGTACATTCCGCCGGTCCGCAATGAGCAGAACCGGAATCTGCGACGGTAGCTTCGTCTCCGACCCGAAACAGGCTTCAAATCGTAGCGGTGGATTTGGTAAGGTCGGCTGCCGGCGCCGATCGTCGTGCGCTGAACCCGACCTTAACCGCAGACAGCCGACAATGGCGCTGATCTGGCGCATGTCCAGAATCCAGCCTTGGTGCCGAGAGACCGATGGTTTCAACCCCTTTCAGACTCTTCTGCTCCTGGACGTTGTGGGCGGTGGCAGCGGTGGCCGTCGGAATGGCCGCGACAGGTGCGGGACGGGCGCAGGCGATCTCCCCGCCGGTCTGGACAGTGCCGGAGGTCGGCGCCCTGCCGGATGACGATCGTGGCCGCCTCGTGCGGCGCGGGCGCGACCTGATCACTGCGACCTACGCCCATATCGGACCGGAGGTGCCCGATCCGGCCAGGCGTTTTGCCGGCAACAATCTCGCCTGCAGCAACTGTCACCTTGACGCCGGCACAAAGAAATTCGGCCTGGCTCTATTCGGGCTGATGGATCGGTTTCCGCAATACAGCGCCCGTCTCGGTGCCGAGATCACCATCGAAGACCGGGTGAACGCGTGCATGACCCGCAGCATGAACGGCCGCGCGCTGCCGACCGATGGTCCGGAAATGCTGGCCATGGTGGCCTACATCAAGTTCCTGTCGTCAGGGGTGCCCGCCGGCAAAGTGCTGTCGGGACTCGGCGCCGGCGCGATGCCTGAACTAGACCGGGCGGCCGATCCGGTTCGCGGCAAGACGATCTACGCGAAGGCCTGTCTCGCCTGTCACAACACCGACGGCTCCGGCATCCGCCGCAGCCTGCCGACCAGCGATCTCGGCTATATGGTGCCGCCGCTGTGGGGCCCGGACAGTTTCAACAATGGCGCCGGCATGGCGCGGCTGATCACCGCGGCGAACTTCGTGCACTTCAACATGCCGCACGGGACCGACTACCTGAATCCGCGGCTTACCGTCGAGCAGGCCTGGGACGTCGCGGCCTACATGATCTCGCAGCCGCGTCCGACCAAAGCGGGCCTCGACAAGGATTTCCCCGACCCTCTCACCAAACCCGTCGACACGCCCTACGGGCCGTACGCCGACGGCTTCGATCAGAAGCAACACATGTACGGACCCTTCGGTCCGATCCGGGCGGCGCTGGCCAAAAAGCGGCAGGGCACTGCGGCCAAATAGCGCTTACTCCGGAACGACGCGCACCGCACCGCGGGCGGCACTGGTGGTCAGAGCGGCGTAAGCCTTCAGCGCCATCGTGACGTTGCGCTTGCGCTTCTCGGCCGGCTTCCACGCATCCGCGCCACGGGCCAGCATCGCTTCGCGGCGCTTCGCCAGCGTCGCGTCATCCACCACGAGGCTGATCGAACGCGCCGGAATGTCGATCCGGATCAGATCGCCGTCCTCGACGAGGCCGATCAGGCCGCCTTCCGCGGCTTCCGGCGACAGATGCCCGATCGACAGGCCGGACGAGCCGCCGGAGAAGCGGCCGTCGGTGACCAGCGCGCAGGCCTTGCCGAGGCCTTTCGACTTCAGATAGCTGGTCGGATACAGCATTTCCTGCATGCCGGGGCCGCCGCGCGGGCCTTCATAGCGCACCACGACGACATCGCCCGCCTTGACCTTGTTACCCAAAATGCCTTCGACGGCAGCGTCCTGGCTCTCGTAGATCCGCGCCGGTCCCTCGAACTTCAGGATGCTCGCATCGACGCCCGCAGTCTTCACGATGCAGCCGTCGAGCGCGATGTTGCCCGACAGCACGGCGAGGCCGCCGTCCCTGGAATAGGCGTGTTCGGCATCGCGAATGCATCCCTCCGAACGGTCGGTATCGAGTTCGTCGTACCGGCGCTCCTGACTGAACGCGGTCTGCGTCGGAACGTTGCCCGGCGCGGCCATGTAGAATTTGCGGACGCTCTCGCTCTTGCTATGCATGATGTCCCAGCGGCCAAGCGCGTCCTCCAGCGTCTTTGAGTGAACCATCGGCAGGCCGCGATTGAGCAATCCGGCGCGGTGGAGTTCGCCAAGGATGGCCATGATGCCGCCGGCACGATGCACGTCTTCCATGTGCACGTCCGCGACCGACGGCGCCACCTTGCAGAGCACAGGAACCCGGCGCGACAGCCGGTCGATGTCCTGCATGGTGAACGGCACCTTGCCTTCATAGGCGGCGGCGAGCAGATGCAGCACGGTGTTGGTCGAGCCGCCCATCGCGATGTCGAGCGTCATCGCGTTCTCGAACGCCTTGAAGCTCGCGATCGAGCGCGGCAGCGCGGTTTCATCATCCTGTTCATAATAGCGCCGCGCCAGATCGACGATCAGGTGACCGGCTTCGACGAACAGGCCCTTGCGGTCGGCGTGCGTTGCCAGCACCGAGCCGTTGCCCGGCAGCGCCAGCCCCAGCGCCTCGGTGAGGCAGTTCATCGAATTGGCGGTGAACATGCCGGAGCACGAGCCGCAGGTCGGGCAGGCGGAGCGCTCGATCACCTCGACCTCGGCGTCGCTGACATTGCTGTCGGCGGCAGCGACCATGGCGTCGATCAGGTCGACCGCGCGCTTCTTGCCCTTGAGGTTGATCTTGCCGGATTCCATCGGGCCGCCGGAGACGAACACGGTCGGGATGTTGAGCCGCAGCGTCGCCATCAGCATGCCGGGCGTGATCTTGTCGCAGTTGGAGATGCACACCATGGCGTCGGCGCAATGCGCGTTGACCATGTATTCGACGCTGTCGGCGATGATCTCGCGCGAGGGCAGGCTGTACAGCATGCCGTCATGGCCCATCGCGATGCCGTCATCGACCGCGATGGTGTTGAACTCCTTGGCGACGCCGCCGGCCTTCTCGATCTCGCGCGCGACGAGCTGGCCGAGATCCTTCAGATGCACATGGCCCGGCACGAACTGGGTGAACGAATTGACCACCGCAATGATCGGCTTGCCAAAATCCTCGTTCTTCATGCCGGTGGCGCGCCAGAGGCCGCGGGCGCCCGCCATGTTGCGGCCGTGGGTCGTGGTTCGGGAGCGGTAGGCAGGCATGGTGTTTCCTCGGGAGGCGGGTTCGGATTTGTGACGTCTTTTAGACGCTCGACCGCGAGGATCAAAGCGGATTGGCGCAGGTTCGCCATGCGGCAGCCCGGCCGGACATGGGACAGGAACGGTCGCCCTGCCCCGGCTACCGCTAGACGACTTCGCGCGACCGCAGTTCCGCGATCGCCTTGGCGTCATAGCCCAGCGAGGCCAGCACCTCCTCGGTATGGGCGCTGAGCGCGGGCGCCATGCGGTCGAGCCGGCCGCCGCCATGGGCGAGCTGGAACCCGCTGCCGGCGAAGCGCAACCGGCCATAGGGCGTGTCGAGCTCCTGGATGGCGCCACGCGCCACGATCTGGGGATGATCGATGACTTCCTCGACCTTCCAGATGCTGGCGCAGGGGGCGCCCGCCTCTTCCAGCAGTTGCTCCCACTCGCGCGGGCTCTTGTTCGCCAGCGCCTCCTCGATGATGGCCCGGAGCGCCGGCTCATTCTCCTGGCGGGCGAACCAGTCGGCAAAGCGCGGGTCTTCCAGTGCATCGGCGCGGCCGAGCGCGGTCATCAGCGCGATGTATTGCTTCTCGCTGTTGACGGCGAGCAGCAGGTAGCCGTCGCCTGCCTTGAACAGGTTGGCGGTCGGCCGGCGGCTTACCGCCTGGTTGCCTGAGAGCTGCTGGCGGTGGCCGGCGACGGAATAGTCCGCCACCTGCCCGGACAGGAATGCCAGCGTCGCCTCCAGCATGGAGACGTCGACCAGTTGGCCCTTGCCGGTATGGGTGCGCTGGAACAGGGCGCTGGACACGCCGAAGGCCGCGGTGGCACCCGACAGCACGTCGCAGACGGCAAAGCCGGCACGGGTCGGCCCGGTCTCGGGATGGCCTGTTATCGACATGATCCCCGACAGCGCCTGCATCTTGCCGTCGTAGCCGGCACCGGTGCGGCCCGGGCCGGTCTGGCCAAAGCCCGAGATGGCGCAGTAGATCAGCCGCGGATTGATTTCCGACAAGGCCGCGTAACCGATGCCGAGCTTGTCCATCACCCCGGGACGAAAATTTTCCATCACGACGTCGGCCTGCTCGGCCAGCTGCTTGACGATCCTGATCGCTTCCGGCTTCGAGAGGTCGAGGGTGAGGCTGCGCTTGTTGCCGTTGATCGCCTGCCAGCCCGGCGCGAGTCCGCGGTCGGCCCATTCGCGGCTTAGCGGCGTGCGCCGCATGTCCTCGCCCTCGCGGCGCTCCACCTTGATGACGTCGGCGCCGAGCAGCGCGAGCTGATAGCTGGCATAGGGTCCGGCCAGCACCTGCGTGAAGTCGAGAACCTTCACGCCTTCGAACGGTCGGGTCACAGCTTCCTCCTGCGCGCGTTTCTTTTTCTTTCTTCCCTCTCCCCTTGTGGGAGAGGGTGGCTTCGCGAAGCGAAGACGGGTGAGGGGTTGCCTCCGCGAGCACCGAATGCGCGGTGAGATACCCCTCATCCGGCGCTTCGCGCCACCTTCTCCCACAAGGGGAGAAGGGCAGAAGCCTCACGCCGCGCGGTTGCCGCGCGCGATCTCTTTCTGCTTGTCGAACTCGGCGCGCCGCTTCGCCAGCTCTTCCGGGCTCATCTGCGCGACGTTGTTGTAGTCGAGCTTCCAGGTCGCGTCCTCGCTCCAGCGCAGCGGCGACTGCATCGTGGTGCGGGCGCCGGGCGCTGACTCCAGTAGCCGCAGCGCCAGTTCGAGCGTCTGCGCCTGCGACGCCACGTCGTGCGGCTTGCCCGCGGAGTTGCCGAGCGGGAAATCCGAGAACAGGAAGCGCGGCGCGGCGGCGTGCTCGACGATGTCCTTGGCGCAGCCCATCACGACGGTGGCGATGCCATTGGCTTCCAGGTGGCGCGCGACCAGCGCCGAGGTCTGGTGGCAGACCGGGCAGTTCGGCACGATCACGGCGACGTCGACCTTGTCTTCCTGGCAGCGCGCGAGAATGTCGGGCGCATCGACATCGATGGTGACGCGGTGGCTGCGGTTGGTGGGCGCGCCGAAGAAGCGCGGCGCGACTTCGCCGATCCGCCCCGCGGCCTGCGCCTTCAGAAGCTGCGGCAGCGGAAACCAGGTGCCGCTGTCGGTCGCCGTGGTGTGCTTGCGGTCGTAGCCGATATGGGAGATGCGCAGGTCGTGCTGTTTCGACGTGTCGCCATCGTAGACCTTGTAGAATTTGGCGCTGCCATTGTACGCCGCGCCCGGCCCCTGATCGCCCTTGGCCGGATCGTACTGCGCGGCCGTCGTGACGATGGTGACGCGCGATTGCGCCAGCGGCTTCTTCAGCGGCTGGAACGGCGCGTCGACATAATGCGCCCAGCGATAGGGCGTGGTGTAGCCGATCGCGGTGTAGTAATCGCGAGTCCGCTGCATGTAGGGGACCGGGGAATCGTAGTCCGGCGCGAAGCCGAGCTGGTCGTCAGAGGGGGCGGACATTGTTGTGTCTCCTGCGTTTCCACCGCGAGCGTAAGGTCGATTTTCAATCAGACTAGAGATAGTCGGCCGGCTCCTCAACTGCCGAAAGTGCAACTCAACCCCGCTTGACCGGTGGCCAGCGCGTCTCCCTTTCCACGAGAGGCGGGAAGCGTCCACCCGCACCGCCACGCTCGCAGGCGACGCGCGCCCCGAGTTGATGCAACGGCTCGTGTCCCCCGGAATAACGAGGGTGCAGGGAAGACCGGGTGCGCGCTGCACCCGCGGTCCCGTGTGCAATGGCACAGAGAAGTGCGCACACGAGCATACAGGTCCAGCGGAGAGCATCCGGCCTTCCCTGCGCGATGGCTTGACGGCTTATGGCGCGCTCTTCCCGGAGCCGAATTCCTTTGGCCTCCGTCATCGGCGAATTGACGGTCTTGCGAACCCGGTTGGGCATCGCGAAACCTCCGCCGATTTGACACCAGCCACGGGTGCCAGAACCACGCGCTTTTGCCGTACGCAACAACGCCGCTCGTCCTGCGCGGATCGATCGCTCACAGCCAGAAGACAGGCCTCGGGCCGCCCTGCGATGCTTCGCGCGCGCGGGCGCCGTCGCGTCCACCGCATCCCGCACTCCACGTATCGTGACGACGCGTACGCCCCTCTTCGATGAGGCGGGATGCGCGTAGATGGGGCTGATTTGGGTGGAATGAGAAGCGATTTATTTTTGCCGAGCAATCTGGACGACCCAAATCTCGTTGAAATGGCTGGTGAAATTCGATCTTTCGCGCAGCGGGCTTGGCGGTGCTTTTTGGAATGGGATCGTTCGACCGTGGCCCGGAACACCCGCTGATTAGATCGTCCGCGCAATCGGCGTTCAATTCGTGAAGCGGAATCAGGCCGCATTTGACGTTCACGTTGCGTCATTGATGAGCGCATTGCGGACAACCGAATCGACAACAAAGTTGAGTGCACTGGCACCGTAACTCCCGTCAACCAAGCGAGAAATTCGGCGCAAAATTTATCGTGCGCGGCGGCCCCGTCGACCTGATGGAAGGCGAAGCCCGCGAGCGCAACGTGGTCGATGAGTTTGCCGACCGTGAGACTGCGATGGCCTGCTACAGGAGCGCCGAATATCAAAAAGCGAACGCGATCCGCCGGCAGATTGCGGATGCAGACTTTATTATCGTCGAGGGTGCTTGAAGGGGTCGGGCGCCCCGAAAGGGATCGGGCGTATCAGTCCGTCATCTCAAGCTCAAGTCGGGCACCCTTTTTGGTTTTCGCTTCCGATATCCCAATAGAGACCTTTTCACCCAATGCATTGAGATAGCCAAATAGCCGGTCGTAGGTGTATCCGGCAAAATGCCCGCGCAAAAGCTTTGACACATCCGGCTGAGCAAGACCGAGCAGCGTCGCAGCCTTGGCTTGGGTCAGGCCCTTTGATCTGATCCTGTTGGCAATGTGCAGGACGATATCCGCCTTGATGGAATGTTCGGCAGCATTGGGAAGACCGATGTCCGCGAACACGTTGCCGCTGCTCTTTGTGACTCTGACTTTGCTTTTCATTTTCATTCCACCAGGCTTTCGACTTCCTTCAATCTGCGCTTGATCTTGTCGATTTCGGCTTTGGGCGTCGAAATGCCCCTTTTTGGATTTCTTCTGAAAGGCATGAAGCACGTAAATGACGCCTTTGATTCTCACCGTGTACACCGCTCGAAAAGTATTGCCGTCGAAATCGGACACAATCTCCAGAACGCCCGCCCCTTTAAGGCCTTTCAGCGGTTTGGCGTCGGGATGCTTACCGCCCTTCTGGGCGGTGCGAAGCGCAAACCCAATGCAATATTTGACCTCGTCAGGGAATTCGCTCAGGTCATCCCGTGAGGTTCCGACGAATTTCAGCGGCGTGTCAGCATTGCTCATCGCATCGGCTCTTATAGAGTATTTACTATAGATGGGGCGATGTCAATATCGCTGCTCGTAGCGGAGATGTCAGCACGAAGCGTAGCCTGCATGAGCGACAGCGACATGCAGGAACAGCGGTCCCGGGGTCGCTTCCGCCTACGCTCGTTGAGCTTCGGCGGACAAGTCGCTCGCCCGGGCTACGACCTACACCCCCGCCACCTGCGACCAGACGTCCGCCAGCTTGCGCTTGACCTTCTGCCCGCGCGTCAGCGGCGCGATCACTTCCTCTTCTTCGGGCAGGCGGAGGCCGACCACGCTGACGCGGCCGCCGCTGATGCTGCGGGCGACGAGGACGATGGGGTCGAGCACCAGCTCGGCGCCTTCCTTGGGCGCGTGGTCGAGGTGGATGTCGAAATAATCCGCCAGCGTCAGCCTGGCCTGGTCTTCGCCGGCCGAGACGCCGTAGATCTCGGCGAGTTCGCCGAGCGTATGTTCGCCCGACACGGTGAAATCGCCGAGCAGATGCGGGTCGGGCGCCGAACTCGGCGGCATGTCGACGAAGAAGCGATCCAGCGCCTCGGCTTTTTCCGGCGGCGCCAGCAGGTAGACGTAATCGCCCGGCTCGACCGGCTCGGCTTCGACCGGCGACAGGATGCGCTCGTCGCGGATCACCAGCGTCGGCTTCGACCAGGACGGCAGCAGGCCGCGGCGGAAATACAGGCTCTTGGCGCGGACGCGATAGCCGACCAGTTGCTGTTCGAGCTGGCCCGGCAGGTCGAGTTCGACGCGCCGCGGGCCGCGGTCGACGCGCGGCAGCGCGACATGCAGCCAGCGCGCCGCCGGCCCCAGCGTCCAGCCCTGCAACAGCAGCGAGATGACGACCACGACCAGGGCGACGTCGAAATAGAGATAGGCCTTCGACAGCCCGACGAGCATCGGGATCGAGGCGAGGAAGATCGCTACCGCCCCGCGCAGGCCGGTCCAGGCGATGAAGATCTTTTCGCGCCAGTTGAAGCGGAACGGCATGAGGCACAGCAGCACCGCGAGCGGCCGCGCCACCAGCATCAAGACCAGCGCCACGATCACGGAGGGACCGACGCTGCCGACAAGCCGCTGCGGCGACGCCAGCAGGCCGAGCAGCACGAACATCACGATCTGCGCCAGCCAGGTCGCGGCGTCGAGGAACGTGATCACGGAATTATGCGCGCGCGTCGGCCGGTTGCCGACGATGATGCCGGCGAGATAGACCGCGAGAAACCCCGAGGCGTGCGATATCTGCGCCACGCCGAAGATGACGAGCGCCGCGGTGGTGACGAACGGCGCATGCAGGCCCTGCGGCAGCGCCATACGATTCAGCGCCACCACCACCAGATGGCCGCCGATCACGCCGACGAGGGTGCCGAGCAGGCCCTCCTGCAGGAGTTCCCGTACCACATGTCCCGGCGAGCTTTCGCCTGACGAAATGAACTCGACCAGCATCAGGGTGAGAAAGATCGCGAACGGATCGTTGGTGCCGGATTCGGCCTCCAGGGTGGCGCCGACACGGGGCCGCAGGCGCAAGCCCTGGGTGTGAACGAGCAGGAACACGGCGGCCGCATCGGTCGAGGCCACCACGGCGCCGACCAGCAGTGCCTCGGTCCAGTTCAGGTCGAGCGCATATTTGGCGGCCGGCGCGGCGATCAGCGCGGTCAGCAGCACGCCGACGGTTGCCAGCAGCATCGATGGCGCCAGCACGGTGCGGATGCTCTGGAACTTGGTCCGCAGGCCGCCGTCGAACAGGATCAGCGCCAGCGCCACCGATCCCACCAGATAGGCGGTGCGGACGTCGTTGAAATTGAGCTGGCCCGGTCCGGCGTCGCCCGCCAGCATGCCGATCAGGAGGAACACCAGGAGCAGCGGCGCGCCGAAGCGCAGCGCCAGCAGGCTCGACAGGATGCCCGCCATCACCAGAACGGCGCCGAGAAAGATGGCGATGCTGACCGAGTCGAGGGAAGCCATGAACCTCCGCGATGACCTCAAAATTCAGGTAAATACCTGCAACTGCATCCTTATCGTCGCCACAGTTGATCGCCAACCCCTCGAGCTCCGATATGCCCGGCTTTTAGGGGCTTAATCGACTTCACCGGCCCGTGTATCGATGGCCGGCCCGCCCGCTTTGTGGAAATCTGCCCGGCGTTCGAATCATCGCCTGCGCTGCGCCCGACGAGAATTTACCGATGGACATGGCCCCGAAAGAGATCATCGAGTTCGTGCAGTCGACCGCGCGGTCGGTGGGCGCGGAGATCGCCTCGCCATGGTTCTACCTGCAGTTCGGGCTGATCCTGACCGCGGCCGGCATCGCCTATGTGGCGGACACCGCGATCCGCAAGCGGATCGACATGGCCTCGCTGGCGATGCGCTGGCCGCTGCCGCTCCGCCATTTCGCCCGCGTGCTGGTCGGCAGCGCCTCGACCGCGATCTTCGCGATCCTGGTGATCGCGGCGCGCATCACGATGTACCACGTGACCTGGCCGAGCCGCAGCTATCTCCTGATGGTCGCCGCCAAGCTGGCGCTGGCCTGGCTGGTGATCCGGCTCGTCACCTCGGTGATCCGCAACGCCTTCATCGTCAAGCTGGTGTCGATCACCGCCTGGTTCGTCGCCGCGCTGAGCATCCTCGGCCAGCTCGATCCGGCAGCCGAGATGCTCGATTCGTTCGCGATCGAGATCGGCGGCCTGCGGCTGACGCCGCTGCTGCTGATCAAGGCCGGCGCGCTTTTGCTGGCGACGCTGTGGCTGACCAACATCGCCAGCAACTTCATCGAAAGCCGGATCACCCGCGCCAGCGACCTGACGCCTTCGATCCAGGTGCTGCTGGTCAAGATCATCCGCATCGGGTTGATGGTGGTGGCGATCGCGATCGCGCTCGGCGCCGTCGGCATCAACCTGTCGGCGCTCGCCGTGTTCACCGGCGCGGCCGGCGTCGGCATCGGCCTCGGTCTGCAGAAGATCGTCGCCAACTTCATCTCGGGCATCATCCTGCTGGCGGACAAGTCGGTGAAGCCCGGCGACCTCGTCACCATCGGCGACAATTCGGGCCGGATCAGCGCGATGAAGACGCGCTACATCTCGGTCGCCGCCGGCGACGGCCGCGAGTTCCTGATCCCGAACGAGGATCTGGTGACGCAGAAGGTGGTGAACTGGACCTACACCGACAAGAACACGCTGGTGAAGGTAACGTTCTCGACCAATTACGACGCCGACCCCCGCCTGGTCTGCAAGCTCGCGATCGAGGTCGCGGCCGACGCCCCGCGCGCCATCAAGAACAAGCCGCCGAGCTGCATCATCACCGAATTCGCCGAAATCGGCATGAAGTTCTCGCTGACGTTCTGGATCGCCGATCCCGACGGCATGGACAATGTGAAGAGCGACGTCATGCTGGCGCTGTGGGACGCCTTCAAGCGCGAGGGAATACGTGTTCCCTATCCGGTCCGCGAAATCCGCATCCGCGGCGGGGCGCTGCCGGTCGAGCAGGTAGTGGAAGTCTCCAGTTGAATGCCGCCGTTTGAAGCCCGGTTACCGAAAAACCCCGGCTTGCCGCGGCCCCCTTCGATCACTAAATTAGGCCGTTCGATCACCAGCCCCGTTCCCGCCGAAACATGACCCGCCCATGAGCTATATCGAAGCGTCCGATACCTCGCTGCGCAAGACCGGCCAGATCAAGCTGCACGGCCCGAGCGGCTTCGCCGGGATGCGCAAGGCGGGCGCGCTGGTGGCAAAATGCCTCGACGAGCTCACCGACATCGTCAAGGCGGGCGTGCCGACCTCACGGGTCGACGAATTCGTCCGCGACTTCGCCTTCAGCCACGGCGCCTATCCGGCGACGCTGATGTATCGCGGCTACCGCTACTCGACCTGCACCTCGATCAACCACGTGGTCTGCCACGGCATGCCGGGCGACCGCGCGCTGAAGGAAGGCGACATCGTCAATATCGACGTCACCTTCATCGTCGACGGCTGGTATGGCGATTCCAGCCGCATGTATGCGATCGCCCCGATCGCCCGCAAGGCGGAACGCCTGATCGAGGTCACCTATGAGGCGATGATGCGCGGCATCGCCGCGGTGAAGCCCGGCGCCACCACCGGCGACATCGGCCACGCCATCCAGAGCTTCGTCGAACCGCAGGGCATGAGCGTGGTGCGCGATTTCTGCGGCCATGGCCTCGGGCGCATGTTCCACGACGAGCCGAACATCATCCATATCGGCCGGCCCGGCGAGGGCGTGGCGCTGAAGCCCGGCATGTTCTTCACCATCGAGCCGATGATCAATCTCGGCAAGCCGCACGTGAAGATCCTGGCCGACGGCTGGACCGCAGTGACGCGCGACCGCTCGCTGTCGGCGCAGTTCGAGCATTCGGTCGGCGTGACGGCCGACGGCGTCGAGATCTTTACGCTGTCGCAGCGCAACGGCGAGAAGCCGCTGTCGGCGGCGTAGGCGCGGGCGACTGCTCCCGCGCATGGCTTTGGCGATGGCAGGAGCAGCACGGTCATTGCAGGTGCGGCTGATCGCTCTCCATCTCATCGCGTTCGCAGCTTTCCTCGCAGGCCACAGCCATGCGGCCGGGGACGCCTTGTACGTCAGCAAGCGGATCGCGCCGCCGGGCGAATATACATCCGGCATCGAGGGCCCCGCGGTCGATGCGCCAGGCAGCCTCTACGTCGTCAATTTTGGACAGAGCGGCACCATCGGCAAGCTCGCGGCCGGCGCGGCGCAATCGCAGCTCTTCACGACCCTCCCAGCCGGCAGCATCGGCAACGGCATTCGTTTCGACCGGCAGGGACGGATGTTTGTCGCCGACTACAAGAAGCACAATGTGTGGGTGATCGAAGCCGGCGAGACCACGCCGAAAATCTACTTTCATTCCGACCGCTTCAACCAGCCGAACGATCTGGCGATCGCGGCCGACGGCACGCTCTATGCCAGCGATCCCAAATTTTCATCGCCTGCGGGCGGCCAGATCTGGCGCATCACCCGCGGCGCCGACGGCAAGGGCCAGGGCGAGATCATGTCCGCCCCGCGGCGACTCGGCACCACCAACGGGCTCGACCTGAGCCCGGACGGGAAAACGCTTTACGTCAGCGAGTCGAATTCGCGTCAGCTATGGGCCTATCGGCTCGACGGCAACAAGCTGCTGGAGCCGCGGCTGGTGAAGGGTTTTCCGGATTTCGAGGTTGACGGCCTGCGCACCGATGTCGATGGCCGGATCTATCTGGCGCGGCTGTCGGCCGGCAAGATCGCCATCATCAGCGCCGATGGATCGCTGCTGCGCGAGGTGGCGACGACGGGCAAGCAGCCGACCAACCTCAGCTTCGGCGGACCGGACGGCAAAACCGTCTTCGTGACCCAGAAGGACGGCCGCTACATCGAGGCGTTTCGGGTCGACCGTCCGGGCCGCGAGCCGTGCCTGCACGTATCAGGCATGTGCTGAGCGCCCAGAACTTCAAAGGTCGCGCGCGTGTTGCAACTCGTTCTCAACACACGGCCGCCTGCGGCAACATGCTTGTCGTCATTTCACACAAGGCGGCGGAATACCACAGACGTCGCGGGGTACAACACAGCGCGGGCGTCCTCCCGAAGCGAGGGCATCAGGCGAGCAAGAAATCAACCAGAGGGAGCAAGGGCAATGTTCGAGATTTCACGTCGCGATCTGGTCCTCGGGAGCACCGGGGCCGCGCTGGTTTTCGGGCTGAATGGACCGGTGTCGTTCATCGGCGCGGCGCAGGCGCAGAAGGCCGCCGACAGCCTCAAATACAAGGTCGGCGATATCGAAGCCTTCAGCCTCCATGAAGGCAGCATCGAGCGCCAGGTCACCGAGGCCATGGTGAAGAATGTCGGCCTCGACGACGTCAAGAAGGCGCTGACGGCCGGCGGCCTCGGCCCCGACAAGATCGAAAACCCCTTCACCGTCACGGCCATCCGCACCGGCGGCAAGGTCATCCTGTTCGATACGGGGTTCGGCGGCAATGGCCCGGCCACCGTCGGCAAGCTTGCCGACAACATGAAGGCGGCGGGACTGGACCCCGCAACCGTCTCCACCGTGGTAATCTCGCATTTCCACCCGGATCACATCTCCGGTCTGTGGGTGAAGGAGACCAGCGCACAGGTATTCCCGAATGCGGAAATCCTGGTGCCGGAGGTCGAATTCAAGTTTGCGACCGATCCGGCGCTGGTCGAGAAGGTGCCGGAGGCCAACCGTCCCTTCATCAAGCGGATCCAGGCAACTCTCCCGACCTGGAAGAACATCAAGCAGTATAATGACGGCGCCGACATCGCGCCGGGCGTCAAGGCGATCGCCACGCCGGGTCACACGGTCGGACACATGTCGTTCCTGGTTGCCTCCGGCGGTCAGCAATTGTTCATCCAGGGCGACGTCACCGGCATCTACCAGCTGTTCGTCAAGAACCCGGGCTGGTTCTCGGGCTTCGACGCCGACGGGCCGAAGGCCGAGGCCACGCGCCGCGCGTTCTTCGATCGCGTCATCGCCGAAAAGGGCATGATCGCCGGCTATCATTTCGGTTTCCCGAATGTCGGGACGCTGGCGAAGGACGGCAACGGCTATGCGTTCACGGCCTTGAAGGCCTGATCGCGCGAAGCGTTGAAACGAGACGAAGGCGCCGTGCCCTGCGCGGCGCCTTTTCGCTGAATTCAACCTCACTTTAGAGTTGCAAAAGCCCGCCGGCACGGCATGTTTGTCGCCGATGCCTGCCAAAGCCAGCCCTCCTGCCGATCAGCCTGCCGAGACGCCGCACTATCACGGCCATCGCGAGCGGCTGCGCGAACGCTTTTATGCGGCCGGGCCGGAAGCGCTGAGCGATTACGAATTACTCGAGATGGCGCTGTTTCCTGCCCTGCCCCGGCGCGACACCAAACCGCTGGCGAAGGCGCTGCTGAAGGAATTCGGCTCGTTCGCCGAGGTCGTTCACGCCCCCGTCGCGCGGCTGCGCGAGGTCGACGGCATCGGCGAGGCCTCGATCAACCAGATCAAGCTGCTCGCCGCCGCCGCGAGCCGGGTGGCCAAGGGCGAGATCAAGCGCAAGCTCGCGCTGTCGTCGTGGAACGACGTGATCGACTATTGCCGGAGCGGCATGGCGTTTTCAGACAAGGAGCAGTTTCGCCTGCTGTTCCTCGACAAACGCAACCAGCTGATCGCGGACGAAATCCAGCAGACCGGCACCATCGACCACACCCCGGTCTATCCGCGCGAAGTGATCAAGCGCGCGCTTGAGCTATCGGCGACCGCGCTGGTGCTGGTGCACAACCATCCAAGCGGCGATCCGACGCCCTCGCAGGCCGACATCCAGATGACGAAAATGATCGTCCAGATCGCCACGCCGCTCGGCATCGCCGTGCACGACCACATCATCGTCGGCAAGAACGGGCATACGAGCTTGAAGGCGATGAAGCTGATCTAGGGAGCGCGGGACCGCGTTTTACACTAGTCAAATGCTGCAAGCAGCGCCTTCAGCGCTCCGAAATGTTTGGGAATCGCCTTCTTGAGGTCACGTTCACACACTTCATCGAAGCGTTGCGGACCGACATCGAGACTCATATTGAGTTCGCCGTTGTAATAGAGAGGGCAGTGTTTGGCTCCCTTGGCCTTCCTTTTATGCGTTCCTGTATTCGCCAAAATCCCCGTCAGGCCCTGCACAATTGCATTTGTAATCATATGGTCGGCCCCAGGGCCCTGCGTCGGCTTGTCCTTGTAGAGGGCGCCAAAGATGATGATGTTCCCATGTCCCTTGGAGGACCACCAACACGAGTAGCCCGTCTCCGTCTTGCCGTCTTGCCGGTACATGATCGGCTTATCTATGATGCAAAAAAGAAAGTCGACACCAAGCTCCTGACGCTTGTTGCTGAGCCCGCGTGTGGCGACATCGGCATTGAGTTGCAATCCTCGTCCTTTCACCGGTTCTTGCCAGGCACCGAGCGGCACTGAAATGTCTACGACCTCGAATCCGAATTGAGTCTGGATACCGTTCAATTGCAGCACCGTGCGCTCAAGTTCCGGGAATATGTGGTTGACGTCCCATACAGCGACCCGGAATTCATGCTGAGTGGCGGCGCTCCTGGCCTGGGACGACAGCAATGGCGACTGCAAGGCGTCCAACGGAAGCTCGCGACGCTCACAAATCCGTCCTTCTGGATCGCGCGCATATACGACCGGGACAGCCCAGTCGATGGTGTCGTGACCGGCAGAATAATTGACCGCAATACGCGCCTCCCTCGCTGCACCTCCGAACGTCGCGCCCTGTGCCAGAGACCAATAGAAATGCTGTGAAAATTCTGTCGCTGCATCGTCGCGAACGCTGAATTGGTTTGCGACGACGGCGGACAGGCCGTTCGCCACCAGCGCCGGGGCAATGCCACGGTTGAAGTCGGCCTTGCGCCCCCGCGTTCCGAAAGCGTCCCCACGTCCGGTTTCGCACGCATTGAGAAAAACAAGCCGAATGCCGCGATTGCAGAGTATCTCGCAAATGTTGCGCGCCCCGATTTCGAGTGCAGTTCCCCTGTCGTCCTCAAATACGAGAAACCCCTGTCCGGACTCGACGTCGAAAGTGCCGTGACCGATGAAGTGCACGACGTCATATGGTACGCCCCAAACCCTGCAATGCAGGTGGCTGGGCGTCGTGGCGCGCAACACGTCGATTTCAACCAACTTGGCGTCGATCAATGGCTGAAACCCGCGCCTGATGACGGCTTCTTCCTGCTCCCACGACAGCTTCACCGTTCCGATGGGCTGCGCAACGGCCACCAGGATTCGCAGTGGCCCGGACTTCGGATTGACTATCTCGACCGGCATGGCGGTCAGCGCATTGCGGACGAAGTGGACTTCCTGCGTTGCGAGAAAGGTCTTGCGATCCGGATCGAACGCAAACTCCCATGGCTTGTCCGCGATCCACGGGATCATGGACGTGAAGATGATGTTCAGATGTCCGTTACGCTCTTCACGGGAGCGTGCGACGTCGTACAATCGGCGAGCTTCTCTTGTAAATAGCGTGTCGAACAGCACAGTGCCGTATTCTATCAGTTCCTTGTCGCTCGGCTCGTCAAAACCCAGTTGGCCATCGACATACTTCTTCATGCGCTCATGCATGTCGATGATCTTACGCCAGCGCTGCCCGGCAACGTCGCCCTTTGCGGTAAATGGCTCGACAACACGAGCCCCGCCGTAAGTCACCAACAATTGGTATGGCTGCGGGGACTTTCCGCTTGGATGGTCCTGCCTATTCTCATTGGGCTTCTCTGCCAGTAAAGGCCGGGGATCGATCAGCGTGATTTGCAATGCGTCGCTGAACACCGAGAAATTTGACGGTTGCACAGGCGGCGGCGACGCCACGGCTACTTTCGCCTGAGCCGGTCGAGGCGGAGGCGGCACCACGGAAGCAACGACCGCTTCGCCAGTGCCGCGCCGAGTCCGGCTGTCCGGAAGCATCGACACAGGATCAAACTTGGGCAGGCCGTGTGGCGTTCCTGCGAGCGCCTGAACCAGGAAGTTCGCAGTCTCGCTGCGCCCAAAGAAGTTCAGGTGATGCACCGCGGGCAAATCGGCGGGGAAATTTCCCCCGGTCCAAAGCAACCGATCCGCTCAGCCGGAATCAACGGCGCACCGTCAGGATCATCGACCTGCCATCCTCCCGCGCTAGGTACGACAAGATCGTTCGCGCCGGCGAAGAATGCATCGACCCCGGCATCTACCATTCGCGCCAGGATATTTCCGCTGGGGCTGAAATTCGACGTTAACGCAGAATAGGCCGATGCCGGCGGCGCCGGCGGCCCCTGCAACTCCGCCACCATTTCGCCGGCCGTATCCATCGACGCGATACCCGGCAGACCGCCCGCCGCGCGTTGCGCGATCCAGACTACGGCATCGGCCACGAACCCTGCACCGAAAGTCAGCGGATTTTCCGGAAAGAGTTCAAGCAGATTTGCGAGCCATCCGACCGTTGTCTCCCATCGCTGCGGGGTCGCCAGCGGCGTGCCGTTGTTCGGCGAAGCCACCAGGACAGCGTGACGTAGCTTGAAGCGGTTTGCCGAAGCCCCCAAGACGCTTTTGCGCTCGACGAGATTGCGCAGCACCAGACCTCCGCGCGAGTGGCTGATTACATCGAACGTGATCTCCCGATCCGGTAGGCCGGCAAGCAGGTCCAGCGCATTTTGTTCAGGGGATTTGCTGACGCTGAAATGATCGAAAGCATATATCTCCTCGCCGTACATGGCGCTGACCGGCTCGAAAAACTGCGGCGTCGCCAGATCCGAAAATGACCCGACCGTGTGCGAGAATGTGCCGTGAAGAAACAGGAGCGCACGGCCGTTTGGGCCGGCTCCAGTCGGCTTGCCCGCGCGCAGCTTGCCTGCCTTCAGGGATTTCTCGTCTACCTTGAGCCAACCTTCGGAACGGCCCGCGCGGGCCCAGAGGGCGGCCTCGGCCCTGGCGGCGAGTTTTGGCAACACCAAATCAGCGATTTTGCCGGCGACTTTGAGGACAACAACTTTGATGGCTGAGCTGACCACGCCCCGCCGCGACCCCGACATCGAAGCACTTCGCAAGGGAACGCGAAACCGCAGATTTGCGGCCGCCGCGACGCGCCCCCTGCGCTTGACCGTCTCGACATCCGGCCCATGGAAAGTGATCGCACCTGAAGCGTGCCTGATCGCCAACGCATAAGTCGCGTTTGCCTCAGGGACCACCGTCAGATCGACCATGGGCACCCCTGCCGCACGTCGCGCGGCCGTTGGCGTCAGCTCCAGGATGCGATCTATTTCAACTTGAGGCGCGAGAAACGCTTCCGGAATGACCAACGATGGAGCCGTGACCCGACGCCGCGTGGAGCGGACGGAGAGTCCCGTGCTCTCCGACACGACGGTCCATTCATTTGCGTTATTCAGCACCACCGACTGCGCCATGAGAACCCGCTTTCTGTCACTGACGGGGGCCGTTCAAAGCGATGCGTAACTCGGCTACGCCGGCCCGCTATTGAAAATGAATTAGCTCAATATCTGGCAATGCTACTTGTGGTTTATCTAGTGAGCAACCTGAAAGTCTGGATGCGGCTGATCCAGCTGCCCGCCTAAAAGCCGGGCCGCGCCGCCTAATACGCCACCATCGTCCTGACGCCGAATATCGCACCGCTCCTGATCGCCCGCTCCGGCCGGTCGGGGTCGGAGATGTGGCCGCCGGGATGCCTGACATATTCGAATGTCGGCTGCACGGTCCAGCCCGGCTTGATCTGGGCCTGGTAGCTCAACTCGATCGTCATTTCGTAGTTGCGGACCGGCTGGGCGGTGCCGGAGTGAAGGATCACGTCGCGATCGAAGGCGCGCAGGCGGTTGGCTATGTTGCCGTAGATGAAGCTGGCGCCGAACCTGTCATTGGGACGGCCCGGGATCAGGCCGGAAAACACGATGCCGCTGTCGAGGAAGAAGTTGATGTGGCTGCTGTCCGAGGGGCTGCCCGCAATCCGGCTGAAGACACCGATGCCGCTGTCGGGGCCGCCATCCGCCGGCCGCCAGAGCTGCTGGTCGACGACGCCGTAAAGGCCGCTGTTGCCGCGCAGCCGGCGGGCGATCCCGTTGCTCAGGGGATCGGCCAGCGAGAGGCCATCCGTGCCGAACCGGTGATCGTGGAATTGTCCGAAATGATGCCAGCCGCCGAGCCGGTAGGCTCCCGCCAGACCCTGGTCGTCCTTTCCCTGGTTGCGGCGATACTGAATTTCTCCCATCAGCAAAGGTGGATCGTTGATCCTGAAATTGGTGCCTGTGGTATTGACGATCCCCTGTTCGCCCGGATCTCCGTTGAACACGGCGACGAGGGCAGACCAGTTCTTGTCGGGGTCGTACCTCCAGCGCAGGCCGGGCGTTGCGAGAGGATAGGCCGGCCCGCCGCCGGGCAAATTGGCGCCCGTGATCGTCGGCCAGTCGTTGCTCAGAAACATCCTGCCGTAATCGGCGATGAAGAACTCCGCGTCGGCGGCAAGCTGGCCGAAGCGAAAGCCGAACCGGTCGTCGAACAGCTTTTGCTCGAACCAGAGTTCTGAAAGCCGTGTCGACGGCACGGCCTCGATGTTGCTGATCGTGATCAGGCTGTTGAAATGCTCCGCGCGCATTCCGGACGTGCGATGAATCTGGAAGGCGTTGCCGAAGAAGCTCAGGCCCTGCCACCCGGCGAGCTTTCCGAAATCGATGGCGGCGAACGCCTCGAGCTTGCCCTGATAGAGGCCGCCACGGCGGATGCCGCCGGACACGTTGCCTAGGGCCTCGCCGGTATAGACCAGCCCGTAGGTGATGCCGTGCTGCGCGAGCCATTTCCGAGTGCCGGTCGGATCGCCATTGTCGGGCAAGCTGGTGGCGATCGACACGGGCGGAATGCCATCGGCGACATCGGTTTGCGCTGTCGCCGGCCCGGCTGTCGCCGCGAAGATGGAAACAGCCAGCCACAGCTCGGTGACTTGACGGCATGCCGGATTGCTTTTGCCACTTAATTGCATCTGAGAAGCAGGCGCCTCGATATATTTTGCGAATAGTTCGCATTTGCAAACTGCCCGAGAGTTCCTTATACGTCAAGCCAGTTGCGAATGAATTGCAATTTCGGGATGCTGCGGGCCGTCGGCCGGCAGCGGGGACGTGTGCGGAGCATGGGAGAGCCGGGAAATGTTTGATCGGGGCAGGCGCGTCGTTGTTGCGAGCGTTGCGGCCATCGCGGTGCTTGGGCTGATGACGCAGGCGGCGTTCGCCCAAGCCAAATTCAAGGCCGTTACGACCTTCACGGTCATCGCGGACATGGCACGGAACGTCGCTGGCGACGCGGCTACCGTCGGGTCGATCACCAGGCCCGATGCCGAAATCCATAATTACCAGCCGACGCCCGGCGATATCCTGAAGGCGCAAGAGGCGAATCTGGTGCTCTGGAACGGGCTCAACCTCGAGCTCTGGTTCGAAAAATTCTTCCAGCGCCTCAAGGGCGTTCCGGGCGTCGTCGTCTCGCAGGGCGTCAAGCCGATGGGAATCGCGGAGGGGCCCTACAAGGGCAAGCCCAACCCGCACGCCTGGATGTCGCCGAGTGCGGCGCTGATCTATGTCGACAATATCCGGGACGCTTTCGTGAAGTACGATCCGAAGAACGAAGCGACCTACAAGGCGAACGCCGAGGCGTACAAGCAGAAGATTTCAGCCGCGATTGCGCCGATCCAGGCAAAACTCTCGGCGATCCCGCCCGAGCGCCGGTGGCTGGTATCGAGCGAGGGCGCCTTCAGTTACCTCGCCCGCGACTTCGGCCTGAAGGAACTCTATCTCTGGCCGATCAACGCGGATCAGCAGGGCACGCCGCAGCAGGTCCGCAAGGTGATCGACGCGGTGCGCGCCAACAAGATCACCGTCGTGTTCTCCGAAAGCACGATCTCGCCGGATCCGGCCAGGCAGGTTGCCCGTGAGACCGGGGCCAAATATGGTGGCGTGCTCTATGTGGACTCGCTCAGCGCCGCCGATGGCAAGGTTCCGACCTATATCGACCTCCTGCGGGTGACGTCGGAGACGATCGCAAACGGCCTCGCACAGTGAATGCGATGATCGATACTTTCCTTACTCCCGCGTCTGTGGACGCGGGCGCCGGACTTTCCGTCAGAAGCGCGACCGTCACCTACCGAAACGGTCACACCGCCCTGCGCGATGCAACCTTCAAGATCCCGGCCGGCACCATCACCGCGCTGGTCGGCGTCAACGGCAGCGGCAAGTCCACCCTGTTCAAGGCCATCATGGGTTTCGTCGGCCTCGCCGGCGGCGAGATCACGATTCTCGGGCAGCCGGTCAGCGCCGCCTTGAAAAAGAACATCGTCGCCTATGTGCCGCAGAGCGAGGAGATCGACTGGAATTTCCCCGTCCTGGTCGAGGACGTGGTGATGATGGGCCGCTACGGCCACATGAACATGATGCGCATCGCGCGGCCCGCGGATCACAAGGCCGTTGCGGTGGCGCTCGAGCGCGTCGGCATGAGCGATTTCCGCAAGCGTCAGATCGGCGAGCTCTCCGGCGGCCAGAAGAAGCGCGTGTTCCTCGCCCGCGCGCTCGCCCAGGATGGGCGGGTGATCCTGCTCGACGAGCCCTTCACCGGCGTCGACGTCAACACCGAGGACGCCATCGTCAAGCTGTTGCGCTCGCTGCGCGACGAAGGCCGCGTGATGCTGGTCTCCACGCACAACCTCGGCAGCGTGCCCGAATTCTGCGACCGCACCGTTCTGCTCAACCGAACCGTGCTCGCCTACGGACCCACTGTCGAGATATTCACCCAGGCGAACCTGGAAAAGACCTTTGGCGGCGTGTTGCGGCATTTCGTGCTGAACGACAGCGAAGGCGGCCGGCCGCGCGCGCTCGACGTGATCACCGACGACGAGCGCGCGGTGATCTTCAGGGACGGCAAGGCGGCCCGTCATGAACCGACGCCGGAAGATCGGGACCGCGGATAGTGTCCACGCTGCTCGAACCTTTCGCCTACGGCTACATGCTCAACGCAATGTGGGTCTCAGCCCTGGTCGGCGGGGTCTGCGCCTTCCTCTCCGCCTATCTGATGCTGAAGGGGTGGTCGCTGATCGGCGACGCGCTTTCGCACGCCATCGTGCCCGGCGTCGCCGGCGCCTACATGCTCGGCCTGCCGTTTTCCATCGGCGCGTTCTTCTCCGGCGGCCTCGCCGCGGCGGCGATGCTGTTCCTGAACCAGCGCACCAGGCTGAAGGAAGACGCCATCATCGGGCTGATCTTTTCTTCCTTTTTCGGGCTCGGGCTTTTCATGGTGTCGCTGTCGCCGACGTCGGTGAACATCCAGACCATCGTGCTCGGCAACATTTTGGCGATCACCCCGGAAGACACCCTGCAGCTCGCCATTATCGGCTTTGTCTCGCTGGCCGTCCTCGTGGTGAAATGGAAGGACCTGATGGTCACCTTCTTCGATGAGACCCACGCCCGCTCGATCGGGCTCAATCCGACCGCGCTGAAGATCATGTTCTTCACGCTGTTGTCCGCCTCGACGGTCGCTGCGCTGCAGACGGTCGGGGCCTTCCTCGTCATCTGCATGGTGGTGACCCCAGGCGCGACCGCCTATCTCCTCACCGACCGCTTCCCTCGCCTGCTGCTGACCAGCGTTGCGATCGGCGCCACGACGAGCTTCGCCGGCGCCTATGCGAGCTATTTCCTCGACGGCGCCACCGGCGGCATCATCGTCGTGCTGCAGACGCTGGTTTTCCTTGCGGCCTTCTTCTTCGCCCCCAAACACGGCATGCTGGCCGCCCGCCGCCGCGCGGCACAGGCACTGGATGCCGCCCCATGACGGCGATCGATACGCTGCTGCAGCCGTTCCAGTTCGAGTTCATGCGGCATGCGCTTGTCATTGCGGTGCTGGTCGCGATCCCGACCGCGCTGCTGTCCTGTTTCCTGGTCCTCAAGGGCTGGTCGCTGATGGGAGACGCGATCTCGCATGCGGTGTTCCCCGGCGTCGTGATCGCCTACATCGTCGGATTTCCCTATGCGGTCGGTGCTTTCGTAGCCGGCATGATCTGCGCGCTGATGACGGGCTTCCTGAAGGAGAACAGCCGCATCAAGCAGGACACGGTGATGGGGGTCGTATTCTCCGGCATGTTCGGGCTGGGGCTCGTGCTCTACGTCAAGATCCAGAGCGACGTGCATCTCGATCACATCCTGTTCGGCGACATCCTCGGGGTGGGGCTCCGCGATATCGTCGAAACCGGGATCATCGCGGCCGTTGCAACCGGCCTCATCGTGGTGAAATGGCGGGACCTGCTGCTGCACGCCTTCGACCCGGTGCAGGCGCGGGCGATCGGACTGCCGGTCCGCCTCCTGCACTACGGTCTGCTGGCACTCCTTTCGCTCACCATCGTCGGCGCGCTGAAGGCCGTCGGCATCATCCTCGCCATCGCGATGCTGATTGCGCCGGGCGCCATTGCCTTCCTGATGACGCGCACGTTCAGCACCATGCTTGTCGCCGCCGTCACCGTCGCGGTGATTGCATCCTTCCTCGGCGTGTACCTTTCCTTCTTCATCGACAGCGCGCCGGCTCCGACCATCGTACTGCTGATGACGATCGCCTTCATCGCCGCGTTCGTCGTTGTCACGGGCAGGGCGGCAAGGCTCCAAGAGCAAGGCGCGGCTCTTGCGGCGGACCCCAACGACTCCGGAAGCGGTCAACCGCGGATTTGAAGCTGCACTTGAGCCGTCGCGCTTACCTCGGCAGCACGACGCTTCAACAATACCTGCTCGCGGCTGTTGCCCGCCAGCGCGGCCGCGGCCTCGAACGCGGCGTGCGCTTCTGCATGGCGGCCGAGCTTGCACAGCAGATCGCCGCGCACGCTTTCGAGCAGATGATAATTCTTCAGCGCGGGCTCACCCGCCAGCCCGTCCACGATCGCGAGCGCCACCGCAGGCCCCTCGGCCATGCCGATCGCGACCGCGCGGTTGAGTTCGACGATCGGCGAACGTATCAGGCCGGCGAGTTCGCCATAGAGCGCTGCGATGCGCGGCCAATCCGTTTCGCCAGGCGCGGCCGCCCGTGCATGACAGGCGACGATCGCCGCCTGCAGTCCGTAGAAGCCGTGTCCACCGCCGAGTTCATGCGCGCGCGCGAGAGCCGACAAGCCGCGACGAATCTGGAGCCGGTCCCACAACATCCGGTTCTGGTCCATCAACAGGATCGGATCGCCGGACGCATCGGTGCGCGCGGGGCTTCGCGACGCATTCAGCTCCATCAGCGCGAGCAGGCCGTGGGCTTCGGCCTCCTGCGGCGCCACCGTCGTGAGTACGCGACCCATGCGCAGCGCGTCGTGGCAGAGCTGCGGCCGCAGCCACTCGTCGCCGCGGGCGGCCGTGTAGCCCTCGTTGAAGATGAGGTAGACGACCTCCAGCACCGAGGCCAGCCGTTCCGAAAGCTCGTTTCCGTGTGGCGTCTCGTAAGCCAGGCCGGATTCCGACAGCATCCGCTTGGCCCGCACGATGCGCTGGGCAATGGTTGCCTCCGGCTGCAGGAAGGCGCGTGCGATCTCTTCCGTAGTCAGGCCGCAGATCGTCCGCAGCGCCAGCGCGGCGCGCGCCTCGCGCGACAGCCTTGGATGGCAGGCAGTGAAGATCAACCGCAGCAGCTCGTCGCCGATGTCGTCGTCGAGCGCTGCGTCCAGGTCGGGCATCGCCTGCTGCTCCTGCTGCAGATCGTTGACCAGCATCGCGTGCTTGCGCGCGAGCATGCCGCGGCGGCGCAGATCGTCCAGCGCGCGGCGTTTTGCCGTTGCCAGCAGCCATGCGCCCGGCTTTTCAGGCACGCCGGTGACGGGCCAGTGCTCCAGTGCGGCCACCAGCGCTTCCTGCGTCAGGTCTTCGGCCAGCGTCACGTCGCGCAGCATCCGGGACAGGCCGGTGATCAGGCGCGGCTGCTCGATGCGCCAGACCGCCAGAATGCTGCGATGGACGTCGGCGGCCGTCATCGCCGCCCATTGACGCTACGGAGAGCCTGCATCACGCGTGCGCGCGGATTCCGGCCTCGCAGGCCCCTTCCATGCCTGGCGTGGCAAGCACGCGTACCTCGCAGGTGCCATCCCATCCCGGCATATGTTCGAGGTGCAACTGCATGAACTCCCTCGCGGCGGCCACGGCCTCTTCCATGTCGCGAAGTTCGAAGATCGCGTAGCCGCCGATCAGTTCCTTGGTCTCGACAAAGGGTCCATCGACCACCCCGAGCTTGCCATCGGTGATGCGCACCTGCGCGCCCGACATGGCGATCGGCAGAAGCCCACCGGTATCCAGCATGCGACCGGCCTTGATCTCGCGGTCGGCGAGTTTTCCCATCGCCTCCATCAAGGCCGGGGTGGGACCTTTGTCGGGCTGCGGCGAGGTAACGATGTACATGAAGCGCATGGCAAGACTCCCTGTCAGGCGAGTTGCGGCGGCGATCGCCGGCAAAACTGGCTCGCTATGGGAGACGACGAACAGGAAGGCACCGAATCGACAGGCGCTCCGGAAATATTTGCGATTGACAGCGACGGGCGGGCACCGCGCTGCTCCATGACCGCGCGGCAGTACCGCCCGTGTTTCCTCAAAGCGGATATTTTTCCGGAGTGACGCCGCAGCTTTCCAGGAACTTGCGCACCTGCATCACTTCTTCCTTCGGCAGGTCATGATGCACATGCGTGAACGCCACGGAATTGCCGTTCAGCTTGACGCCGACCCGGTTGCCGGACTTGTTGTCGATTTCAGCGCCGAGCTCTTCCAGGACGTGCATCACCTGCTTGAAATCGGTGTTGGCGCTGATTGGATGAGCGAACAGCGCGTGCAGGACCTTGCGGTGATGGTGGTTCATGTCTCGTCCTTGGGTGAGATCGACGTGATGTGGAAAAACATCTTCGTCGGAACACCGCATGCGGCGTTGACCTGGATCAACACCTGCTACGATGGCTCAGCCGGCAACGGACGAGCACTATTGCCCGCGCAGCATGATCAGGGGATCGGCGCTATCCGGCACCCGACGCCACTGCGCATTGTCGTCGGCCTCGAACTGCCAGGTCTGGCCGGAGGCGGACATCAAGATAATCTGCCCGCGTTCGAGCCGCCACTGGTTCGGCGCAAACGCTGCGACTGCAGGATCGCATTTCGGCTTCAAGAACACCTGGAAATTATCGCCGGTCGCCTCGGTGTTGGTGAGCGTCAGGCCGCAGATGGTCTGGCCCTTGCCACGAACCATCTGCCAGTCGCCGATCATCTGGTCCATCGACTTGGCGATCGAGCGGGCAGCCGCGAGGTTCTGCAGGATGTAGACACCCTCGCCGGTCCGCAAGCCTTCGAAGATGCCGCTCTCGACCTCGGTAAAATCGATCACCGGCTGGCCGGCGGCATCCTGCAGCCGCACGATGTCCAGCCCCTTGATGTTCCAGGCGGTGATATCCCTGGTGAACGGGAGCGCCGCGGCGCAGCCAGGTTCGAGTTCGAGCTTGAGGCCCTGCGGCGACGTATCGCCCTTCAGCGTAACGACACATGTCTTGCCGCGCTCGGTGGTGGCGAGCTCCCACTGCCCGATCATTTCCTTCTTCAGGCTCGCGGCGTCCTGCGCCGTGGCCTGCGAAGCCCATGCGAGCAGCGCCGTCAGCGCGGCCGCAGCAAAGCGCGAGCGCGAAAGCGACATCAGCGTCCCTTCACCGGGGTTTCCGGCACGGGCGTCAGCGGCGCCTTGCCGGCAAACCAGTTTTTCAGATTGTCGACGACAAGCTGATCCATGGCGTTGCGCGTTACCACCGAAGCTGAGCCAATATGTGGCAGCAGCACGACATTCTGCATCGCCTTCAGTTCGTCCGGGACGTTCGGCTCGTTGGCGAACACGTCGAGCCCGGCCGCCAGGATGGTGCCGGATTTCAGCGCCGCGACCAGCGCGGGTTCATCGACCACGGAGCCGCGCGCGACGTTGATCAGCACGCCGCGCGGTCCGAGCGCTTTCAAGACGTCGGCGTTGATCATCTTGGCGGTCGATGCGCCGCCGGGCACGATCACGACCAGCGTGTCGACATCCTTCGCCATCTCCAGCAGATCGGGATAGTGCTGGTACGATACGACCGACGACTTGTTGCGCGAGTGGTACGCGACGGGCACGCGCGACGCTTCCAGCCTGCGGCCGATCGCCTGCCCGATGCGGCCCATGCCGACGATGCCGACCTTGCGGTCGCGCAGCGAGCCGGCGCTGAGCGGATAGTTCTGGGTCTGCCACTGGCCGGAGCGCAGGAAGCGGTCGGCCTTGACGAATTCGCGCAGGGTCGAAATCAGCAGGCCCATCGCGACGTCGGCGACTTCCTCCGTCAGCACGTCGGGCGTGTTGGTGACCACGATATTGTGCTCGCGCGCATAGGCGGAATCGACATGGTCATAGCCGACGCCGAAACTCGCAACGATCTCGAGTTTCGGGAAATGCGACAGCGATTTCCGGTCGGCCGGCACCGTGTGATAGGTCACGGCCATGCCGCGGATTTTCGCCAGCACGTCCGGCGTCAGCCGTTCGAGGTCGGCGCGGCTCTCCGCCTTGTGCAGGATGAACTGGTCCGAAAAGCCGTTCTCGAGGATCGGCCGGATCGGTCCGTAAACGAGGAGATCGATCTTTTCGGAACTATTCGCGGCGGCCATCAGGTTTCCTTTCCAAGCGCGCTCTCATGCCAGCGCCGTAATACCAGATACGAAACTAGCGCCAGCAGCCCATAGATGACAATCCCGGCCACCGACAGCAAAAACAGCGCGGCGAACATCCGGGGAATGTTGAGGCGATAGCCCGACTCGGCGATCCGGTAGGCCAGTCCCGAGCCGGCGCCTGCGGCGCCCGCCGCGATTTCGGCGACCACCGCGCCGATCAGCGAAAGGCCGCCCGCGATCCGCAGGCCGCCGAGCATGTAGGGCAGCGCCGCCGGCAGCTTCAGATACCGCAGCGTCTGCAGCCGCGAGGCGCCGTAGAGCTGGAACAGACCGGCCAGATTCCGATCCACCGAATTCAGCCCGAGCGTGGTGTTGGACAGGACCGGGAAGAATCCCACGATCCAGGCGCAGACGATCACGGCGGTCTGCTGCGGCAAATAGATCAGCAGCAGCGGCGCGATCGCGATGACGGGCGTCACCTGCAGCACCACCGCATAGGGAAACAGCGAATATTCCAGCCATTTCGACTGGTTGAACAACAGCGCCAGCGCGACGCCGCCGATCGCCGCGGCGATGAACCCTTCCAGCGTGGTGAGCAGGGTGACGCCGAGCGATTCCGACAGCACCGGCCAGTCGGCAGCCAGCGTCTGCAACACGAGAGACGGGCTCGGCAGCACGTAGGGCTGGATATCGTTGACGCGCACGACGAACTCCCAGATCCCCAGGCCCGCGGCGAACACGGCCGCCGGCATCAGCATGCGGCCGATATTCCGGAAGGAGATCATGCGCCGCGCTGCCCGACATAGGACGGCGCGAGCGCGCCGGAGACTTCGCGGCAATAGCCGGCATATTCGGCCGAGGTGCGGAACGCCTCGCCGCGCGGCCCTGCGGTAGCGATGCGGAATTCGCCGGCGAGACGGCCCGGCCGCGCGGTCATGACCAGCACGCGCTGCGACAGGTAGACCGATTCGAACACCGAATGGGTCACGAAGATGACGGTCTTGCGGAGCTTGCGCCAGAGATCGAGCAGGTCGTTATTGAGGCGGAAACGCGTGATCTCGTCCAGCGCCGCGAACGGCTCGTCGAGCAGGAGAATATCCGGGTCAGTGACGAGCGCGCGCGCCAGCGAGACCCGCATCTTCATGCCGCCGGACAATTCGCGCGGATAGGCCTCGGCGAACTCGCTGAGGCCCACCTGCGCGAGCGCCTGCTCGATGCGGCGCTCGGCATCGCCAGAAGCGGCATGGGCGAGCTTCAGCGGCAGGCGCACGTTCTCGCGCACGCTTGCCCATGGCATCAGCGTCGGCTCCTGGAACACGAAGCCGATGGGATGGCGCCCATCCGTTCGCGCGGTGCGATGGGACACATTCACCGTGCCCGAACTCGGCGCAGCAAGGCCCGCGATCAGGCGAAGCGCGGTGGATTTCCCGCAGCCGGACGGCCCGAGCAGCGAGATGAATTCACCTCTGGCGACGTCGAGATCGAACGGCCCCAGCGCGATGACGCCGTTGTCATAGGCCTTGGTGACGGCGCGCAGGCGCACCGCCAGGCCCGCCGCGTCGATATCGCTTTCAGTCAACGCCGGCTCGGCCATCTCGCGTCAGTTCTTCGGCCGCAAATCGACACCGACGCCCTTGTTGACGAAGCGCAGCGTATAGGCCTGGCGATAGTCGATGTCCCGGCGAACCACGCCGGCGCGCACCATCTTGTCGAAGAAGCTCGCCACCCGCGCGTCGGTCATGGCGCCGATGCCATTCTTCAAGGTGTCGCCGGAATCGACGATGCCGTATTCCTTCATCTTGACGACGGAATAGGCGAGCAGTTCGTCGGTCATTTCCGGGTTCATCTGCTTGATCATCGCATTGCCGGCGGAATTGTCGCCGTAGAGATAGGTGTACCAGCCGATTGCCGAGGCATCGACGAAGCGCTGCACCAGATCCGGCTTCTTGTCGACGATCTCGCGCCGGGTCTCGATCAGGGTCGAATAGGCGTTGAAGCCGTGGTCGGCGAGCAGGATCACGCCGGGCTTGAAGCCGGCCGCCTTCTCGACCGCGTAAGGTTCTGACGTGACGTAGCCCTGCATCGCGCTCTGCTTGTTCACGATGAAGGGCTGCGGATTGAAGGTATACGGCTTTACCTTGCTCTCGCTGAAACCGTATTCGGACTTCAGCCACTGAAAATAGCTGGCGACGCCCTCCTTGGAGACCAGCAGCGTCAGCGGCTTGAGATCTTCCAGCTTGGCGTTCTTGGCCTCGGGATGGGTCAGCAGGACCTGCGGGTCCTTCTGGAAGATGGCGGCGACGGCGACCAGCGGCACCTTGTTGGTAACCGCGTCGAAGGATTGCAGCGTATTGGCGCTCATGTAGAAGTCGAGCTTGCCGGCCGTCAGGAGGATGCGGTTGTTGGTATTGGGGCCGCCGGGCACGATGGTGACGTCGAGGCCGTATTTCTTGTAGGTGCCGTCGGCCACCGCCTGGAAGAAGCCGCCATGTTCGCCCTCGGCGACCCAGTTGGTTCCGAATGACACCTTGTCGAGGGTTTGCGCGCGCACCGGCGCCAGTCCCGCCAGCAGCGCCAGAAGTCCCGCGGTCAACGCTCTCGGCAAAAATGCCAGCTTCATGATTGGACTCCGTCGATCGTTTTGGCCCATGATGGGAAGCAATGGACGTGGGTGACGTTCCCGGGTCTTCCCAGGGAGCGGATAAGGTTGTCTAACAAACTACCCTGCAAATTCGTCCAAAGAAACGTTTCGCTCGATGACTTCAACTATTCCGCCCCGCGACTGGACCGATATCAGCTGGCCTGAGATCCCCGCAGCCGACGCCTCACGCTGGATTGCGGTGCTGCCGCTGGCCGCCACCGAACAGCATGGGCCGCATCTGCCGCTGGAAACCGACGTCCTGATCGGCGAGGCCTACCTCGCGCGGGTTCGCGAATTGCTGCCGGCCACGCTCCCGGTCACCTTCCTGCCCGTGCAGCCGGTCGGCATTTCCACCGAACATATCGATTTTCCCGGCACCCGGACGCTGCCGACTGAAATCGCCCTGAAGGAGTGGACAGCGATCGGCGAGAACGTCGCGCGATGCGGCATCCGCAAGCTGGTGATCGTCACCAGCCATGGCGGCAACAGCGCGGCGATGTCGCTGGTGGCGCAGGACCTGCGCGCGCATCACCAGATGCTCGTCGTCACGACGAGCTGGTTTCGCTTCGGCATTCCGGACGGAATGTTCTCCGAGGAAGAGACGCGGCACGGCATTCACGGCGGCGCGACCGAGACGTCGATCATGCTGGCGCGCTATCCTCAGCACGTGCGGAAGGAAGCCGTTGCCGATTTTCGTCCCACCAGCATCGCGATGGAGCAGAAATTCCGCTGGCTGTCGGCGCACCGCCCGGTGCCCTTCGCCTGGCAGACGCAGGACCTGCACGCAAGCGGGGCGGTCGGCGACGCCACCAAGGGGACCGCGGAGAAAGGCGAGCAGTTGCTCGACCACGGCGCCCGTGCGTTCTGCGAATTGCTCGACGACGTCGACAAATTCGATCCGGAATTGTTTCTTCGCAAATCGCAATTCCCACTTAAGTGATTGATATTTATTGGAAATAATTGACGAAACCATATTTCCGGGCGCCTTTTCGAACCGCTTTCGAGGCGGCTCCGTCCAATCGGGCATGCGGACCACAATGGCCGCTCAACTCAAGGATGGAGACTTCCATGTCGATCAAGACCAAGTTCGCCGCTCTCGCTTTTGCTACCCTTGCCGTTGCCGGCACGATCGCTTCCACCAACCAGGCACAGGCCAAGCCGCTTCACTGGGGCGTCGGCGCCGGTCTCGTGGGCGCCGCCATCGTCGGCAGCGCGATCGCCGCGTCCAGCCCCGTCTACTACTATGACGGCTATCGCCGCTGCGGCTGGGTTCGCCAGTTCGACGCCTTCGGCAATTACATCGGCCGCGTGCGGACCTGCGCTTACTGATTTCTACGGCTGACTTGGTCACTGCCTGGGAAGCGCTTTCTTCGAGCACGCCACTTCAGACCAAAACAGTCCTTCGTGTTGTTGCCGCGTTTTCCTCACGCGAATCGGAAGACCACTTCGCTTGAACGCGCTTCTTCGTGGATCTAGCGTCCAGCACGGGCGCCTCATCCACCCCGTGCTGAACGCGACCCGCCCAGTTGTCCCCCTGGGCGGGTCACTTTTTTAAGCCGATCGCGCTGACCAGACCAATATGTTGCGCTCACGTCACGCGCCGATGTCATTGAGTGGGATCTGGAACATTACGGGTCCCAATTGCAAACTATTTGCAATAAAATTCGGATATGGACTGCCCGGCTGGCTCTGGGCCGGACCTTGGCCAATCTGCACTGGAGCGTGGTCGCGAGCGGCGAGATAACGAATTCTCGAGTGATATTGATGGCGCGTAGCGCAGGGTGGGGAATTCTGGCTGCGATCGCGTTGCACCTGGCGGCGACCGGTGCGCTGGCTCAATCCAGCCCCTATCAAGGCGTCGCACCGCCATCGACCATCGCGAGCAGCCTGCCGCATAACGGCGACCCCTACGGCGCGCGAGCCTGGCTTGCCGAGCGAGGGGTGACGTTCGGATTCGTCCATACCACCGAGGCGCTCTCGAACGTCACCGGCGGCATCAGGCGCGGCACGGTGTTCGAGGGCAAGCTGGAGACGCTCATCGCCTTCGATTTGGGCCGGCTCGCCGGCTTGAATGGCCTGACGCTCTACAGCAATATCCTGCAGTTGCACGGCGACAGCGGTCCCGATCGCAACCTGGTCGGCAATCTCAATACCATCAGCAACATCGAAGCGCTGCCGACGACGCGGCTTTCCGAGCTTTGGCTGCAGCAAACGTTTCTTGGCGGCATGGCGAGTTTGCGTGCCGGGCAACTGGTCGTCGACACCGAGTTTCTGTTCAGCCAGTATTTCAGTTTCTTCATGAGCAGCGACTGGCCGACCAATCCGTCGGTGAACATTCCCAGCGGCGGCGCCGCCTACCCGCTGTCGACACCCGGTATCCGGCTCAAGGTCGATCCGACACCGCAGACCACGTTCCTGCTTTCGGTGCTGAACGGCGATCCCGCCGGGCCCGGTCTGGACGACCCGGAGCAGCGTAATCGCTACGGCTTGAACTTTCGCGTCAACGACCCGCCCTACGTGATTTCCGAGTTTCAGTACCGTTACAATCAGGCCCCCGATGCGACAGGCCTGGCGGGTGGAATACGCGTCGGCGGCTGGCACCATTTCGGTACGTTCGAAGACCTGCGCTACGACACCGTCGGCAATTCACTGGCGAGCCCGCTGAGCACCGGGGTCGCCCGCCGGCTGAAAGGAAATGACGGGATATATGCGGTGCTCGACCAGCAACTGTATCGTCCGCCCGGAGGCGACGCGAATTCCGGCGTGCTGCTGTTCGGCCGCGCCGCGTACAGTCCGCCCGACCGAAGCCTGAACGATTTCTACCTGGACGCCGGCATCATCTTTGCCGGAATGATCCCGGCGCGGCCGGCAGATGCGTTCGGCGCTTCGTTTCTTTACACGCACATTTCCGATCGGGCGCGAGGGCTCGACCGCGACACCCGCCTGTTCACAGGCCTGCCGGTGCCCTTGCGCGACTATGAACTCTCGTTCGAGTTCAGCTATGCTGCATCGATCGTCCCGGGATGGACCATCTTTCCAACCGCACACCTGGTCTTTCATCCCGGAGGCAACGTGCCCGGTCGCACCTCACCGATCGAACCGATCAAGAATGCCGTCGTGTTCGGCGTGCGATCTGTCATGCAGTACTGAACGAAGGCTGCCGCAAACGGCATCAGGCAACCTTTCCTGCATCGACCATTCTGGCAGCCAGCACTTTGTCGATGCGGCGGCCGTCGAGGTCGAGGACCTCGAAGCGCCAGCCGTCAACTTCGACACGATCTCCGACATCGGGGATCCGGCCAAAATGGCTGAGCAGAAAGCCCGCGACCGTCTGGTAGGAACGGGATACCGGCAGCGTGATCTGGAGCAACGCGGCGAATTCCACCGCAGGCATCCATCCCGAGATCAGGAACGACCCGTCGTCGCGCTTCAAGGCCGCCTGTTCCGGCGGGCCTTCCTCGGTATGGAAGCCGCCAACGATCGCCTCCAGAATATCCGCGCTGGTCACCACGCCCTGGAACACGCCGTATTCGTCATGCACCAGCCCCATATGGACGGCGGAGTCGCGCAGAACCGCCACGACGTCCCTCGCGTCGAGGAATTCGGGGATCACCGGGGCCTCGCGGACGAGCTTGCGCATGTCCGGTTCCTGACCCGACAAATAGCCATCCAGAATGTCCTTGGTGTGGACGATTCCCAGCGCGGCGTCGGCGTCGCGGTCGAATACCACGAAGCGGGAATGGCTGCTGGCCGTCAGCGCTGCGCGGATGGCTTCCGGCGTGTCGGCAAGATCGATCATGCTGACCTCGCGGCGCGGGGTCATGACCGCGCCGACCGGCAGGTCGCCCAGACGCATGACGCCGGCGATCATCTCCTTTTCGCCGGGCTCGAGCACGCCGGCATTCTCCGCTTCGACCACGAGCGTGCGGATTTCGTCCTCGCTGACTTTCTCGCCGGCCTCGCCGCGCTGTCCCAGCAGCCACAGCAAGCCTTTGCCGGAGCGATCGAGCAGCCAGACAGCAGGGAGCGAGATCGTTGCCAGCACGGTCATGTAAGGCGCCACCCGCACCGCAACCGATTCGGGATCACGCAGGGCGATCTGCTTCGGCACCAGTTCGCCAATGATGAGCGACGCGTAGGTGATCACAGTGACGACGGCGCCGACACCGACCGCATCGGCAACGCCTTGGGACAAGCCGGTCTCGGTCAGCAGGCTGCTCAGCCGCTGGCCGAGCGTCGCGCCGGAGAACGCGCCGGACAACACGCCGATCAGGGTGATGCCGATCTGCACCGTGGAAAGAAACTTGCCGGGATCGGAAGCCAGGGCGAGCGCGCGGCGCGAACCTTGGACGTTCTTCTCGACAAGCGCCGCAAGGCGGGCCGGCCGTGACGATACGACGGCGAGTTCGGACATCGCCAGCAAGCCGTTGGTCACAATCAGGACCGTCACGATCCCGAGTTCGAGGTAAAGCATCAGTTAAGTGGGTTCCATTCCACGAAAGCGTGGAACCTACCAGATAATCACGTGCTGCGGAGATCGAAAGAGCCGGCTACCCCGCCGGCTGGAACGAATCTGCCCGCGCTATCGCCCAGGCATCGCGGAAGCGCGGATCCTGCGTGCCTTCGATCAGTTCGCCCGGCCGCAACGACGGATAGAGTTTTGCAAACGACATCACCTCGGTGCTCGAGGTTCGCTTGGAGAAGTGAATCGGCCGCAGCTGCTGCGGGTGATCTAGCCCGGCGGCGGCGAGCAGTTCGGACAGCGCGTGCAACGTGGCGTAATGGTACATATACACGCGCTCCGCCTTGAGCGGCACCACCAGCGCCCGGGCGCGGGTTGGATCCTGCGTGGTGACGCCGGTTGGGCAGCGATCGGTGTGGCAGCTCAACGACTGGATGCAGCCGAGCGCGAACATGAAGCCGCGCGCGGAATTGCACCAGTCGGCGCCGATCGACATGGCGCGCGCCATGTCGAAGGCGGTCGCGATCTTGCCGCCGGCGCCGATCTTGACGCGATCGCGCGCGTTGATGCCGATCAGCGCGTTGTGGACGAAATTGACTCCCTCGCGCATCGGCATGCCAAGGTGATCCATGAACTCCAGCGGCGCAGCGCCCGTGCCGCCCTCATTGCCGTCGACGACGATGAAGTCCGGGTAGATGCCGCTTTCCAGCATTGCCTTGCAGATCGCCAGGAATTCCCAGGGATGGCCGATGCACATCTTGAAGCCGGCCGGCTTGCCGCCCGACAGCCGGCGCATCTCGCCGATGAACGCCATCATCTGCAGCGGCGTCGAGAACGCACGATGACTGGCCGGCGAGATACAGTCTTCGCCCATCGCGACGCCTCTGATCTTCGATATTTCTTCCGACACTTTGGCGGCCGGCAATACGCCGCCATGGCCGGGCTTGGCGCCCTGGCTGATCTTGAGTTCGACCATCTTGATCTGGTCGTCGGCGGCGATGCGGGCGAATTCTTCCGGGTTGAACGAACCGTCGCGGTTGCGGCAGCCGAAATAGCCCGAGCCGATCTCCCAGATGATGTCGCCGCCATTTTCGCGGTGATAGGGGCTGACGCCGCCCTCGCCGGTGTCATGCGCGAAGCGGCCCTTTTTGGCGCCGGCGTTCAGCGCCCGCACGGCGTTGGGGCTGAGCGCGCCAAAGCTCATCGCCGAGATGTTGAAGACCGAAGCCGAATACGGCTTTGCGCAATCCGGGCCGCCGATGGAAACGCGGAATTCAGAGCTGCCGTGCGCCTTCGGCGATACCGAATGATTCATCCATTCGTAGCCCTCGCCGTACACGTCCTCCTGGGTGCCGAATGGCCGCTTGTCGAGCTGCATCTTCGCGCGCTGATAGACCAGCGCGCGGGTGTCGCGCGAGAACGGCATGCCGTCCTTCTCGCTCTCGAAAAAATACTGCCGCATCTCGGGGCGGATTTCCTCGAGCAGGAAACGGATATGCGCTGATATCGGATAGTTGCGCAGCACCGCATGGTTCTTCTGCAGCAAGTCGCGAATGCCGAGCAGCGTCAACGCCCCGAACAACACGATCGGGATCAGCAGGATTTCCCAGACCTTGACGTTATTATCGGAAATCCCGATGCCGACCAGCACGGCGGTCACGACGGCGCAGATCGTCAGCACAATGTAACGTGGCGAGAAAGGCAGCAATATCGTTTCCATGGAAATCCCTCAGCCAAGAATTCTTGCCGGCCGCGAGCTTAATCTAACGGCAGGAGCAGGCGCTACCCGATATACGGCGCGACCTTCACGGAAGTGACGGCGGCGTGAAAAAATAGTTGGAAGTTGACCGGCCCGCTCTGCGGCCTTCGTCTTTTGCAGTGCAGCGTAGCCCCGGGCAACGCTACGCTGTGCGCGGGGACGCCTGTGACTGTGAAGCCTGCAGGGAGCTATCGGGGCGCAGCGAGGATGATCGCTCCCTGCATCGACCCGCCGAACACAGTGCCGATAACGGCAGATTTGAATCACTACGCCGGGGCGGTGGCCCCGGCGCAACCCGACAACGTATCTCTGTGGTGGCTGGATCCGGCTCAAGGCCGGGATGACGAAGAGCCGTGCTGTGACTTCTCAGCGTTCCACGAACGCCTTCTCGATCACGAAATGGCCCGGCGTGTTGCCGCTGCCCTCGATGAAGCCGCCGGACTCGAACATTTGCTTCAATTCTTCCAGCATCGCCGGGCTGCCGCACATCATGACGCGATCGGTCTCGATGTTGAGCGGGCCCTGGTGGATGTCCTTGAACAACTGCTCGGACGAGATCAGGTCGGTGATGCGGCCGCGGTTGCGGAACGGCTCGCGGGTCACCGTCGGGTAGTACAGCAGCTTCTCCTGCAGCAGCGGCCCGAACAGCTCGTCGTCGCGCAGCTTGGCGACAAGTTCTTCGCCATAGGCGAGTTCAGAAACCTGGCGGCAGCCGTGCACGAGCACGATGGTCTCGAACCGCTCATAGACGTCGGGGTCCTTGATCAGGCTCGCGAACGGCGCCAGCCCCGTACCGGTCGACAGCAACAGCAGGCGCTGGCCCGGAATCAGATTGTCGGTGATCAGCGTGCCGGTCGCCTTGCGCCCGACCAGAATCTCGTCGCCCTCGCGGATCTTTTGCAGTTTTGAGGTCAGCGGACCGTCCGCGACCTTGATCGAGAAGAACTCGAGCTCTTCCTCATGATTGGCGCTCGCCATGCTGTAGGCGCGCAGCAGCGGCCGGCCCTCGACCTCGAGGCCGATCATCGCGAACTGGCCGTTCTGGAAGCGGAAACCGGAATCGCGGGTGGCCCGGAAGCTGAAAAGCGTATCGGTCCAGTGGCGGACAGCAAGAACTTTCTCTCGATAGAATGCAGCCATGGGTTTTCGTTTTTCCTGACGTCGCAGTGTAGAACGTTTCGGTCTTGGAGCCTCGAAGCGCCGAAAATCGGCTAAATCACAGGCGTTTTGGCGCGCCATTTGCGCACGGCAGACACATAGTCAATATGACTTACAGCACAATCGATAAGTCGGAATAGCTGTCGTTCCATTTTGCAGAATGGTTCGATTTACTTCGTTAACATCGGGTAGCGCAATTAACTTGCTGAATTCTGCGGCGATCTGGCAATAAATTACTCTTGGCAATTTGGGACCTATCAAAAGAGATCGCATGCGAGGCCTGCAGGAGTTTCGATCTGGTAAACCGAGCTTCTACCCGGACCAAGCGGTCTACGCGGAATTCGCCAGCGCCGAGTTCGGACTGCAGTTTCGCGATCTCGACGGCGGCTCGGGCCTGCTGTTCAGCGCGGCGTCGCGCGACAAGGTGCTGCATTTCGGCGCCGGCCGCTGCTCCTGGTATCCGCAAAACAGCGCAACCGCCTCAACGCTGGCGTCCGACAAGTATTTTGCCAGCCGAATTTTGCACGACGCCGGCGTGCCGGCGCTCGGCGGCGAATACTTCTTCCTGCACGACCGCCACCGCGCGCATCGCCCGACGGGACATGAGCGCAGCGACGCCCTCGTCTATTTCCATGCGTTGGGTGGATCGGCGTTCGTCAAGCCGCTCGCAGGATCGCGCGGCGATTTCGCGCAGGCCGTTCACGGCGAGGCGGCGCTGGCTCGCTATATCGACGACGTCGAGACTTACTACGATGCCGTCCTGATGCAGCCGATCATCGAGGGAGCCGAGTATCGCGTTTTCATGCTCGATGATGACGTGCTGTATTGCGCGCGGAAATATCCGCCGTCGGTCGTAGGCGATGGGGTGCATACGCTGCGTGAACTGCTTGCCGCTCACAACGACGGCCTGCGCGCCCGCGGCCTTTCCCCTGCTTCGCTGTCAGCCAACGATCCATCGCTGGACGCCGTTCCTCCACGTGACGCGCATCGCGAAATTCCAGGACGGATGAATTTGAGTGCGGGTGGCACGATGGTGCTGGCGGATGCGCCATCCGAAACGGCCGTTGCGCAGGCGCGACAGGCTGCACGCGCGATCGGACTACGCGTTGCGGCGGTCGACCTGTTCGTCGACATCGGCGGCAAGCCTGGCGCCAATGAAATCATCGAGGTCAACTCCAACCCTTCGATCCGGCTGCTGGAAGATTGCAGTCGCAGCGACTTCATCCTGAAGATCTGGCACCACACTTTCACCGCCACGGGGCTATTGTAGTGTTCGATCTGCCGAAATACGGCGACGGCGTCTGCCTCGCGCGAATGGCCGGATTGCTCGACGCGCTCGACATCGACCGCGCGCGGCTGCAGCGCATCTCGGTGGTGATCACCGGATCGAACGGTAAGGGCAGCACGGCGGCAATGTGCGCCCGGATCGGGCGCGCCTGCGGTCTGCGCACGGGCCTGTTCACCTCGCCGCACCTCTTTCGTTTCAATGAGCGGATTCAGGTCGACGGGTGCGACATCGATGACGAGACGTTTACCCCCCTGAAGCGGCGGATCGAAGCCGCCATCGGCGGCGTCTCGAAACGGCTTGGGCAACGATTCGGAGCGTTCGAAGCGTTGTTCGCGCTGGCCTGCCTGCACTTCCAGGATAGCCGGTGCGATTTCGCCGTGTTCGAGGCCGGCATCGGCGGGCGCTACGATCCGGTCCGCCTTGTCGGTGCGCGCGAAACCTGCGTCACTTCGGTCGATTACGAACACGTCGACCTGCTCGGCAATACGCTGGAACTGATCGCATCCGACAAGAGCGACGCCTGCGCCGCCGGCGGCACCATCGTCTACGGCGAGAACTGCCGTAGCCTGCGACCGCATCTCGTCGAATACAATCGCAACCGAGGTTGCGCGGCGCTGTTCGTCGGGGATGAGATCCGTATCGACAATGAAGCGACGGGGACCTCGGGACGGCATTTTGATCTGCGGTTCGGTGGTCACGCGTTTCGACGTCTTAAACCGAGCCTGCCCGGCGCGTTCCAGATCAACAACGCTTCCATCGCCGCCGCGCTTTTCCTGCTGTGGCTGGGACGCGAACAGCCGCACACGTCGCCGGATCGGGCAGAAGCCGCAATACGCGCGGGTCTGCGCGAGGTGCGCTGGCCGGGCCGGCTGGAAGTCATCGGCCAGAACCCGCTCACCGTCATCGACGTCGGCCATACCCCCGACGGCATCCGGCAATCGCTGGCGAGCCTGACGGCAATCCACGGCGGCAAGGACTGGATCCTCGTCACCGGTGTCTCGCGCGACAAGAAGGCGGATGAGATCATCGGTGCGCTGGCGCCGGCGTTCGATACGATCATCGCCACGGCGGCGCATCACAAGGGCGCGGACGCGGATAGCGTCGCGGCGACGGCCCGGCTGGCCAATCCTGCCGCCAACATTCAGTGCGCGGCTTTGATCGAGCATGCCGTAAGGCTTTCGCAGGAGATGGCGATGGCGCAAGGGAAACGGGTCTATGTCGCGGGCGGGCTGTTCCTGGCCATCGAATATGCCACCGTCGCAAAAGGCGGCCGCGCCGAGGATCTGGATTTTTTCTGAACGTGGCGCACAATCGGCGCCGTCAAGCGGATGCCGATGCAACGCATCCGGATAACCAAAATTCGACCACCCAAGAGGGAGAGAACTTCATGAGCGGCACCGTCAATCGCCAGATCCTGCTGGTCGAGAAGCCCACCGGCAAACTGGGACCAGAGCATTTCAGGATGATCGACGGCACCGTGCCCGAACCGAAGGACGGCGAGGTGCTGGTGCGGACACGCTACATTTCGCTCGATGCCGCCAACCGGGCGTGGATGCACGGCGCCACCTATCGCGCCGCCGTCGAGGCCAACACCGTGATGGCGGGCGGCAGTATCGCCGAGGTCGTCGCCTCGAAGGCGCCGGGATTTTCGCCTGGCGACATCGTGTTCGGCGACACCGGCTGGCAGGATTACGCCGCGGTGCCCGCCAGGCATCTGAACAGGATGCCGAAGCTGGAGCCGATGACGCATCTGCTCAGTGTCTACGGCATCGCGGGCCTCACGGCCTATTTCGGCCTGCTGCATGTCGGCAAGCCCAGGGAAGGCGAAACGGTCGTCGTGTCGGCCGCCGCCGGCTCGGTCGGATCGATCGTCGGCCAGATCGCCAAGATCAAAGGCTGCAACGTGATCGGCATCGCCGGCGGCAAGGACAAGTGCCACTGGCTGACCTCCGAACTCGGCTTCGATGCCGCCGTCGACTACAAGGACGGCGCCACTTTCAAGGCATTGCGGGCGGCGTCGCCCAAGGGCATCGACGTCTATTTCGACAATGTCGGCGGCGACATCCTCGAGGCGTGCCTGTCGCTGATGAACAACCGCGGCCGCATCGCCTGCTGCGGCGCGATCTCGCAGTATGATGGCGTGCCGTCGGCGCACGGCCCGCGCGGCGTGCCCGGCCTGATCGTGGTCAAGCGCCTCACCATGCAGGGCTTCATCGTGATGGACTTCATGGACCAGAGCGCTGCGGCGCTGGCCGACCTGCAGTCCTGGGTCGCCTCGGGGAAATTGAAGGTGCAGGAAGACGTCATCGACGGCATCGAGAATACGCCGAAGGCGCTGATCGGCCTGCTCGCCGGCGAGAACCGCGGCAAGCGGATGGTGAGGGTGTAGGCCAGTAATCCGTAGAAGTTGAAAAGGATTGTAGCAGCGGAAAATCGGTAGGTGGGCACGTCGCTTTCGCTCCTTTGGCCCACCCTACGATTCCACGATTCGGCTAATGCAGGGTCGGCGCCTGCGGCGCCGTCTGGATTCCCGCCTTCTTCGCCTTGCGTTCCTTCAGCCAGTTCTCGAAGCGCTGCACCACGACGAAGAACGTCGGCACGAACAGCACGGCAAGACACGTCGAAGCCAGCATCCCCGAGAACACCGTGATGCCGATCGATTTTCGCGCGTTGGCGCCGGCGCCGGTGGCGAGCACCAGCGGGACGACGCCGAGGATGAAGGCGAACGACGTCATCAGGATCGGGCGGAACCGGGCGCGAGCGGCCTCGACCGCAGACTCCAGCAGCGGCTTGCGGTCGCGCACGTGCAGTTCGAGCGCGACCTCTACGATCAGGATGGCGTTCTTGGCCGACAGCGCGATCAGAAGGATGATGCCGATCTGGGTGTAGAGGTTGTTCTCGATCCGCAGGCCGGACAGCACCAGCATCGGGCCGAGCAGCGACAGCGGCACCGCGAGGATGACCGAGACCGGCGCGTACCAGCTTTCATATTGTCCGGCGAGAACCAGATAGACCAGCAGCAGCGCGAGACCGAACGCCCAGTAGATCTGGCCGCCGACGACCTTCTCCTGGTACGACATCGCCGTCCATTCGAAGCCGGTGCCCGGCGGCAGCGTCCTGGCGGCGATCTCCTCCATCAGGTTCATCGACTGGCCGGAGCTGTAGCCGGTGGCCGGCAGCCCGATGATTGTCGCCGATGGATAGAGGTTGTAGAGGCTGATCAGCGACGGGCCGACGGCGGGCGTAATCTTCGCCACCGACCCGAGCGGTATCATGTCGCCCTGGCTGTTGCGCACCGTCAGCCGCTCGATGTCGCGCGGCGTCAGGCGGAATTGCGCGTCGCCCTGCGCATAGACCTGGAAGGTGCGGCCGAACTTGTTGAACTGGTTGACGAAGCTCGAACCCATGTAGGACGACAGCGTCGAAAAAATCTGGTCGGTCGTGACGTGCATGGTCTGGGCCTTGACCCGGTCCACCTCGACGTCGAATTGCGGGACCATCGAACGGATCGGCGAACTGACGCGCTGCAGCGCGCTCTGCGTCGAGGCGTTGGACACCATCGCGGCAGCGATCGCCTGCAGCTTGGCGAAATCGGAATTGCCGTCCTTGAGCTGCACCTGCATGGCGAAGCCGGCGGCATTGCCGATGCCCTGGATCGGCGGCGGCGGCACCACCAGGATGCGCGCTTCCTCGATGACTGAAAGTTTCTGGTTCAGGCCGACGAACAGCGAGCGCAGATCCTCGCCCTCGCCGCGCGCGCTCCACTCCTTCAGGATCAGATAGGCGACGCCGGCATTGGCAAGGCTGGACGAGTTGTCCAGCGCCGAGATACCGGCGATGGTGATCACCTGCTCCACGCCCGCCGCCTTGCCGGTGATTTCGGCAACGCGCGTCAGCACCTGCTGGGTCCGGTCCAGCGCCGCGCCGTCGGGCAACTGAACGGCGACCAGAAGATAGCCCTGGTCCTCGATCGGAATGAAGCCGGTCGGCACCCGCGACAGGCCCCATCCAGCGCCCAGGATCAGGAGCAGCGCGAAGATGACGGAAATGTTGCTGTGCGCAACCAGCCGCGTGATCACCCGGCCATACCAGGCTTCGAGGCGGTTATAGACCGCGTTGAAACCGCGGTAGAAGAAGTTGCGCTGCTCCGGCGGCGCGGGCCGGCGCAGCCATAGCGCGCACTGCGTCGGCTTCAGCGTCGCCGCGTTGATGGCGCTGAGCAGCGCGGTGGCGGCGATCACCAGCGCGAACTGCGCATACATCCGTCCGGTCAGCCCCGGCAGGAAGGCCGACGGCAGGAACACCGAGATCAGCACCAGCGTGATGCCGACGATCGGCGCAAACAGCGCATCCATCGCGCTGATCGCGGCGTCATGGCCGGACATGCCCTTCTCGATATTGTGCGCGGCACCCTCCACCACCACGATGGCGTCGTCCACCACGATGCCGATCGCCAGCACGATCGCAAACAGCGTCGAGATGTTGATGGTGAAGCCGAGCGCCGCCATCGCCGCGAAGGCGCCGATGATCGTCACCGGCACCGTGGTCGCCGGCACCAGCATCGCGCGCCAGTCCTGCAGGAAGATCAGGATCACGACGAGCACGAGCAGGCCGGCCTCGATCAGGGTCTTGTACACCTCGTTGATCGATTCCGAGACGAATTTCGTCGTGTCGAACGGCGTGTCGTAGACCACGTCCTGCGGAAACGCCTTCGCCAGCTCCGCCATCTTCTTCTTGACCGCCTGCTCCACCTCCAGCGCGTTGGCGCCGGGCGACTGGAACACGCCGATGCCGGTGGCGGCCTTGTTGTTGAGCGAGAACATCTGGCTGTAGGTCTGGGCGCCGAGTTCGACCCGGCCGACGTCGCGCACCCGCGTGACGTCGCCATTGTTGCCGGTCTTGACGATGACGTTCTCGAACTCGCTGACGTCGTCGAGTCTTCCGGCGACGTTCAGCGTATATTGAAACGCCTGCCCGGACGGCGCCGGCGGCGCGCCGACCTGGCCCGCGGTGACCTGCTGGCTCTGCTGCTGGATCGCCGAAATGACGTCCTGCGGCATCAGGTTGCGCGCGTACAGCTTGTTCGGGTCGAGCCAGACCCGCATCGAATATTGCCCGGCGCCGAACACCGTGACGTTGCCGACGCCCGGCAGACGCGACAGCTCGTCGCGGATGTTGATGGTGGCGTAGTTCGACAGGAACAGGCTGTCATAGGTCGCATTCGGCGACGTCAGCGTCACGAACAGCAGGATCGCCGTCGACCTCTTCTGCACGGTGACGCCCTGGTTCTGCACCGATTGCGGCAGTTGCGACAGCGCGCTCGACACCCGGTTCTGCACCAGCACCTGCGCGAAGTTGAGATCGGTGCCGATCTTGAACGTGACCGTCAGCGAATAGGAGCCGTCGGCGCCGCTGTAGGACTGCATGTACAGCATGTCCTCGACGCCGTTGACCTGCTGCTCGATCGGCAGCGCCACCGTGTCGATGACCGTCTTGGCGCTGGCGCCGGGATAGCGCGTGGTGACCTGCACCGTGGGCGGCACCACGTCGGGATATTGCGCAACCGCAAGGCGGAACAGGCAGACGCCGCCGATCAGGATCATCAGGATCGCGATGACGTTGGACAGAACCGGCCGCTCGATGAAGAATTTTGAGATCATTGCCGGCCCCTCTACTTGGCCGCCGGCGGCGCTTCGATCGTCTTCAACTGCGGATCGACCTTCTGGCCGGGAATCGCCCGTAACAGCCCCGCGGTGATGACGCGGTCGTCGGGCTTCAGTCCTTCCTCGATCACGCGCAACCCGCCATCCAATGGCCCGACCCGTACCTTGCGCTGCTCGACGATGTTTTCGCCGTTGACGACCAGCAGATAGCGCCCGGCCTGGTCGCTGCCGAGCGACGCATCCGGAACGAACAGCGCGTTCTGCACCTGGTCCATGGGCACGCGGACGCGGACGAAGAAACCAGGCAGCAGCGCGCGGTCCGAATTGGGCAACACGCCGCGGACCGGCAGCGTACCGGTCGACTGGTTCAACGTCGCGGCGGCATAGTCCAGTTTGCCCTTGTGCGGAAAGCCGGCTTCGGTTTGCAGCCCGACCTCGACCGGCATCTGCCGGAGGTCGTCCGGCGTCAAACCGCGCCGGCGCGCTTCCTCGCGAATCCGCAGCACATCCTGCTCATTGACGTTGAAGTTCACATAGATCGGATCGAGCGACACGATGGTGGCAAGTTGCGTCGGCGACGAGGCGCCGACGAGTTCGCCGACCGAGACCAGATGCGCGCTCACGACACCATCGAACGGCGCGGTCACGTTGGTATAGCCGTAATTCATTGCCGCAATCTTGGTATTGACCTGGGCCTGCAGCAGGTTCGCCTGCGCGTTGTCGCGAGCGGAAGTGGAATTGTCCAGCGTGGCCTGGGATACCGCCTGCCGCTGCACCAGTTCCTGCTGACGCTTGAAATCCGCTTCCGTCTGCCGCACCGAGGCCTGGGCGCCGCTCTCCGCGGCCTGCGCCTGTTCGAGCTTGAGCTTGTAGGTCTCCGGCTCGATCGTGAACAGCGAGGTGCCCTCCTTCACGAATGCACCGTCCTTGTAATTGATCGATTGCAGAAACCCTTGCACTCGCGCCACCAGATCGACGTTCTTGACCGCCGCCGTATTGCCGGTCGCCTCCAGATAGCGCGTGAACGGCCGTTGCACCGGCACCGCCACATCGACCTTCGCCGGCGGAGGCGGCACAAAAGTATTTTGTTCGCAGGCACTTAAGACGGCCATTGCGCCGATGGCGAATGCAGCGCGCACAGCCGGGACGCCGCCGCGTCCGACGGCGCGATGCAGACAAGAGCGTGCTGGCGAACGCATGGGCTTCATCATTCTTGCCTCAATCCGTTTGTTCGGAAAATTTCTATTCAGAAAAAAACGTGCCGCACCACCCCATGAAAGTAGCAACAATCCACTTGCAGTGGAACCCGAAAGCGAAAATGATGTGCGCTACTGGAATTTTTACTACGAATTTTTTATCGCGGCCGAAGCGGCGGCTTCTTGCGACGAAGAGGATTGTCCAATGAGCAACACGTTCAAGCGTGCGATCGAGCTTGCCCCATTGCTTTTGGTCACCGCGATACTGGTGACCGCCCCAGCGCAGGCGCAAGCGCCGAGCCAGGCGCAACGCGACGCCATCAAATCCCAGTGCCGCTCCGACTACATGGCGCACTGCTCCAGCGTGCCGCCGGGCGGCGAGGCCTCGCTGCAATGCCTCCAGAAGAACATGTCGAGCCTGTCGTCAGGCTGTCAGGGCGCGGTGCGTGCGGCGGAAGCCCCGGCGGCGGCCAAGCCCGCCGACACCGCGGCGCCCAAAGCCGCTGCACCGGCGGCCGCGACGACGACCGAGCCGAAAGCGGCCGAGCCAAAGGCAGCCGCGGCGCCCGCGGGACAGCCGTCCAGCGCGCAGATCTCGGCGATCCGCAGCGCATGCCGCTCCGATTATCCGAAGGTCTGCGCGGGTGTGCCGACCGGCGGCGCGCCGGCTCTGCAGTGCCTGGAAAAGAACAAGGCCAAACTCTCCGCCGGCTGCGAGAAGGCCGTCACCGCCGCTGCCGGCGGCGGCGCGGCGACGGCGACCGCGACGGCAGCGCCTGCGACAGGCACGGCGCCGCCCGCCGCGGGAGCAGCTGCGAACGCGACGCCTGCAGCGGCCCCGGCCGCGATCGTGTTGCGGCCGATGCGCCCGCGCGAAGAACTGTTCGTGATGCGCTCGGCCTGCGGGGCCGACGTCCGCACCGTCTGCGGCGGCGTGGCGCCGGGCGGCGGCCGGATCGTGCAGTGTCTGGCGACCAACGCCGGACAGCTTTCGCCGGCCTGCAAGGACGTGTTGTCGCAGTTCGCGGCGCGATGATCAGTCACCGCCGCGAAAGGCGAGGATGAGCTGAATAAGCCGGACTGACAGTGCGACATAGAGCAACGTCATCAGGATCTGATACGCGATGTGCCAATTCAGCCTGGCCAGTTTGTAGAGGCCGTCGAGAAAATTCAGCAGCAGAAGGATGACGCCGAACAGCATGACACCGCGGCCGACCAGCCCGTGCCGAAGATAGCCGAACAGGACGATCGCCGGCTCATTGCTCGAAACGTGTGCGCCGGCCGACACGATCAACGTTCCGATGACCAGTTTTTCGACGTGAGAGAAGATGTCCTTGGAAACCGGCTCGACACGTTCGGAATAGAACGCCATCCATCTGGCTCTGACCTGCGCCATATGCTTTCCCCAGATCTACTTGCCGCAAGAAAAGGAGTTTCACTACAGCGGGTCCGAGATCACAAAGCAAGCAGGCCGGCCATCCGGATCCGTGAATGCGCACTTCGATGGTCGGTTGCTGCAACCACAGGGAGGAAACCGATGCTACGAACGATCATGGTCGTCACCGTCATGCTCGGCATCTCGCAGGCTGCCGCAGCACAGGAGTTGACTGCCGCGCAACGCGACGCCTGCATGGGCGACTACGAGAAATACTGCAAAGGCGTCACACCTGGCGGCGGGCGGATCATCGCCTGCCTCAACAAGGAGAGCGACAAGATCACCCCCGCCTGCAAGAAGGTGCTCACCGCTGCCGAGAAGAAGTGAACTCGTTTCGAGAATTTTTTGAAGACCCGAACATCAACCCATCATTGCCTGGGAGTTCCACATGCGCTCTGTTCTGATCATCACATCCGCCTTGTTCGCCTTCGGCGCCGCCATGACCCTCGACTCCCGCACGGCCAGCGCCGTGGTTTGCGCCGATGGCGTCGTCCGTGCCGGCTGTGCCGGGCCGCGCGGCGCCGTCGTCGTGCGCAAGCCGGTCAAGGTTTGCAAAACCACCATCGTCAACGGCGTCAGGGTTCGCCGCTGCACCTGATCGTCGGGATCTGAACCTCGCGAATTCCGGTCGCTGCGCGCCGCGCCCTTGGCGCAGCGATCGGCGCGTGCGATGATCCCGGACGCATGAGAAACCTCTCCGTTCCGCTGCCGCTCTGGGCCCGCGTTACCTTGCTGGCAGGCCTGGTTTGCGTCGCACTTGGCGCCGGCGTCGTCGGCTACCGCTATTATTCCAAACCGGTCTCCCTGAGCCTTGCCGTCGGGTCGTTTGACGGCGAGGCCATCAAGGTCGCCTCGATCATCGCCGGTCGGCTTGACGCGACAAAATCCCCCGTGCGGATCCGCGTCGTGCCCACGGACAACGTCCTGGAGTCGGCAAAGCTATTCTCCGCCGGCAAGACGGACCTCGCCATCGTTCGCGCGGACGTTGGCGATCTCTCCCAGGCGCGCAGCGTCGTGCTGGTCAACAAATCCGTCGTAATGATCCTGGCCCTGCCCGGGACTTCGTTGACGAGTGTCGAGAAACTGAAGGGACACACGGTCGGCGTGGTCGGCGGGGAGATCAACCAGAAGATCGTCGATGCCCTGAAGAAGGAATTCGACCTTGCCGACAAGGTCACCTTCAAGAGTCTTGCACCCGCGGATGTGCCGCGTGCGATCAAGGCCAAGGAAGCCAGTGCGTTTCTGGTGGTCATTCCCCTCAACGAAAAATACCTGTCGCTGGTACGGAGCTTCTTCCGCGGCGATCACAATACGTTTCCGACCGTCATCCCGGTCGAATCCGCCGGCGCGATTGCCGATCTGGAAGGCGCCTTTGAGAGCTTTGATGTTCCGCTCGGCACGCTCCGGGGCAATCCGCCAGTGCCGGATGCCGACGTGACCACGCTCCGCATCGGCTCCTATCTCGTTGCCGACAAGAAGCTCGACGCCGACCTGATCACGAGCCTGACGCAGGCGCTGATCAATGCCCGCAACGACCTCGTGCGCGACCAGCCGCTGCTTTCCGGCATCGCCGCACCGGATACCGACCCTGACGCCTACATCGCCGTCCATCCGGGCGCCGCCGCGTTCTACAACGGCACGCAGCAAAGCTTCATGGATCGGTACAGCAACTGGATCTACCTGACGCCGATGGTGCTGGGAGCGCTGGCCTCGATCTTCGCGGCGGCATGGCGCTTTCTCGGCATCGAGCGTCAGGATCCGGAAGGCGCGGCGATGAAGACCTTGTTCGCCCTGCCGCGGCGGATAAGGGAGGTGACGAGCGAGGCCGAACTGACGGAGATCGAGAACGAGGTCGATGCCGCGCTGGACGCCGAGATGGCCAACGCCGTCAGGAGCGAGAATTCCCAGGACATCACCACATTGATCTCGCTGGCCAACCGCCTGGAGGAAGCGATCCACCGCCGCAGGCGCGCGATCGCAGCCACGCCACCCGCGGCGCAAGGTTGATCTCCGACACGCGGCGGCAATGTTCCCGCCGATTTTTCAGTAGCGCAAATTTCCGGTCCGGACTAGTCTGCATCGCAAATTAGTCAGTATACTGTCTATTGGGAGGAAGACGTGCGCATCGCCGTTGTCGGCGGAGGCCCCGGCGGGCTTTATTTCGCTTATCTCTGGAAACGGCGTCATCCGGACGCGCAGATCGACCTGTTCGAACAGAACCCCGAAGGTGCAACCTGGGGGTTCGGCGTCGTGTTCTCCGAGCAGGCGCTGGAGTTTCTGCGCGCCGACGATTCGGAGACGGTGGACGCCATCACGCCGCGGATGGAGAGCTGGCAGAACATCACGCTCCATCTGCGCGGCGAGAGCGTCGAGATCGACGGCATCGGCTTCTCCTCGATCGGCCGGCTCGAACTGCTGAACATATTGCAGCAGCGCGTGCGCGCCGCAGGCGTCAATGCGCGGTACGACAAGCCGATCGGTTCGATGGATGAACTCGGGGGATACGACCTGATCGTCGCGGCCGACGGGCTGAACTCGCTGGTGCGCCGCGGCTTCGAAAAGGAGTTCGGCGCCTCGGTCTCGCATTCGACCAACAAGTTCGCCTGGTATGGCACCGGCAAGGTGTTCGCCACGCTGTCGCAGACCTTCGTCAAGACTCGCCTCGGCTCGTTCAACGCCCATCACTATCGTTATTCGCCTGACATGAGCACGTTCCTGGTCGAATGCGACGCGGCGACCTGGCAGGCCTACGGTTTCGAACAGAAGACCATCGAGCAATCACAGGCGATCTGCGAAGAGATATTCGCCGACACGCTCAACGGCCATCCGCTGGTCTCGAACAGATCGGTCTGGCGCAACTTTCCCTGGATCTGGAACGAGAACTGGTCGCACGGCAACATCGTGCTGATCGGCGACGCGCTGCATACCGCGCATTTCTCGATCGGATCGGGCACGCGGCTCGCGATCGAGGACGCCATCGCGCTGACCAAGGCGCTGGAGGCGGAGACGGAATTGGCCGCCGGCCTCGCCCGCTACCAGGCCGAACGCAAGCCGATCGTGCAGAAACTGGTGACGGCAGCGCGCACCAGCGCCGACTGGTACGAAAAGTTCGGCGAACACATGAAGCTCGACCTGATGGATTTTGCCTACAGCTACATCACCCGCTCCGGGCGGATCGCGGATGCACGGCTGCGCGCGCTGTCGCCAAAATTCATGGCGCGTTACGAGGCGGAAAAGAACGGCGGAGGCCGGAAATGAAGCCAAAGATTTCCGACGCTGTGCCGCGCGACAATCCGGGCGCGCGCGAGATCGGCTTCACGATACCGGAAAACTACAACGCGAGCCGCATCCTGTTCGACAATCTCGCGTCCGGCCGGGGCGAAAAACTGGCGCTGACCGGCCCCGGCGGCACGCGCAGCTACACGGAACTTTGTGCGGATGCATCGCAATGGGGCCACGGCTTCCAGTCGCTCGGCCTGCAGCGCGGCGACCGCATCCTGATGTTCCTCGACGACACGCCGGCCTATCCAGCCGCGTTCTTCGGCGCGGTGCGGTCCGGCTTTGTGCCGCTGTTGATCAACACGCTGACACCGCCGGACCTGCTGCAATTCTATCTTTCGGACGCCGCGGCAACGGTCGCGGTCGCGGAGGCCGAGTTCGCTTCGCGGTTCAATGCGGAAGCCTGCAAGGACACGCCGCTGCACACGCTGATCGTCGTCAACGGCACGGCTGGCGAACACGCGGTGCCGAGCGCTTTTCAGGCAGAGCAATGGCTGCAGGGCTTCCCGACCGACCTGCCGGAAGCCGACACCGGGCGCGACGACATGGCGTTCTGGATGTATTCATCCGGCTCGACCGGCCGGCCGAAGGGCATCGTGCACCTGCAGCACGACATGGCCTATACTGAGCAATCCTTTGCCCGCCATGTGCTGAAGCTCGGGCCGGATGACGTCTGCCTTTCCGTGCCAAAGATCTTCTTCGCCTACGGTTTTGGCAACGCCATCACCTTCCCGTTCGCGGTCGGCGCCGCGACGCTGCTGCTGCCCGGCCAGCCCAAGCCGCCTGCGATCTTCGAGGCGATCGAGAGGTATCGGCCGTCGGTGTTCTATGGCTTGCCGACGCTCTACACCGCGTTGACCAAGGCCGAGGGCGCGTCCGCCACGGACTTTTCATCGCTGCGCTTGGCGCTGTCGGCCGCCGAGGTGCTGTCGGCAGAAGTGTTCAACGGCTGGAAGACGCTGACGGGGCTCGAGATCATCGAGGGGCTCGGCTCCACCGAGGTGCTGCACATCTATCTCTCGAACCGCCGCGGGCAGAAGAAACTCGGCGCGGCGGGACTGCGCGTGCCCGGCTATGAAATCTTGCTGAGAGACAAGGACGGCCGCGAGGTCGGCGACAACGAGGAAGGCATCTTGTGGGTACGCGGCGATTCCAATACGCCGCTGTACTGGAACCGGCCCGACAAGTCGGCCGAGACCATTCGCGAGGGCGGCTGGATCTACACCGGCGATCGCTTTCTGCGCGATGCCGACGGCTTTCACTTCTTCCGCGGCCGCGCCGACGACCTGATCAAGATCTCCGGCCAATGGGTTTATCCATTGGAAGTCGAGCTGTGCCTTGCCGAGCATCCCGACGTCAGGGAGTGCGCCGTATATGCCGCCGAACTGCCGGACCGGCGCATGACGCTCAAGGCGGTGGTGGTGATGAACGGCAGCGGATTCGACGAGGGAGACGCAACGCGAAGACTGCAGGACTTTGTGAAATCAAGGCTGCTGCCGTACAAATACCCGCGCGAAATCCGCTTCATCGCAGAGCTGCCGAAGACCGGCACCGGCAAGATCGACCGGCAGGCGGTGATGCGGATGTAGCCGGCAATCGTCATTGCGAGCGCGGCGAAGCAATCCAGCTCTCCATCGCGAGGGACTGTTTTCTCGCTTTGCCTCTCGCAATGACGCCTAGCCGGTCTTCCCCAGATGCTCCAGCGCATCCTCGGCGCGCAGCGGCACGCGCGAGGCTTCGTTGTTGAGGTCGACGAGCTGCGTCAGCAGCGCCATCAGCGTCTTGCGGTCGGCAGGTTTCAGCGGCTGCAGCATCCGCACCTGCGCGCGCTCCACCGACGGCATGATGTCGCGCAGCACGGCTGCGCCCGACCTGGTCAGATGCAAGAGCTTGACGCGCTTGTCCTCGCGCGAAGGTCTTCGCTCGATCAGCGCCTTGCTCTCCAGCCGCTCGATGACGTTGCCGAGCGTCGAGCGGTCGAAGGCGATCACCGCCGACAGCCGCGTGGCGTCGATACCGGGATGGGTGTGGATGGTCACCAGCGCCGCATATTGCACCGGAGTCAGGTCGAACGCCTTGCATTCCTCGACGAAGATCGAGACCGCGATCTGCTGCATCCGGCGGAACAGATAGCCGGGCGCGGTGTACACCGCGTCCATGGTGACGGGCAACGGCTTATTCGGCATCGGCCTGCCTGTCGGGTGCGGCGTCGGCAAACGCCTTCATTTCCTTCGCGGCGGCTTCGGCCTTCAGCAAACGCGGAAAGGCGGATACGTCGACGCCGAAGCGCCGCGCATTGCCAAGCTGCGGCACCAGGCACAGGTCGGCGAGCGACGGCCGGTCACCAAAACAGAACCGGCCCGCCTCGCGCGTGACCAGCGCCTCGCAAGCCGTCAGGCCCTCGCGGTTGATCCAGGCTGCCCACTCCATCACCTTCTCCTCGGCGAGGCCGAGCTGGCGCAGCCGGTTCAGGACCTTGAGATTCTGCACCGGATGGGTGTCGCAGGCGAGCGCCTGGGCGAACGCGCGCACCTTGGCGCGGCGCAACGGATCCTTCGGCAGCAGCGGCGGATCGGGATAGGTTTCGTCCAGCCATTCGATGATCGCCAGCGACTGCGTCAGCACCTCGCCGTCATCGCTCTCCAGTGCCGGCACCAGCCCCTGCGGGTTGATCGCCAGAAAAGCGGGCGCGCATTGTTCGCCCTTGCGAAGGTGGTGCGGCAGATGATCGGCCGGCAGCCCCTTGAGGTTCAGCGCGATCCTGACGCGGTATGCGGCGGCGCTGCGAAAATAACCGTGCAGCTTCATCGGAACCTCCCTGCGATGTTATGGTTTTGGCCCGGCGGAGCCACGTTGACGATAGCCAACTCGTCAGTATACTGTCAATCGACACGATAAGATCACGGGAGGCGAGCCATGGAAGCCGTGCAGAAGACGCCGGAACGCGAAGCGTTCTACAAGAAGATCGACGGCGAAAATCTCTCGGCGCTGTGGAACGTGATGAACGACCTGATCACGCCCGAGCCGCGCAGCGCCTGCCGGCCGCATCTGTGGAAGTTCGATTCCATTCGCGACTACATGACGGAGGCCGGCAAACTGATCACCGCCAAGGAAGCCGAGCGGCGGGTGCTGGTACTGGAGAATCCCGGCCTGCGCGGCCAGTCGAAGATCACGACATCGCTGTTTGCCGGGGTGCAGATGGTGGTGCCCGGCGACATCGCGCCGGCGCACCGCCACACCCAGTCGGCGCTCCGCTTCGTGCTCGAAGGCAAGGGCGCGGCGACCTCGGTCGATGGCGAACGAACGCTGATGGAGCCCGGCGATTTCGTCATCACGCCGTCGATGACCTGGCACGACCATTCCAACGAGACGAATGAGCCGGTGTTCTGGCTCGACGGGCTCGACATCCCGATGGTGCAGTTCTTCGATGCGTCGTTTGCGGAAGGCTCGAACGAGGACCAGCAAAAGATTTCAAAACCTGCCGGCGACAGTTTTGCGCGCTACGGCCGCAATTTGCTGCCGGTCGACGAGAAGCGTGCATCGAAGACCTCGCCGATCTTCAGCTATCCTTACAGCTACACGCGGGAAGCGCTGGAGCAGGCCCGCCGGCGCGACGAATGGGACGCCTGCCACGGGCTGAAGCTGAGATTCTCCAATCCGGAAACCGGCGACTTCGCGATGCCCACCATCGGCACCTTCATCCAGTTGCTGCCGAAGGGTTTCAAGACCGCACGCTACCGCTCGACCGACGCCACCGTGTTCGCCGCGATCGAGGGCAAGGGCCGCACGCGCATCGGCGACCAGACGTTCGAATGGGGCGCACGCGATCTGTTCGTGGTGCCGAGCTGGCACTGGGTGACGCACGAGGCCGATGCCGACGCGGTGCTGTTCTCGTTCTCGGATCGCCCGGTACAGCAGAAGCTGGATTTGTTCCGCGAAGATCGCGGCAACGCGTGAGGGACGAACCCGTCATTCCGGGATGGTCCGAAGGACCAGACCCGGAATCTCGAGATTCCGGGTTCGATGCTTACGCATCGCCCCGGAATGACAGTGGCGTGCGCCTCACCGCCAGTGCAGCAGCCGAGCCTCAAGCACGTTGATCGCCTTGCCGACCGCCAGTCCGAACACCGACAGGATGACGACGCCGGCCAATAGCTGATCGGTCTGCATGAGATTGCCGGCCTGCAGCACGAAGGCGCCGATGCCGAACTGGGCGCCGATCATTTCCGCGCTGACCACCAGCAGCAGCGCCACCGACGCGGTGATGCGGAAACCCGCGAGGATCGACGGCAGCGCCCCCGGCCAGATCACGCGGCGGACGATGGCGTGAAACGGCACATTGAAACTCTGCGCCATGCGGATCAGGTTGCGCGGAACGGCATCAACGCCGCTGTACACGGAGATCGCGGTGGAGAAGAACACGCCGAGCGCAATGGTCGCGATCTTCGGCTCCTCGCCGATTCCGAGCCAGAGGATCAACAGCGGCAGCAGCGCGATTTTCGGAATCGGAAACAGCGCCGAGACGAAGGTGATGCCGACGCCGCGCGCCAGCGTCGACAGCCCGATCGCAAAGCCGACAATGACGCCGGCCGCGGTGCCGATCAGCCAGCCCGATCCGATCCGAACCACCGAGGCCGAGACATGCTGCCAGAGCGCGCCCGACACCGCGAGCTTGTAGATCGCCGCCGCAATCGCCGACGGCGCCGGCAGGAACAGCGCATTGACCCAGCCGACGCTGCCGGCGAGCTGCCACACCGCGATGACCAGCGCGAGCGCGATCCAGCCCGCGGCCCGGCCGCCGCCCGGCGTGAAGCCCGCGCCGCGAAACGCGACCGGCCGTATATCGGCCGCGGTATCGTTCTGCGGCGCGCGGTCAAGCATGCTGAACCTCGCGCTCGGCGTCGATCGCCTCCTCGCGGATCAGCGACCACAGATCGTTCTGCAGCGCCAGCAGTCGGCCGCGCGCCTCGATCGCGCCGCGCTCGGCGCGCGTCATCGGGATATCGACGACCTGGCGGACGCGGCCCGGGCGACGCGACAGCACCACGATGCGGTCAGCCAGCCGCACGGCCTCTTCCAGATTATGCGTGACATAGACCGCGCCCATCGTGCCATCCGCCAGCAGGCGGATGAAATCCTCCATCAGCAATTCGCGGGTCTGCGAATCCAGCGCTGAGAGCGGCTCGTCCATCAGCAGGATGGCCGGTCGCACCGCGAGCGCCCGGGCGATGCCGACGCGCTGGCGCATGCCGCCGGACAATTGCCTCGGATAAGCCGCGCGAAAATCCGACAGTCCGGTGCGGCGCAGCGCGTCATCGACGATTGCGCGGCGCTGGGCGGCATCAAGTGCGGTATGCTCCAGCGGAAACGCGACGTTGGCTTCCACCGTGCACCACGGCAGCAGCGCAAAATCCTGGAATACGAAGGTCAGCGGATTGAGGCTGCCGGCCGGCGGCGCCCCGCGCAACTCCGCGGCGCCGCCTGTCGGCTGCAGCAGCCCGCCGAGGATCGACAGCAGCGTGCTCTTGCCGCAGCCGGAGGGTCCGACGACCGCAACCACCTCGCCTGCAGCGACGGTGAACGACACGTCATCGAGCACGTCGAGGGTGCCGAAGCGGTGGCTGATATGGTCGGCGATGAGGTGCATGAGGGAGTCGCGGCCTTTTCCTTCTCTCTCGGTCCGTCATGCCCGGGCTTGTCCCGGGCATCAACGTCTTCACTCACTTGCGGCAAAAAGGACGTGGATGGCCGGGTCGAGCCCGGCCATGACGGAAAGTATCGTATCAATCCGCCTTCACATATTCCTTCGCGAGGATGGCGTCGGCCGTAAACCCCTTGTCGACAAAGCCCTGCTCCTGCAGCCATTCGATCTGGTTGGCCACGTTCTTCACGTCGAGCTTGCCCTCCGGATCGATATAGGCGCAATTGCCGACCACCTGCTCCACCGGCAGGTTGGTGTACTTTGCGATGATCTCGAGCAGCGGTTTGGTCTTGTCGTTGATCTCGGCCTTGCCGTCCTTCACCGAGGCCAGAACCACGTCGTGATATTCGCGGTCGGCGCGGGCCAATACGGTCAGCAGCTTCGTCACCATCGCCTTGTTCGCCAGCGTCTTCGGTGAGGCGAACACGGCGCCGAGTTGCCAGGGCGTCTCATCGCCGACCCAGCCGAGGAATTTGGCGCCGCCGGAATCGACCAGCGCCCGTGCCGTCGAGATCGGCAGCAGCGCGGCGTCCACCGTCTCGCCCTTCAGCGCCGCAGCCGCATTCGACAGCGACTGCAGCGGCATGATCTTCACATCGGCGAGCTTGAAGCCGTATTTGTCGGCAAGCAGGCCGAGCGAATAGTGAAAGCTGGATCCCACCTGCGTCACCGCGATGCGCTTGCCCGCGAGATCCTTCGGCGTCTTCAGCCCGGCCGCATAGGCGTTGTTGCTGGCGAAATAGCCGATCAGCGGATAGCCCGCCTTTTCGCGGCTCATGCCGCCGATCACCTTCAGCGTGCCCTTGCCGGCGAGATTGTAGAGCCCTGCGGTGAACGCGGTGATGCCGAAATCGACGTCGCCCGACGTCGTCGCCACCGCGATCGGCTGCGCCGCGTCGAAGAATTTCAGTTCGATGTCGAGCCCGGCCTCGCGGAAATAGCCCTTGTCCTGCGCGATGAACACCGGCGCGGACGACGACAGCCGCAACACGCCGATCTTGGCCTTGTCCTCCGCCCGCGCGATGCCGCAAGCGGCAATCGCCATCAGGCCCGCCAGGGCAAGCCGTACAAATCCTGACATCCGTCTCCTCCGTCGCTCTTTTACAGCCCCTCGGGCACCTTTTGGTCCCGCCCGATAAATGCGCCCTGTTGCTTCAGGCCTTGTTGCAACTTTTCGACCGCAATGTCGCGCGGAATCGTATTGCCCGACAGCGCCAGCGCCGCCGCGGCGCCCGCTGCCTCTCCCATCGCAAAGCAGGCGCCGGAGACCCGCGCCGCCGACTGGCCCTCATGGGTCATCGACGCACAACGTCCGGCGATCAGGAGATTGTCGACGCCCTCGGGCACCAGCATGCGATACGGCAATTCGTTGAAGCCGCGCGACTCCGGGATCGGCGGGAAGGTGAAGGTGACGTCGCCGGCGACATGCTGTTCCATCGGCCAGCCGTTGACGCCGATGGAATCCTCGAACGAGGCGCAGCCGAGCACGTCCTCGCCCGACAGTCCATAGCCGCCGGTCACGCGGCGCGTCTCACGGATGCCGAGCTGCGGCGGCAAATCGACGATGTAGGAATTTTCGAAGCCCGGCACCGTGCGCAGGAATTCGAACGCCTGCACGGCCTGCCGCCGTCCGTCGATCTCGCCGCGCGTGAGATCATCCGGCTCGATGCCGCTGATCGCCGTGCCGTCTTCGCGCGCGAGCTGGGTGAAATTCACCCGCCACTCGATGGAAGAGCGCTGCGGCCGCACGATCGCGGTCTTGCGCGGAAAGCGGTGCGTGCCCGCCGCCTCGGCCCTGGCCATCAGTTCGGGAATCGTGCGCCAGGCGTCGCCGGCTTTTTCGGGATCGATGCCGTTGAGGCGAAACATCATCGACGGGTACATCATGCCGCCGGCATTGTCGCCGACCTCGAACGGCGCGCCGGCCCAGGCCGCGAGGTCGCCGTCGCCCGAACAGTCGATGAAGATGCCGGCGCGCACCGCCTGCCGGCCGGCCTTGGTCTCCACCATCAGCGCGTCGATGCGCCGCTCATCGTTCATCACGACGCCCGCGCCGAGCGCATGGAAGAGGGTGTCGACCTTGTGGGCGGCAAGCAGATCGTCCGCCGCGATCTTGTAGGCCGCGGTGTCATAGGCCTGCGCCAGGATCTTGCCGAGGATCAGATGCGGCGCGTTCAGGCCGTCGAGCCGATCGATCCGCGCCAGCAGGTCCGAGGCGATCCCCTGCACCACCCGGCGCATCTCGCCATGGACATTGGCATGCAGCCCGCAAAAGTTCGTCACGCCCGCGGCGGTGCCCATGCCGCCGAGAAAGCCGTAGCGCTCGATCAGCAGCGTGCGGCGGCCGGCGCGCGCCGCAGCCACCGCGGCGGCAATGCCGGCAGGGCCGCCGCCGAGCACGGCGACTTCATATTCGCCGTAGAGCGGAATTTGACGCGCAGGTTCGGTGACGGTTTTGGCGGGCAAGGCGACATTCCCGGATGGCGTGCCGGCGATCATGCCCCGGTCAGGGTATTTTGGCTATTGCGCAAGTGCCTCAGGTGCCAACCTGCAGGGGCGAGGTCAGCTTGCGCAGCGCCGCGATCACCGACAGCGCGGTGATCCGGCCGGTCTTCGGATTCTCCGAGGGGATGTTCTCGATCGCCATCGTGAACGAGGCCGAGTCGGAATCGACCTTGATCTGGTGGCAGTTCCGCGTCACCGCGGGATCGGCCCAGATCTCGATCGTGGTGCGGTCGGGCCCGATGCCCGCGAGCGAGAGCGCCGCCACCACGTTGACGTTGGCCGGGAACGCCGCCGCCGCATCGCGCGCCGAGCCCTTGAACACGCACAGGGCCGACGTCACGCCCTCCATCGAAATCCCGTTCTCGACCAGATAGGGCGCGCCGGCGAGACCGCCGGGCGGCTTGCGCGTCACCATCTGCACCGAATGGATGGTGCCTTCGGCGGCGGCCGACACCGCATCGAAGCCGATCAGGGCACCGGTCGGCACGATGATCTGGCCGCCATGCGCGCGCGCCAGGTCGATCAGTTCGGGACGCGGCAGCAGCGCGCTGGAGCTCAACACCATCACCTGCTTGCCGGCGGTCAGCATCGGCCGGCAGATCTGGTCGAGGATCGCCGCCGGCGCGCATTCGACGACGAGGTCGGCATGGCCAGGCACCTCATCGAGCGCGACCAGCGGGCATGAAATGCCCTCGCGATCGAGCCAGGTTTGCGCTTTCCCCCGATCCCTGGTCGCGATCGCCGCGAGCGCAAGCCCCGGCAGACCCTGCGTCAGCTTGCGCGCGACGGTCTTGCCGATTTCTCCCAGCCCGGCGATGGCGATATTTTTCGATGGCAAGATGCGACACTCCTATGGTCGAATTTCATTGCTGCTCGCGATCCTGGGCTGCATGGAATATGCCAATAATCCGCACCTCGTGCGCATCAGCCTCATAGACGATGATGTATGGCAAGCCGCGCACGACCCATTCATGAGTGCCCGGCACACGGCCGAGATGGCCCATCCGCGGGAATTCAGCCAACCTCTCGGCAGCCTGACGGATACGAGCGATCACCTGCGTGGCTGCGACAGGATTTCGATCCAGTATATAGCTGTAGATCGCGGTGATGTGCTCCTGCGCCTCCGCGGTGAAGCGCAGGCTCACAGGCCGCATGACTTCCAAAGCGCCGCCATCTGCTCGTCTGTTGCGAAGCTCGTCTTCCCATCGCGAATATCGCGCTGGATGCGGGCGACTTCCTTTGCTTGAGCATCGGACAAACGATAGCGGCTCGCGTCCTGCCGCTCCATCTCCAGCAGGACTTCCGCGGCATCTTGCTGGCGCTCTTTAGGCCACTGCCGGACACGCTCGATGACGTCTTCAAGTTCTTTCGCTGTCATGGTTTCAATATAGCAAAATTCTTCCAATCCCGCCACTGCTCCGGGAGGTGCGCCTAGCTCCCCGCGCCCCACCTCGCTGCCCGCTTCTCCGCGAACGACGCCAGCCCCTCGGACGCCTCTTCCGTCTGACGCCGCTCCGAATGCATGCGCACCAGCCGCGCATAGGCTTCGTCATCGACGGCCATGCCGCCGAACGAGCTTTCGAGCGCCAGCGCCTTGGTTTCCGCCAGCGCGTGCGGGCCGTTGGCGAGCAGTTGCTCCACCACCTTTGCGCCCGCCGCCTCCAGTTCGGCCAGCGGCACCACCTCGTGCACCAGACCGATGCGGCGCGCTTCGTCCGCGCCAAACCGCTCGCCGGTCAGCGCGTAGCGGCGAACCTGGCGGACCCCAATGGCGTCGCAGAGCTGCGGGATGATGATTGCCGCCGTCAGGCCCCAGCGCACTTCGGTGATCGAAAACAGCGCATTGTCGGCGGCGACCACGACGTCGCACGCCGAGATCACGCCCGTGCCGCCGCCAAAGCAGCCGCCTTGCACCAGCGCCACCGTCGGAATCGGCAGCGTGTTCAGCCGCTGCACCGCCTCGAACGTCGCGCGCGACACCTTTTCGTTTTCTTCGGCCGATTTCGGCCGCACGCCATTGATCCATTTCAGGTCGGCGCCGGCCTGAAAATGCTTTCCGTTGCCCTTGAGCACCACGACGCGAAGGTTCGGCTTGGTGCCGAGATCGTCCATCGCCGCGAGCACGCCGTTGATCAGCCCGCCGTCATAGGCATTGTTCACCTCGGGACGGTTCAACGTCACGGTGGCGACGCCACGTGCGTCGAGATTCCACAAAACCGGATTGGCAGTCATTCGGCGGCCCCTTGGTTGCCTGCTGTGCCCGGCACTATGCCGGGGCTGCCGAAATTGATCTATCGTTTTTCGCCATGCCTGCGATGCAAACGGCATGGCCGGTTGCACAACGGCGCGTGCTTGTGGAAACTGGCGTTCCAACGATCCTTGCTTGGGGCGTCCCTCCATGCGTATCTGTGTTTTCGGTGCGGGCGCCGTCGGCAGCCATTTTGCGGTACGACTCGCGCGGGCGGGACATGACGTCTCCTGCGTGATGCGGGGCGCGCCTCTGGAGGCCGTGAAGGCCGGTGGCCTGACGCTGCGCGTCGGCAATGACGCCTTCCAGGCGAAGGTGAACGCATCGAGCGATCCGGCGGACCTCGGCCCGCAGGACGCCGTCATCTGCACGCTGAAGGCGACAAGCCTGTCCAGCCTCGCGGACGGCCTGCAGCCGCTGCTGGACAAGGACACGGCCGTGGTGTTCGCGCAGAACGGCGTGCCCTGGTGGTACGATATCGGCCTTTCCGCACAACACCCGCCGGTGCCGGACCTCGCCTTCCTCGATCCCGGCGGACGGCTGCGCGCCGCCATCCCGAAAGACCGCATCGTCGGCGGCGTGGTGTTTTCGTCCAACGAGGTGATTGCGCCGGGCGTCGTCGCCAACCTTTCGCCAGAGCGCAATCGGCTGCAGATCGGCGAATGCGACGATCTGCCCAGCGAGCGCGTCGCGCGGCTGCGCGCGGCGCTGAACGAGGCCTCGATCGAATCGCCCGAAGTGCCGCAGATCCGGGAGGCGATCTGGTCCAAGCTCCTGACCAACATGTCGATGTCGGTGCTGTGCCTTTTGACCGGGCTCACCGCGCGCGGCGTGCGCGACGATCCCGATCTGGCCGAGATCGTGCCGCGCCTGCTCGACGAGGCCAACGGCATTGCGCAGAGTTGCTTTCCGGAGGTCCGGCGCGTGACGCGCAGCGGCCCGGCCCCGGACCACAAGCCGTCGATCCTGCAGGACTACGAACTCGGCCGCGCCATGGAGATCGACGTGCTGGTGCGAGCGCCCGCCGCCTTCGCGCGCGCCGCCGGCCTGTCGACGCCGACGCTCGACATGATGGCGGCGCTCGCCACCCAGAAGGCGCGCAGCAAGGGGCTGTATCGGGGCTGACCGGCACGCGCCATGCCGGCAAAAAGCGAATAGCGGCATAAACCGGCATTGACCCCGCGGCGGGGGTCGGGTCACTCTCGACGCCGTCCAAGAACAAGAAACAAGCGGGGAACAAACATGCACGTCAAGGGCAAGGTCTGCGTCGTCACCGGCGCGGCGAGCGGCATCGGCGAGGCGGTGGCGCGGGCCTACGCCGAAGCCGGCGCGCGCGGCGTCGTCGTCGCGGACCTCAAGACGACGCGCGAAGCGCTGGCGAAGGTCGCCGGCGATATCGACGGGTTGCCGATCACGGCCGATGTCGGGCTGGAAGAAGACATCAAGGCGCTGATCGCGGCGGCCGAGGACAAATACGGCCCGGTCGACGTGTTCTTTTCCAATGCCGGCCTCTCGCGCAAGGGACAGGAAACCGCCTCCGACGCCGACTGGGACGTGAGCTGGCGCGTCCATGTCATGAGCCATGTGTTCGCGGCGCGCGCGCTGGTGCCGGGCATGCTTGCGCGAGGCTCCGGCTATCTGCTCAACACCGCCTCCGCCGCCGGCCTGCTGGCCTCCCTGAACTCGATGCCCTATGGCGTGACGAAGAATGCGGCGGTGGCGCTGGCCGAACATCTCGCCATTCAATATGGCGACCGCGGCATCCGCGTCTCGGTGCTGTGTCCGCAATCGGTACAGACCGGCATGACGACGCCGGGCCCGAGCGCCGCGCGGGTCGACGGTGTTCTGCAGCCGCCGGAAGTCGCGCGCATGGTGATCGAGGCGATGGAGGCCGAGCGCTTTTTGATTTTGTCGCACCCGCAAGTCGCCGAATACATGCTGCGAAAAGCCTCCAGCCGCGACCGCTGGCTTGCCGGCATGCGCCGGCTGCGCGACAAGATTTATGGCGCGCCGCAGTCAGCCTGACGTTCTGGGCGCGAAGGGCTGCAATATTCCCGTGTAGGCCTTTACGCCTGGCGATGCGTAGGAACCGCGCCGGGACGTCGTCAGCTTGAGGCCCGCCAGCGCCTCGGCCTGCTTCACGGCGGCGGCGACGCCGTCGATGACGGGCACCTCGAATTTGTGCGACAGTTTTTCCGCGAGATCGGCCATGCCCGCGCAGCCCAGCACGATCGCCTCGGCGCCCTTGTCGAGCGCGCGCGATATCTCGGCTTCCAGTTTTGCTTCGGCGCCGGAGCCGGGTTTTTCGAGATCGAGCACCGCGACGTCGCAGGCGGTGACTTCGGCGCGTTCCGCAAAGCCGTAGCGGCGAACCAGTTCCTGCAGCGGTACGATCGAGCGCGGCAGCGTGGTGACGACGGCGATGCGCTTTGCTATCTGGCCCGCCGTCACCAGCGCCGCCTCGCAAATCCCGACCACGGGAAAGCGCGCCGCGGTCCGCGCGGCATCGAGGCCGGTGTCATCGAAGCACGCGACGATCGCAGCATCAGCATCAGGCGCATTCAGCAGCGCCTGGATCAGGCCGGGCACCGCGAACGCCTCGTCATAATAGCCTTCGATCGAGACCGGACCCATCGCCGACGTGACGGTGAAGATGTCAGTGCCCGGCGCGGCCACGACGCGCGCCGCCGCGCCGATCGTTTCGGTCATCGAGGCAGTGGTATTGGGATTGACGATCAGGATCTTTGTCATGGGCATATCGTAATGAGTATCGGTCGCAGCGCAACTCTCTCAGCGCACGACTTCCCCAACCCACGCCGCGAACGCATCCAGCGCTTCGTCCATTACCTCCCGATCGTTCCGGCCCGAGCTCTTCAGCACATGGAAGGAATGATCCGCTCCTTCAAGCAAACGCAGCGTGGCCCGTGCGCCCAGGTCTTTGACGACGGGCTTGAGCAGGCTGAGCTCCGCCAGCGCATCGCGCGTGCCCTGCAGGAACAGCATCGGGATTTGGACATCCGCGAGATGCCCGGCCCGCTCGCTGGAGGGCTTGCCGGCCGGATGCAGCGGAAAGCCGAAGAACGCCAGCCCCCTCACGCCGGGCAAGGGTGAAAGCGCCTGCGCCTGCGATGTCATCCGCCCGCCGAACGATTTTCCGCCGGCGATCAGCGGCAACGCTCCACAGCGCCGCCCGGCTTCCGCCACCGCCGCCCGCACCGCGGCGTGCGCCACCGCCGGCGCATCCGGCCGCTTGCTGCCTTTCTCCATGTAGGGAAACTGATAGCGCAGCGTCGCAATACCGCGCGTGCCGAGACCGGCCGCGATGGATTCCATCGACGCGTGGCTCATGCCGGCGCCGGCCCCGTGCGCGAACACGTAGCAGGCGCGCGCCCGCGGCGGCGCGATCAGCAGGGCGGATACCGTCCCGCTCGAGCCGGCTTCAATTCGGAGCGATTGTGCTTCAACACCTGTCATATGATCTGACCGGCAACATTGGCTGGACCGGAACAGTATAGAGGGCATTTCCGGCCGCGCGCAAAAAGCGTCACAACCGGAATGTTCCGCAGTACGCGGGCGTTACGCCGCCGAGAGGAAAACGCGCTTCAGCCCCATCTGGTCGACGAATGGCAGTTCGTCCACCAGTGACTGCTGAAACGCCGCGGTCGCAATGATCCAGCGCAGATACTTTGCGAGGTTCGGATACCTGACGGAGTCGATTTCAGCAGCGGATGTACGACATGGCGGAGGAGCGTTATGCCGGTTTGACGCGACGTCAAGGTCAAGCAGGTCTTCGTAGATTCCGACGTCACAAAACTGGCAACTGATGTTCGCAAACATGCTCAGCGGCGATTCGCGCGAACACTTCAAAACAATGTCTGGAAATGGCGCTATTCGGCACCTCAAGCACCCACAAGGCTGCGATCGCCGCAAACACGCGCGAGGCGGGGCCGACGATTTCATGGACCGTTAAGGGACGCCGCTATATGGTTGCACATTGCACGATCGCACGCCAAAGATGATTCGGCTTCCGGGATTTCTTGATAGTGGACGGAGATGGCGCGGCAGCAGCGCTGTTGTGAAAAGGGGCACGCCATGCGGAAGATTGCGAAAATTCTGATTGCACTGGCGATCGTCGCCGTCATTTACGGGGCAAAGGACGACATCGCCAAGCTCTGGCAGGATCTCCATGTCAGGATCGTGGAGCGCCCGGCGCCGAAGAAGACGGTTTGGCTCGACCAAGGCGTTCCGAAGGAAAAACTGAGCTGGTTCTATCACGCCGACCAGGGCACGCGGACCTTCGGCTTCCCATTCGAATGGTTCATGGCGCTGGAACAGCCGACGATCTCGTGGGTGCCGTTCGCCAATGTCGGGCTGTTCAGCGACACCGCCTATCTCGACCGCTACGGCTTCATCCCGGACACCATCATTCCTGGCAGGAAGGCGCTTCCGATCGGGTTCGCGCGGGGCACGCCGATGCTCGATCCGACCGGCGCGCCGTGGAAGAACCCGCGCACCAGGCAGGAGATGGACGGCATCGGCCTGACCTGCGCGGCCTGCCACACCGGCAGCTTGACCTACAGGGAAACCGCCATCGTCATCGACGGCGGCCCGGCGCTCACCGATCTCCTGGCGATGAAGCAGGGCATGGGCATCTCGCTGTTGCTGACACGCTATTTGCCCGGCCGGTTCGACCGTTTCGCCGAGCGAATTCTGGGCGCGGACGCCTCGCTCGACGACCGCGAAGCGCTGAAAGGCCAACTCGACCTGGTTCTCGGGCAATACAAGCAGGTCAAGGATCTGGAAGCGCGGGTCGCCTCGCAGAGCGTGGTGGAGGGCTACGGCAGGCTCGATGCGCTCAACCGGATCGGCAACCAGGTTTTCTCGATCGACCTCAAGAAGCCGGAGAACTACGCCGGCTCCTCCGCGCCGGTGCATTACCCCCGAATCTGGAACACGCCGTGGTTCAACTGGGTGCAGTATAACGGCTCGATCATGCAGCCGATCGTGCGCAACGCCGGCGAGTCGCTCGGCGTGTCGGCGGAGCTCAACCTGACCGATCCGTCTAAAGGACTCTTCAAATCGAGCGTCGACGTCGACAAGCTGTTCGCGATGGAGCAGATGATCAAGGGCGACGCGTTGCCGAACGCCAAGACCGGCTTTCCCGGCCTGCGCTCGCCGAAATGGCCTTCCGACATCCTGCCGCCGATCGACCAGAAGCTCGCCGACAGGGGCGCCGAACTCTACAAGACGCACTGCCAGGAATGTCACCGCCCGCCGGTGACCAGCGCGGCTTTCTACGATTTCGACAACAAGAGCTGGTGGCGCAAGAACGAGGCCGGCGAACCGATCCTGATCGTCGAGAACATTCCGATCTCGCATATCGGCACCGATCCCGCGCAGGCGGCGGACATGATCGCCCGAACCGTCGCGGTGCCGCAAAATCTCGGCATCAAGAGCAGCAGTTTTGCGTTCGCGCTGGGCGAGCTGGTCGAGAAGACGGTCAATTACGTGTTCGACCAGCGCAAGCCGCCGACGTCGCCCGCGGAGCGCAAGCGGATCGAAGGCTACATGCCGAACGAGTTGCGCGGCGAACTGGCCTACAAGGTGCGCCCGCTGAACGGCATCTGGGCGACGCCGCCCTATCTGCACAACGGTTCGGTGCCGACCATCGAAGCGCTGCTTGGACCGCCCGAAGATCGGCCGAAGAAATTCTATCTCGGCAGCCGAGAATACGATCCCGTGAACGTCGGCTACAAATTCGATCCGATCGCCAACGGTTTCGAATTCGACACCTCGATTCGCGGCAACTCGAACCGCGGCCACGAATTCCGGAAGGATTTCAGCAAGGACAGGGAAATCAAGGGCGTGATCGGACCGGCGCTGTCGGCGGAGGATCGCAAGGCGCTGATCGAATATCTCAAGACGCTGTGAGCCGCTCGCACGCGGCCAAGGCCCGGCGCGTCTACCGGCTGGCGACCAGCCGCAAATGGGGCCTGACCGTCGCTTCCAACGCGGACTTGAGCTGGTGCACGCGCGGATCGGCGGAACCCGACGCGCACACCGCATATTGCTTGACCGAGCGCGCCAGCGCACGCCGCTCCTCGGGGGACCGCGTCAGCTGCGGGCTGGACAGCCGCAGCGCCATCTCGCCGAGCTGCACCAGCATGTCGTCGAGCGCACGGTTGATCCTCGCAATCTCATCCATGGCAGCACTCCCTTCCAAAGGAGTAACGGGCACGTCCGCCCGCCCGTTTCGCGTGCCTTCCGGTACGGATAACGGGAGGTAAACGGGGAACGATTCTACTGCCGCGCCACGCGCATCTCCTTGCAGCAGTCGTTACCAATTGAAGGAAATCAATGCGGCGATTGCGGCGGCCGCACCCGTTACCTATGCTGGCCCACAAACAGACAAGGAGGTGCCCCGCATGATTCCGCCGCTCGATCCCGTCGTCGCCCAGATCATCCCGCTGCTGCCGCTGCGCGACCCCACATCGATGACGCCGCAAAGCGCGCGCGACTCGCTGCGTGCGCTCGCTGCTGCGCGCGCGGAAATCCCGCCGCCGCCGGTCGCGGGCACGGAAGACATCAAGGTCAAGGGCGCGAGCGGATTTCTGGGTGCGCGGGCCTATCGGATGGGAAGCGGCAAGGCGCCAACGGTCGTGTTCTTTCACGGCGGCGGCTGGGTCGCCGGCGATCTCGAAACCCATGACCGGCAGGCACGCTGGCTGGCGATCGAGACCGGCGCGGTCGTCGTCTCCGTCGACTATCGCCGCCCGCCCGAGGTGCGATTTCCCGGCGCGTTCGAGGATGCGTTTGCGGCGACACAGGACGTGATCGACCGCATTGCGGAGTTCGGCGGCGACGAAAGCCGCGTCGGGGTCGCCGGCGACAGCGCCGGTGGCAACCTCGCCGCCGTCACCGCCATCGCCTGCCGCGACGCCGGCATCAGGCTTGCCGGGCAGCTATTGGTCTATCCCGTCACCGACGTCGCCGGAAATTTCGCGGACGCAAAGGAGAACGCGCGCTTTCCCTCGCGCAGCGAGAATGCGGAAGGCTATTTCCTCACCCGCGCCACCATGGAATGGTTCTGCGGCCATTACCTCGCCGACGAGGCCCATGGCACCGACTGGCGCGTCTCGCCGCTGCGCGCCAGCAATCTCGCCGGCCTGGCGCCCGCGGTCGTCACCACCGCCTGGTTCGATCCCTTGCGCGACGAGGGCAAGGCCTATGCCGACGCGCTGCAGGCCGCCGGGGTGCCGACCAATTACCACGACGGCCTTGGCCTCATTCACGGCTATTTCGGCCTCGGCGAAGCCTCGGAGACCGCCAAGCGCGAAGCGCAGCGTGCGCGCGCGGATTTCAAGGCGTTGCTCATGGCCGGCGCCTAGGATCGGATCAGGGCATCAGCCCCATGCGCAGTAGATGAGACGCTGGCAACAGCCATTTCCTGGTCGCGTCCGTGGCTCCAAACGCTCCGAAGCCGAACCGCCGGCGGCCTATCCCCGCTCGATCGTCACCTGCCCGGCGAGCCGCGCGACGTCGTCGACCCGGCACAATTCCGTGCCGGGATGCAGCAGCGCCGCGGCCCCGGCAGCGACGGCCAGACGGAAGGCCTCCATGTTCGACGATCCCGACGCCAGCCGCCAGATCAGTGCCGCCAGAAAACTGTCGCCGGCGCCTACCGCGCTCCGCGGCGTGATCGGGATCGGCGGGGCGCGCAGCACATCGTCGCGCGTCACCAGTGCCGCGCCCAAGTGGGCCATCGTCAACGCAACGACTGTCGCCCTCCCGGTTCCGACGAGTTCCTTTGCGGCTGCTTCCCATTCGTAGGCGTCGGACGGTTCGCTCCCGGTCAATTCGCGCATCTCGCGCAGATTCGGCTTGATGAGATCGACACCTTCGGCCGCCGCCGCGGCCAGCGCTGGTCCCGATGTATCGAGAGCGAATTGCGCGCCGTGTTGTTTGGCCAGTCGTGCCACCTGGGCATAGAAGTCGGCGGGAACGCCCTCGGGCAGGCTGCCGCTCGCGACCAGGTAACGTGGAAAGGGTTTTAGCGCCGCAACCAGTCGCAGGCATTCCTTCCACTCGGACTCGGCGAGCCGCGGGCCGGGAAGAATGAAGCGGTATTGCCGGCCCGCGCTGATTTCGTCGACGAAAAAATTTTCACGTGTCTCTCCCGCAATCGTCCAGGTGTGGCTGGCAACGCCCTCCTCATCGAGCAATCGCCGCAGCAGCTTTCCGATCGCGCCGCCGACCGGGTAGATCGCGCGGGCATCGCCGCCGAGCCGCCGGATCACCCGCGCGACATTGACCCCGCCGCCACCGGGATCGCGCCGCTGCGTCTGCCCGCGCAGCTTGGCCACCGGTACGATCTTGTCGACCGAAGTCGAGAGATCGATCGCGGGACTCGGGGTGATGGTGACGATGTCGGTCATGGCTTGGTTCGAACCGTGCGCGGCGCGCGTTGCGAAGCTCTCTGCGCCGGCAACGCCAGCATGACGCGAACGGCGACGGTAGTTTATGAGCCTTTTTCGGCTTCACAATGTCAACAGGCAAGTTCGGCGTGCCGCAACACGTTGTACCGGCCCATCAGTGACCCCCGCACGAACGTATGGCCCGAGGCGAACATCCAGACTGCGCACCCTTCGCGCCGTTTCGGGAATCACCGGGTGAACGTGTTCGCGACCCGGCGGGACCGCAGGGTATACGGAATCCAGATGAGCGCGCTAGCCACGGCGGCCATCATCTGCATGCCCTCCCTGGGCTCAATGGTGAGGAATTCGGAGATCGGCCTGCCCGTTGCAAGCGCAAAGCTCCAAGCGATCCACACGAGATCGACCAGCGGCATCACGATTGCGAAGATCATCTCCCCAATGAAGAAGCTCGGGAAATGTCTGGAGCGCTGGAACAGCAGCATCGTCGTATACACCAAGAGCCCGAGCATCGCGGCATTCAGGACAGCTTCGCCCCAGAGCGTTGCGGGTAATTGCCTCCAGAGTTCGGCATTGATCGTGGTGGTGTAATATTGCCCCAGCGACACCACCAACCGCGGAATTCCCACCACTTGCCCGAACGCCACCAGCGCGAGCCAACCGCCGATGCCGGTCAATTCCGGCTTCACGCTTTTGAACTCAGCCGCTTCACTTATACTGACCGCGGGCTCGCGAACGGCCGGCGACAGCTCCGATCCCGATCGTGGCGGGGGATACAGTTGCTGTGCGACCTCGTGCACATCCTCGGCCGCTTTCCAGTCGTCGAAGCCATCGCGCCAGATCATGACGCGCCGGGGATCGGCACTACGCGCGAGAAGTGGAATCAGTTCGGCATCCGGCACCGGGCCACGCGCCTGGCCTCCGTCGCCGTAGTACCAGAAATGCGTCATGCAAAAGCGCCCCACGCCATGGCTGCACTCTATAGCAGGGGCCACACACGCTGTAATAGATAGATTGAAGCGCCAAAACGCAAAAGCGACCCGAACGTCGCACGACAGACTTGAAAAGCTGGCGATCCCGGCATGACTCGAACATGCGACCTACGGTTTAGGAAACCGTCGCTCTATCCGGCTGAGCTACGGGACCGCTGAGAATGCGCTAATATCAGAATCGGGGCCTTGTAACAACTCGCGAAATGCGAGCGTGCGGATGAGCCGCCGTATACAGGAAATGCGCCGGGCCGCCAGGCCCGGCGCTATTTCGCAGGATTCGCTGGACTCGACCGGCGATCAGCGGCGCGATAGCGCCTTGGTGACCTTCTTGCGGCTGCTTCCGACTTTCTTGACTGCCTTCTTCACCGCGCTGGTGGATCGGCTGGACTTCTTCGCGGCGTAGCGCACTTCATAGTCTTGGCCGCCCGCAACGCGCGCACGATCACTTGCGCGACCACGCGCCGTTTTCTTTTTGGCCTTCTTCGCCATGCCTTGCTCCTTTCCATATACCCTGTGGCGGAACGCGCAGGATTCCTTGATGTTCCGGTGCATCGCGGTGCAACGAGCAGCTTCCGGCGAACACCGGCACCGGCAAGCAGCTGGCGCTATTTGCGCTCTGCGAGTTGCCGCTTCAGATCGTCGATGAAATGCTGCGCGCCGTCCTGCGTGAGCAACTCGCCGGATTTGTCAGGTACGTCCGCTTTCTGGCACAGCGTCTTCAGTTCGTCGCGCTGGGCTTCCGTCATCATCGGTTCTTCCGGCATGGCTATCCCACTTTCGCTTTCGCGCGCATGTCGTCGATCATCTTCGACGCTTCCGCCTTGGTCAGGTTGTCGTTGAATGCCTCGGGCGTTCCTGCCTGCTCGCACAGCGTCTTCAGATACGAGGCCTGGGCGCCGGTCATCGGGTCGTCGCCCGAGACCCATTCGTCGGGGCTCTTCTTCGTATTGTCGGTCGGTTCTGTCTTCGGATTACTCATAGCGCAGCTCCTTCTCGAAGCGGGTAACGCGCGCGTTCTCCGAACGTTCCTTCCAGCCGGCCGATCCGCCGCGTTCACCCACGCAACAAGCGGTCGCCTGCCGGGAAAACCAGTTCGCCCATCGGGCAAGTTCTGAAGCCACCGGCAAGGTTCTTGCGCCAGCTGGCGCGCCACCCTTCCCGCAAAAACAAAACGGAGCCATCGCGATGGCTCCGTCATGACATCTCCTTCTACGCAGCGCCGCTACGCCTTGATGTTGTTCTCCCGCACCACCTGGCCCCAGACACTCACCTGCCTGGCGAAGAACGTCGCAAACTCCTTGCCGTCGGCGAGCAGCAGCGTCATCTGCTGGGTCTCTTTCAGATTGTTTGCCACCGCCGGGTCGCTCAAGATTTCCTTCACCGATTTCGCCATGCTGGCGATGGCGTCTGCCGGCGTGTCCTTGGGCGCGAACACGCCCCACCAGGCCAGCGTTTCGAAATCGGGATAGCCGGCCTCGATCGCAGTCTGGGTGTCCTTCAGCGCGGGCATGCGCTCGCGGCCCATCTGCAGGATCGGGCGCAGCCGGTTGGTGCCGAGTTGCGCGGTTATCAGCGCCGCCGAACCCACGATCATGTCGACATGACCGCCGAGCACGTCGTTCATCGCCGGGCCGCCGCCGCGGTAGGGCACATGGGTAATCTCGACGCCGGCTTTCTTGGCAAGCACGGTCATCGCCAGATGGCCGAGCGTGCCGATGCCGACGGAGGCGTATTTCACCGCGCCGGGGCTTGCCTTGCAGGCCGCTATGACGTCGGCAAAATTCTTGTATGGCCGCTCGGCATTGGCGGCAACGACGTAAGGCGCGGTGCCCACCAGAAACACCGGCACCAGATCCTTCTCGACATCGAGGCCGGGCTTCTCGAGGATCGACGGGATTACCGCGTGCGAATCGAACGTCACCAGGAAGGTCGATCCGTCGGGCGGGCTTTTCGCAACCTGGATGGCGCCGAGCGATCCGGCCGCGCCGGACTTGTTCTCGACCAGAACGGTGCGGCCGAGTTTGGTCTGCAGATGAGATTGCAAGAGCCGCGCCATCGCGTCGGTGGAGCCGCCCGGCGGGAACGGCACCACCAGCGTCATGTTCTTGGCCGGCTGCGCCAGCGCCGGCGTCACCGCGAACGCGGCCGACGCCGCCAGCAAAGTACGTCGTGTGATCGTTACCAAAGCTTTCCTCCCGTTTTCGCCGCGATTTGTTGTTGTTGTTCGCGACGGTGGTTTAGCCGAACTAGATTAACCGAATCCTGACCCGGCCTTCTTGTATTCGGGCCGCGGCGGGCTGAAGATGTCGAGCACGCGGGCGCCGTCCGGTCCGGCCCGCATGGTGTGCGGCACGTTGCCCGGCGTGCGCCAGAAATCGCCCTTCTTGACCGCGATCTCCTCGCCGCCCTGGACGCGGATCGCCGAGCCGTCGAGCAGCACGCCCCATTGTTCCTCGGGGTGATGGTGCAGCGTGCCCTGCGCGCCCGGCGCCAGCGTCACCACCGACAGCATCGCCTGTTCGCCCGAGAAGATGCGCGTCGAGACCCCGGAAGCGAGTTCGCGCAGCAGCCCGTCATGCGGGTTGTCGAGATTGTGGAATTCGTCTTTCTGACTCATCGGTCCTCCTGGCGCCGGCGGCGCATCGATCGTGTTTGTCAGGATTTGCCGTAGGCGCCCTGATAGCGGCCTTCGCGGATCGAGATGATGGTCTGCTCCTCGCGGGCGACCTGGGCGCGCACCGCTTCCAGCAACGTCGCTGCCGTCGCGGCGGGGAACGACACCACGCCGTCCTCGTCGCCGACCACGATGTCGCCGGGCGAGATGACGGAGCCGCCGATCGATACCGGCACGTTGATTTCGCCGGGGCCGCTCTTGTAGGGACCGCGATGGATCGCGCTGCGGGCAAAGCAGGGAAAGTCGGACGCCGCAAAGGAAGCGACATCGCGGATCGCGCCGTCGATCACATAGCCCGCCGCGCCGCGATACTCGGCGATGGTCTTCATGATCTCGCCGACCAGCGCCCGCGACTCGTCGCCGCCGCCATCGACCACGATCACGTCGCCGGGGCCGACCAGTTCGAGCGCCTTGTGGATCGCGAGGTTGTCGCCTGGCCGCGTCCGTACGGTGAACGCGACGCCGACCAGTTTGCTGCCGCGATGGAACGGCCGCAGCCCAACGGCGCCCGGCAGCCGCGCCAGATTGTCGGAGATCACGGAGGTCGGCAGGCCCCTGAACGCCTCGATCAGGTCGGGCGCGGGTTTCGGCACGCTGGTCATGGCCGTGGTGATGCTCATTCGGACGGTTTCTCCCTGCGACCGGCACTCAGGTCCGGCTTTGCCGCCACATGACGGCGTTGGCTGGCGCAGAACAATTAGCATTCCGCTTGTTCTGGTATACTGAATTTGCAAGGCCTCGGGGAGGGCCCGTGAGTTCTTCGCGAGATGCAAGCTTTTCGGCATCGAGCGGGACGACGGGGTCGGCTTGTATTTAGAGGCAATCTGAAAGTGCGCCGCCGGCCACATGTGTTAAAGCGAAATCAACCAGTCTGTTCAATTTTACCGTCCGCATTTGAAAATCTACCGCCGGTTACCCTTGCATGCAGTTCCAGAACCTCAGGCCCTCGCCGGCGCTATCGATCCTCGAATTTTCCGATATCGACGCCTTCCGGCCGGTCGAGTTCGTCTCGGAGGCGCGCAGCATCCCGCTGGACCTGAAGAATTTCCACACCGCGCGCGCGATGGTTCAGCTTCCGTTCTGCCAGATCGCCGTGCTCACTTCCTTCCCCCGCATCCTCGATGTCAGCTACCGCGCCGAACACGGCCTCGTCATCTTTCAACTCGAGGACAATTACGACATATCGGTCAACGGCATGTCCGCCGAGCACCCAGCCTTTATCGGCTTCCGCGGCAATGCCGATCTGCAATTCGTCGAACCGCGGAGTTCGCTGTACGCCATCGTCACGCTCGGCGCCGGCTTTCAAGACCGGGAATGGTTCGATACGCCGGACACCCTGTACCCTTTCCTGCCGGACGGCGAAACGCTGGTGACGATCCGGTCCGTGACGGCGGAAATCCTGCGGACCGCTTCCGCGAGGCCGGATCTGCTGCAGGACACGGGCTCCGCGCTGGCGCTCCAGGAAAGATTGCTGATCACCCTCGATGAGATGTTTCGCCGGAGCAAGCCGCCTGACGTGGCGGGCCGCCTTGCAAGCCGTAACTACTGCCGTCTCGTCCGCACGATCGAAGACTACCTCGCTTTCCATCCCGCCTCGGCGATCTACAGTGCCGACCTTGCCCAGCAATGCGGCGTCTCGATTCGGACGCTGGGCAACGCGGTAGCAGCCGTCCGCGGCATGAGTCTGCATCGCTATTTGCGTCTCAAGCAGCTTTGGTCGGCGCGCACTCAACTGGTCAAAGGCTCCAATGCCGTCACGGTGACGTCGTGCGCGCGCGCCAACGGCTTTCATCACATGGGCGAATTCGCACGACTCTATCGCGCCACGTTTGGCGAAACCGCCTCGCGCACACTGGCCCGCGCACGCGCCGGCTGACCGATTATTGCCACAATGTGGCGCCCTGTCCGCCCGCATTCGAGTCGGCGCACCGAGAAAATTCGCAAACGCGCCTACCGAGCGAGTTTTACCTTTGAATTTATTCGAGAATCTTCAAAGACATGGCGCTGTGTTCCATCGGTCACATGCGTCGGATAAGGTCATGCGAGGGGCGGGAAAATCGTGCAGTTTCGGCGTGACAGCATTGCCAAAATGATGACAATCGACTCAACCAAAGTCCCCTAGAGATTTGGACTGGAGAGTGCCGTCCGTGATCGCCTCACGCGCCCCATCACTAGCTATTGCCGCCATCGGAAGCCTCGTCGTGCTGGCTCCGGTGCGCTGCGACGCGCAGTGGTGGCGTAGCGCGCCGGTCGATTTCGAGTCCTGCGCCGATGTGGCCGAGAAAGCGGCAACCAAGGAAGAAAAGACGGCGAAGCTCGCCGAATGCAATGCGAAATACGCCGGGCGCCGCAAGCCCGGCGGCGGCTATACCTATTACGATTTCATGCAGGACCGCACTTTCGACATCGCAGGCCCGAACCCGACGCCGGAAGAACAGAAAAAAATCGACGAACAGTATACCGCCTATCTCGAGCGCGAGCGGCGCAACCACGCCGCAGCGGCGGCGCTGGCCGCCAAGCAGCAGCAGGCGGAACCGCCGCCCGCGCGGGAGCTGCAGCAGGTCTCGCTGCGCAGCGAACCGCCCCCTCCGCCGGTCGAAATCGAGAGGGTGCCTATTCCAATAGCCAGTCCGGTCAAGCAGGCAGCGCGCCTCAGGGCGGCACAATGCGCCAAGGATCAGTTTTCCTGCGAATGGCCGCGGCTTTCGGAGAAGGTCAACGAGCTGAAGCGGCTGTTCAATCCGCCGCAACCGCCGCAACAACAGGCGGCAGCCAAGCAGAAGAAGGGTTAGCTTGACGTGCTAACGCTGCTGTTGCCGCTGCGAACGCAGGGACAACACAAGCGGGTGTATTCACGCATCAATACGGCCGCGGCTTCTTGACGCGACGCGGCTTGGCAACGGGCGCGGCGACGGCGCGCGATGCCGCCCTCTGCTCCTGCAGCCGGGCCTCATAGCCGGGAGACGGCGTTGCCGTCGGCGGTACCGCATTCGCGGGCGCGAACGCAGCCGAAACGGCCAGAGCGGCCACTGTCAGTGCCAGACATTTCCAGTTCATTTGCTTGTTCCTCGAACGCGCGCTCGGTCCGAACGCCGCGCAACTTTGCGCCCAACTCAAGACGCGGAGCCAATCAATTCGTTGCGCGAACTTGGTCAGGTGTAAGGCCGGGCGAGCCTTTTGCGTCATGCTCGGCCTGCCGGATCAGGTCCACGATCCGGCGCGACAGCGAAGCCTGCAGCCCGTGCCGCTCCGCCATCGCGGTAATGACGCCCTGCAGGTAATCGATCTCGGTGCGGCGGCCGTGCTTCAGATCCTCCCACATCGACGAGCGCGCCTCCGGGTCGATCTTCATGGTACGGCCAAGCAGCGGCTCGAAAACAAAATTGGGCAGTCGCAGCAGCGGCGGCATCCAGGCCGGCGGAATCGGCGTCGGCGACACCGGCTTGATGCCCTCGGCGCGGACCGCGGCCAGGGCTTCCGTCAGTTGATCGGCGAATAATTGCCGCCACGACCGCGAAGAGAGTTGCCGGCGCAGCGGCAAGCCCGACAGCGCGTTGAGCGCATTGTTGAGATTAAGCAACAGCTTGCCCCACAGCACGCCGTCGATGTTGCCGGTCGGCCGCATCGTCAGACCCGGCACGGATAATTTTTCGGCCGTGTGCGCAGCATCCTGTTCGATGACGATGTCCCCGGAGGTCGCTCGGTGAAATCGTCCTGCGCCGAGCGCCATCACGTTGAACGGCACCATGCCGCCGAGCACGCGCCGGCCCGGCAGGCGCTCGCGCAGAAGGGCGGCATTGCCGACGCCGTTTTGCAGGCTGACGACAACTGCATCGGCTGGCACGTGGCGCGCGATGATGTCGGCGATGGCGGCGGTATCTGCGCTCTTGACCGTAACCAGAACCATGCCGGCATCGGCGAACAGGGAAGAATCTTGCGACAAGGTGAGGCGATCGCGCGCGACGGTATGGTCGAACCCTTCAAAACTCGTCGGCCGCAAGCCATGCGCCTCGATCTCGCCGATCACGCGCGGGCGCGCCAGAAGCGCCACACGGCGTCCGCCGGCTGCCAGCATGCCGCCGACGAAACAGCCGATGCTGCCTGCGCCGGCAACACCGATCGCCCGGCCCGAAACCATTTTGCACCTGCCGCGTTGCACCGGGCTTTCAAATAGCAGAGCGCGCGGCACGAGCCCATCGTCAGGCACGGGCGGCGCGCTCCTTGTAACCGTCATATGCCGCCGCTATCTTTCGCACGGGGGCACCGCGGAGGAGACAATCATGGGCCTACTCGACGTACTCAACGGCATGCAGAACGGGCCGCGCGGCCCGAGCCGCCCCAGCGAACAGTCGGGCAGTGGCGGAATGTCGCCCCTGACCATGGCGATCCTCGCGCTGCTGGCCTGGAAGGGAATCAAGCATTTTACCGGCAACAGGCCGGACGCCGCGCCGACGCAGGCGCCTCCAAGGCTGCCCGGCAATCTGAACGCCGGCCTGCCCGGCGGGATGGGCGGCGGCGGCTTGAGCGACATGCTCAAGGGCGGCCTCGGCGGGCTGCTCGCGGGCGGCGCCGCCGGGAGCATTTTGAGCGGCGGCCTCGGCGATCTGCTCAATCAATTCCAGCAGAAGGGCCTTGGCGACCAGGCCGACTCCTGGGTCAGCAACGGTCCTAACAAGGAGATCGCGCCCGGCGATCTCGCCAATGCGCTCGGCGCCGACCAGATCGAGGCGCTCTCGTCGCAGAGCGGCCTGTCGCGCGATGAATTGCTGCAAGGCCTCAGCCAGTACCTGCCCGACGTCGTCAATCATTTGACGCCGGAGGGGCGGTTGCCCGACGAGAACGAGATGTCGAAGTGGATCTGACGCCGCGTCCGCGCGGCGCCTGTCGCCGCGCGCGGATATCGACGCATTGCAAAGGGGATTAGAAACATGAGCGGCATTCTCTGGATCATTCTGGTCGGCTTTGTCGCCGGCATCATCGCGCGCATTCTTTCGCCGGGCCCGAACAACCCGAGCGGATTCATCCTGACCACTGTGCTGGGCATCGCCGGCGCCTTTCTGGCGACCTGGATCGGCCAGGCGATCGGCCATTACAGCCCCGACCAGGGGGCCGGCTTCATCACCGCCACGATCGGCGCGCTGGTAGTGCTGTTCATCTGGAACCGGCTGGTGGCCAGCCGCGTGATTCCGGATCCGGGCAACAGGTGACGGCGTAGCGCTTGTAGATGGGGTAACGGGCCGGCCGCCCGCGACGCGCGCTTCCAAATTGCGCCGTAGCGAGCGGGCGGCCGGCCCGTTACCCCATCTACAATGATCGGCGTCACAGCACCAGGTGCATGCCGGCGTCCATGCGGACGTATTCGCCGGTCATGTTGCTCGACGCCGGCGAGGCGAGGAAACACACCAGTTGCGCAATGTCGTCGGCGGTCGATGCGATCTTTAGCGGCACTTTGGCAATCACACTGTCGCGTACCGCCTTGGCGGCCGTCTCGCCGCGGCCCTTGGTGAACCAGGGCGTATCGATATAGCCGGGGCATACGGTGTTGACGCGGATCAAGGGCGCCAACGCGCGCGCCAGCGATTGCGTCATGGTGTTGAGCGCGCCCTTGCTCGCGGCATAGGCAACCGAGGAGCCGCCGCCGGAAATGCCGGCGACCGATGACACGTTGACCACCGCCGACGGCTTGCCCGACGCCTTTGCACCGGCCTCGAGCTGCGCACGCGCCGCGCGGATCATCTGGAACGGACCGATGGTGTTGACGGCGTAGATGCGCTGGAAATCCTCGGCCGACAGACCGTCGAGATCGTGATGCGGCACATGCTTGGTGGTGCCGGCATTGTTGACCAGCACGTCGAGCCGGCCCCAGGGTGCTGCGGCGGCCGCGATCTTCTTGCAGTCCTCATCGCGCGAGACGTCGCCCTGCACCACCAAGACTTCGGCGCCGGCGCTGCGGCAGAGGTCGGCGGTGGCTTCGGCTTCCGCCTTGCTGTTGGAATAGTTGACGACGATGCGCGCGCCGCCCTTGGCCAGAATGGCGGCGGTGGCCGCCCCGAGTCCCGAGGCAGAGCCGGTGACTATCGCGCACAAACCATCCTTCGACATCCGCATTTCCCTCTATATGTATTTGGCCGGGTCCTTGATCCGCCCGTCGCGTTGGTGGCCTTACCATACCGCGCCGTAAAGCACGCGCAAATCCACGGCCGTTCCACCATGCGGAATTCATGCGCGGGCCACGGCCTTCATGCCGCCGCCTCATGCCGCCCTGCGGACAGCGCTTGTCAGGGCTATGGCTTTTGCCCATCATAAAGCGCAAGAAACAGATCGCACCCGAGGCTTTGGCGAACGCGAGAGGCCGGGTGGTGCCAATCAATTTCGGGGAACGCTGTGGCGGAGAGTGACAATATCGTCGTCGAGACTGCGGAGAAAATCTTCGCCGATCTCGCCGACGCGCAAACCATTAATCGCGACAAGAAGGGCGAGTGGAAAGCGCCGCTCTGGCAGGCACTGACGGAAGCCGGCTTGCCGCTGTCCTGGGTCGGCGAAGATTGCGGGGGCTCGGGCGCTTCGCTCGCCGAAGGGTTTGGCGTGCTGAGTGCCGCAGGCCGCTTTGCGATCGCGGTGCCGCTGGCGGAGACCATGCTGGCCGGATGGCTGCTCGCGCAGGCCAAGATCGCCTCGCCCGACGGCGAGATGACGGTGGTGCCCGCAAGCCCGAAGGACAAGATCACGCTCAACGCCGACGGCAGCCTTTCCGGCCGGGCCCGCAGCGTGCCGTTCGCCAAGGCGGCAAAGCACTTCGCCGTACTCGCGAGCGACGCTAAAGGCGGCGTCTCGATCGCGCTGGTCGATGCCAGCAAATGCCGGATCGAAGCCGGACTTGGCCTTGGCGGCGACGATTCGGATACGGTGACGCTGGACAAGGTGCAGCCGGTCGCACTCAAGCCGGCGCCGAAAGGCTTTGACCAGACCCGGCTGATGCTGATGGGCGGCGTGGCGCGCAGCCTGCAGATCGCGGGCGCGCTGGAATCGCTCCTGGAAATTTCCGTGCGCTATTCCAACGAGCGCGTCGCCTTCGAGAAGAAGATTTCGAAATTCCAGGCCGTGCAGCACAATCTGGCGCGGCTGGCCGGCGAATCGGCGGCGGCGCTGGCGGCGGCGACCTCGGCCGCCGACGCCATCGCCAATGCGAAGGAATTCAACGACGAGGTCTACCTCGAAGCGGCGGCGGCAAAAATCCGCTGCGCCGAGGCAGCGGAGAAAGGCGGCGGCATCGCCCATCAGGTGCATGGCGCGATCGGCTTCACCAGCGAGCACATCCTGCATCGCTATTCGCTGCGCGCGCTGGCCTGGCGCGACGATTTCGGCTCCGAAAGCTACTGGGCGGTCGAGCTCGGCAAGCTGGTCTGCGACCGCGGCGCCGATGAATTGTGGCCGCTGGTGGCCTCGCGCTGACCTGTATCGATTAGCTGACTTCAGAAGTCGAGATAGATAATGACCGCAGCCCTTCGTTTCGATCCGATCCGCCTGCCGGAAAAGTGCGAGCAGCTCCGCAAGGAAGTGCGCGCCTTCCTCGCCGAGGAAATTGCCGCCGGCACATTCGACCCGCACAAGCCCAACCGCGAAGACACCGACGTGCCGGAATTTTCCCGCAAGGTCGGCGAGCGCGGCTGGCTCGGCATGACCTGGCCGAAGAAATATGGCGGCCACGAGCGCTCGTTCCTCGAGCGCTATGTGGTGACCGAGGAAATGCGCGTCGCCAACGCGCCGACGCGGCGCTTCTTCGTCGCCGACCGACAGAGCGGCCCGGTGCTTTTGAAATACGCGCCCGAACACATCAAGATGGAGATCCTGCCCCGCATCTGCAAAGGCGAGATTTGTTTCGCGATCGGCATGAGCGAGCCGAATTCCGGTTCCGATCTGTTCGCCGCGAAGACGCGCGCGACCAAGACCGACGGCGGCTACCTGATCAATGGCACCAAGATCTGGACCTCGTCGGCGCATATCGCCGACTACATGATCGCGATCTTCCGGACCTCGCCGCCGACCAAGGAAAATCGCCGCCACGGCCTGACGCAATTTTTGGTCAAGATGAAGCAGCCGGGCATACAGGTGAACCCGATCAGCCAGATCACCGGACAGAAAGAATTCAACGAAGTGGTGTTCACCGACTTCTTCGTGCCCGACGATCACGTGCTCGGCGAGATCGACGGCGCCTGGAAGCAGGCCACTTCGGAGCTAGCCTATGAACGCTCCGGCCCGGAACGCTTCCTCGAAACCTATTACGTGCTGACCGAACTGGTCCGCGCCGTCGGCAACAACCCGGACACCCGCTCGGCCGAAGGCATCGGACGGCTGGTGGCGCAGGTGCATACCATGCGGCGCATGTCGGTCTCGGTGGCCGGCATGCTGCAGGCCGGCAAGGAACCGGTGGTGGAAGCCTCGATCGTCAAGGACATCGGCACGGTGTGGGAACAGCAATTGCCGCATCGCGTGCGCGACCTTGCCGCCTTTGTCGAGGAAACCGCCACCAACCGCGAGACGCTGGAAAAGCAGCTCGACTTCGCCATCAAGACCGCGCCCAAGCTGACGATCCAGGGCGGCACCACCGAGGTGCTGCGCGGCATCATCGCCCGCGGGCTTGGTCTGCGCTAGGCGCGCGGGCCTGGTCTGCGCCACTCCAACGAGGAAACCCCATGACCAAATACACTGATATCGGCGTCGAGAAGCACGGCCATGTCGGCCTGATCGAGATCCGAAAGCCCCCGCTCAATTTCTTCGACGTCGCGCTGATCAACCAGATCGCGGACGCGCTGGAAGAATTCGACAACGACGTCGAGATCCGCGCCTCGGTGCTGGCTGCGCAGGGCAAGGCGTTCTGCGCCGGCGCCGACTTCTCCGACCCGAAGCGGAAGGAACAGGAAGAGGAATCGCAAAAGGATCCGGCCGCGAACCTGCCGATCAACCACCTCTATGTTCAGGCCGTGCGCATCTTCCGCAATAAGAAGCCGATCGTCGCCGCCGTTCATGGCGCCGCCATCGGCGGCGGCCTTGGTCTTGCGGTTTCCGCCGACTTCCGCGTCACCTGCCCCGAAGCGCGCTTCGCCGCGAACTTCACCAAGCTCGGTTTCCATCCGGGCTTCGGCCTGACCGCGACGCTGCCTGATCTGGTCGGCAAGAACAACGCTGAGCTAATCTTCTACACCAGCCGCCGCGTCACAGGCGAGGAAGCCACCCGCATGGGTCTTGCCAATGTCTGCGTGCCGCAGGATCAGGTCCGCGCCGAAGCGATGAAGCTCGCCAATGAAATCGCCGAATGCTCGCCGCTCGGCCTGATCTCGACCCGCGCCACCATGCGCGCCGGCCTGGCCGACCGCGTGTTGGCGGCGACCAACCACGAACTGGTCGAACAGAACAAGCTGCGCGCGACGGAAGATTTCAAGGAAGGCGTCAAGGCGACGGCCGAACGGCGCGTCGCGAATTTCAAGGGAAGGTAGGCCCCTCTCCGACGGTCATTCCGGGATGCGCAGCAAGGCGCAGACCCGGAATCCAAGTCTCGCCAAGGGTGCGGCCAGATGGATGCCGGGTTCGCGCTTCGCGCGCCCCGGAATGACGGCCGTCACACCACCAGCTTGAACGTTACGCCGCAGAGATCGAAGCTGTCGCCGGAAACCTTGCAGCCTTTGGATTTTGCAGCGTCGCGCACTTTCGCGATATTGGCGACCTTGAACGTCAGGCCGCTCATCAGATCGCTGTTGCCCTTGACGAAGCGGAAGGTTGCGTTCGGTAGTTTGAGCTCCGCGCCGCTCGCGGCAACATCGAGAATCTTTCCCCAGTGCGCGGCCAGTCCCTGTGGGTCCGGGCTTTCCATCTCGACTTCCGTCAGCGCCAGCGTCACGTCCTTGCGGATCGACTTCTGCCAGTCCGGCCCCGCCGGCGGATACTCGCCCAGCACGTCGTCGCTACCCGTCGTGTGATTGAACTCGATGAATGCGGCGCGGCAGTCACGCGGGTGCAGCTGCACGCCGTGATAGGGCGCGTGCGTGATCACGTTGGCGGTGCGCACGCCCATGGCGTTGGCATGCCTTCCGCGTGCGTCGGGATCGTGGCAGCAGAAGATCGCCATGTAGCCGCCGCGGCCGCCGGTCTTGTCGAGGAAGCGTCCCGCCGCCGTGCCCGGCTGGAACGGCGCCACGACTTCCAGCAAGATGGTATCGACCGGCAGCAGCGCGTTCTCCAGCCCGTATTTTGCGACGTTGCCGTCGCGGTAACAGACGTCGAGGCCCATGATCTCGGAAATATTCGAAATCACCGGCGCGAGATTTGGCGCCACCAGGCAGATCTGCCGCAGCCGCAGATAGTCCGCCATCTCAGTGCCCTCGGACATTTTCAATGGCCCGAGAATACAGGCTTGCGCTTCTCGACGAAGGCCTTGGCCGCTTCCTTGTGGTCGGCGGTTTCGCCCGCGCGCGAGTGGTGGATCGCCTCGCCGTCGAAGCAGGCCTCCAGCGTCATCGTCTCGGCGTTGTTGATGTTGCGCTTGATGTAGCCCAGCGTCACGGACGGCCCCTGCGCCAGCGACATCGCGAGATCGCGCGCCTCTGCGTCGATATCGGCGTCCGGCACCACCTTCGTCACGATGCCGAGACTGTACGCTTCGGTCGCGCTCAGAACCGGCGAGGTCAGATATAGCTCGCGCGCCCTGGCGCTGCCGAGCATCTGGGTGAGGAAGTACGTGCCGCCGTAATCGCCGGATAGTCCGACCTTGGCGAACGCCGTCGTGATCTTGCAGGAGGCGCTGGCGACGCGCAGGTCGCAGGCCAGCGCGATCGAGAGGCCGGCGCCGGCCGCCGCGCCGTCGAGTTGCGCCACCACCGGCTTCGGCATCTGGTGCAGCAGGCGCGACACCTCCATGCCGCGGCGCAGATTGGCCATCTTGGCCTCGAACGGCAGCGGCGCCCTGCCCTCGGCCATCGACTTGACGTCGCCGCCGACGCAGAACGTGCCGCCGGCCCCCTTGATCAGCACCGCGCGCACCTCATGATCGTCCACCGCGCGCCGCGCTGCCTCCACCAGCCCGCGCGTCATGTCCGGGTTCAACGCATTGCGCCGGTCGGGGCGGTTCATGGTGATGGTGAGCAGGCCGGCGTCGAGGCTCTGGAGGACCATTTCATTTGCGCTCATGGCGTCGTGCTTTCGTTTGTTGTTGTTGATTTTTTGGGAGTCATTTCTTCACCAGCGGACAGCGCGACGCTTCCAGAGACTGAAACGCCTCGCTGCCGGGGATCGTCGCCAGCAGCTTGTAATAGTCCCAGCGCGCCTTCGACTCCGACGGCTTCTTGACCTCGAACAGGTACATGTCGTGCACCATGCGGCCATCCTCGCGGATCTTGCCGTTCTTGGCGAACATGTCGTTGACCGGCGTCTCCTTCATCACCTTGATGACGGCAGCGGCATCCGTGGTGCCGGCGGCCTTCACCGCCTTCAAGTAATGGCCGACCGAGGAATAGACTCCAGCTTGCGCTGCCGTGGGCGGCCGCTTGACGCGCTCCTGGAAGCGCTTGGAAAACGCGCGAGTCTCGTCGTTGAGATCCCAATAGAAGGCCTCGGCGAGCAGCAGTCCCTGCGCGGTTTCGAGGCCAACGCTGTCGATGTCGGTCACGAAGGCGAGCAGCGGCGATAGCTTTTGCCCGCCGCTTCGCATCAGGCCGAATTCGGCCGCCTGCTTGATGGCGTTGATGGTATCGCCGCCGGCGTTGGCCAGACCGACCACCTTGGCCTTCGAACTCTGCGCCTGCAGCAGGAACGAAGAGAAGTCGGAAGTGTTGAGCGGGTGCTTGACGCCGCCGACCACCTTGCCGCCGGCTTTCAGCACCACATTGGTGGTGTCCTTTTCCAGATCCTGGCCGAAGGCGTAATCGGCTGTCAGGAAGTACCAGGTGTCGAAGCCCGACTTGACGGTCGCCAGCCCGGTCACGTTGGCCTGCGCAAAGGTGTCATAGGCATAGTGGATGGTGTAGGGGCCGCAGGCCTCGTTGCTGAGGCGGATCGAGGCCGGGCCGCTATACATCACGATCTTGTTGCGCGCTTTCGCGATCTCGCCGGCGGCCAGCGCGGTGGCCGATGCCGCCACATCGAAGAGCACTTCGACTCCCTGGTTGTCGAGCATGTCGCGCGCGATGCTGGCGGCAAGGTCGGCCTTGTTGAGATGATCGGCGGCGACGATCTCGACCTTGCGGCCAAGCACCTCGCCGCCAAAATCCTCCACCGCCATCTTCGCGGCCATCTCGCTGCCTGGTCCGGTGATATCGGCGTAAAGTCCGGACATGTCGAGAATGCCGCCGAGCTTCAACGGCGGCTTGCCTTGCGCCAACGCCGCGGTCGCCGACATCGCCAGCAACGCGGCGACAACGGCTGTGGTTGTTCTCTTCACGATGGCCTCCCTGTACGCGCCGCATTGCCTGCGGCCTTTGAGTTTCGGCGCGATCATGCCGCATGGAGTCGGCAGCGGCAAGGCGCGGATGCCGCAGGTGTTTTCCGCTAAGCGGAATGATCGCGCCGGATGGGAGGGCCGGCGTGGGCCGAAGCGTGATTCCGCGCAACGGTTGATGGATTTTGCTTCAGCCTGCGCTCGTCGAGTTACAACAAACCCTTGCCTGGCACGTGGTTGAGTTCGAGCCTGATGCCATCAGGGTCTTCGAACAGGATCGAGTAATAGCCCGGCGCCCATCGGTCCTCGCGCGGCGCGCGGATAATTTTGGCGCCGAGCGTCTGAAGAAAACGATGCAGCTCATCGACGTCGGCGCGCTCGCGCGCGCGGAAGCAGAGATGGTGAAGGCCGACACGCTTCTGTTCGAATACAGCGCCTTCGTACTCGGGCGACGGCGCGCTGATGCCGACCGCGGTCCGGCCGCCGACGCAATAATAGGTCGTCTCGGTATCGATCACGGGCTTCAATCCGAGGAACGGCAACAATTCACGATAAAATTCGCGAGAGCGTTCAAAATTCGAAGCGGTGAGGAATATATGTGCGACGCCGTTGACTTCCATGGTCTCCCCCTGCGGCTAACCAAGGTGCCGGGGCCGTTGATGATCGAGCATACAGCAAAAGGTGGTACGCGCTGCATCGGCATCAGGCACGTCGCAGCGCAATTCGGCTCAGCGCTTCCGATGTACGCTGCCTTGCTTGCCCTGATGACAACCGATGCGCGTGCAAGTGCCGCCGACTGCACCTTGAAGCAGCAGGGTGAAGGGCGTGTTGCCGCGGTGGTCGATGCGCGCAGTCTTCGCCTCGAAGACGGCCGCGAGATCCGCCTCGCCGGCATCGAGCGCAACGATCACGACGGAGTGAGCGCCAGGTCAGCCCTTGTCGACATCGCTGCCGGCCGTCAGGTGATTCTGCATGGCGACGACGACGCGCCGGACCGATACGGCCGGCAGAGTGCTTTTGTGTTCGTAGCCGGTTCGCAACACTCGATACAAAGCGAGCTGTTGCGCCGCGGGGAGGCATTGGCTTCCATTGATATCACGGACAAAATTTGCGCGGCGGCTCTCGCCTCAGCCGAGCGGACGGCGCGCCATGCCAAGTTGGGCATCTGGGCGGGCCCGGCGGCCATAAAAAACGCGGAAAGTTCGGGCGATATTCTGGCTGCGATTGGGCGCTTTGCAGTAGTTGAGGGCAGGGTTGTGTCCGTTCGGCAGGCAGGAGCCATCACCTACCTGAACTTTGGGCGAAACTGGACACGGGACTTTGCTGCGACTATTCCAAGACGCATTCTGCCGGCGTTCGAGAGCGCCGGCCTCGGACCTAAGTCGCTCGAGAATCGACGGATTCGGATCCGCGGCGTGGTCTCGTCACGGGGAGGACCGCGGATCGAATTGCTTCGGGTGGGGCAGGTTGAGGTGTTGGGCGGGAAATAGCGCTTGATTCGGAGGCTGGGCACCGGCTTCCGTCAGGGTCGAACGCAAACAGGGGATGAGATCGACGATTCGAGCCGGATCGTGGGTCCAGTGGCTGATTTGACGCATCGTGCGGAAACACGAGAAGGAATCACGGGCCGCCGCCATCTGGCCGCGCCAGCGTTGTTGTGCGCCGCGATCGCGCTTTCCGGCTGTGGAAATCTGGGAAAGCTCGAGACCACCGCAACGCCGGTGCCGGTGCCAAAGCCGAATCGCACCGTCGCCCAGACACCCGCCAGCGAGCGCGAGCATGAGCGCATCCTGACCTCCTATGGCGGCGCCTATGAGGACCCTAAACTCGCCACCCTGATCGGCAAGACGGTCGACCGGCTGGTCGCGGCCTCCGACCGCCCCGACCAGGCCTACCGGGTGACCATCCTCAACTCCGGCGCGGTCAACGCCTTCGCGCTGCCGACCGGCCAACTCTATGTCACGCGAGGCCTGATCGCGCTCGCCAGCGATACGTCCGAATTGTCCTCGGTGCTGAGCCACGAAATGGCGCACGTCATCGCCAAGCACGCCTCGATCCGGGAAGACCAGGCGCGGCAGGCGGCGGTGGTGACCCGGGTCGTCACCGACATGAGCAACGACCCCGACCTGACGGCGCTGGCGCTGGCGAAGACCAAGCTGACGATGGCAAGCTTCTCGCGGGCACAGGAATTCGAGGCCGACGGCATCGGCGTCGGCATCGCCGCCCGCGCCCGTTTCGACCCCTATGGCGCGGCGCGCTTCCTCGCCTCGATGGAGCGAAATGCCGCGCTGAAGGCCGGCAAGACCTCGCTCGATCCGCGCGCGCAGGATTTCCTGTCCTCGCATCCGGCGACGCCCGAACGCGTGCAGAATGCCCAGGCCAGCGCCCGCCAATACGCCTCGCCGCAGGGCGCCGAGCGCGACCGCGAATCCTATCTTTCCGCGATCGACAACATCGTCTATGGCGAGGATCCCAGCGAAGGCTTCGTGCGCGGTCGGCGCTTCCTGCATCCAAAACTGGGCTTCACCTTCCAGGCTCCGGAGACCTTTACGCTGGACAACACGGCGCAGGCCGTGATCGGCGTGCGCGACGGCGGCACGCAGGCGATGCGCTTCGACGTGGTGCGCGTGCCGGCCGAACAGTCGCTGTCCGATTATCTGAACTCGGGGTGGATGGAAGGCGTCGACAAAGGCTCGACCGAAGACCTCATGATCAACGGTTTCCCGGTGGCGTCGGCCAACGCCAACGGCGATCAATGGCAGTTCAAGGTTTTTGCGCTGCGTTACGGCAGCGACGTCTACCGCTTCATCTTCGCGGCCAAGCAGCGCAACACCGAAAGCGAGCGCAACGCGCGCGAGACGGTGAACTCGTTCCGCCGCCTGACGCTGGAAGAGATCCAGGCCGCACGCCCGCTGCGCATCAAGGTGATCACCGTGCAGCCAGGCGACACCGTGGAATCGCTCTCCCACCGCATGACCGGCGTCGACCGCCCCGCCGAACGCTTCCGCATCCTCAACGGGCTTGACCAGCACGCACAGGTCAAGCCGCGAGACCGCGTCAAGATCGTGGTGGATTGAGGCGACGGCGGAATAATTCAGCCGCTGGATGAAACTCGGCGCGCGCCCCCATTCAACGCGCCGATCATCCAGCCCGTGGCTTGCACGGTCCCAAAAGCCGCGCTTCTCCCATATCCACCTCGTCAGGCTTCGGCGGACAACAGGGAGAAGCAAGCACTCACACTTATTCTCCCGTGCTCACACGCGCACGCCAGCGCGATTCGAAACTCTCGTCGTCAAGCATGCGGGCCTGCGCGTCCATCAGGTTGCCGCGCCTCTCTGTAGCGGCCCCGACCGTCGTCGAAGCGGATCTGGCCTGTACGGCTCTGACGTCGGCCTGTGTCAGGGTGCCAGCCTTGACGTCGGCAGACCTCGCGTCGGTCGCCTTGATGTCGACCGCCATGGCTTCAGCCGCCTTCGCTTGAGCAGCCTTCGCTTGAGCATCCTTGGCCGGTGCGGGCGTCACCGCGGCCCATCGCAGCGATGATTTCGCAATCGCGGTCTTGCCGGCGTACCAGCATTTGCGTCCGTCGATCAGGCGCCAGGACCAATGCCCGTGCGTTTTTCCTGGCGACGCGCTGCATTCCCTGATCGTTGCCTTGGCTTGCGCCGCCGGCACCACGACCGGCACCAGCGAAGCAACGCAGGCGGCGAACACCAGCGCCGAAATCTGTCCCTTCATCGAATCCCCCTTGCGGTTGATCAAGATGTGAATCGGACAGTCGCTCATAAATCCGGTTTCATGAGGTCGAAAATCTGGCCGGAATCCGCGTGAGGCGCCCTCAGATCGCCGCGATGACGATGTTCGTCGCGCGACTCAAAACAAGCGACGCATGACCGGGTCCAGTAAACGGAGCGCGCATCAGGGTTCCATCACGGGATCGCTGCCGCCACCCGAGACAGATCGATCGCCGGAACGGATTCCGCGTTCAAACGTCATTTCACGGGAGAATTGGTTCGGAGGGCAGCATGGAAAACTTTCTTCTCTTTGTCTTGTCGAGCAGCTTCTGCACCCTGGTCGCGGGCATCGCGCTGCTTTTTCGCTCCTTGCTCGGCATGCCCTGAGGTCCCGAAGGAACCCGAGGGTTCTCTCGTCTCCAGAAGCGAAAAACGTAGATCGCAACAAAAAGCCCGGCCAAAAGACCGGGCTTTTTTCTCAATCCGTCGAACCCTTTCAGGCGGCTTCGTCCGCCACCGTGGATTCGTCGCCATCGGCCTCGACATCCGCCTCGTCGGCTTCGCCGTCGGCCTCAGCCGTCTCGGCCTTGGCGCCACGGCGCGGGCTCTTGGCGAGCTGGCCCTCGATCTCCTTGACCGCTTCGGTCTCGGTCGAGTGCTGCACGACGGCGATTTCGCGCGACAGCCGGTCCAGCGCCGCCTCATAGAGCTGGCGTTCCGAGTAGGACTGCTCGGGCTGCGATTCCGAACGGTACAAATCGCGGACCACTTCGGCGATCGCGACGATGTCCCCCGAATTGATCTTCGCTTCGTATTCCTGCGCCCGGCGCGACCACATGGTGCGCTTGACGCGGGCACGGCCCTTCAGCGTCTCGAGCGCCTTCTTGACCAGCGCCGGTTCGGACAGCTTGCGCATGCCGACATTGGCGACCTTGGCGGTCGGCACGCGGAGCGTCATCTTGTCCTTCATGAAGTTGATCACGAACAGCTCGAGCTTGGCGCCCGCGATCTCCTGTTCCTCGATGGCCAGGATCTGGCCGACGCCATGGGCCGGATAGACCACGAATTCATTGGCCTTGAAGCCCTGACGCTGGGTCACGACCTTCTTCGGTTCCTCGACGCGCGGCGCGGCGGCGGCCGGCTTGGCCGGGGCCTTCGGCGCAACGACGGCGGCTTTCGGGGGCGCAGCCTTCACAGGGGTCTTCGCAGCAGCGGGAGCCTTGTTCAAGGGTGCCTTGGCGGCAACTTTCGACGCAGTGGTCTTCGAAGCCGTCGCTTTCGCGGCAGTCTTGGCAGTCTTTTCTGGCATTGCGCTTCTTTTGTTCTTTGAGGACTTTGTGGCCGCAGCCTTCTTGGCGACCTTGACGGACGCCTTGGCACGGCCTTTGGTTGCGCTGCGGCTGGCCGGAGCGGCTTTTTTTACGGTCTTGGAAGCACTCTTTTTACGCGTTTTCTGTGACACAGCCTGCGCGCGGAACTGCCACGCCCCTGTTCGATGTTTTTACGGGAACCCACCGGGGCCACAGGATACGCATGGCCAGGATCGGCTTAGAATCTGCGCAATATAGCACATTTTCCGCAAAAATCAATGATTTACGCCCGGTTCCGGGCCCTTACGGGGCTATTTCCGTCATATGTCGAAGAACAGGGTTAAATCCACAAAGCCGCTTCGGTTCAGTTTGAGGCCGAAAACAGGCTCAACACGCCCTTAACTTATCCACAACCAATCCCACTTCGGAGAGTCATGGCCTCGGATTCGATCCGGGGACGGGTCCGGATTCAACGCGTGGAGCCGGGATTTTAGTCGCCGGAGCCGGGCTCCTTGGAAAAATATTTCTCGAACTTTCCCTCCACGCCTTCCATTTCTTTCGCGTCCGACGGGGCTTCCTTTTTCTGGGTGATGTTGGGCCAGTTCTTGGCGTACTCGGCGTTGACCTCGAGCCATTTCTCCAGGCCGGGTTCGGTATCGGGCTTGATCGCGTCGGCGGGGCACTCGGGTTCGCAGACGCCGCAGTCGATGCATTCGTCGGGATGGATGACCAGCATGTTCTCGCCCTCGTAGAAGCAGTCCACGGGGCAGACCTCAACGCAGTCGGTATATTTGCATTTGATGCAGGCTTCAGTGACGACGTAAGTCATCCAGCACTCCGAAGAAATAAGGCTCCGAACATAACTCCGAAACGGATCAGTTTTCCGGGGTTTGCGTAGCGCATGCGGTGCGCTGCCGCAAGGGAAGCAAGCCCGCGTTTTCACGGGTCGCCGCCCGCTTTGTGCATTTAGTCACCCTTGATCACCTTGGCCGTTTTGCAAATCTTCGTAGAGCACGCGCGCCGCCGCTGCGTCGCCACGCCGCTCGCAAAATCCGGTGACCTTGAGGATCCGCACCGTGCGATCGAGCGCGATGGTGAGCACGTCGCCGACCTTCACCGCATGTCCAGGGGCCTTCTCGCGCACGCCGTTGATGCGGACATGGCCGGCGACGACGAGGGCGGCAGCCGAGGTGCGGGCCTTCACCACCCGCGCATGCCACAGCCATTTGTCGAGACGCTGCCGCTCCAACGACCTGCCCGTTATTCCTTGCGATTGCCGGCGAGCTGGTCTTTCAGCGCCGCCAGTTTTGCGAACGGCGAATTGGGATCGGCGGCACGATCGCGCTCGCGCGGGCCGGCGCTGGTCGCCCATTGCCGGTGCGAGGGACCGCTGTCGCGCTTGTCGCGGCTACCCTTGTCGCGGCCGCCGAAATCGCGGCCGCCGCGCTCGCCCTTGTCGCGGCCGCCACCACCCTTGTCGCGGTCGCCCTTGTTGCGATCGAATTTATCGCGGCGCTCGCCCTCGCGTCCCCCACCCTCGCGCCCCTTGCCTTCGAAGCGTTCGCGGGGCGGACGGCCGTGGCGTGTTTCCTCGCGCGCTTGCGCAGGTGCGCCTTCCGCGGCGGCGGGAGCTGCGGCGGCATCGGCCGGCGCGCCTTCGCGAGGCTTTCGAAATTCGTTGCGACGGCCGCGGCGATGACGCTGCTCGCGTGGCGCACCCTCGCCGCCTTCGCCGGCCGCCGCCGCGCCTTCGGCCGCGCGACCGTGGTGACGCTGGCGGTTGCGATCATGGTGCGGACGGCGCTCCTCGGAGCGTCCGCCGGGCCGCCAGACTTCGACGAGCACCGGCTCGGCCGGCGTATCGGGCTTTGCTTCGGTGGCAGACGCTTCAGGTGCTTCCGCAGCGGGAGTTTCGGCGGCATCTGCTTCCGCGACAGGCGCTTCCGCCGCCGCTTCGGGCAATGCAGCCTCGGAGGCCGCAGGCTCCGCAGCAGCTTCAGGCGCGCTTGCCGTCTCCGCCTGTATGGCGGGCTCTTCGGCCGCGGGCGCTTCCGCGACAGGCTCGGCTGCCGCTTCGACTTGCGCCGGCTCGGGGACGGCGGCGGGCGCTTCGTTGAGCGGCGTGACGCTGGGCAGCAGCGAGGCGGATGGCGCGGGGTCGCCCGAGATCGGCAGATCGGCGGCGACTTCCGCCGCCGGTGTCTCTGCGCTCGTCTCTGCCGGTGTCTCTCCCGTCGTCTCGGCGCTCGCCTCGACTGGCGGCGTTTCAGCAGCGACCGTTTCAACGACAACTTCCGGCGCGGGCTTTGGCGGCAGCGGCGGGCGCTTGTCCACGCGATAGCCGAGCGCGCGCAGGATCGAGGCGAAATCCTCGCCGGCCGATCCGGTCAGCGAGGTCATCGCCTGCGTCACGACAAAGCCGCGACCGTCGAACGCACCGGCGGGTTTCTCGCCGGGCGAGGTCTCGCGCCACGCCAAAGCGGGGCGAATGAGATCGGCGAGACGTTCCAGAATGTCGACGCGCACCGCGCGCTCGCCGCACTGCCGATAGCCGAGCACACGATAGGCGTCGCGCGGCAGCGCCTTGTCGATCGGGAACGAGGTGCGGCCCGAGCTCGCCAGATGCTGTGCGCCCGACAGCGCCGACATGTCGACATTGTCCTGCTTCTCGGCCCACAGCAGCGACGCCAGCGCGCGCGCGGCGGGCTTCAGCAGCGCGGGGAAATAGATGTGATAGGCGCCGAAGCGCACGCCGTATTTGCGCAGCGTCGCGCGCGAGGTCTGGTCGAGATCCTTCATCTCGGCCGCGATCTTCGCGCGCTCCAGCACGCCGAGCGCCTCGACCAGCTGGAACGCGATGCCGCGGCCGATGCCGGTGATGTCCTCGGCCTTCGCCAAACCGAACAGCGGGCCGAGCAGCTTTTCGATATGCGTCTTCAGCCACAGATCGAGCCGCGCCTGCACGGCCTCGCGCGAGGCGCCGGCGAGGCGATCGTCGGCGATGATGCGGATGCGCGGATGCAGCGCGTCTTCGGCGGCGACGAGCTTTGCCACCGCATCGCCGGTCCAGCGGATGGTGCCGTCGGAGGTCAGCACGAACTGGTCGTCGGGCGCCGCGCCAAGCTTGGTCGCGCGCGCTTCGATCTCGCTGGCGAGCACCTGCTGCGCCGCCGCCTGCAATGCCTTGGCGTCCGAGCCGGCTTCGGCGGCGTCGGGCGCAAATGTAAATCCGTCGAGCCGGCCGATCGTGTGGCCTTCCACGATGACTTCGCCGGTCTTGCCAATTTCCGTATTCAAAACACTGTTCTCCCGCAGGCGGCGCATCAATACACTGGTCCGCCGGTCAACGAAACGCTCCGTAAGCCGTTCATGCAGGGCATCGGATAATTTATTTTCGATCTCCCGCGTCATTCCCTGCCAGTGATCGGGGTCGGAGAGCCAGTCCGGCCGGTTGGCGACGAAGGTCCAGGTGCGGATTTGCGCGATCCGGCCCGACAGCGTGTCGATATCGCCGGTGACGCGGTCGGCCTGGTCGACCTGGGCGCCAAACCACGCGTCCGGTATGCGGCCCCTCTTCATCAGGAATGCATAAAGCGTGGTCACCAGTTCGGCATGGGCGGCGGGCGCCAGCCGCCGATAATCCGGGATCTGGCAGGCGTCCCACAGCCGTTCGACCGCGGCGGCGCCGTGCGCCATCTCGCGCACCTCGCCGTCGCGGGCCGCGTGATCGAGCACGCGCTGGTCCTCGGCGATCGGCGCGCGGGTCAACGCCTCGTGCCCGGGCGGCAGCGCCAGCGACACCTGCAGGCTGCCGAGCGAGGCGAAATCCAGTTTCGAATTCCGCCATTGCAGCATTTTGACGCTGTCGAAGGTGTGGTTCTGCAGCGCGTTGACGAGTTCGGGCTCGAACGGCGCGCAGCGGCCCGTGGTGCCGAACGTGCCGTTGCGCGTGGCGCGGCCGGCGCGGCCCGCGATCTGCGCGAACTCCGACGGCGTCAGCCGGCGGAACTGATAGCCGTCATATTTGCGGTCGGAGGCGAAGGCAACGTGATCGACGTCGAGGTTCAGCCCCATGCCGACGGCGTCGGTGGCGACGAGATAATCGACGTCGCCGTTCTGGAACATCTCGACCTGCGCATTGCGCGTGCGCGGGCTGAGCGAGCCCAGCACGACGGCGGCGCCGCCATGCTGGCGGCGGATCAACTCGGCGATGGCGTAGACTTCATCGGCGGAGAACGCGACGATCGCGGTTCGGCGCGGCTGCCGCGTGATCTTGCGGTCGCCGGCGAATTCGAGCTGCGACAATCTGGGCCGCGTGACGATGGAGGCGCCCGGCAGCAGCCGCTCGATGATCGGGCGCATGGTGGCGGCGCCGAGCAGCAGCGTCTCGTCGCGGCCGCGGCGATGCAGGATGCGGTCGGTGAACACATGCCCGCGTTCGAGATCGGAGGCGATCTGGATTTCGTCCACCGCGAGAAAACTCACGTCGAGATCGCGCGGCATCGCCTCGACGGTGGAGACCCAGAAGCGCGGGTTCTTCGGCTTGATCTTCTCCTCGCCGGTGATGAGCGCGACGCTGTCCGTCCCCGTGCGCGCCGCGATCTTGTTGTAGACCTCGCGCGCCAAGAGCCGCAGCGGCAGGCCGATGATGCCGGTGGAATGCGCCAGCATGCGCTCGATCGCCAGATGCGTCTTGCCGGTATTGGTCGGCCCGAGCACGGCGGTGACGCCGGAGCCGGGCGCGCGATCGGTCGCGAACGTGGAGGGAGAGAAAGCCATGGGGTGCGGATGTTTCTTTTAAGTGCGAGCGCTCGTCCCGTCATTGCGAGCGAAGCAAAGCAATCCATGCCGCCACGCGGGGAAAGATGGATTGCTTCGTCGCTTCGCTCCTCGCAATGACGGACAACGGAAGCCTGTTGGGCCGCCCGGCGTCAATTCCGCCGAATCTGTTTCATTCTGCGACGGCGATGCGGTCGCGGCTTAAGCTCCGGAACGAGTCTCGAACGAATCGCGTCCGAATCGCTGACTCCTCCCGAAACCCGGTACGTTCACCGCAACATCTCGCGCTGAAGCGCCTCGGGTCATACTAGATCAAGTTTATGAAGGCTCCACAAGCGGCCGCGAACGGGCGGAAAAGTTAACGGAAGGAGTCGAATCAGAAGTGGCCGGGAGTCAACATGAATCGTGGCGGTTGTGGTGACCCTTAGAGAAGCCGCGATGACGGTGCGCTCCCTCCCCCCTTGCGGGGGAGGGCTGGGGAGAGGGGTAGCGGCAACGGCAGTGCCCGCGGCTTACCCCTCTCCCCGACCTTCCCCCGCAAGGGGGGAGGGAGCGATAGAGTTCAGCGTCCCTAACGTATTCGCTAATTGCGGGCGGTCTACTTGATCCTAATTCGTCTTGGCTACCCTTGGCGGCGTCGCTGACGTGACGAACGACGTCGCTTCCAGCATGGCCTGGCCGAACGGCGTCGGAATCGTCATGCGGAAGGGGACCAGCACGCGGGTGCCGGCGATCGGCACGAAGGCGATTTCCATGCGCCGTTCGGTGGCGAGGTATTTGATCACCGGGCGATCGGGGATGTAGCCCGAGACCGGGTTGAAATAGACCGCGCAGACCAGCGCCGGGCCGTGATAGCCGCGCTCGGCCTTGACCGTTTCCATGCGCTTGAAATCGAGCTTGAGGTCGTAGCGCATGCGGCCGTCAAAAATGCCGGCGCCGGTGCGGCAGGAATCCGGGCTCAGCAGTTCGCCATTGCCGGCCACGCGCAGCATCGAGCCGGTCATCGGATCGAGCACGTTCTTGCGGTGCGCCTCGGTGACCACCACCCGGTTCGGATCGACCGGCGGCGTGGGATCGATCGAAAAATCCTTCACCGTGCCGTTGGCCAGCACCATGCGGATGGTTTCGGACTTTTTCTGCGTGGTGGTGGTGGCGGTATAGGCATTGGCGACCAGCGCGCCGTTCACCACCCGGCCCTGGCTGGCGCCGGACCCGGTGCCGCCGGAAAACGCCTTCATCAGGCCTGCGGTGCCGCCCTGGGCCGCGGCCGAAAACGCGTCGTCGCCGATTTCGATGGTCCAGGACCCCTTGCCGACCGCGATGCCGGCCAGCGTCGCCTCATATTTGGCCTCCAGCCGGCCCTGCGCGGCGGCGGCCTGCGGCGCCAGCGCCGAGAACGCGGTGGCGGCGAGGCCCAAGCTCAGACCCAAGCCCAGCCGGGCGGCCTGCGAAACGGTGCGGAGGGAGGTCACGAAGCGAATATCCCGGGATCGGCGCGAGTGGTTTGTCATGTAGGCAGCAAGTTCCGGCAGACAACGCGCGGCTTTCGGGAAACCGCACACCAGACCCGGCACTCGCCTTCAGCCGCGCAACAGAAGGCATGGGTCATTCCCCGTCAACCCATGGTGTCGGCGGCGATTGCGCCCTTTATATGATGGCCTAAGTGGCTGGAACCCTTTATGAACCTGCCAAACACATAGCGTTTTCAAGCGAAGTGGGCACTTCCGGTTCGCGTGAAGAAAACGCGTCAAAAAACAGAGACTTGGAACCCCGGAACGGGGTTGCCACCCCGCCGCAAAAACCTTGACCGGCCGGCCGTCTGCCCCTATAGGTCCGCGGTTCCTGGAAATGGACGCGATTTTGGACCCCCGCGGCGCCCGCGAGAAGCGGCTCGGCCATGGCGGGGATGGAAGAGGATTTTTGAAATGTCCCGGCGCTGCGAACTGACGGCCAAGGGCCCGCAAGTGGGCCACAAGGTAAGCCACTCGAACATCAAGACCAAGCGGCGCTTCCTGCCGAACCTCGTCAACGTCACCTTCATCTCGGACGCGCTCGCCCGCAACGTCCGCCTGCGCGTCTCGACCAACGCGCTGAAGAGCGTCGACCACAATGGCGGGCTCGACAAGTATCTGCTCAAGGCGAAGGCCGACGTGCTGTCGCCGCGCGCGCTGGAACTGAAGCGCGCGATCGAGAAGAAGGTCGGCAAGCCCGCGCCGGTGAAGAAGGCGAGCTGAGGGTTTCGAGAGAAACATCGGCGGATCGAGTTTAGCGGCCGGGTCGGATGATCCGGCCGCTTTTGTTTTGGGGGCGCACAGCTTAGAACGCCTTTGGCAACCCGGCCTGACGCAGAATAGCGTTGGCCGTGTGACGGCTCGGAATGCCGACCGGCACGGGGAAATTCCGCTTGGTTATCGGGCTGTGCCAGATTTCGTGACTGCCCTTCCCTTGTCGGACCAGCACGCAGCCTGCGGCGCGCAACAAATCGCGCAGCGGCTTGTCGAACTGCGGCGCCATTTCAGGCGACGGCCGGCTCGGCTTCGCGCAGCGCGGTGATCTGCAGGTACAGCGACGCCGGATCGACGCCGGGATGGTTGTCGGGCAGCAGGTCCAGCGCCATCGCCGATATCTTCGCCAACAACTCGTCGAGCGTCGGCGCATCGGCAGCGGCGGGGATATCGTCGCAATGCCCGCTCCACACTGAGGCTTCATCGTCCCATGTCGCAGAGATCGTGAAGATGACTGGCTTCGACATATCGACCTTGCCTGCTTGAGCTGGGCTACGCCAAAGCCGCCCATTTAGCTAATATAGCACGCGGGGGCGCTTAGCGGGAGGTCCTCGGAACACCGGGACACCTGCGACTCTCCATTTAGCCATCCACCTGTGCGCTTCGCGTGTTCCATATTGCCTTGCACGCAAAGGTTGGTCTTGTATGGAGCCGGGTGTGGGGGCTTTATCATGCGATATCTGGGAACTGCGATCCTGTGCGCCGCGCTGGGCGGCTGCGTTTCGACCGGCGACACCGTTGCGTTTCGTCCATCCAATCCGCAACAGCAGGCGATGATGCGCGACGGACAGCCCGCGCTCGTCTCGCGCCAGAAGAATTCGCTGGTGCTGGTGCGGCCAGCCGCGCGTCAGTTGCAGGCCAACGGTCGCCCAGTGTTCGTGGTTGGCATCAACAACATCGGCAAGCAGCCGACCGAATTCCGCGTTGCTCAGGTAGAGGCGACCCAGCACGTCGGCAGCTCCGACTTCCAGATGCAGGTCGTCACCTTCGAAATGCTGCAGCAGGAAGAAAAGAACCGGCAGGTCGCACGCGCCGTTCTCGCCGGCGTCGCCGGCGCCGCAAATTCCTACAGCGCGTCACGCGCAGGCTATGGCACCTACACCACGCCAAGCGGCCGCACCGGTTCGTTCTACAGCCCGACCGCTGCTGCGATCGCGCAGAACAACGCCGCGATCCAGAACGAGGCCATGTTCGCCGCGACCGTGGAAACCGGCCAGCGAAATATGGCGATGCTGGAGCAAACGGTCATCAAGGACAACACGCTGATGCCGGCGAATGGTACGGCGGCCAATTGCACATCGCGCCGCCGACAGATCAGGACGGCGGAAAGAAAAGCTATACGATCGTGATTACGGTCGGGCAGGACCGGCATGTGGTGGATGTGAATCAGGGGCCGGCGGGGACGTAGCGCCGTGCGATGACGGCATATGACGGCACGGATGCGTGCGATAGAGATGGGACTATTATGCATCCGGCGCGCGAAGACTAAGTCTCGTCTCTCTCCTTCGAAACGCGCGGTGCGCTACCCAGTTCTTGCGATTGGAAGCGCTAACCTAGGATGACTGTCGGCGTGGTCCAGTGAGCACCTCGGAGCGAGCAATGCAGAAGAAATATCAGGTGTTCATCTCGTCCACATTCAAAGACTTGGTGGAAGAACGCCAAGACACACTGAAGTCTGTGCTGGACATGGGGCATATCCCATCCGGAATGGAAATCTTTCCCGCCGCAGATGTCGAGCAGTTCGAGTACATAAAGAAGATCATCGATGAATGCGACTACTACGTGCTCATCGTCGCTGCGCGATATGGGTCGCTAGATGCGGCGGGGGTCAGCTATACCGAAAAGGAATATCACTATGCGGTCAGTCAAAAGAAAACAGTGCTCGCGTTCATCCACAACGATGTTGGGAACATCGCTAACAACAAGACCGACGGCGACGGCGAGCTGCAGAAGAAGCTTGCGGCTTTCAGACGTGAAGTAGCAACGAACAGGCTCGTTCAACTCTGGAATTCAAGAGAGGAACTGCGAGCCAAGGTGATTGTATCGCTACACAAGGCGATCACTGAATATCCGGCGATTGGCTGGATGATGGCGAGTGCTGCCGCGAGCGAGGACCTATTAGCTCAAATTAATCAACTGCGGCTCGAAAACGACGAATTACGATCAAAAGCGGTTACGCCATTTGATTCTCCAGAGACACTGGCCGACCCGGAAAGCTGTTTTCGCATTCAATACAGATTTGAAGAGTGGAACGGTGCGGCGTGGAAAAAATTTCAAGGCACACTCAGTGTCGATTGGAAGACCCTCTTGGTGCTTCTGGCTCCGCAATTTGCGACACCTCGCAAAAGTATCGTGGCCTCACTGCTCAGCACGGCGCTAAAGGAAAGGAAGTTTATTCCGGCATCGCGTAGCGATATTGATATTTTCTCGACTGACCTAGAAACCATTCAGGCGCAACTTCAAGCGTACGGGCTTATTGCACGAGAGACTGGCGTCCTCGCGAAGGAAGGCCGTTTCCAGCTTACGCCGTTGGGGCAACGGCGGTATCTAGAATGGGCGACTATCAAGGCAGCTCATCAGGAGAACCACTCAAACCCGTCGGATGGCACTGTCAAGCTGAGCGATTGATCGGCAGTGGAGATGACTTACGACGCTTCATCATCCCAAGTCGCGGAAACCGAAAAGACGACCAGTTTCGGCATATTCGCTCTGCCCCATCCCTGCCGGCCCGCGCTGGGGCGTAGCCTTAGCCTTGATATATGTCATATCGTGGCCCTGCGGGAGATGGCTCTCGCATCATGAGGCCCGCTTAAGTCCGGAGCTGGCCGTCAACCGGTCGGTCCTCGCATGGCAATCCTGATCCCGAGCCTGGGCTACGCGCGGTTCGACAGCCGCGGCGAATTGCGGCTGGCGGAGCGGCTGAAGGATTTTCTCGAAGAGAACGCGGTGGTCTGGCACAACCTTCCGGTGGGGCCTCGGAACCGGCATCCGGATTTCATCATCGTGCACCCGGCGAACGGCCTGCTGGTGCTCGAGGTGAAGGACTGGCGGCTGGAGTCGATCGCCTCCGCCGACAAGGGCAAGGTCGAACTGCTGACGGCGCGCGGCATGGTGCGGGAAAGCCATCCGCTGGAGCAGGCGCGCAAATATACGTTCGATGTGGTGCGCACGCTGGAGCGGGATGGGCAATTGCTGTTTCCGCCCGGGCATCGCCTGATGGGCAAATCCATCGTGCCGTTCGGCTATGGCGCGGTGTTCACCAACATCACGCGGCGGCAGTTCGAGCAGACCGATCTTGGGCAAGTGTTTGCCGCTGACCTCTGCGTGTTCAAGGACGAGATGACGGAGGGCACGGACGCGGAGGAGTTCCGCGCCCGGCTGTGGCGCATGGTGTCGCCGCGTGTCGGCGAGCCGCTGACGATGCCGCAGTTCGACCGGCTGCGGGCGCTGATGTTTCCCGAGATCCGGATCCGGCAGATTGCCCTGCCGCTGGACGAGGCGCCGGCGCCCGATCCGTCCGAGCGGGCGCTGGCGGTGATGGACCTGCAGCAGGAACAGTTTGCGCGCAGTTTGGGCGAAGGCCACCGCATCATTCGCGGCGTCGCCGGATCGGGCAAGACGCTGATCCTGGCGTTTCGCGCCGAGTATCTGGCGCGGGGGGCGACGAAGCCGGTGCTGATCCTGTGCTACGCCAACGGCATCGCGGGCCGGCTCGAGGATGCCATGCAGAACCGGGGCGTGGAGCACCGGGTTCAGGTGCTGACCTTTCACGGCTGGTGTTACCGGATGCTGCGGACCTACGGGATTCCCGCGCCGTCGGCGCGCGACTATCCTGATTATGCCGAGCGGCTGGCGGCGAGCGTGGCGGAGGTCGTCAAGGCGGTCGATGCGGGGCACATCCCGATGGAGCAGTACGACGCCGTGCTGATCGACGAGGCGCATGATTTCGAGCCGCAATGGCTGGCGCTGGCGGCCAAGATGGTGAACCCGCGCACCAAGGCGCTGATGGTCGTCTATGACGACATCCAGGCGATCTACAGAGGGCGCGAGCGGCCGGTGTGGAAGCAGCTCGGCATCGAGGCGACGGGCCGCACCACCGTGCTGAAGGTCAACTACCGCAACACCGCGCAGATCGTCGCCTTTGCGCGGCGCTTTGCGGCCGACGTGATCGGCGCGCCGGGCACGACGGCCGATGACGAGCACCCGGTGCTGCTGCCGGAAGATGCCGGCCGGCAGGGGATGGCGCCGGAGGTGCGGCACTGCGTGAGCCTGGATGCAGAAACGCACTGCGTCGCCGAATGGCTGCTCGACCGCAAGAAGGCGGGCTACGAGTGGCCGCAAATGGCCTGCCTCTATCCGGAGCACTGGATCGGCGAGAAGATCGCCGAGATCCTCGGCAAGCACGGCGTGCCGATCGACATGGCGAAGAACAACCGGAACAGGATCTCGGCGCGGCGGATGGCGGTGCGGCTGTTGAGCCTGCACACCGCCAAAGGGCTGGAGTGGCCATGCGTCGCGATCGCAGGGCTGGGCCTGCTCGGCCGCCACGGCGAGCCGATCGAGGATTGCGTGCGGCTGACCTATGTCGGGGTGACAAGGGCGACGCACGAGGCGCTACTGACATATTCCAGCGACACGGCGCTGGTGCAGCGGTTGATCGCGTAGGGCGGTCGCCCGCGCTGTCATCCAAAATCCAGAATCGCGCTATACTCGCTCCGGTGGCATCTGGGGAGCAACACCATGCGCAACATCATCATCTGCTGCGACGGCACCGGCAACGAGATCTCGCAGAACATCTCCAACGTCCTCAAGCTCTATCGCTGCCTGCGCAAAACCGAGAAGACCGAGCCGCGGCAGCTGGTCTATTACGATCCGGGGGTCGGCACGCTGACGCGGCCGGACCCGTGGCACAAGTTGCGGCAGGATTTCAATGCCATCCTCGGGCTCGCGACCGGCTATGGGCTCGATGACAACGTGCTCGCGGCGTATGATTTCCTGGTCCACCATTATCAGCATGGCGACCAGATCTACCTGTTCGGCTTTTCCCGCGGCGCCTACACCGTGCGGGTGCTGGCGGGGCTGATCCACAAGATCGGCCTGATCACGCCGGAGCAGATCAATCTCGCCGGTTCGGGACTGATCGCCTACAAGCAGTTTTCCTCCGACGAGGCGCCGAAACTGCGGGCGCGATTCACGTCGGCGGTCGAGGCCGCCGCCGCGGAAAACACGCTGCCGCAGACCGTGTTCGACAACGCGGCGCAGTTCGCCCGCATCACCTCGTCGCGCTGGCCGACGATCCGCTTCGTCGGCGTCTGGGACACGGTGGCGAGCGTGATCGTGCCGCGCGCCGATCGCTTCTATCTCCCGAGCCTGGAGGAGCTGGCGTTCACGCTGGTGAACCCGGGCGTGCAGACGTTCCGCCAGGCGATCTCGATCGACGAGCGGCGCTGCATGTTCCGCCTGAAGAAATGGGACGACCCGCAGACCTTCAAGCCGGTGCGCTTCAACGACGTGAAATCGACGCCGCAGGATATTCTGCAGGTGTGGTTCGCCGGCGTGCATGCCGATATCGGCGGCGGCTATCCGGAAAAGGAAAGCGGGCTTTCGAAATATCCGCTGCTGTGGATGATCGGCGAGGCGGTGAAGTCCGGGCTGAAGGTCAACCAGGCCACTGTGAACCAGCTCGCCTGGGGCATCCAGCGCAAGGGCAGCCCGTATTCCTATGTCGCGCCGGACGTGCGCGGCGATCTGCATAGGTCGTTGTCGGGGGCGTGGTGGCTGCTGGAATATCTGCCGAAGAAAGCGAAGTATCGGGAGTGGCCGGAGCGGCAGGTTCATTTCGGCTGGTACATTCCGGACGGCGAGCCGCGGCTGATTCCGGACGGCGCGGTGATTCACGAATCCGCGCTGCTGCGCATGGATGCGCTGCCGGCCTATCGGCCGGTGAACATGCCGAAGCAGTACGAAAAATTTCCGATGCCGGGGCCGCCCGCGCATGCGAGCGCGGAGCCGGAGGAGGAATGACCATTCCTTCTCCTCTTGTGGGAGAAGGTGGCATAGGCGGCCTATGGCCGCCGTCTCTTAGAACGCCGATGCCACGCATCGGCTATGGCGCCGGATGAGGGGTTCTCTCGGCGAGCCCGACTCGTGGAAACATACCCCTCATCCGCCTCCGCTTCGCTCCGGCACCTTCTCCCACAAGGGGAAAAGGAAGATTTACCCCGCCTTCGCCAGTCTGCCCGCCTCGATCGCGGCGATCTGCAGGGCGACGTAGCGGCTGTAGATCCTGGCCTGCGAGAACGCGCCGCCGACGAACCACAGGCCGGCTTGCGGTGTCCTCGTCCACATGTTGCGGAGTTCGGACGTCGCCTCGTCAAAGCCCCAGACGCGGCCGACGCGTTGCGCGACCTCTTCGCCGAACAATTCCGCGAGCAGGTGATCGGGCCCCTTGTAGCCGGTGGCGAGCACGAGGAGATCGGCCGGGCGTACCGTGCCGTCGCGCATGCGGATGCCGCCGGATTCGTAGCCCTCGATATCGGCGGCCTGGATCAGCCTGATCCTGCCGTCGGCGATCAGCTCCGAGGCGCCGACATTGAAGTAATAGCCGCCGCCGCGGGTGCGGAATTTCAGCGGCCAGCCGGTGCCGTCCTCGCCGAATTCGAGCTGGAAGCCGGCCGCCTCCAGCCGCGTGAGCAGCGGCGCGTCGAGCCGCTTCACTTCGTCGGTGATCAATTTGTGCGCCAGCTTCATGACCGGCAGCGGCACGCCGGAATTGAGGATGTCGCGCGAGGCGATGGGCGGGCCACTGCCGAGATAGGTCTTGTCGTAGAGCTGCGCCGGCTCGACATTGACCACCATGGTCGGGCTGCGCTGCACCATGGTGACGTCGGCGCCGGCGGCCTGCAATTCCTGGCAGATGTCGTGCGCGCTGGTGCCGGTGCCGAACACGATCACCGGCCGCCCGCTCCATTGCTTCCCCGCGGTGAAGCGGCTGGAATGCAGCACCTCGCCCTTGAAATCGTCGATGCCTTCAATCCGGGGAATGTTCGGCGTGCCGCTGACGCTGGTCGCGAGCACGATGTGTTTCGGCTTGAGCGTGCGGGCCTCGCCGTCGCGGGTCAGCCGCGCGGTCCAGCGCTGCGTGGCGTCGTCGTACTCGGCGCCGTCGAACGACGTGCGGGTCCAGAAATCGACCTCCATGATGTCGACATAGCATTCCAGCCAGTTCGCGATCTGGTCCTTCGGGATGTAGTCGGGAAAGGTTTCGGGAAACGGCAGATAGCGCAGATGATTGACCGGCGTCTTGTTGTGCAGCTTCAGCCCGCGATAGCGCAGCCGCCAATTGTCGCCGACCCGCGCCATGCGGTCGACCACCAGCGCGGACAGCCCGATGCGCCGCGCCTCCACCGCCACCGAAATGCCGGCGTGGCCGCCGCCGACGATCAGCACGTCGGGGTCGCGATCGTCATAAACGGCGGAGGCCTGCCGCTGCTCGAGCCAGTCCGGCCCGGCGAAATCCCTGACATGCGAGGTCGCGTCTGCGGCCTTGCGCGCGGCGCAGATGGCGTCGAAATCGAGCGAGGTGGAGATCGTCCAGGCGCGCGCCACGCCGTCGGCTTCGGGCAGCAGGCGGACGGCGCCATAGCCCGGGCCGTTGACCGTGTCGAACGCAAAGATCGCCTCCAGCACTTCGCGGCCGCCGACCACGGCCTTGCGCGGCACGAGCCGCGCCGTGTCGAGGCGAAAACCCTGCGCGCGGACCCAGACCGAACGCGTCAGCAGTTCGGCCGCCACCGTCCGCTGGCCGCTGAAGGTGGCAAACTGCCACGACAGGCCGAACAAATTGCGCCAGTGGCAGTCGGCCACGAACAGCCAGGACAATTCCGCGGCCGATCGCCGCTCCTGCGCGGTAAGAAAGGCGGCGAGCCAAGACTCCGTAATTTCCCGGTAGCTTTCCTCAGACGACAGGTCCGACCGGTCCAGCATGGCGGCATTCCCTTGAATTCTCGTCGTTATCGCCCCATCCAACCGCAGCTTTCGACTTCGCACAACCGCCGCGGCGCCGCTGCAAGGCGGCATGCGCCGGACGCTCACCCGCCGGCCACACCCGGTTCGGCCGCATTGCCGCCGCCGCCCGACCCCAATGGTTTACGCAACGTTCAGCACTGCCCCCTACTCTGCCTCCTGCTGCCAGAACCGGCTTGAACCGCTCAGGACGAGCGATGTTGGAACGATCGATCGCCGACGAGGTCGAGGCGGCCGTCACGGCCGGCTCCACCGACAAACATTTGGATACGCTGAAGCAGGTCACCGACCTGTTTCTGCGCTCCGCCGACGGCTATTCCGGCGAACAGATCGAGCTGTTCGGCGACGTGCTCGAACGGCTGATCCGCACCGTCGAGCTGCGCGCGCTGGCCGATGTCGCGGCGCGGATTGCGCTCGCCGAACTGAGCATGCAACTCGCCTCGATCAAGCAGGCGCCGGCCAACGTGGTCCGCCGGCTGGCCAATAGCGACGAGATCACGATCGCGCGGCCGGTGCTGACCGAATCGGCGCGGCTGACGGCCGACGACCTGGTCGCGCTGGCAGAGACCAAGAGCGAGCTGCATCTGCTGGCGATCTCCGGGCGCTGGTGGCTGACCGAGATCGTCACCGATGCGCTGTTGAAGCGGCATTATCCTTCCGTCAGCCGGCGGCTGGTCAGCAATCCCGGCGCGCGGATGTCGGCGGCAGGCTATGCGATCGTGCTGAAGCAGGCCGAACACGACCCGGATCTCGCGGTCGAGACCGGCATCCGCGTCGACCTGCCGGCCGATCAGCGCGCGCAATTGCTCCGCAGCGCCACCGAGGCGGTGCGCACGCGGCTGTTGTCGCGCGCGCCGCCGCATCTGTTCGAGGAAATCAGGAACGCGATCGCGGTGGCGGCGGCCGGCGCCAACCGCGAAATGGCGCGCACGCGCGATTTCACCGCCGCCCGCCGTTTCGTCGCGACGCTGGCCAAGAACGGCAAGCTCAACGAACACGCGCTGCTGGAGTTCGCAAAGCAGCGCAAATATGCCGAGACGGTCGCCGCGCTGGCCGAACTGTCGGGCTCGGCGATCGACGTGATCCGTCCCCTGATGCAGAGCCTGCGCGACGACGGCGTGCTGATCCCCTGCCGCGTCGCCGGGCTGAGCTGGGATACGGTCGACGCCGTGCTCAACAGCCGCTTCGCCTCCGGCTGCATGGGCCGCCACGAACTGGCCAAGGCGAAAGACCAATACGGCAAGCTGCCGCTGGAACACGCCCGCCGCACGCTGAAATTCTGGCAGGTCCGCGCCGCGGATGCCCCGCCGAAGGTGGGGTGATTTTTCCCTTCTCCCCTTGTGGGAGAAGGTGGCGCGAAGCGCCGGATGAGGGGTTCTCTCCGCACGAGAGATATGTGCGTGCGGAGCGAACCCCTCACCCGTCTCAATCGCTATCGCGATTGATCCACCCTCTCCCACAAGGGGAGAGGGTAAACATCACGCCGCCTTGACCATATCGGGATTAAGGTGGTTCAGCCGCGGCATCACTTCCTGCTTCAGCAGCCGCAGCGAATTGTGCCACGCTTCCGGCTTGTGCTTGTAGTCGAAGCCGAACACGAGCAACGTGCCGAAGCCGCCGACCTCGTGATAGATCTTTTCGATCTTCTCGGTGACGGTCGCCGGCGATCCCACGATCCAGTTGTTGCGGGCGCAATATTCGGCGGTGACGTCGGAGTCCGGCACGTCGGGATTGGCCTTGAGGTAGTCCTTGAAGCCGAAATGACCGAGCAGCGGCAGGAAGTATTCGGTCATCATCCGGCCCATCATGTCGCCGACCGACAGCCGCCACGCCTCCTCGTCGGTATCGGCGACGAACACCTCGCGCACCATGCGCCAGTCGCTGCGGTTCGGCTTGCGGCCGGTTTTGGCCGCGCCGATCTCGACCGCTTCCCAATGGCTGCCGACATAGGCCGGGTTGAGGTTGAGGCTCATCGGGATGTAGCCGCGCTCGCCGGCGAGTTTCAGCGTATCCGACCCCTTGGAGAGGCCGGCAACGCCGATCGGCGGATGCGGCGCCTGCAGCGGCTTGATGTGCGGCTTGAGGAAGTCGAACATCACGTCCGGCTTGTTCACCGTCCAGTATTTGCCCTTGTGGGTCCAGGGCGCGTCCTCGGTCCACATTTTCAGGATGATCTCCAGCGCCTCGCGCGTCATGTCGCGGTTCTGGCCGGACATGCCGTCGACGTTGAACATCGCCCAGTCGCTTGGCAGGCCCGACGCCGCAATACCGAAATTCAGCCGCCCGCCCGAGAGATGATCGAGCATGGCGACGCGGTTGGCGAGTTCGGCCGGGTGGTGATAGGGCAACAGGAAACCGCCGGGACCGAGGCGGATGTTCTTGGTCTGTAAAAAGGCCTGCGCAAGGATGAGGTCGGGCGAGGGATGCGGCTCCCACGGCGCGGTGTGGTGTTCCCCGATCCAGGCTTCCTGGTAGCCGAGTTCATCGAGCCACCGCAGCGTCTGCAAGTCCCAGTCGTGACCCTCCTTCAACCCGCACTCCGGCGGATGGGACGGCATCGTGAAATATCCGATCTCCATGGGGTGTCCTCGCTATGTGTTTATTGAAAGCGCGTCTGTCGCGCGCAAGCGAGAGCATAGCACGCCTCGCGTGCGGCCGAGTTATGACGAAATGGAGAGGCTGGGGTCCGCGGCGGTGGTGACGCGCGCTCTTTTTGCTTCCCCCTGGTCCGCCGAAGCCTGGGCTCCAGCGGACCAGGGGGAAGAGAAGACAGCTTTCCTTGACTCGGCACCTTCCGCTGCCCAAAACCTCCAGCAAGGCAAAGGAGGTACGCATGTTCAAGGATCTGTTTTCGCTCAACGGGCGCGTGGCGCTGATCACGGGCGGCTCGCGCGGCATCGGCAAGATGATCGCGGCTGGCTTTCTCGCGCAGGGCGCGGCCAAGGTCTACATCACCGCGCGCAAGGCAGGCCCCTGCGAAGCAACGGCGCAGGAGCTGTCCGCCGCGTATGCCGGCGAGTGCATCGCCTTGCCGATCGACATTTCGACCGTCGAGGGCTGCAACCGGCTTGCCGGCGAGATCATCAAGCTCGAACCGAAGCTCGACATCCTCGTCAACAATGCCGGCGCCGCCTGGGGCGCGGAATTCGACGAGTTTCCGGAGAACGGCTGGGACAAGGTCATGGACCTCAATGTCAAGTCGCTGTTCTTCCTGACCAAGGCGCTGGCAAAACCGCTGCGCGCCGCAGCTTCGCCCGAGCGGCCCGCCAAGGTGATCAACATCGCCTCGATCGACGGCATCTTCGTCAACCCGGGCGAAACCTATTCCTACGGCGCCAGCAAGGCGGCCGTGATCCATTTGACGCGGCGCCTCGCCACGAAACTGATCAAGGACAACATCAACGTCACGGCGATCGCGCCGGGCGCGTTCGCCTCCGACATGAACCGCGCCGCGCGCGACAATTCAGGCGAACTCGCCCAGCGCATTCCGTCGCGCCGCATCGGCACGGTCGAGGACATGGCCGGCATTTCGATTTATCTCGCCTCGCGCGCCGGTGACTACGTCGTCGGCAACACCATCGCGGTCGACGGCGGCGTGGTGTACGCGAATGCCGGGCTGGAGATTTCGGGTTAGGCGCGTCAGCGGTGGTCTACTCCCTCGCCCCGCTCTTGCGGGGAGAGGGTTGGGGTGAGGGCTCTCTCCGCGGGTCGTGTGGCGTTGTTTTTTCTCGTCATGGCCGGGCTTGACGGAGAGTTGCCGCAAAGGCGATTTCGTCTATATGCGATAGCCCTGCCGCAAGCGGGGAGAGGTTAAGGGAACCTCACGTCTCGATCTTCACATACTCGAAATCGCCGGGCTTGTTGTCGATTCCGACCTTCGGCGGCGAGATCCAGGGCGCGTAGGCGCCAACTTCAGTGACCGGCTTCATCAGCGAGGCGATGAAGTCGCCGTCGTCGCTCGAGGGCAGCCATTCATTCCTGCGGGCGTTCCAGGTGGCGTCGTCGATCAGGACGCCGTCGGGGGTGGCGTGCACGTCCTTGAACTCGCCGATCTGGCGGTGGAACGCGACGTTCGGCAGCGTCAGCTGGTACTGGTAGCCGGCGGTCGAGATCACCTTGTTCCAGCGCAGCATGCCCTTGACGCAGTCCTGGGTGTAGTCGTCGCGCAGCCGCATGTTGAGCGCGGTCAGCGCCGGTTCGTCCACACGCTTGATCACCCCGTCGACCAGTTTCAGCACCGGATAGGTCGCGCTCTTGAGCTGGTGGTCGTCGTCGATCTGGGTTTCCTTGTAGCGGCCCTTGATGCCGGCGTTGAAGGCGTTCGCCGCATTGGTCGAAACCTCCGAGCCGAACAGGTCGAGCGACAGCGAGTAATGCAGGTTCAGCTTCTTCTGGATGGTCGGCAGGTCGATGACGCCGAGCGCGCGCACTTTTGCGACGTCGGTCGGATCGGTGATGCCGGCCTCCCGCATCGCCTCGCAGGTCCGCTGCACGACGCGGCTGATGCCGGTCTCGCCGACGAACATGTGGTGCGCCTCTTCGGTCAGCATGAAGCGGCAGGTGCGCGACAGCGGATCGAAGCCGGACTGCGCCAGCGAGTGCAACTGCATCTTGCCGTCGCGGTCGGTGAAGTAGGTGAACATGAAGAACGACAGCCAGTCCGGCGTCGCCTCGTTGAAGGCGCCGAGCATGCGCGGTGAGTCCGCATCGCCCGAGCGGCGGCGCAGCAGATCGTCGGCCTCCTCGCGGCCGTCGCGGCCGAAATACTTTTGCAGCAGGTATACCATGGCCCAGAGATGGCGGCCTTCCTCGACATTGACCTGGAACAGATTGCGCAAATCGTAGAGCGAGGGCGCGGTCTTGCCGAGATGGCGCTGCTGCTCGACCGAGGCAGGTTCCGTATCGCCCTGGATCACGATCAGGCGGCGCAGCGTGGCGCGGTGCTCGCCGGGGACTTCCTGCCAGGCCGGCTTGCCGTAATGCTCGCCGAACGGAATGACGCGGTTCTCTTCCTGCGGCGCCAGCAGGATGCCCCAGCGGTATTCCGGCATCTTCACATAGTCGAACTTGGCCCAGCCGCGCGGATCGACCGAATACGCCGTGCGCAGGTAGACCAGCGATTGCTGAAAGCCTTCCGGCCCCATGTCGCCCCACCAGTCCATGTAACCGGGATGCCAGCCCTCCAGCGCCTTCAGCACCTGACGATCTTCGCTGAGGTTGACGTTGTTCGGAATCTTGGTGGAGTAGTCGACGTTCATGAAGTTCATCGTGGCCTCCTTGGGGCAAACTTTCCGTCATGCCCGGCCTTGTGCCGGGCATCCACGTCCTTGCGTCAGCAAAGAAAGACGTGGATGGCCGGGACAAGCCCGGCCATGACGCAGATACCTGTCTAAACCCGCGTCATGTCGAACTGCGCCTTCTGCCCGGTGCCGTAGCGGCGCAGCGCGCCCTCTTCGCCGACCGCGTTGGGGCGCTGAAAGATCCAGTTCTGCCACGCCGTCAGGCGCGAGAAGATTTTCGATTCCATGGTCTCGGGTCCGACGAAGCGCAGATTGGCTTCCATGCCGGTGAGGCCGTCGGGCGAGAACGACGTGCGCTCTTCCAGGAACACGCGCACTTCGTCGTCCCAGTCGATGTCGTCGAGCGCAAAGGTGACGAGGCCGAGTTCTTCGGCCGCCTCGGCGTCGAGTGTCGTGCCGATGGTGGCCTCCGCGCGCTCCAGGTCGGACGGATCGGCCTGGAAGCGCGATTCGAGCCGGGTCAGGCCGTGGCTCATCGGATACGGGCCAAAATTCATCGCGGTCAGCTGCAGCGCGGGCGGCGCACGGTTGTCGCCCTGCCGCGAGCCGATCAGCATGTAGGAGCGGTCGGCCGCGAACACGAGTTCGGCGAGCGTGCCGGCAAAACACGAGCCGGGCTCGACCAGCGTCACCAGCGTGCGCGAGGTGACGTCGATACGCTTCAGCACCCGCTTCCAGTAGTGCCTGATCTCGTTGACCAGCCAGTGCGCCTTGTTGGCTTCAAGGAAGGCGTCGCAGGCCACCACATGGGCGGCCTCGCCGTGGCTCTTGAACACCAGCATCGCGATTTCGAGCTCGTTGATGCGCAGATGCAGGATCGCATCATCGAGCTCGCGCGCCACCTGCAGCGGCCAGAACGAGGCACCCTGCGCGATCATCCCGTCGATGTCAGCGGGCGACGGCGCCTCCGGCGCCTTGATCGAAATGGTGGCGATGCGGGCGGCGCGGTCGATATCGACGCTGACAAAGCCATAGCGGATGCCGCTGTCGTCGATGGCGCGGGTGAGCGGCGACAACGTGATGCCCTTGCCGCTGCCATTGCGCTTCGATTGCGAAGCGAACGCCCTGGCACGATCGGCGACCCTGGCTTCCAGCTTGCTGTTCGGCGCGATCTCGTCGACCAGCCGCCAAGCCACCGCACGCTTGCCCTTGATGCCTTCCTCGATGGTGCAGAAGAAATCCGCGTGGTCGCGGCGCACCTTGCGCTTGTCGACGACGCGGGTCAGCCCGCCGGTGCCCGGCAGCACCGCCAGCAGCGGCACTTCCGGCAGCGCCACGGCCGCTGCGCCGTCATCGGCCATGATGATGTGATCGGTGGCGAGTGCCAATTCATAACCGCCGCCGGCCGCGGTGCCGTTCACGACGGTGATGAAGCGCTGCCCTGAATTTTCGGAGGAGTCTTCCAGGCCGTTGCGGGTCTCGTTGGTGAACTTGCAGAAATTGACCTTGTGGGCGTGGGTGGCCCCGGCCAGCATGCGGATATTGGCGCCGGCGCAGAACACCCGGTTCTTGCCCGAACGCATCACCACGGCTTTCACTTCGGGATGCTCGAAGCGCAGCCGCTGCACGGCGTCGGCCAGTTCGATATCGACGCCGAGATCGTAGGAATTCAGCTTGAGCTGGTAGCCCTCGAACAGGCCGCCATTCTCATCCACGTCCATGGTCAGCGTGGCGACATCGCCATCCACCGCCAGCTTCCAATGCCGGTAGCGCGACGGATCGGTCTGGAAATCGATGTATTTCGCGCCGCCTGCGAGGACGCGATCTTCGCCGGCCATGAGCCACCCTCTGTCGTTTTCTCTGCTAACGGCTTTGTCGTTGAGATGCACAATAATGCATGTTTTCGTTCTAGTCTAGGCAAAACTTCCGAAACATGCATTTTGTTTCATGTTGCTCGAGCTATCCCCTGGGCGGAGCGGCCGTGCGCGCGCCACCTTCGCCCGCCAAAACCGCCTTCGCGAAATCCGCCACCGCGTCGAGCGCGGCGTTCGGCGTCTCGCGATGGGGCGAATGGCCGGCGCCGGGAATGACGGTCACGTCGACCGGGCAGTAGCATTCCTCCCGCGCGATCTCGATCTGGCGCATGGTGCCGTACTGATCGTCCGCGCCCTGCACGATCGCGATCGGCACGCGGATATAGGCGAGATATTCCGAAATATCCCAGTCGCGGAATTTCGGATCGAGCCAGGCGTTGTTCCAGCCATGGAAGGCGTTGTCGGCATCCTTGTGCCAGCGCGCGAGCTTCTCTTTCAGGTTCGTGGTCTCGTAGGCGGTTCGGATCTCCGCGATCGAGGCCAGCCCGACATCCTCGACGATGAAATGCGGCGCGATCAGCGCCAGGCCCTCCACGCGGTGGTCCTGACGCGAGCCGGCATAGATCGCCGCGATCGAGGCGCCGTCGGAATGGCCGAGCAGGATGCCGCGGCGAAAGCCGATCTTGTCGATCAGCTTTGGCAGCACGTTCAGCGCCTCGACATGCATGTAGTCGAGCGGCCGCGGCAGTTTTGCGGGCGTCGAATTGCCGTAGCCGGCGCGCGAATAGGCGAACACGCCGGCGCCGGTCGCAGCTTGCAGTCTTTCCGGAAAGTCGCCCCACAGCCCGGCGGAGCCGAGGCCTTCGTGCAGCATGACGATCATTGGCGCCTGCTCGGGCGGCGGGCCGACCATGCGGTATTCGAGATGGGCGGCGCCGACGGTGAGGAAGCCCGAGGGGGTAAGGGTGGTCATGTCGCTATCCAGTTACTCGGTCATGCCCGGGCTTGACCCGGGCATCCACGCTCTTTTCTTCGATCGTCAAAGCAAGACGTGGATGGCCGGGACAAGCCCGGCCATGACGGCTAGCCAGACGCGCCATCGCGCAACTTGAACCTTTGGATCTTCCCCGTTGCCGTCTTCGGCAACGACTCCACCACGTCGATCCAGCGCGGATATTTCCAAGGGCCGATCTTCTGCTTGACGTGCTCCTTCAGCGATTCATGCAGGCCGTCGGTTCTGGAATCCGCACGCAGCACGACGAACGCCTTTGGCTTCAGCAAGCCTTCCGGATCGGCTTCGGGCACGACGGCGGCTTCCAGCACGGCCGGATGGGTGATCAGCGCGCTCTCGACCTCGAATGGCGAGACCCAGATGCCGGAGACCTTGAACATGTCGTCGGAACGGCCGCAGAACGTATAGCGGCCCTCGGCGTCGCGCGTGTATTTGTCGCCGGTGTAGGTCCAGTGCCCCTGAAAGGTCTGGCGACTCTTGCTGCGCTGGTTCCAGTAGCCCTCGGCGGCCGAAGGCGCCTCGACCAGCAGTTCGCCGACCTCGCCGTCCGGCACGTCGCTGCCGGCCTCGTTGACCAGCCGCACCCTGTAGCCGGGCACGGGACGCCCGGACGAGCCGTATTTGATGTCGCCGGGCGCGTTGGACAGGAAAATGTGCAGCAGTTCGGTCGAGCCGACGCCGTCGAGAATGTCGGCGCCGAACCGCGCTTTCCAGGCATTGCCGACCGATTCCGGCAGCGCCTCGCCAGCCGAGGTGCAGATGCGCAGCCGCGTGCCGGCGCGCGCACCCTTCTGCGTCTCGTCGTTGAGCATGGACGAAAACAGCGTCGGCACGCCATAAAAAATCGTCGGGTTGTATGTGTTCAGGAGTTCGAACATCCGCGCCGGAGTCGGCCGCTCGGCGTTGAGCACGGTCGTGGCACCGACCGACATCGGGAACGTCAGTGCGTTGCCGAGCCCATAGGCGAAGAACAGCTTTGCCGCCGACAGGCAGACGTCGCTTTCGCGGATGCCAAGCACCTGGGCCGCATAGGTGTCGGCGGTCGCCTGCAGGCTGGCGTGCAGATGCCGTACGCCCTTGGGCATGCCGGTCGACCCGGACGAATAGAGCCAGAAGGCGGGCTCCTCCGGATGCGTCGGCGCCGTCTCGAACGCATCGCTCTCGCCGGCGAGTTCGTCGGACAGTTTCTTGTGGCCGAGCGAGTCGTTGCCGGAAACAATCACATGCTCGAGATCGGGCATCCGCCCGACGATATCCTTCACGACCGGATACAGCGCCTCGGAAACGAACAGGACGCGCGCCCTGCAATCCGCCAGCACGTAGGCGTATTGATCCGGCGTCAGCAGCGTGTTGAGCGGCACCGGCACGATGCCGGCGCGGATCGCGCCGAGAAACACCGCGGGAAAATCCACCGTGTCGAGCATGATCATGGCGACGCGCTCTTCGCGGCGGACGCCGAGCCGGCGCAGCATGTTGGCGACGCGGCAACTCCGCTTCTGCAGGTCGCCATAGCTGAGTTCTGAGACCGTATCGGTGAAGGCGAGCTTGGCGCCGCGACCCTCCGCGACGTTGCGATCGAGCAGCCAGGTCACCGCATTGTACGAACCGGACATGCCGACGCTTCTCCCCAGCTTTAGAATTATAATGCATAGAAAGCCACTGGCTGCGCTTGCTGTCAATCCTCGCCGGCACTATGTTTCCGAAATCGTGCCGAATGCCAGCCCAACCGAACGAGGCAAATTGACCGCCGCCAGCGACCCCGAAACCGGTTTTCTCGAGCAGCTCGGCCAGCGTGTCCGCACCATGCGGGCGCTGCGGGGCATGTCGCGGAAGGTGCTGGCAAAAGTATCGGGGATTTCCGAGCGCTACATCGCGCAGCTTGAAAGCGGCAAGGGCAATGTCTCGATCGTGCTGCTCCGCCGCGTCTCCAACGCGATGGGCGCGCATCTGGAAGATCTGATTCCCTCCACCGAGCCGGCGCCGGACTGGGCGGTGATCCGCGATCTCCTGCGCAAGGCGACGCCGGCGCAGATCGCACAGGCCAAGGAAGCGCTCACCGGCGGGACCCTGTCGAACCAGCGGCGAATATCTTTCGCGGGTATCGCCCTGATCGGACTGCGCGGCGCCGGCAAATCGACGCTCGGCAGGATGCTGGCAAAGAAGATCGGCTGGAAATTCGTCGAGCTCAACAAGGAGATCGAGGCCCAGAACGGCCTGTCGGTCGCCGAGATCATCGCGCTCTACGGCCAGGAAGGTTTCAGGCGCATGGAGCAGACGGCGCTGACGCAATTGCTGGCGCGCAAGGAATTGATGGTGCTGGCGACCGGCGGCGGCATCGTCTCCGAGCCGTTGACCTTCGATCTGGTCCTGTCCTCGTTCTACACGATCTGGCTCAAGGCCGAGCCGGAAGAGCACATGGCGCGCGTCCGCGGCCAGGGCGATCTGCGGCCGATGGCGGACGATCGTTCCGCGATGGCGGAGCTGCGCAACATCCTGGTCAGCCGCGAACCGCTCTACGCCCGCGCCTCCGCCGTGGTCGATACCGCGGGGCTTTCCATCGACGCCGCGGCGAAGCGGCTCAGCGACGCGGTGGCGCCGGTGCTGCACGACCAGCACGCCTTCGGGCTGCGCAGCGCGGTTTCCTGAATGGCGAAAATCGCCGAGATTCGATCCCGCAGGGCCGTTCCCGCATTAGTTGTTTCTGATCTGCATTAACCACCAGACGAAACACATGCGAGCGAACGCTCGCCGCACACCCTCCAATTGTGTTACCAAACCGTTAGTGAATTGGAGCGGAGACATGCTGGAGCGTCGTCAACATCCGAGAAACCGCGTCTATTACGGCGGCGTGATCGCCTTCAACGCGCGCAATTCCACTCTCGACTGCATCGTGCGCAATTTCGGCCCGCGCGGCGCGAGGATCGAATTCGAGAACGCGGCGATCCTGCCCGATCGCGTCGAATTCGACGTCGTGCGCAGGGGGCTGTCCTGTCTGGCGCGCCTCGCCTGGCGCGACCGCAACGCCGCCGGCCTGATGTTCTGCGAAGAACGCGAAGAGGGCACGGTCGTCGCGCTGGATTGGGCGCGCAAGCTGCGCGACAGCGAACGCGCCAATCGCCGGCTGAGATCGCGGCTCGATCAACTGCTGAACGAGCAGTGAGACGTGCTGATTTGGGCGCAAACATGAGCAGCGCCGAAAGCGAGGACGCGTACCCCGCCGCCACGAGGCCACGGAACACAGGGCGGCGTCCGCTGGGCCGGATATTGCTGACGCTGCTGACGCAATATGTGATCGTCGCGACCGTCGTCGGCCTGTCAATCGCGGCAACGCTGCACCATGTGGTGACGCCGAAAGTCGTCGCCCAGCTCGAGGCCATCGAGGCCGCGTTCAGGCGCTTGCCCGCGCGATAGCGCGTCTATTCGAGACTGGCGAAGGCGGGAGCATACTGGATGCTCCCTGTGAGCGCCGGCAGTTCGCTGCTCCCGACCGGCAGCGCCATGAAATGCGGCCCCGCGAATGGCGAAGTGAAACCCCGCGCCTTGCCGACATTGAATCCGAAACGCCGGTAGAACGCGGGATCGCCGAGCACGAAGATGGCCGCCCACCCGGCCGCTTCGCCGCGCGCGATCCCTTCACGGATCAACCGGCCGGCGACGCCTTTCCGCCGGTACTCGGGCAACACCGCGACGGGGCCGAGCGCCAGCGCAGGAAACGGCGCCTGCATCCGGGAGAACATCGCATGGCCGGCGATGACGCCATCCTGCTCGGCCACCAGCGAGAACACGGCGTCGCCCGCGGCGCGCAGTTCGTCGACCAGGCGGGCTTCGTCGCGCCGGCCAAATGCGACTTCTTCGACGATACGGATCGCCGCGATGTCGGCGGGCGTTTCGAGCCGAACGATCATATCACACCAGCATCGATTTCACCGAAGCCGCCGCCTCCTGCAGCCGCGGCAGGAAGCGCTCGACCATCTCGGCCGACGACACGCGGTCGACATGCGCGCCCATGTTGATGGCGGCAACGATTGCGCCGTCATAGCGGCGGACCGGTACCGAGATCGAGCGGAAGCCGGGCTCGGCTTCGCGATCGACCAGCGAATAGCCCTGCGCACGATCGGCGATGATGGTCTTTAGCAGCTTCTTCTTGTCGGTGACGGTGAATGGCGTCATCTGCACGAGATCCATCTTGTTCAGCGCCGCGGCCAGTTCTTCATCAGACAGCCGCGACAGCAGCACGCGACCGACCGACGTGCAGAATGCCGGCAGGCGATAGCCGATATCGATACCGGCGGAGAATACTCGCGTCGGGCTGGCGCGGGCGATGAAGACGACATCGTTGCCGTCGAGGATCGCCATCGACGAAATCTCCTGTGCCTCGGCGGACAGTTTATCTAGCGCGGGTTGCAGCACCGAGACGACGTGGTTGGACGCAAGGTAGCTCGACGCCAGCACCAGCACGCGCGGCGTCAGGCGGAACAATTTGCCGTCGGTGGCGACGAAGCCGGCATGTTCGAGCGTGAAGAGAATCCGCCGCGCGGTGGCGCGCGCCAGCCCGGCCGCCCTGGCGAGATCGCTCAGCGTCATCGGTTGCCGGCTGCCGCCGAACACTTCCAGCACGCGCAAACCGCGGTCGAGACTTTCGACGAAATCGGTCGCGACGCGGTTGCCTGAGTTCTCGTCGCGCTTAAGCTTGGGCATTGCTGCCTCCAAAATCCGCTTGCCTCGGATCAAGCCTACGTTAGAATCGCACAAAAGTTCAATAGGCGAACAACTCTCGCGGAGACCTATCGCCATGATGAGCCAGGAAGCGAACGACCTGATCACCCGCACCGGCCGCAAGGACCCGTGCGGCCGGCTGATGCGGATGTACTGGCAGCCGGCGGCGCTGGTCGACGAACTGGAGGGGCCGCGGCCGGTGCGGCCCGTCAAACTGCTTGGCGAAAACCTGGTGCTGTTTCGCGACGAGGAAGGACGTTACGGCCTGATCGACCGCCACTGCGCGCATCGCGGCGCCGATCTCGCCTTCGGTCGCCTGGAGAACGGCGGACTGCGCTGTTCCTTCCATGGCTGGCTGTTCGATGTCACGGGCCAGTGCGTTGAGACGCCTGCCGAGCCGAAGGGCTCAAAACTGTGCCAGGGCATCAGGCAGCGCTCCTATCCTGTGGTGGAGAAGAGCGGCATCCTCTGGGCTTACCTTGGTGAAGGCGAGCCGCCGGCGTTTCCGGAGATCGACTGTTTCGTCGCGCCCGGCAGCCATACCTTTGCGTTCAAAGGTCATATGGCCTGCAACTGGCTGCAGGCGCTGGAAGTCGGCATCGATCCGGCGCACGCCTCGTTCCTGCATCGCTTTTTCGAGGACGAGGACACGTCCACCGCCTACGGAAAGCAGTTCCGCGGCGCGTCCGCCGGCAGCGACATGCCGATGACGAAGATCCTTCGCGAATACGACAATCCGATCATCAATGTCGAGCACACCGAATACGGCCTGCGCCTGATCGCGCTGCGTGAGCTCGACGAGACACGGACGCATGTGCGCGTGACCAATCAACTGTTCCCGCACGGCTTCGTCATCCCGATGAGCACCGAGATGACGATCACGCAATGGCACGTGCCGGTCGATGACGAGAACTGCTACTGGTATGCGATCTTCACCAGCTACACCGCGCCGGTCGACAGGAAGAAGATGCGCGACCAGCGGCTCGAGCTCTACGAGCTGCCGGACTACACATCGCGGAAGAACAAGAGCAACGATTACGGCTTCGATCCGCACGAACAGGCGACCGCGACCTATACCGGCATGGGCAGCGACATCAACGTCCACGACCAGTGGGCGGTGGAATCGATGGGCCCGATCCAGGACCGCACCAACGAGCATCTCGGCCAGTCCGACAAGGCGATCGTGCAGTACCGCCGGCTGCTGCGGCAGGAGATCGAGAAGGTCTCCGGCGGCGAGAAGCCGATGTTGTTTCTCGACGAGGCGTCGGCGCGCGCGATCCAGGGCCCCGCGACCATGGACGGCATCGGGCCGACGCAGGGCTGGGAATTGTACTGGATGGAAGTCGACGTCAAGCGCCGCCGTGGCGCGCCGTGGGCCGCGCCGGTGCCGCGCGACATCGCGGGCAAGGTCCACCATCTGACGGCGGCGGAGTGATGGTTATGGACACCGTCATTCCGGGCTGGTCGGAAGGATCAGACCCGGAATCTGGAGATTCCGGGTTCGATGCTTCGCATCGTCCCGGAATGACGGAAGATGGGAGAACGCGTTGAGTTTCGTCGAACGTCACGGCCTCTGGTCGAAAGAGCAGCAGGACGCCGCCAGCCGGCTGCGAAAACTCGTCGAGGAGAAAAACCTAGAAGTCATCCGCCTCTCCTTCCCCGACCAGCACGGCATCTTGCGCGGCAAGACGCTGATCGCGAGCGAGGCGATCGCGTCGCTCGAAAGCGGCTGTTCGATCACGACCACGATGCTGGCCAAGGACACCTCGCACAAGACGGTGTTTCCGGTGTTCACATCAGGCGGCGGCTTCGGCATGAAGGAGATGGAAGGCGCCGCCGACGTGCTGATGGTGGCGGATCCCTCGACGTTTCGCGTGCTGCCATGGGCGCCGACGACCGGCTGGCTGCTCTGCGATGTCTATTTCAACGACGGCCGCCCGGTGCCGTTCGCGACGCGCAACCTGTTCCGCAAGGTGATCGATCAGCTGGGCAGCCGCGGTTACGATTTCGTCGCGGGGCTCGAGGTCGAATTCCACCTGTTCAGGCTCGATGACGCGCATATGGCGCCGGAGGACGCCGGCCAGCCGGGACGCCCGCCCTCCGTCAGCCTGCTCTCGCACGGCTATCAATATCTGACCGAACAGCGCTTCGACCAGATGGAGCCCGCGCTCGAAATCATTCGCCGCGACGTGCTGGCGCTCGGGCTGCCGCTGCGCTCGGTGGAGGTCGAGTTCGGCCCGAGCCAGTGCGAGTTCACCTTTGCGCCGGCCAGGGGGCTTGTGCCCGCCGACAACATGGTGCTGTTTCGTAGCGCCGTGAAGCAGATCGCGCGCCGCCACGGCTATCACGCCACCTTCATGTGCCGGCCGAGACTGCCCAATGTCTTTGCCTCCGGCTGGCACCTGCATCAATCGCTGGTATCGCGCGCCGACGGCGCCAACGCATTCATGGCGAAGGAGGGCACCGAGGCGCTGAGCCCGTTCGGGCTTTCTTATCTCGCCGGCCTTTTGGAACACGCCCGCGCCTCCACCGTGTTCACCACGCCGACCATCAACGGCTACAAGCGCTACCGCTCCTATTCGCTGGCGCCCGACCGCGCGATCTGGGGCCGCGACAACCGCGGCGTCATGATCCGCGTGCTCGGCGGTGCGGGCGACAGCGCCACGCGGCTGGAAAACCGGATCGGCGAGCCGGCCGCGAACCCTTATCTCTACATGGCCTCGCAGATTCTCTCCGGCCTCGACGGCATCGACCGCAAGCTCGATCCCGGCCCGTCGGCGGATACGCCCTACGAGACCAAGGCCGCGCTGCTGCCGAAGAGCCTTCGCGAGGCGGTGTTCGCGCTGAACGACGATCCATTCTTCCGGCAGGCTCTGGGGCCGGAGTTCGTGGATTACTACGTCCACATCAAGAACGCGGAGATCGAGCGCTTCCAGGCCGAGGTGTCGGACTGGGAGCACCGCGAATATTTCGAGATGTTTTGAGGTGCGCGCAGACCCCTCCACTCGTCATGCCCGGGCTTGTTCCGGGCATCCACGTCCTTGGCGTAGAAGCAAGGAAGCCGTGGATGGCCGGGTCAAGCCCGGCCATGACGATGCTGAGAGAGCGGAGCTAAATCCCCAGATACCGGTGCTGCAGATCCGGCTCCGCGACCAACTGCTCGCTCGTCCCCGTCCACATCGTCTTTCCGCGCTCGATGATGTAGTGCCGGTCGGCAATCTTGGCGAGGTTGGCGACGTTCTTGTCGATGACCAGCACCGACTGCCCGCGGCCCTTCAGCATCGACAGGCAGTTCCAGATTTCCTCGCGGATCAGCGGTGCGAGGCCTTCGGTGGCTTCGTCGAGGATCAAGAGTTTTGGATTGGTCATCAGCGCGCGGCCGATCGCCAGCATCTGCTGCTCGCCGCCGGACAGCGTCACGCCCATGTTGTCGTTGCGTTCGGCCAGCCGCGGAAACAGCGCATGGATCTTGTCGATGGTCCAGGGATCGGGATTGCCGAGCCGGTTGCCGGACGCCGCGACCAGGTTTTCGTAGACCGTGAGGTTCGGAAAGATCTGGCGGCCTTCCGGCACCAGGCCGATACCTAGTTTTGCGATCTTGTACGACGGCAGGCTGCGCACCTCCTCGCCCGCAAAGCGGACATTGCCGGCGCGGGCCGGCGTCATGCCCATGATCGAGCGGATGGTGGTGGTCTTGCCCATGCCGTTACGGCCCATCAGCGCGACCATTTCACCGGATTGAACTTTCAGCGACAGGCCAAACAGCACCTGGCTGAGACCGTAGCAGGTCTCGATGCCCTCGATTTCGAGCAGCGTCTCAGCCATGACCTACCACCACGTGCTGGTCGCCGAGATAGGCGCGCTTGACTTCCTCGTTGCTCCTGATGGCATCGGGATCGCCGGAGGCGATGACGCGGCCATAGACCAGCACGGTGATGCGGTCGGCCAGCGCGAACACGGCTTCCATGTCGTGTTCGACCAGCACGATGGTGAATTCCTTGCGCAGTTCCTTCAGCAGCGCCACCATGCGCGCGGATTCGGTGACGCCGAGGCCGGCCATCGGCTCGTCGAGCAGCAGCAATTGCGGCTTGGTCGAAAGCGCCACCGCAAGCTCGAGCTCGCGTTGCTCGCCATGGCTGAGCTCGGATACCGGCACGTCGGCACGCTTGGAAAGCCCGACCCGCGCCAGCGCGGCGTGCGCCGCCTCGCGCAGATGTTTCTCCTTGCGCGCCGCCCCCCAGAAGCGAAACGAGTGGCCGTCATGCGCCTGGGCTGCGAGCGCGACATTGTCGGCCGCGGTGAAATCCGGCAGCAGGCAGGTGATCTGGAACGAACGCGCCAGGCCGAGCCGGCTGCGCTGGTAGGACGGCAGTCGCGTGACGTCGCGGCCGGCAAAGCGGATCGAGCCGGAATTGGGCATCAGCTGCCCCGTCAACTGGCTGATCAGCGTGGTCTTGCCGGCGCCGTTGGGGCCGATGATGGCGTGCAGTTCGCCCGGCGCGACATCGAGCGACAGATTGTCCGTCGCCTTGATGCCGCCGAAACTGCGAACGAGATTTTCGACGCGAAGAAGGGGTTCGGCCAAAGAACTAGCCACGGCTCAACCTCCCCAGCAAACCCATGATGCCGCCGCGCGCGAACAGAACGATCAGCAACAGCAGCGGCCCCATGATCAGCGCCCAGTACTCCGTGAACTGCGACAGCAGCTCTTCCAGCAGCAGGAACACGATGGTGCCGATGACAGGGCCGAACAGCGAGCCCATGCCGCCGAGCACCACCATCACCATCAGTTCGCCGGAACGCGTCCAGTACATCCCGGCCGGGCTGACGAAATCGGTATTGTTCGCCAGCAGCGCACCGGCCAGGCCGCAGATGGTGCCCGATATCACGAAGCAGACGAGGCGATAGCGGTTGGCGTGATAGCCGATTGCCTGCATGCGCTGTTCGTTGGAACGGATGCCCTGCACCACCATGCCGAAGCGCGAATTGATGATGCGCCAGATCAGATAGGTGCCGCCGAACAGGCAGAACAGGCAGAGGTAGTAGAACTGCGTGCGGTTCGACAGGTCGATCAGGCCGCCGAAAGTGCTGCGCGTGTAGATGGTGAGGCCATCATCGCCGCCATAGCGCGACATGCCGGAGGCGATGTAATAGGCCATCTGCGCAAAGGCGAGCGTGATCATGATGAAATAGACGCCGCGCGTGCGCAGCGACAGTGCGCCGATCACGAGCGCATAGAGCGCCGAGACCAGGAGCGCGACGGGCCACTGAATGAATCCGGAGCCGATGCCCTCATGAGCGAGGATGCCGACCGCATAGCCACCGATGCCGAGATAGGCGGCATGGCCAAAGCTCATCATGCCGCCATAGCCCATGATGAGGTTGAGGCTGGCCGCGGCGAGCGCAAAGATGACGATGCGGGTGAACAGCGTCAGGATGAAGATGTTGCCCGACAGCGCCGAATAGAGCGGAAGCAGCGTCAGGCCGAGCGCGACGAACGCCACGACGACGTTCTGGGCATTGATCTGGAATTTCATCGTCTGGCCGCCGGGAACAGTCCTTCCGGCCGCACCACCAGCACGATCGCCATCAGGAGATAGATCAGCATCGACGACAGCGCGGGCGCGGCGGTGGACGCGGCGGCAGAACTCAGCACCGTGCGCAACAGGTCAGGCAGGAAGGCGCGGCCGAGCGTATCGATCATGCCGACGAAGATCGCGGCCATAAACGCGCCGCGGATCGAGCCGATGCCGCCGATCACGATGATGACGAAAGCGAGGATCAGGATGTTCTCGCCCATGCCGATCTGCACGGTGAGGATCGGCGCCTGCATCAGGCCCGCGAGGCCGGCCAGCGCGGCGCCGAGCCCGAACACCAGCGTGAACAAGAGCTTGATGTTGATGCCGAGCGCGCCGATCATTTCGCGGTTGGAGGCGCCCGCACGTATCAGCATGCCGATGCGGGTGCGCATCACGACGATATATAGCAACGCCGCGACGGCAAGCGCGACCGCGATGATCGACAACCGATAGGCCGGATAGGACACGCCGGGGACGATCTGCACCGGCACGGTCAGCCAGGCCGGCAGCGGCAGCGACAGGCCAGCCGGACCCCAGATCAGCCGCACCGCGTCATTGAAAAACAAAATCAGCCCGAAGGTCGCCAGCACCTGGTCGAGATGGTCGCGGCCGTAGAGATGCCGGAGCGCCACGAATTCCAGCAAAATGCCGAGCAGCAACGTGGCGCCGAGCGCCAGCAGGATGCCGAGCAGAAAACTGTTGGTCCAGGCGACGAAGGTGGCGGCGAAGTAGGCGCCCATCATGTAGAGCGAGCCGTGCGCCAGATTGACGAAATCCATGATGCCGAACACCAGCGTGAGGCCAGCCGCCAGCAGGAACAGCAGCAGGCCGAACTGCAGGCCATTCAGCGATTGTTCAACGAGGACGAGCATGAAACCCTTGATGGTCGATCAGATAACAGCGTCGAACTTGTAAAGCACCCGTCCCGCGTCGTCATGGCCGGGCTTGCCCCGGCCATCCACGAATTCCCTCGCGGCGCCCAAGGACGTGGATGCCCGGGACAAGCCCGGGCATGACGAGTTCGTGGATCAATCGCGCGCATTCGAACAATTCTTCGCAGGAATGATAGCTCCCGGGTCAAGCCCAGGGGCGATACCTGACGACATCATGCACCGGCCGTGCCAACCATCACTTCATCGGGCATTTGCCGACGAAGCGGTCCTGGTCGTCCTTGACAATGGTCGCCACCGTCTTGAGCGAGAGCTGCCCGTCGGCATCCTTGACCACGTCCTGCAAGTAGAAGTTCTGGATCGGAATGTGGTTCTTGCCGTACTTGAACGGCCCCCGCACCGACTTGAAGTTTGCCTTCTCCATTTCGGCCTTCATCTCGTCCTTCTTCGAGGTGTCGCCCTTGACCGCGACGACCGCGCTGTTGATCAGGTTGGCGGCATCATAGGACTGCGCGCCGTAAAAGGTCGGGCGAAGCCCGGGATATTTCTTGCGATAGTCCTCGACGAACTTCTTGTTCTCGGGGAACGGCAGGTCGTTGACCCACTGCTGGGCGCCGGGGACGCCGAGCGCGTTTTCCTTCTGCAGCGGCAGCGACAATTCGTCGATGGTGAAGGCCGTATAGAGCGGCATCTGCGACTTGAGCCCGGCCTGCGCATACTGGTTGAGGAACTGGACGCCGGCCGCACCCGGATAGAACACGAAGATCGACTCGGCCTTGGAGTTCTTGGCCTTGGTCAGTTCGGCGGAGAAGTCGAGCTGGCTCGGCCACACCGTGTATTCCTCGCCGACCACCTCTCCCTTGAACGTGCTCTTGACGCCGGCCAGCATGTCCTTGCCCGCCGCATAGTTCGGGCCGATCAGGAACACCGACTTGACGCCCTTCTGGTTCATGTAGGTGCCGACCGCCTGCGGGGTCTGGTCATTCTGCCAGGAAGTCGAGAACACGTAAGGCGAGCAGAGCTCCCCGGCGAGCTGCGAGGGGCCGGCATTGGCCGAGATCAGGAAGGTCTTTGAATCGACCGCGGTCTTCAGCGAAGCCAGCAGCACGTTCGACCAGATATAGCCGGCAATGAAATCCACCTTGTCGGACTGGATCAGCTTTTCGGTCTTCTGCTTGCCCACATCGGGCTTCTGGCCGTCGTCCTCGTAGATCACCTCGACCGGCTTGCCGCCCATCTTGCGGCCTAGATGGTCGAGCGCCAGTTCGAAAGAGTTGCGCATGTCGTTGCCGATCACGGCGGTTGGGCCACTGAAGGTCGAGACAAAGCCGATCTTGATGGTGTCGCCCGCGGATACGGGTTGCGTCAGCGCCAGAAATGCCGCGCCCGCCAGCCAGAATGCCTTTTTCATAACCACTCCCCTCCTCATTATCGACCAGACCCGGTCATCCGGGCGACCGTGCTCACCACGCGCGCCTCATTATCGGGTGAGGTATTTTTTGCGCGAGACAGCCGGTCTGCGGCAAGCATGAAACAGAGACCGCGCTTTGGATCTTTGGCTCATACCCCAGCGGGGTGCACCATAGTTCGCGGGGCACGCAAAAGGCAAGAATTATAGTTCCTGTGACCGGACCCCATTGTGCAGCGCAAAACCGCTAGCCATTTTCACGCCGGCTTAGGCCGATACGGGAAAGAATAGCAACTACTCCCGGAGAATTGCCCGTGCTGATAACCGACCGAGCCGCGCGCGAAATGGTGTCCCTATGTGCGCATCGACAACAATAATCGCCTGCACAATTCCCTGACCGACGGCTTTCAGAATTCCGAAAAGATGTATCATTGCATCGCTGGCGACTGCATGGGCTGGCGCGAATTGCACCTTTCGCACCTGAAAGGCTCTGGCGGCGGCGTCGAGAGCCATGGCTATCGCGGCTATGCAGGGGAGCCGGAACGCGAATAGCGGATCGGACCCGATCGATCAGCCCGGCGGGGGCGTCCTCTCGTCCCGCCTCGCCCGCGACGTCAGATATTTCGCACCATCGACGACGTAAGATGCGTAGCGGAAATCCGTGATGGTCACGACCTTGCCGGCGGCCCACCCCAGCAGCACAAAATAGCTCGGTCCCCTATCGGGCGTATTCGGATCGAACACCAGGATGGCGGGACGCCCTTCAACGAGGCCCGCCTCCAGCCGCCAGTCGCTGACCTTGGCGTAGTTGCCGAAATAGCTGACGACCTCGGCCTTGCCGCGCATGCGGGTTCTGTTGACGAGGTCGAGCCGCACGTCGTCCGCGATCATGGCGCGGATGGCGTCGAAGTCGCGCGCGTTGAAATGAGCGACATAGGCGCCGAGACGGGCGCGATCGACATCCGATAATCTTTGCGGCGGAGCATCCTCAGGCTCACTGGCGATGTTGCGCAACCGGGCGCGGCCGCGATGCAGCGCGGCCTTGGCCGCCGGCAGGCTGCAATCCATCGCCGCGCAGACCTCCTCGAGCGAGCAACCGAGCACGTCCATAAGGATGACGCTGGAGCGCTGCGCCACCGGCAGCCGCATGAAGGTTCGCAATGAAGCAGCGGCGATCTGGCGGCTCTCCAGTATGTCGAGCGGGTCGAGGATCATCTCCACCTCCGCGGCTTCTTGCAGCGCCTGTTGCCTCTTGCGCCGACGCAGGAAATCCAGCGCCGCGTTGTGCGCGATGCGGAACAGCCAGCCTTCGGGATTGCCGATATGGCCGGCGTCTGCCCGCGCTTCCATCGCCTTGGCCAGCGCATCCTGCAGTACATCTTCTCCATCGATCACCGAACCGACCATGCGCGCGCAATAGCGATGCAGCCTTGGCCGCATCGCGACCAGCAGCTGTTCCATGTCGAAGGCGGCGGTCAGCTCAGGCACCCATTCTACCTCCGGCGAGCGGAGCTCACTGCTCGCCCAGCATGCGATAATTGCCGACGACGGTAGCTCTTCTGGGCACCGGAGGCTCGGCGCAACGCTCCCGAATCCCGTTCTGGAATGCGACGAACGCCGGAAGCTTCGGGAGCGGGCTCGCGCCGTCATCGGCTGCAGTTTCGACGACATGGATAAACGTGTCGTCCTCCAGCCGCAGCGACAAATAGCGGAGGCCCTCCGGCTGCACAGCTTTCAGTTCGGCAAACACCGCCGCGACCAGTTCGGCATTCCGGTCCGCCATTTCGGGCTGGGTTCTATATCTTATCACGGTCCGTTTCATTGCCCTCTCCTCGTTGGCGCCCGCAGTAGCGGCGCGTCTTCAACACCAAGGACGTCCGGGAATGGCCAAAGGATGCGATCCCGGGAGAACTTTTTTTTGCGATTTGCGATACTCTTTCGCTATCGGCCGATTGACAAATGCGCCTTGGACCGGCGCGGAAAATGTCGGCATAATCCGACGTGGCGAAAGATCCGAAGCTGGAAATGCATGCCATGTCGACAGCCAAACCGCCCCATCACGTGGTCATCGTCGGCGCCGGTTTCGGCGGGCTGGAAACCGCCTTCGGTCTCGCCGGCGCGCCGGTCAGGATTGCGCTGATCGACCGCCGCAACCATCATCTGTTCCAGCCGCTGCTCTACCAGGTCGCGACCGCGTCGCTGGCGACCTCTGAAATCGCCTGGCCGATCCGCTACCTCCTGCGCGACCGCAAGGAGGTGACAACGCTATTCGCCAACGTCAGCGGCGTCGATACCACCGGCAAGCGCGTGCTGCTCGAGGACGGCGCGACGGTCGGCTACGACACGCTGGTGCTCGCCACCGGCGCGCGCCACGCCTATTTCGGCCACGACGAATGGGAACCGTTCGCGCCCGGCCTGAAGACGCTGGAAGACGCGACCACGCTGCGCCGGCGCATCCTCGTCGCCTTCGAGCGCGCGGAACGCGAGACCGATCCGGCAAAGCGCGCGGCGCTGCTGACCTTCGTCATCATCGGCGCCGGCCCGACCGGCGTCGAGATGGCCGGCACCATCGCCGATCTTGCCAAGGACACGCTGCCACCGGACTTCCGCAACATCGACACCTACAAGACCCGCGTCGTGCTGGTCGAGGCCGGCCCGCGGGTGCTGGCCGGCTTTCCCGAAGACCTCTCCGCCTACGCGCAGCGTTCGCTGGAGGAAATCGGCGTCGAAGTGGTGCTGGGAAAACCCGTCACCGAATGCACCGCCGACGGCGTCGTCTATGGCGGCAACAAGCTCGAGGCCCGAACCATCGTCTGGGCCGCCGGTGTGCGCGCCTCGCGGGCGGCGGAATGGCTGAGCGCGCCGGCCGACCGCGCCTACCGTTTGAAGGTCGAGCCTGATCTCACCGTGCCCGGCCACGCGGACGTATTTGCCATCGGCGACACCGTGACCATCGCCGGCCCCGACGGCAATCCCGTGCCGGGCATCGCGCCGGCCGCCAAGCAGCAGGGACGCTACGTGGCCGCGCTGATCAAGGCGCGGCTCGACGGCGGCACGCTGCCGCCGTTCCGCTACAAGCATGCCGGCAGCCTCGCGCAGATCGGCAAGCAGAAGGCGGTAATCGATTTCGGCTGGGTGAAGCTGCGCGGCAACCTCGCCTGGTGGATCTGGGGCCTCGCCCACATCTACTTCCTGATCGGCCTGCGCAACCGCCTTAGCGTGGCGCTGAGCTGGCTGTGGATTCACGCCCGCAACCAGCGCGCCGCGCGGCTGATCACGCAGGGCTCGAGCAAGGTGACGGGGTAGCTTACAAGCCGTAGCTACGCAAACCTTGGCGTCAGCGAATTTATTCAACTCCGTCATTGCGAGCGCAGCGAAGCAATTCATGCCTGCTGTGAGATGGATTGCTTCGCTGCGCTCGCAATGACGCGGATAGAACGGCGCGCACAACTCACGGCGCGCAGGCAAAACTCGCGGCGCGATCGATTGGTCCGGATTTGTAATGCGGCCATGCCGGCCACTGGCACAAGGGCAGGGCGCGCACCGTCTCGAAGCCCGGCGCTTCGACCTTCTGCTCGATCACCTCGAGATCGCCCGGCGCCTTGCCATTCTCGACCCAGTCGACCAGCACGGAGAGCATGTCGACATTGGCAGGTGCGCCGGAGCCGACATGATCGACGCCGGGCGCGGTATAGAGCCGGGCGAATGCCGCCGTCTTCTCCTTGCCGAGCGTGCGCTGCACGTTCTCGAAATAGCGTATCCCGGCGTAAGGGCTCTGGGCATAGTCAGCCATGTTTTCCAGGATCACGAGCTTGCCGCCGCGCGCGGCAAAGCGGCTGAGGTCGGGGTTGGTCGAATCCATCAGCCGCGACACCTGCAACAGGCGCTCCTTGTGATCGTCGGGCTTGTAGGTCGTGACGTCCAGCTTGGGATCGCGCGCAAAGACGTACTGGATGCCCCCGGCGCCATAGACCCAGGCGATGCCGTTGGACGGCTGCGGCGGCTGCGCCGGTGCGCTCTTGCCGAGCCACCATGCGTTCCAGCCGCCGGTCGGACCGAAGGCCGGCGTGTTTTCGCCCGAGACGCCCCAGCCCGGATAATCGTCAAGCCCGTTCTCCAGCGGGAAGGAGAACTTGTAGGTCGAATGCAGCGTCCTGATCGCCGCGACCTGCGCCTCGCTCAGGCATTGATCGCCGCTTTGACCGACGGCGCAACGCAGCGACTCCGGATTGAATTTCGCCTTGCAGCCGACCGGATCGAGCACGCGCTGGTCCTCGGCGCCATCGGCCTTGTCGCAGGCCTGCAGCACGGCTTTCGCCACGAGATCGACCTGCGCCGGACGGATCCACCCCTCGCCCATCGTCGCCAGCCCCGACCGCGTTCCGGCATGCTGCAACCCGACCCAGTTGATGACAGGCACGCGAGCGAAGATGCCGTCAAACTCGTCGGGGTAACGCTGCGCCATGGTCAGCGCTTCGCGGCCGCCCTCCGAGGATCCCATGAAGTACAATTTTGCCGGCGGGTTGCCATAGGCGCGCACCATCAGCGCGACGGCCACGTCGCGGACCCGCTTGTAGGCGCGGTGGGCGAAGTTTTCGAACGCCTCGTCGTTGAGGGCGAACAGCTGCGGCGGTTCGCCCGGCTTGGTCTCGTGGCCTGAATCCGTGCCATAGGTGACGAAGCCGCGCGCCAGCGGCGACGGCGCACCGAACGGATAGGCCGGCGGCAATCCCAGTCCCGTGATCAGCACGCCGTTGAAACCGCCGCCGCCATATTGCAGCGAGCGGCCGTTCCATTCGACCGGCAAGTTGACCTGGAACTTGATCGGCGGCGCATTCGGATCAAGCGGCGCGACCTGACCGAGCACCTTGCAAAACTCCGGATTGGCCGGCGTCACGCGCGCTGCCGGCGTGGGCGCTTTCTCGGCGACCGCGAGCGGCGTGGGAGCGATCATGGTGGCGGAGTCGATCCGGACCGCGTTGTCGGTCGGCCGGATCAGGTCGCTGCAGGTCGTAGCGGCATCGCCGGCCATTTTTGCGGCCATCGCATGCGTGGCAAAGCAGGAGACCACCGCCAGCACAGCGAGCTGAATCCCGGCGCGCACACCAAACCTGAAGCGCTGCATTGTTTTCCCCGACCTTCCCGTCGCGGCCGCGTTGGGTCCCGGCCGCCGGGGCCTACATTGGTCCGCCTCGCGAGAACGTCAACTGAAATGAGACCAGGCGGCGACCGCAAGCGCGACATGCCCGGGCTCGCCCCGCCTGCGGGGCGGGCGTCCCTTCGGCGGCGCAAACGCCCGGCCCTGACGACACCGATTCGGACGGCGCCTCACTTCACCAGCGCGCAGCCGCCATCCGCGATCGGACGGAACGCCTGTTCGGCCGGTATGGTCGAGACCAGCCTGTAGTAATCGTATGGGTATTTCGACTCGTCCGGCTTCTTCACCTCGAAAAGATACATCGGGTGAATGACACGGCCGTCCTGGCGGATGGCGATATCGCCGAACAGCCTGTCCTTGCCCCTGAACTTCTTCATCTCAGGAACCGCGTCCTTGGCGTGGTCGCTGCCGGTGGCCGCCACGGCATTGAGGTAGGCGAGCGTCGACGCATAGACACCGGCCTGGTTGCCGCTCGGCATCTTGCCATTCATGCCCGGTCGCGCCGAAAAGCGCTTGGCGAACGCACGGGTATCTTCGTTCATGTCCCAATAGAATGCTTCCAGCAGCTGCAGGCCCTGGGCGACCTTCAGTCCCATGCCATGAATGTCGTTCACGAACAGCAGGAACGCGACCATGGTCTGGCCACTTTGCTGGATGCCGAACTCGTTGGCCTGCTTGACCGCATTGATGGTATCGCCGCCGGCATTGGCCAACCCGATCACCTTGGCCTTGGAGCTTTGCGCCTGCAGCAGGAAGGAAGCGAAGTCCGAGGTGCCGAGCGGATGCTTGCTGGAGCCCAGCACCTTGCCGCCGTTCTTTTCGATGTAGCTGGTGGCTTCCGCCTCGATGCCCTTGCCGAGTGCGTAATCGACCGTGACGAAGTACCAATCCTTGCCGCCGCGCGCCATCATTGCCGCCGCCGTGGTGTTGCCGGTCGCCCAGGCGTCATTGACCCACTGGATCGTGTTGGGCGAACAGGCTTTTCCTGTGAGATCGGAGCTGGCGGTCGACGACGCCAAGAACGTCATGCGCGTATCGCGCAACAATGCGTTGATGGAGAGGCCGACGGCCGAATTCGGCACGTCGACGATGGCATCAACGCCTTCGACGTCAAGCCATTTGCGCGCGATCGCCTGTCCGACGTCGGCCTTGTTCTGGTGATCGGCATAGACGATCTCGACCTTGATGCCCTTGCCTCCGCCGTTGAAATCCTCGGCGGCCATCCGCGCGGCTTCCACCGACCCCATGCCGTTGGTGTCCTGAAAAATGCCGGATATGTCGTTGAGCACGCCGATGCGGACGACATTGTCGGAAATTTGCGCGCACGCCGCGCTTGCGCCGACCAGCGACAATGCACTGGACAAGGCCAACGCGAGATGATTGCCCGAACGCTTCATGCCAGTCTCTCCCCTCGTTCTTGTATTCGTAGAGCAATCTGTGGCGGCGTCAGGCCGCCTTGATCGTCACTGGCAGGCTCTCCAGCCCGCGTAGCGTGTTGTTGTAGCGACGCTTCACCGACCCGGTGATCTCGATGGAGGCTACCTTGCGCGCCAGCGCCGCCAGCATGGTTTCGCCTTCGAGACGGGCCACGAGCTGGCCGACGCACATGTGAATGCCCGAGCCGTAACCGACATGGCCGCTGGTCCGCCGCGTGATGTCGTAGCTATCAGGGTTGTCCCAGCGGCGCGGGTCGCGGTTGGCCGCGCCGAGGAACATCAGGACTTTCTCGCCTTCGCCGATGCGATGCCCGCCAATCTCGACCTCGCGCGTCGTGGTGCGGAAGAACGTCTGCACCGGGCTCTCGAACCGCACGGCTTCCTCGAAGGCGCCGCGAGCGAGCGTCAGATCCTGCCGCAGCCGCGACCATTGGTCGGGATAGCGCGCGAGGCAATAGAGCGCCGCGCCGATGCCGTAGACCGTGGTATCGAGACCGGCCGACAGCAGGGAGCGTACCAATAACGGCGCCTCGGCCGCCGTGATATCGCCGGTATCGACGTGCGCATGGATGCAGGCGCCGAAGCCTCCGGGCGCAAGATTCTCGCGCTGGCACTGTTCGGCGACATAGGCCTGATGCGGCGCCGAACGCTCGATCGCGTCCTGCCGCAGCTTGTTCGGCGGACCGAACGCGTTGAAGACGACGCCGGCATAGGGCAGCAGGTGCTCGCGCCCCTCCTGCTTCAAACCAAGCGCGTCGGGGAAGATCGCCAGAGGATAGGCTTCCGCCAAATCGGCGATGGCGTCAAAACTTTTTCGTTCCAGCAATTCGTCAACCTTGGCGGCAGCCGCGGCGGCGAAGCGATCGCGAACCTGCTTCAACGCGGTCGGCGACAGCACCTGGCTGAGCACCGCGCGGGTACGGGTGTGCTCCGGCGGGTCGGCCTCGAGAATGAGGCTGGGCGGACGCCACGGTTTCTCCTTGGCAAAATCGCTCAGGCCGACGCCGCGGCTCGAACAGAACGTGGCGGGGTCGTTCAGCACTGCATGAACCTCGGCATAGCGCGCCACCCCGTAGACCTTCCACTTGTCGAGATAGACCAGCGGTCCGGCCTCGCGCAGCCGTTCCTGGCTCGGGTGCAGATCGTCGAAATATTCGATCGAGAACGGATCGAGCGCGAGATGCGGCACGGCGGCGCCAGGGCCGGCACTGGAATTCGCTGTCATCGACACCTCCCAAAGCTTGTTCTTGGATCGCCCTGCCCCAAGCCCCTATTGCCCGGTCGCGATTCCGCAGCGATGATCCGGGCATGAGTCAGAATCGATTGAGCCGAAAACCGCGTCGGACACGTCCGGCGGAGCCCGCAGCCGCCGACACCGGCCCGTTGCTCGATCTCGATCGCTACGTTCCGGCGTTCATCACCTTCATCGCCAACAAACTGTCGAACAGCGCGACGGTGTTTTATCAGCGCAACTTTGGCGTGAACGTCACGGAATGGCGGATCATGTCGCTGCTCGCGATCGAGCCCGGCATCCCCGCCTCGCGGATCTGCTCGGTCATCGGATTCGACAAGGGGCCGGTCAGCCGCAATCTTTCCGTGCTGCAGAAGCGCGGCCTTGTCACGATCCGCACCGCGCCCGATGACGGCCGTACCCACGCGATCTCGCTGACCCCGCGCGGCCGCGCCATCCACGACAAGGTGATCATGGCCGCGCTCGAACGCGAGCGGCGCTTGCTGTCCTGCCTGAAGAAGGACGAACGGGAAGTTTTGATCGATTTGCTGCGGCGGCTGCACGAAAATCTCGGCGCCGTGACCGGGCCGAACAGCACCTGATCGCGCATTCAGTCCGGCTGGGTATGCGCGGGCGTTCGGCCCTGACGGGCCGCTCCTCCTGATCATCGCTTTCTCCCGGCACGGCATGGCAGTTCGACTGCTCTATCGGCGAGCCGTGCATCGGGATAGAAACTTCCACAAGTTAGTTGCCTTGGCAACAAATTTGTCGGAGAAGCGTATTTGCGAGCCCGATCAGCCATTTGACCTTAGTCATGGCCGGGCTTGTCCCGGCCATGCACGTCTTTCTTGCTGGTTGAGGCAAAGACGTGGATGCCCGGCGCAGGGCCGGACATGACGCGTGACGAAGGTTCCGAACTTTATTCGGCGCAGCCGATCCACTCGACGGACGCGTCGTCCGCGAGCATCGCCAGCGCCTGCGCGCGCCGCGTCAATACCGCGCGCTGGTTGATGTACCCCTTGTCGGTTATCTCGCCGCCATCGACCGACGCCGGCTCGGCCAGCAACATCGCGCGCGTGGCGTGACCGGAAGAGTGGCCGCTTTGCGCCTTCAGTTTCGCAAGGCCCGTTGCGATCGCGCTGCGAACCTCATTGTGGCCGATGACGTCTTTCACATCGGCGCTGTCCGGCAGGCCCGCATGCGCGCGACACGCCGCGATGTTCGGAAATACCAGGAAGCGGACTTCATCGCCGCCGTGGCCGGCCACGACGATGTCCTGCGCCAGCGGCGCCAGTGCCGCGATCCCCGCAACGCGCAAGGTACCGACATTGACCCAGGTGCCGGAGTTGAGCTTGAAGTCCTCGGCGACACGGCCGTCGAAGAACAATCCAAGTTCGGGCCGCGCCGGATCGGCAAATGTCACGGCATCGCCGATCAGATAAAAGCCCTCGCTGTCAAATGCCTGCGCAGTCAGTTCCGGCGCCTTCCAGTAGCCGGGCGTCACATTGGGGCCCCGCACGCGCACTTCCAGCTTGTCGCCCGACGGCACCAGCTTTAATTCGGTCCCCGGAATCGGCACGCCGATATTGCCGGAGCGTTGTGCCTGGAAGTGGCAATCGGTGGCGAGCGGCGAGGTTTCGGTCGAGCCCCAGGCCGACACCATGGGCAGCGCGCGGCCGACGGTCTCGGCCGAAAGCGCTTCCAGCGCATCCCAGAGATTCTGCGGCAGCGCCGCGCCGGCATAGAAGGCGAATTTGACCTGGCTGAAGAATTTCAGCCGCAGGTCACCGTCGCCGCGCAGCGCCCCGATCAACATGTCGAAGCCGCGCGGCACGTTGAAATAGACGGTTGGCATTACGCTGCGAAGATTGGCCAGCGAGGTCGCAAACAGTCCCGGCGCCGGCTTGCCGCCGTCGACATACAGCGTGCCGCCATTGCGCAGCACCAGATTGAAATTGTGATTGGCGCCAAAGGTGTGGCTCCAGGGCAGCCAGTCGAGGATCACAAGATCCTCGCCGATGCCATCGAGAAACGTCCAGGTCTGCGCCTTGGCCTGCTGGCTCGACGTCAGCATCCGCTGGGTGTTGATGACGGCCTTTGGCGTGCCTGTCGAACCCGAAGTGAACAGGAATTTTGCGATCGTGTCCGGCTTGATAGCGGCAAAAGCCTTTTCGACCTCGGGCGTTTCCGGCGTGGCGGCGATGCGGCGAAACGAGACGGCTTCGCCGTCGCCGCTCACGATCACGGCCGAATGCAGCGGCTGGATCGCCGCCAGCGCGGCGGCGAACGGCTTTGTGGCAGAAACGTAGATCGCACCGGGCTGCAGCAATGCGACCATGCTCTTCAGCTTGTCGAAGTCTTTCGACATCAGCGAATAGGCCGGCGAGATCGCGGCCGACGGCACGCCGACGTGCTGGGCCGCCAGCGCGAACAGCGCATGCTCGACGCTGTTGTCGGAAAGGATCACCAGCGGCCGCTCTGCACTCAGGCCCTGCGCGAGAATCCACGCGGCGGCCGAACGGACCTGGCTCAGCGCATTCTTGTACGTCACCGCCGACCATGGCGCGTCGCCACAGGCGCGATCGGCGAGAAAGACACGGTCGGGCGCCTGCCGTGCCCAATGCTCCAGCCAGTCGCCAATGCAGCGCGCGCTCTCGCGCAACGGCGTCATCGATTTCAGGATAATGCTGCCGTCGGGCCGGCGATCGGCCGAGATCGCAGGCGTCGCGAACAGCACGTCGGATGGATCGCGGCCGAGGGCTGCGGCTGACGTCATCGGTTTCCTCCGCTGCCTGTTGTCATTGTTTCAGGGGCAGGCAACCTGCTGTACGCGAGATCGGCTTGGCCCGGCAATGTGCCATCGCGTAACGGCATCATCTTTGCCGGGCTGGGAGCGACCTGCCCAATTATTATGCAGTTGCGACTTGTACGGCCTCTCGGGTTTGTCGAGCCCCCGGCAATGGTCTGGTTAAACATCTGAAATCAAAACGAGATCCTCCGCTTCCCTCGGCGCCATTGATGTACACAATGGCACATCGCTTGCTATGTCCTGGCTACCATTTTGCTCGCTGGAGTTTTGCTCGCCATGGGGTCTGACGCGCCCGAGACCGTTGCCGCCATCGTCGCTGCGCACCGCGCCGGCGCCATGACCCCGGCGCAAACCGTCGCCCGCTCCTACCGGCGCATCCGTGACCACAACGATCCAGCCGTGTTCATCAGCCTGCGCGACGAGGAGGCGGCGCTGGCGGAGGCCGAAGCGCTGGTCTCAAAGGACACGTCAGCGCTGCCCCTGTATGGCGTGCCGGTCGCGGTAAAGGACAATATCGATGTGCTCGGCTTGCCGACCACGGCGGCCTGCCCGGCGTTCTCCTCTTCGCCTGCGCAGGATTCGACCGCCGCGGCAAGACTGCGCGCGGCCGGCGCCATCGTCATCGGCAAGACCAATCTCGACCAGTTCGCCACCGGCCTGGTCGGCGTCCGCTCGCCTTACGGCATTCCCGTCAATCCGGTCCGCGCAGATCTCGTTCCGGGCGGATCGAGTTCGGGCTCGGCGGTCGCGGTGTCGGCCGGCCTCGTGCCGCTCGCGCTCGGCACCGATACCGCCGGCAGCGGCCGCGTGCCGGCGATGCTCAACAACATCATCGGGCTTAAACCGAGCCTCGGGCTGATCTCCAACGCAGGACTGGTGCCGGCCTGCCGGACGCTGGACTGCATTTCGGTGTTCTCGCTCACCGTCGACGATGCGATGACCGCACTGCAAGCGATGGCGGGCCGCGACGGCGCCGATCCATTTTCGCGCGACCGGCCTCTGGGCGGGCTGTCGGCGCCACCCCGACAACTCCGGCTCGGCGTGCCGCGCAATGGCCAGTTGATCTTCTTCGGCGACCGCGCGGCGGAGAAGGAATATGACAACGCGCTGAAGCGCTGGACCTCGCTCGGCGCCACGCTGGTCGAGTTCGATCTCGAACCGTTTTACGAAACCGCGCGGCTGCTCTACGAGGGTCCATGGGTCGCCGAGCGCTATCTCGTCATCCGCGACCTGCTCGCCTCGTCGCCGGATTCGATCCATCCGGTCACGCGGGAGATCACGGCGCCCGGGGCGCGGCTGACCGCCGCCGACACTTTTGCTTCCCTCTACCGGCTGCAGGCGCTGCGCCGCGTTGCCGAGCGCATTTTCGCAAACTTCGATGCGATGGTGCTGCCGACGGCGCCGACGGCGTATTCGACCGCGCAGGTGCTGGCCAATCCGATCGAGCTCAACTCCCGGCTCGGCATCTACACCAATTTTGTCAACCTGCTCGATCTCTGCGGCCTGGCGCTGCCGGCCGCGATGCGCGCCGACGGCATTCCGTTCGGCATCACGCTGCTGGCGCCGGCCGGCCGCGACGCGGCGCTCGCCAGCATCGGCCGCGTGTTTCATGCCGACACCGGATTGAAGATGGGGGCCAAGGGCCTGGCGCAGCCGGCACTCGCGCCGTTGCCGACAACGACAAGGGCCGATGAAATCACCCTCGCCGTGGTCGGCGCGCATCTGTCCGGCATGGCGCTCAATGGCGAACTGCAGGCGCTCGGCGCCCGCCTGCTTGAGGCGACGGCGACGGCGCCGGACTACAAGCTCTATGCGCTCGACACCACGCCGCCGAAGCCGGGCATGCTGCGCGTCGATGCCGGTGCGGGCAGTTCGATCAAGTTGGAACTGTGGGCGTTGACGGCGGCGGCGTTCGGAAAGTTCGTCGCCGCGATCCCGCCGCCACTCGGGATCGGAACGGTGATGCTGGCGGATGGGCGCGGCGTGAAGGGATTTGTGGTGGAGCCTGTAGCCATTACGGGAGCGCGCGATATTTCTTCATATGGCGGCTGGCGTGCGTACATGGCCGAAAAGGCATAGGCCGTCATTCCGGGGCGCTTCCACGACGACGGAGAACTACACCGACACCGCGTAAAGTTCATACTCCCCGCGCACCAGCTCGATATGCGCGCGCATCGCAGCCGCGGCACCATTCCTGTCGCCGCGCATGATGGCGACCACGACGAGGTCGTGTTCGGCGTGCGACTTCGCCAGCCGCCCGAGGTTGCGGAACTGGGCGCGGCGGAACGGCTGCACGCGCACGCGCGTCGCCAGCGTCATCTCGGCGATGTAGCTGTTATGCGAACCGGCATAGATCGCGTTGTGAAAGCGCTCGTTGACCTCGTGAAAGCGCTCGGGATTGCCGGCGTGGCTCAGCACGCGCAGTTCCTCATGGATTGCGTCCAGCCGCTGCCGATCGGCCGCCGCCATCCGCTCGGCGGCAAACCACGCGCACAGCGCTTCGAGTTCGGCCATCGCCTCGAACATTTCCTTCAGCCGGCCGGGCGAAGGCTGCGCAACGACGGCGCCCCGGTGGGGACGGGCCTCGACCAGGCCACTCGCCACCAATTGCCGCAGCGCCTCGCGAACCGGCGTGCGCGACACCGAAAATCGCCGCGCGATATCCGTCTCGTCAAGCGGAGATCCCGGCGGCAGCACGCCGCGCACGATCTCGTCGGCGAGCTGAAGCCGCAATTCCTCGGCGCGCGTGACCTTGTCGCGCAGCGGCGACGGCCGGTCCACGCGGCGAACGACGGCTTGCGGCAGATCCTCGAGACTCATGTCTTTTGGCTCGCTTGGCCGGAAGATGCGGGCTCGTCGATCACGCTGACATGGGCTGCGACGATCTTCCACCCTTCCGGAAACCGCACCCAGGTCTGCATCTGCCGCCCGACCTTGCCCGGCGCGTTGTCGCGGTAGAACAGCGTCGAGGCGACGGCGGTATCGCGGCCATAGGTCGTGATCACGGTCTTGTCGGTCCGCCGCATCAGCCCGACCGGCGAACGCGCGGCGCGAAAGCCCGAGATCGCCGCGTAGCCATAAAGGTTTTCGCCGATGCCGTAGCGCAACGTGCGGGGATTGTCGCGAAACAGCTCGTCGAGCACCGCGACGTCGTTCGACACCAGCGCCTTTTCGTAACGCGCGAATTGCGCTGATACCTCGGCCAGCACGTCGGGAAGATCGATCTCCATCTTCAAATTCCTCTCGGAGGCGGCGCGGCCGCAGCGCCCGCTTTTTCAAGCGCATGCGCCACGCGCAACGCGATGTCTTCGCGCCAGGGCGCCGCAATGATCTGCACGCCGATCGGCATCGGCTCCAGCGGCACCGGCACGGCGACAACAGGCAGGCCGATGAACGAGATCGGCTGGGTGTGAATGCCGATATTGGCGCGCACCGGCAGCTCGACGCCGTCGAGTACGAAGTTCACCTGGCCGAGTTTTGGCGCGGTGCAGGGCGTGGCCGGCGCAATGATCACGTCGACCGACCTGAACAGCTCCAGCACCTTTGCCCGATACCAGCGGCGGAATTTCTGCGCGCGATCGACCAGCGGCGCCGGCACCAGCGCGCCGGCGATCAGCCGATCGCGCACCGCGGGATCGAAGTCGTTCGGGCGCGTGCGGAGACGATCGAGATGCAGCGACGCGCCTTCGGTAGTGGAGATGACGTAAGCCGCGGCGCGGGCACGCGCGGCTTCGGGAATTTCGATCGTCTGCGTGGCGTCGAGCGCCTTGGCGATCCGCGAGACGGCTTCGACCGCTTCGGGGAAGACGTTCTTCTGAAAGTATCCGCCGGCAATCGCAATGCGCAGGCCGGCGATGCCTTGTGCCAGGACCGACGAGACCGGCTCGACCGGACGCGTGGTGCAGGCGGCATCGTCGGCGTCCGGCCCCTGCATCGCATCGTAAGCCAGAGCGAGATCGCCGACATTGCGCGCGAGCGGACCGAGGTGGTCGAAACTGGCGACGAAGGGAAACGAGCGCGCCCGCGACAGCCGGCCGTAAGTCGGCTTCAGGCCAAAGATGCCGCAGAACGACGACGGCACGCGGATCGAGCCGTTGGTGTCGGAGCCGAGCGCGATCGGTACCAGCGCGCCGCCGACGGCGCTGCCCGAACCGCCTGACGAGCCACCGGTCATCCGGGTCGGATCGTGCGGATTGCGCGACGGGCCGTCATGCACGTTCTCGCCCGTGAAGTCGTAGGCGTATTCGCCCATGTTGAGCGCGCCGACCAGCACCGCGCCGGCCGCTTCCATGCGCTCGATCAGCGTGGCGTCGCGCGGCGCCGGCGCGAGGTCGCGGTTGATCTTCGAGCCGGCGCGGGTGGCGAGACCTTTTACGTCGAACAGGTTTTTCACCGCAAACGGCACGCCAGCGAGCGGGCCGACTTTCTCGCCGGCGGCGATCTTCGCATCGATCGCCTCGGCGGTGGCGCGGGCGCGGTCCGCGGTGACGTCGGTAAAGGAATTCAACACGCCATCATGCGCGGCGATTCGTGCCAGCGCGGCTTCGGTGGCGTCGCGTGCGGACAGCTTGCGGTCCGTCACGGCTTTCGCGATTTGCTGGGCGGACAGCCCGTCGGTGTTTGCAGCCATGGGGATCAGGCCGAAAAAATGCTGGCTGGCTCGGTTTCGTCCGGCAGCTGGAATTCATCGACCAGTCTTGCCAGCCGCAGCGACACTTCGAGATTCGCCCGTACCGCAGGACGCCAGGCTTCCTCGACCGGCAGCGCCAGCGCCTTGGCGACGGCATCGATGTAATTGTCCAGATGATCGGCGGCCATGTCTCTCCAACTCGACGTTAGTGTACCGGCAACGGCGGGTGCGGGATCGCCGTCAGCAATTCCCTCGTGTAGGCATCCTGGGGATCGCCGAGCACCCGTTCGGACGAACCCTGCTCGACGATACGTCCCGACCGCATCACGATGACACGGTCGCACAGCAAGCGTACCACATTCAGGTCGTGCGACACGAACAAATAGCTCATGCCCATCGATGCCTTGAGGTCCTGCAGCAGATTGAGCACGACCGCCTGCACCGAGACGTCGAGCGCCGCGGTCGGCTCGTCGAGGATCACGAGCTTTGGATGCAGCGCAATGGCGCGTGCGATGCCGACGCGCGCCTTCTGGCCGCCGGACAATTGATGCGGGAAGCGATCGAGCAGATTGACGGGAAGGCCGACGAGGCCGGCGAGTTCCTCGCAGCGGGCGCGCAGCGCGTCGCGGCCCTTGATGTCGCCGAGCTGCATGATCGGGTCGGCGATGGCGCGCGCGGCGGTGAAGCGCGGGTTGAGACTGTCGGTCGGGTCCTGGAACACCATCTGGATGCTCTTGCGCAGCGGCAGCCGGGCAAAGGCATTGGGCGGGATGGCACCGATCTCGTCGCCGTCGAACACGATACGGCCAGCGGTCTGGTCCAGAAGCCGCATCACCATCATCGAGGTGGTGGATTTGCCGCAGCCGGACTCGCCGACCAGGCCGACGCTCTCGCCGTGGCCGACATCGAAGCTGATGCCATCCACCGCGCGGAAGATCTCGGCTTCCAGCGGCGGCTTGCGGGAGAACAGTTTTGACAGCACGGCGGTGGCGCCCTGGCGCGGGTACTCCTTGACGAGCCTTTCGACGGTGAGGAGAGGCTTTGGATTCTTGTCACCCCCGGGCTTGACCCGGGAGCCCATCGCTGAGGAAGAATCTTGCGAAGGTTGATGGATGGCCGGGTCAAGCCCGGCCATGACGGTGGGAGTGCGGGGAGAGGCGATAGCCTCTTCTTCCGGCAGCAGGTCACGCAACGACACGCCTAGCCGCGGCGTGGCGCGCATCAGCTTTCTGGTGTAGGCGTGCTCGGGCTTGGCAAAGATGTCGGCCGATTTTGCCGTCTCCACCACCCTGCCCTTTTCCATCACGACGACGCGGTCGCAATAGGCGGCGGCAAGGCCGAGGTCGTGCGTGATCAGGATCGTCGACATGTTCCGCCGCTTCGTCAGTTCGACGACCAGATCCATCACCGCCTTCTGCGTGGTGACGTCGAGGCCGGTGGTCGGCTCGTCGGCGATCAGGAGCTGCGGGTTGCAGGCCAGCGCCAGCGCGATGACGACGCGCTGGCACATGCCGCCGGACAGTTCGAACGGATAGGCGTGGTAGCGCTCGCGCGGGCGCGCGATCTTGACCTGCTCCAGCGCCTCGATCGCCTTTTCGCCGCGGTCGTTCGACGAACTCTGCACGTGCTGGCGCAGCACGTCCTCGATCTGGTCGCCGACCTTGCGGATCGGGTTGAGCGCGGCGCGCGGGTTCTGGAAGATCATCGACATTTCGCGGCCGCGCAAATCGCGCATCTGGTTCTCGCTCGCGGCCTTGACGTCGATGCCGGAGAACATCACCGAGCCCTCGGCTATCTTGCCGGCTCGATCAAGGATGCGCATGACGGCGTAGGACGTCACCGACTTGCCCGAACCGGACTCGCCAACGATGCCGAGCGTCTCGCCCTTGGCGACGGAGATATTGACGTGCTGCACAGCTTTCACGATACCGCGGCGAGTGGTGAATTCGACGGTGAGGTCGCGGACGTCGAGCAGGGGTTGCGCGGTCATGACGGCCTCGACAACAAGAACATCGAAAACAACCCCATGCACGGTAGGACTGTTATTGATTCTTCGGGAAATTCTCGTTGCCCCAGTGAGGCGGGCACTGGCCTCTCATTCCCTCCCACCTTGCGGGGGACGGGCAGGGAGCGGGGTGGCCACAAACTCCGACCTCTCCCGGGGCCACCCCTCTCCCCAACCCTCCCCCGCACGGGGGGAGGGAGCGAGAGAGCGTTACCCCCCTCACATTCGCGCCGTTCGTACTGGACGGAAACCGCCATCACGTCCTCCGCTGCGGGTCGACGATGTCGCGCAGGCCGTCACCGAGCAGGTTGAAGCAGAACACGGCCAGCATCAGCGCCAGGCCCGGAAACAGTGCGATCCACCATTCGCCCGATACCATAAAGCTTGCGCCTTCGGCGACCATGATGCCCCATTCGGCGGTCGGCGGCCGCACGCCGAGGCCGATGAAGGAGAGGCCGGCGGCGTTGAGAATCGCGTAGCCCATGGTCAACGACATCTGCACGATCATGATCGGCATGATATTGGGCAGAATGTGCACCAGCAGGATCCGCATCTCGCCATTGCCCGACAGCCGCGCTGCCTGCACAAAACCGACGTTGCGGCGGACATTGGCCTCGGCGCGGGCGACGCGGGCGTAGAGCGGAAAATTCACGATCGCGGTGGCGATGATGATGTTCTGCACGGTGTTGCCGAGGGCCGCGACGATGCCCATCGCCAGCACGAACAGCGGGAAGGCCATGATGGTATCGGCGATGCGGCCGACGATGCGATCGGTCCAGCCGCCGAAATAGCCGGCCGCGATACCGGCAAGCCCGCCCATCAGAAACACCAGCGCGACGGAGGCGACCGCGATGAATACGTCGAGCCGGGTGGCGACGATGACGCGGCTGAAGATGTCGCGACCCAGCTGGTCGGTGCCGAACCAGTGCGCTGCCGACGGCGGCTTCAGCGCCGAAGCCGTGTCACTGGCGAGCGGATCGTAGGGCACGATGTAAGGTCCGAAGACCGCGGCGAACAGGATCACGACCAGCAGGCCGAAGGCAAAGGCGGTGACGCGGTTCTCGCCGAGCACATAACGGGTGTGCTCGAAGATCGCAGCGACTCCCGAGGTCCGCGCGGGTCCGGTCGGTTCGACGGCAGGCAGCACAGCACTCATGTTCCAACCTCACCCTTCCAGCCGCACGCGCGGATCGATGACGCCGTAGAGAATGTCGATGACCAGATTGAGCAGCACGTACATCACCGCCATGGTCAGCACGAAACCCTGCACCGGCGCGAAGTCCGACGAGATCAGCGCCTCCACGGCATAGGAGCCGATGCCGGGCCAGGCGAAAACCTTTTCGACCAGCACGTTGGCGCCGAGCAGGAACGAGAACACCATGCTGAGCGTGGTGATCACAGGCAGCATGGCGTTGCGGAACGCATAGGTGACGATCACGGTGGAGGGCGAAAGCCCGGAGGCGCGCGCGGTGCGGACGAAGTCCGACTCCAGCACCGCCAGCATCGAGGCCCGCGTCATGCGCGCGATCGGCGCCAGCGAGAAGATCGCCAGCGTCGCCGCCGGCAGGATCAACTGGCTCAAGGCAGAGCGGAATGTTTCGAAATCGCGCGCGATCAGCGCGTCGATCAGATAAAGGCCGGTGACGGTGGGCGGCGCGCTGTAGAACACGTCGAGCCGGCCGAGCGGCGCCGGCGACCAACCGAGCTGGAAATAGAATACATAGACCAGCACCAGGCCGGTGAAGAACACCGGCAATGATACGCCCGCCGTGGTGGTGACGCGGCAAAGATGGTCGATCCACGAACCCGGCCGCGTCGCCGCCAGCACGCCGAGCGGGATCGCGATCATGATCGAGACGATCAGGCCAAGCAATGTCAGCTCGGCAGAGGCCGGCAGACGGTTGCGGATTTCGGTCGCGACCGGCTGGCCGGTGGTGAGCGAGTTTCCGAGATCGCCACGGGCGAGATCGCTGGTGTAGCGAATAAACTGTTCGATCAGCGGCTTGTCGAGGCCGAGCTTCTTGCGGATCTGCTCGATGGCTTCCTTGCTCGCCGCAGGACCGGCGAAGTACGCGGCCGGGTCGCCGGGTAATGCGCGGGTCAGCAGGAACGTGACGATCACGACCCCGATCAGCGACGGGATCGCGAACATCAGCCGCTTGCCGATCATGGTCAGCATGGCGCGCTCCCGATGATGAGAGAAGGTGATGCCCCACGCACCTCTGCGTTCCCTCTCCTTCTCGTCATGGCCGGGCTTGACGGCAAATTATCGCAAGCGGCGCAATTCCATTGGCTGTACTCCTTACTGAACGCAGAGAAAGCACATGTCGTGCGCACGCTCCACATGGCGAATTACGCCTTCGCCAGCGCGCGGTAATCCAGCCGGCGGTGGAACCAGTATTGATAGCCCGACACGTTCTTCTGCATGGCGACGTTGACGTAGGGCTGATAGAGCGGGATGCGAGGGATGTCCTTGAAGGCGAGATCGACGAAGCTTTTGACGTCGGCGTCGTATTTGGCGGTGTTGCCGACGGCCGCGGCATCGACGGCGCCGGCGATGTAGCCGTCCATCTCCTTTGACTGGTAGCTCATGGTGTTGAAGATCGAGTTCTTGCCGTCGTAGCACCAGATGAAGAAGTATTCGGGATAGTCGAGCCAGCCGGAGAACACGTTAGTGTAGAGTGGCAGCACCTTCTTGTTCAGTTCGGTGCGCCAGTTGGCGCCGGGGATCTTGTTGATCGTGGTCTTGATGCCGATCTGTGCCAGGCTCTCCTGTACCAGCACGCAGAGCGGCTCGTTGACGCCGGCAAAACCGAGGTCGAACGACAGCGTGGTTTCGAATCCGTTGGGATGGCCTGCCTCCGCCAGCAGCGCCTTGGCTTTTGCGATATCGGTGACGAATTTGGTCGGCTGCGGCCACGCCACCTCGGTCGGCTTGTCGGCGGGCGCGCCGAACATCGGCTTGGCGAGTCCGAACAGCACCGCATCCATGATCTTCTGGTAGGGAATCGCGTAGGCCACCGCTTCGCGAACTTTTGGATTGTCGAACGGCGGAATCTTGACGTTCATGCCGATATACTGGACGCCGTTGGAATACGGCACCGAGACGATGTTAAGCTTGCCGCTGTCCTTCAATTCGACAAAATCCTTGTTGGGCAAGTCGTAGGAGATGTCGGCATCGCCGCGCTCCAGCAGGGCGCGGCGGTTGCCGGCCTGCGGCACCATGCGCCAGATCACGCGCTTGACCTTCGGCAGCGGACCCGCTGCCCAGGCATCGTTGCGCTCCATGATCACTTCGGTGCCGGCCGTCCACTTCGTCACCTTGTACGCGCCGGAGCCCGCGGTCTGCTGCTTGGTGTATTCGAGGCCCCAGGGGTCCTTCTCGCTCGCGTTCTTCTTCACCAGTTCGGAATTGACGACGCAGGGCACGATGACGGCGAGGTCGGGCAGCGTCAGGCGGTCCTTCCTGGCGAAATCGACCCGCACCGTGTGGTCGTCCACGACGACGAACTGCTCTGTTTTGGTCAGCGAGCCCGCGCCCATCTGGAACGTCGGAAAGCCGCCGACGCTGACGGCGCGATCGAGCGACCATTTGACGTCCTTGGCCGTGACCGGCGCGCCGTCGTGGAAGGTGGCTTTCTTCTTCAGCTTGAAGGTGACCGATATGTCGCCGACATTCATGTCCTCGGCGAGTTCGCCCTTGAACTTGTCGCGGTCGTAATACGGCACCCCGTTGGGGCCGGTCTTCATTTCGTGGGTGATGAGGCGGTCGTAGCAATTCCACGACACCTCGTAGCCCGGCACATTGGTGCCGACGCCATGGATGTCGAGGTTGTTGGGACCGCTCTCCGAGACGATTAGCAACGTCTCCGACCGAGACTGCGCTTTCGCCGAGGACCAGATCGCCGGCGCGGGCACCATCGCGCCCGCGGCAGCTCCAGTGACGGATTTCAGGAAATCGCGACGCTTCATAGGTGATGCTCCAAACGCCTGGGGTGAAAATGGCTTTGGAACAGAGTTCGCAAGGTTCGTGCCAAACCCGACGAAGGGCGTCAGCACGGCATCAACCGATTGTTTTCTCTTGGGAAACCTGCCGCCGCAATGAATGAGACCAGCGGCAACTCTCCATCTAATTGCATACAAATCTGCGGTTTTGCTTATAAAATAAGCAACATTTTCAGCGCCCTATTCCTTGGGCGGTCGTCAGATCGACCACAGGAGGTCCTGCAATTGCTGCAAGTTGGCGGCGTTCTGCTGCCAACCTTCGATGCCGATTTGCCGGGTCGGGTTGCCGAAGCGGTGCAGCAGCATCAGCGCCATCAGCCGCCGCTTCAGGTCGGGCGTGAGATCGGACGCGGCGTATCCATAACCGGCAAACAAGCTCCGCACCCGCCGCGGCATGCCTGCGGCCATCATCACGCTCGGACCGAGCAGGTCATATTCGCCCCGACCCGTCATCACATCGCCGAAGTCGATCAACCCCGAGAGACGCCAGCCGGCGCCAACGCGGCTTAACAGGAGATTCTCCGGAATATACTCGCCAGTCAGGATCACGGGCACCCCATCGAGCGCAGCCAATTCCGCGGCATCGCGCAGAAGTTCGTCCACGCCATCCAGAAATTTTTGCGGCAATCCGAAACGCTCATGCCGCGCGCGGCATCCCTCAATCTGTCCATGTACGAAGGTATCCCACTGCGGCTCGATCCGCGCGAGCGGGCCGGCCGGGACACGCTGCACCTGCGCGATGGTCTCGCCGATCTCGGCGAGCACGCGCTCCTTGTCGGCTTCCGGCAGCGACGGCCACGCATCCACGCCGAGAACACCATCCAGCCGCGAGATGACCAGATAGGGCCAACCGTCGCGCTCACCTTCGGCGACGATTTCGGGGATCGCGACGCGGAGCCGGCCGCGTAGCTGCGCGAGCGTACTCAGTTCGGACACGAACTGGCCGCGAAGAAACGGCGGGAAGATCTTCAGGATCAGCTTCTCGTCGAGCGCCAGGACGAGATTTGTGCCGGTGGCGAAAACATGCGGCGCGGCGCATGAAAGGCCGTGGCTGCTCGCTATATCGCGCGCGATCGGTAGCCATTCCGCCGGATCGGCGCGGAAGGTGTTGAGAGATCCCGGGTTGGTGAAGCCGGGAAGCGATGCGGCCATGGTAGCACCGACGTTGTATGTCGTCATTGCCAAGGGCAGTCACGTAGGGTGGGTTGAGCCCTTAGCGAAACCCATCCTACAACTTCGGTTGCAAACAAGAGAGCGCTACCGATCCGGGTTCGCCCGCTCGAACTGTCGCAGCAGGCGGTTGCCGCGCTCGGCGGCGGCGTCGAGTGCCGCCTGCGCGGGCTGCTTGCCGCTGAATACCTGCTCGAGTTCTTCCTCGATCGCGCCGCGGATCAGCACGAACGAGCCGAGGCGAATTCCTTTCGAGTTTTCGGTCGGCGGCTTCAGTGTCAATTGCTCGATGCCGATCGCGGCACCGGGGTTACGATCGTAAAAGCCCTGCTTGCGGCTGAGATCGAAGGCGGCGCGGGTGATCGGCAGATAGCCCGTGCTCTGGTGCCAGGCGGCCTGCACCTCCGGCTTCGACAGATAGGCGAAGAATTTTGCGACGCCGGCATATTCGGCGCGCGGCCGATCGCGCAGCACCCACAGCGTAGCGCCGCCGATGATGGAGTTTTGCGGGGCGCCCGCGATCTCGCCCCGGTATGGAATCATGCCATAGCCGACCTCGAATTTCGAATTGGCCTTGATGTCCGCGCGCGTGCCCGACGAGCCGATGAAGATGGCGCATTCGCCTCTCTGAAAGCGCGGCTCGGCGGTTTGCCCGCGGCCGCTGTAGTCGAACATTTTCGTGGCCTGCCATTCCGCAAGCTGGGCGATGTGGCGCACCACGTCCGGATTGTTGAAGCACAGATCCGCATCCAACCCGTCAAAGCCATTGGTCCGGGTGGCCAGCGGCAGATTGTGGAAGGCGGAAAAATTCTCGACATGAACCCAGGACGGCCACGAGGTGGTGAAGCCGCAGGGCGAGCCGGCCCCGCGCAGCCGTTTTGCCGCCGCGCCGACCTCATCCCACGTCTTCGGCGGCGTCTCCGGATCGAGGCCCGCGGCCCGGAACAGATCCTTGTTGTAGTAGAGGATCGGCGTCGAGACGTTGAACGGGAACGACAGCATGTTGCCGGCGACGTCGGCATAATAGCCGGTGACGGCCGGCAGATAGGCCTCCGGCGCGAACGGCTCCGACTGGTCGCGCATCAGTTCGAACACCGGATAGATCGCGCCCTTGGCGGCCATCATGGTGGCGGTCGCGATCTCGTTGACCTGGACGATGGCAGGCTGGCTGCGCGAACGGAAGGCAAAGATCGCCGCCGTCACCGTTTCGGTATAGTTGCCCTTATATGTCGGTACGATCCGGTAAGCGGTCTGCGAGGCATTGAAGTCGGCCGCCAGCTTTTCAAGCTGCTTTCCGAGCTCCCCCGACATGGCATGCCACCACATGATCTCGGTGGCGGCCTGCGCGGGGGACGCCAGCGCGATGGCAGCGAACGCGGCAAGTCGAACGAATCCAACAATCGATTTCACCGGCGATGATCCTGCAATGACATGGCGCACCAAATGTTTACCCGCCCGGCTTTCATTAAATTGCCGTGGCAACGGTTTCAATGCGCACCGCGGTGCCGCAACGCACAATTAAAGATTGCAGTAGAATAGCGGGATTACTGCGGCAGGCTGGCCCGCAGACCCAGTCCTCGATAGCCAAGCGTCGGTAAATTCTGCTAAAAACGCGTTGAACCTTTTCGGCCCGCCTTCGACTCCCTTTCTAAGGGGATTGTTGCCCGTGTATCGCCGCTCCGACCATTGGCGGACCTTCGTGCTTGTTGTTGCGCTGTTGCTTGCGGCGGTTTCAACGGGCGCTTCAGCGCGCGATTTTGGTCCTGCTCCTTCATCTCAGGGATATGCGGCCGACGCGCCCGGGGTAGAGGCAACTTGATCGGCGCCCCCTACCCAAACAACGGATCAGACCGGCCTGCGGGCCTCGCCGCGCGTGGCCGGTTTCGCGTCGTGCAATGGCTGCGGGCGGTGCCGATCCGCTGGCGCGTCCTGTCGATCGCGGCATTGAACTCCGCGGTCGTGGTGGTACTGGCGGTGCTGATCTGGAACGGCTCCAAGGTGCTGGGTTCGGCATGGGACGACGTCCGGCAGGTGCGGGAATCCGACAAGATCCTGGCGCTCCTGGAAAGCGAGACCAGCCGGCTACAGAATCTGATCCATCGCTACATCAACCAGCCCAGCCCCGACCTGTTCGCCGAGATCTTGCTGCTGCGCGAGGCAGTGCTCGGCACGCTGACCACGCGCGCGGCGAACGACCCGATCCTGTCAGGCTCGGTCGAGCGGCTCGAACACGTCACCGACCGCTTCCTCAACGGCTTCGGCGAATTGCGCGCGGTCCAGGCCACCATCACCAGAACCTATGAGCAGCAGGTGCTCGGGCCGGCGCGCGAAATGGCCGGGCTCTATTCGATCATCGAGGGCGCCACCGGGCACCGCGACGCGCAGATCTGGCCCTCGCTCGGCAAATCCCGCGAGGCGTTCACGGCCATGCTGGTCGCCACCAACGCCTATTACCTGTCGCGCAGTTCGACCGCGGCCGAGGACGCCCGCCGCAACACCGAGACGATCGAGAACACCATTCCGGCAATGGAGAGCCTCGCCGACAACGATCTGCAGCGCATGGCGCTGAAGCGGCTGGCGGCGCGCACGGCGGCGCTGCGCGAGGGGATGGCCAAGCTGACCGAGCAGCTGGCGATCCGCACCGAACTGCTGCGCAACACCATCGACGCCAGCCAGGCCGAGGCGATCGGCGTCATCGACGAATTGTCGGTCAAGATGCGCGAGCGCGAACACAAGGCGCAGGAGACGTTCGACCGCACGCTGGCCGGCATTTCGCGCCGGGTTCTCTCGATCGCCGTAATGTTCCTCGGCATTATCCTGTCCGCCGGCGTGCTCATCGCGCTCTCGATCCGCCTGCCGCTGCAGCAGATCCTCCGCTCGATGCACGCCATCACGTCGGGCAACCTGGATCGCCGGGTGCAAGGCACCACCGCGAGGGACGAGGTCGGCGCGATGGCGCGGGCAGTGGACGTATTCCGGGAGAACGCCATCGCCAAGCGCAAGACGGAAGCCGAATTGCGCGCCGCCAAGGAGAAGGCCGAATCCGCGCTGATCGAACTCAACACCGCCCAGCAGAACCTGATCGACGCCGAGCGGCTGGCCGCGCTCGGCGGCCTCGTCGCCGGCGTCGCCCACGAGGTGAACAATCCGATCGGCATCAGCCTGACGGTGGCGTCGAGCTTCGCGCGGCGGGCGGAAACCTTCGAGCAGGCGCTGCGCACCGAGCCGCTGCGCCGCTCCAAGCTCGACGAGTTCGTCAAGAGCTCCCGCGACGCGGCGGGACAATTGGTCGCCAACCTGCACCGCGCCGGCGAACTGATCCAGTCGTTCAAACAGGTGGCGGTGGACAGATCGCACGCCGAGCGGCGGCAATTCAATCTCAGCGAGGCCACCGACCAGATCGTCGCCAGCCTGCGGCCGGTGCTGAAGAAAGCAGCGATCACGCTGTCGGTTGACGTTCCGGAAGGGCTCGTAATCGACGGCTATCCCGGCTCCTATGGCCAGATCCTGACCAATTTGTTCCTCAATGCCGCCAACCACGCCTTCGCCGACGGCCGCTCAGGCGCGATTACCATCGCGGCGCGGGCTCGCGGCAGCGACGATGTCGAGATCATCTTTGCCGACAACGGGGCCGGAATGAGCCCGGACGTGCAGCGGCAGGCGTTCGACCCGTTCTTTACGACGCGCCGTAACGAAGGCGGCACCGGGCTGGGCTTGCATATCGTCTATAATCTTGTCACTCAACAGCTGGGCGGCCGGATGATGCTGGAGTCAAGGCTGGGACACGGCACCACCTTCCGCATTATCATTCCCAAGGTCGCCAAGGGTGCCACGACAGGCGGGACGACGGGCGAACCTAAGATTTCAGACCAGACAGCAGCCGACGGAACTTCTCAATGGCCGAACAGGACGATGTCCTCCACCTGATCGACGATACCGGGACCGTTCCGGAGGACCTTCCCGCGCGCAAATGGAAGATCGCCGTCATCGACGACGACGCCGCGGTGCACGAGGGCACCCGCTTTGCGCTGAGCGACTACAATCTGCACGGCGCCACCCTGCAGATCCTGTCCGCCTATTCCGCGGCCGAAGGGCGCACCTTGATGCGCGAAAATCCCGATGTCGCCGCCGTGCTGCTCGACGTCATCATGGAAACCGACGTCGCTGGCCTCGAACTGGTGGAATACATCCGCAACGAGCTCAAGAACGAGACGGTGCGCATCATTCTGCGCACCGGCCAGCCGGGCCAGGCGCCCGAACGCCGCGTCATCGTCCAGTACGACATCAACGACTACAAGGCCAAGACCGAGCTGACCGCCGACAAGCTGTTCACCTCGCTGACGGCGGCGCTGCGCAGCTACCAGCAGCTCGAGCGCATGGTACAGACGCGGCGCGGGCTCGAAATCATCATCGACGCCGCCTCGACGTTGTACGACTTCAAATCGATGCAGCGGCTGGCCGAGGGCGTGCTGACCCAGCTCGCCTCGCTGCTCAATGTCGACTGTGCCGGCATCCTCGTGCTGCGCGACGACGGCGCTCAGGGCAGCGAGTTTTCGGTGCTGGCGGGCTCGGGCTGCTACAGCCGCTTCATCGGCTCGACCAGTTCCAAGGCGCTCGATCCGGATCTGCGGACGATGGTGGAAGAGGCATTCCTTCGCCGCAAGAACGAATTCGCCGATCACCGCAGCGTGCTGTATTTGCGTACCGGAAGCGGTCGCGAAGTGGTGGTGCTGCTGCAGGCCGAGCGACCTCTTTCCGACACCGACCGCGCGCTGGTCGAGATTTTTTCCAGCCGGCTGTCGATAGCGTTCGACAACGTCATCCTCTATCGGCAGTTGCACGAGGCCAACACCCAGCTCGAGGACCGCGTCGCGCAGCGCACCCGCGCGCTGATGCAGGCCAACCGCCGCCTCTCGGCGCAATGGCTTCGGCTGCAGCGCGCCAACGGCTTCAAGAACGAGATTTTAGGCACCGTCGCGCACGATCTGAAGAACCCGCTGGGCGTGATCCTCGGCCGCACCGAAATGCTGACCGAACTGATCGGCGCCGGCTCGCCCAAGGAGAACGTCACCGCCCAGGTCGATCATATCCGCGACGCGACCAGGCGCCTGACCTCGATGGTCGATCACCTGATTTCGGATGCGATGGCGGATGCCTTCGACATCACGATCCGCCGCGAGCCGGTCGATGTCGCGGCCCTCGTCGCCGAGGTCACGGAGGCCAACCTGCCCTCGGCGGTCAACAAGCAGCAGGCGATCAGCGTGTCGGCGCCGCCGAACATCGTTACCATGTGCGATACCGACCGGATCCGCGAAGCGATCGACAATTTGGTCAGCAACGCCATCAAATACTCGCCGATCGGCGGCAAGATCATGGTCACCGTCGCCCATGAGGGCAACGACACGGTGATCCGCATCGCTGACCAGGGTGCCGGCCTTTCGCCCGAAGATCTTGGCCGGCTGTTCGGCCGGTTCCAGCGGCTGTCGGCCAAGCCGACGGCCGGCGAGAGTTCGACTGGTCTTGGCTTGTCGATCGTCAAGCGTATCATCGACATGCATGGCGGCCATGTGACCGCAGAGAGCGCCGGGCCCGGACAGGGCTCGACCTTTACCGTTAGACTGCCGGCGACAGAGACGACATGACACAGAACCCGCATATTTTCATTGTCGATGACGAGGCGCCGGCCCGCGAGATGGTCGGCGACTATCTCAAGATGCACGGCTTCGGCGTGACGCTGTGCGATGGCGGCAAGAGTCTGCGCAAGGAGATCGAGAGCAACGTGCCCGATCTGGTCGTGCTCGACCTCAACATGCCCGAGGAAGACGGGCTGTCGATCATTCGCGACCTGAAGAGCAAGATCAACGTCCCCGTCATCATGCTGACGGCGACCGCGAGCCCGATCGATCGCGTGGTCGGCCTCGAACTCGGCGCCGACGACTACGTCGCAAAGCCCTGTGAGCTGCGCGAGCTGATGGCGCGGATTCGCTCGGTACTTCGCCGCAGCACCCCTGCCAAGACGGCGGCCGCGCCGGAGCCTGTGGCCGCCAAGGCGGAAAAGGAGCAATTGGTGCGGTTCGGCACCAAATGGCTCGACCTCGAAGCCCAGGCGCTGCGCGATGACGAGGGCAATGAGCATCCGCTGACGGCGTCCGAATTCGGGCTGCTGAAGGTGTTCGCGGCCAATCCGAAGCGCGTGCTGTCGCGCGAGCGGCTGCTGGAGCTGGCCAATGCGCGCGACGCCGAAGCTTTCGACCGCGCGGTGGACCTGCGCATCATGCGAATCCGCCGCAAGATCGAGATCGACCCGACCAAGCCCGCCGTGATCCGCACCATCCGCGGCGGCGGCTACCTGTTCTCGCCCACGGGCGACAAGGGGTAGGTGGCTCTACTCCCTCGCCCCGCTCTTTACAGGGTCGAGACAGGCGAAGGTTGCCCTTCGGGGGTTGGGGTGAGGGGCCTGTCCGCGAGAGAAAGCGATGTGAGACCGGTCCTCCTCGCCCGAAATTCGCGCTTTTGCGCAAGTTTCGACCTGTCCCCGCAAGCAGGGGCGAGGTTGGGAACCGCCTCTCCCACGGGAAACTATTCCGCGCGTGAAATCTGAGCATTTTCCGCCCATTGAAATTACTGGCCTTTTTTGCACGAATGTTTCGTCGCCCACGGTCCGACGAAACAATTCTTCCCGGCAATGAAACCATTTTCCCCTTTTGGTGCAGACGTCCCGAAACCAAGCCCAATTAACAATCCTCCCAACGAAAACGCCTGTTGGGCGGTCGGAATTGGGAGCCAGTCATGTCGAACGTCGTCGCCATCAATGCCGCAGCCATGAAGTCGATCGCCGCCGCCCGCGCGACGACGGACGAAATGCTGCTGCAGGATATTGCCAGGGGCGACCGGACGGCGATGCATGTGCTTTATTCGCGGCATAACGTCCGCGTGTACCGCTTCGTGCTGCGCATGGTGCGCGACACCACGACGGCCGAGGATCTCGTCAGCCAGGTGTTCCTCGACGTGTGGCGGACCGCCGCGCAGTTCGAGGGCCGCTCGCAGGTTTCGACCTGGCTGTTGTCGATCGCCCGCTTCAAGGCGCTGACCGCGCTTCGCCAGCGCAAGCACGAGGACATCGATCAGGATGACGTGCTCGATATCGCCGACGAGGCCGACACGCCGGAAGCCTCGCTCGACCGCAGCAACACCAGCGCCATCCTGCGCGCCTGTGTCGCGAAACTGTCGCCCGCGCATCGCGAGATCATCAATCTCGTCTATTACCATGAGAAGTCGGTAGAAGAGGCTGGCGCCATCATCGGCATTCCCCAGAGCACCGTGAAGACCCGGATGTTCTACGCCCGCAAACAATTGGCGGAATTGCTCAAGGGCGCTGGAGTGGACAATATCGCGGCGTAAATCACTACAATATCAATTAGTTGATCAAATACGGACGTTCGAAAGGCAGGGTGATCCGGGCCGACAAAGGTTACTTTCGGCGAAACAAATGAAACAATCGACGACATCACCTGGAAAAACTCTGCCGTTATAGCTCTCTTCAAGAACGCAACGACAGCGCCCCCCCACGCTGAACGTGTAGCGTAACGGATCTTAGAGACCCCAAACCTAAGAGACTCCGAAACCAAGGGACCCTGAAGCCTTCCCCCCCAGGGCTTCAGACTTCCCAAGTGGACCTCCACCGACCCGGCCGGGATGCCCCCCTCGCCGGGTCGCTCTGCTTTTGGTGTCCGGTTCGGGGCGCGGATATGACACGAAAAAGTCTGATGGGAATTGCGATGCGCGAAGCAGGTCGCTCGACGTGATCGTGATTGTCGCAACGCGCTGCCCGCTTGACGCGGCGCGGCGGGTCATGATGTTTGCCGCCGGCGATGGACGCGGCGGCACACGAGAACGAAGTCAGGTTGCGCAAGGGCACGACGCTCAACGAGCGGCTCGTTCTCGCCGGCATTGCCGTGCTGGTGTGCCTGATCGCCCTGCCCGGCCTCGCCCATCTGGCACGCGGCCAATGGCTCGGCATCGCTGCGCTTTTCGCGCTGCTGTTCGGCTGCCTGCTGCTGGTGGCCGCACTGTTCGATCGCAACGTGGTCTGGATCGTCACGCCGGGCGAAATCCTGATCGGCGAACAGCGCCCTTTCGGAAAACTACACTCCAGAGCGATCCGTGACGATGAGCTCTCGGAGATGCGGCTGCGCCGCAGCATCGGCAAATCGGTCGAATTCACGCTCGTGTTCGAGACCGGATCGGGCGATACGCTCACCTCGCCGCCACTGCCCGACATCACGCAGGTCAAAAGAACCACCTTGCAGATTGCGCAGCTGCTGCAATTGCCGGTGCCCCAACTGACCGAAAACCCGCTCGACGCCGCGAATGCGGCGATACGGCTGGGCAAGCCGGTGAGCGCCCGGCGGCTGTGGGCGTTCCGGGCGCTCGTCGGTCTGACGGTCTGTTCGCTGGTTGTTCCGCCCGCCTTCGCGCTGTGGAGCGGCAATCTGAGCGGGCTCGGCGTCGCCGTCTGGTCGTTCAGCGCGATCGTCGCTTTCCTGCTGACCAGATATTTCTACCGGGCGAGCGGGTGCTGGATCGTCCGCAATGGCGGCCTGCGGATGGAGCGACTGGCATTGACCGGTACGATCGAGGTCATCAGCGCCGGCGGCGCAGACGTCGCGCATATCGATATCGAAAGCGGCGGCCGGCGCGGATCGCACTATGCGCTCGCAGCCCGCCTCCATTCCGGCCGGAAGGTCCGCAGCCCGGTACTGGTCGGCAAGGAACAGACCCGCGCCGTGCAGGCCGAAATCATCCGGCGGCTGGGACTGAACCGAGCGGACGCGGCGCAGTCCCGCAGACCGGTTCCACGCCCCGCACGGGTATAATCGACATCGGGGCGTGATAAGGTAAGTATCGGGTTCGGACGCGACTTTCGGAACTGCGACGCAAGTTTCGAGACTGATCGCGCCGGTGAGATTGCGACGGGTGGTGCCGATGTTCGAAGGCTGGGATGCTGTAGTACTCGCCCGGGCGCAGTTTGCTTTCACGATGTCGTTCCACATCATCTTCCCGGCCTTCTCGATCGGGCTCGCCAGCTATCTCGCGGTGCTGGAAGCGCTGTGGCTCGCGACCGGACGCGACGTCTTCATCAACCTGTTCAACTACTGGCTCAAGATCTTCGCTGTCGCGTTCGGCATGGGCGTGGTGTCGGGCATCGTGATGTCCTACCAGTTCGGCACCAACTGGTCGGCGTTCTCCGACAAGGTCGGGCCGGTGATCGGCCCGCTGATGGCTTATGAGGTGCTGACCGCGTTCTTCCTCGAGGCGGGCTTCCTCGGCGTCATGCTGTTCGGCCTGCAGCGCGTCGGGCCAAAACTGCATTTCCTGGCCACGCTGATGGTTGCGATCGGCACGCTGATTTCGGCGTTCTGGATCCTTTCGGCGAATTCCTGGATGCAGACGCCTGCAGGCCACACGATCAACGCCGACGGGCAGTTCATCGCCGCCGACTGGTTCAAGGTGATCTTCAATCCGTCGTTCCCCTACCGCCTCGTGCACATGGTGCTGGCGGCATACCTCACCACGGCGCTCGTGGTCGGCGCCGTCGGCGCGTATCATCTGCTGCGCGACCGCCATCTCGCCGGCGCACGCGTCATGTTTTCGATGGCGATGTGGATGGCCACGCTCGTGGCGCCGATCCAGATTCTCGCCGGCGACCAGCACGGGCTCAACACGCTGGAACACCAGCCGGTGAAGATCATGGCGATGGAAGGCCACTTCACCAGCCACAAGGACGGTGCGCCGCTGATCCTGTTCGGCCTGCCCAACGAGAGCGCCGGGCGGATGGACTATGCGATCGAGGTGCCGAAACTGGGCTCGATGATCCTGAAACATTCGCCCGACGCGCCGATGGCGGGCCTCGACACCGTGCCGCGCGAAAACTGGCCGCCGGTTGCGATCACGTTCTGGTCGTTCCGGATCATGGTCGGCATGGGACTGTTGATGCTGGCGCTCGGCCTGTTCAGCCTGCTGATTCGGATTCAAGGCAAGCTTTACGATTCACGACTGCTGCACATTTTCGCTGTCGCGATGGCGCCCTCCGGCTTCATCGCCGTGCTGGCGGGCTGGATCACCACCGAGACCGGGCGACAGCCGTTCACGGTGTATGGATTGCTGCGCACGACGGACTCCGTCTCGCCGCTGGCGGCGCCGGCGGTCGCCTCCTCGCTGATCGCCTTCATCATCGTCTATTTTGTGGTCTTCACCGCCGGCGTCATCTACCTGTTGCGGCTGATGGCGGCGCCTCCGCATCCGGGCGAACCGGGTCCCCGCAAGGATATCCCGACCCGCGCCGCCGGCATCACGCCCGCCGCGGCTGCCGCCGCCGAGGGAACCGCACGATGATCGGAATCGATCTCCCCGTCCTCTGGGCCTTCATCATCGCGTTTGCCGTGTTCGTCTATGTCGTGATGGACGGGTTCGACCTCGGCCTCGGCATCCTGTTCCCGCTATTCCCGGAGAAGAAGGACCGCGACGTCATCATGAACTCGGTCGCGCCGGTCTGGGACGGCAACGAAACCTGGCTGGTGCTCGGCGGCGGCGGACTGATGGCGGCGTTTCCGCTGGCCTATGCGATCCTGATGCCGGCGCTCTATACGCCCATGATCGTGATGCTGCTCGGGCTGGTGTTCCGCGGCGTCGCCTTTGAATTCCGCTGGCGCACCACCAAGGAGCGCAACAAGTGGGACATCGCCTTTGCCGGCGGATCGCTGCTGGCGACGCTGGCGCAGGGCATTGCGCTCGGCGCGATCCTGCAGGGCATTAATGTCTCCGGCCGCCACTACGCCGGCGGCTGGTGGGACTGGCTGACACCGTTCAGCATTCTGACCGGCGTGGCGCTGGTGATCGGCTACGCATTATTGGGCGCGACCTGGCTGGTGATGAAGACCGAGGGGGAATTGCGCGACCGCGCCTATCGCCTGAGCTGGATATTGCTGATGGCGATGCTCGGAGCCATCGGCGCAGTGAGCGCCGCGACGCCGTTTCTCAGCCTGCAGTATACGCAGCGCTGGTTCAGCTGGCCGAACATCGTCCTGACCGCGCCGGTGCCGGTCGCAGTCGCCGCCGTCACCGTGTTGCTGCTGCGCAGCCTCGCCAACAAATACGACTACCAGCCGTTCTTCCTCACGCTCGTACTGTTCGCGCTGTCATATGCCGGACTCGGCATCAGCATGTATCCCTACATCGTGCCGCAGAGCGTCACGATCTGGCAGGCGGCGGCGCCGGAAAACAGCCAGGTGTTCATGCTGTACGGCGTCGCCATCCTGATTCCGCTGATCCTGGGCTATACTGCGTGGGCGTATTGGGTGTTTCGCGGCAAGGTCAGAGCCGAGAGCGGGTACCATTGATCGAAGTCAAACCAACTCCGCGCCCGTTGGCGCAGCGTCTGTTGTGGTTCGTCGCGCTCTGGCTCGGCGGCGTCGGCAGTGTGACGTTGATCTCATTTTTACTGCGGCTGTGGATCGCACCGAAATAGGTTGAACCCCATCCCCCATGAATCGGGTGGTTGACGGAAATTCGAGATATTTCAGTCACCTGCTCGCCCCATTCGCCCTAAACTTGCCATCAAGCTAGCCCTGAGATTTGATGGTTCCGCTGATTTGCAACGCTCCTGGAGGAGACCTCTGCGATGACGAAATTTCGGCACCTGATCTGGATGATGATCGCGGCGAGCGGTCTGGTCCTCTCGGCCCCGCAGAGCCAGGCGCAGATGCGGCAGCCCGACGTCGGCGACCAGCCGGGACTGCTCCCGGACGAATCCGTCGAACTCGAACCGCAGTTCAGGAAGACCAGCGTATTCTATCGCACCACCGAAGCGCCGGGCACCATTATCGTGGTGACGGCCGAGCGTCACCTTTACCTGATTCAGGGCGGCGGCCGCGCGTTGCGCTATGGCATCGGCGTCGGCCGCGAAGGTTTTCAGTGGCAGGGGCTTGTCAACATCACGCGCAAGGCGGAGTGGCCGGACTGGGTACCGCCGCCGGAGATGATCGCGCGCCAGCCCTATCTGCCACGCTTCATGGCGGGCGGCCCCGGCAACCCGCTCGGCGCCCGCGCGATGTATCTCGGCACCACCGTCTACCGCATCCACGGCACCAACCGGCCCGACACGATCGGCACCGCCGTTTCTTCCGGCTGCTTCCGCCTGGTCAACGCCGACGTCACCGACCTCTACGAGCGCGTGCCCGTTGGCACCAAGGTGATTATCCGGCAGAAGCCGGAACTCTGATTGCACCCAGTCCCTCCAAGCCGATCCATTTCCCTGAACGTGTGAGTTGAAAAAATGTTGCGGACATTCCGAGGCGGCCTCCTGATCGGGCTGGCGGTCGCCGCCGCCATTGCGGCTGCTGCCATCACCTATGAGCGCTACGACACCAAGACGCTGAAGCGCACCATCCGCCGCGGCGAAGTATTGTGCGGCGTCAACAAGGGCCTGCCCGGCTTCTCGATTCCCGACGACAAGGGCGACTGGACCGGCTTCGATGTCGACTTCTGCCGCGCGGTGGCGGCAGCGATCTTCGACGATCCGAAAAAGGCGAAATTCGTTCCGCTCGACGCCAACGAACGCTTCAAGGAACTGCAGAACCGCACCGTCGACATCCTCGTCCGCAACACCACCTGGAGCATGTCGCGCGAGAGCAACTACGCGCTCTATTTCCCGGCGGTCGCCTATTATGACGGCCAGGGGTTCATGCTGCCGCGCTCGCGCAACATCGATTCCGCGCTCGACCTCAACAACAGCAAGGTCTGCGTGCAGGAAGGGACGACCAACCTGCTCAACGCCGCCGACCACTTCCGCGCCAACAACATGAAATACACGGAAGTGAAGTTCGCCAAGCTGGAAGACGTGCTCAAGGCGTATGAAAGCGGCAAGTGCGACACCTTCTCCGCCGACATCTCGCAGCTTTATGCGCTGCGGCTCAATTTGATCCAGCCGAGCGACCACGTCATCCTGCCCGACGTCATCTCCAAGGAACCGCTCGCGCCCGTGGTGCGCCAGCGCGACGACGACTGGATGATGATCGTGAAGTGGTCGCTGTATGCGATGATCAACGCCGAGGAACTCGGCATCACGTCGAAGAACATCGACGAGGCGCTGAAATCGAAGAAGCCCGACGTGATGCGGCTGGTCGGCACCGAGGGCGCCTATGGCGAAGACCTCGGCCTGCCCAAGGACTGGGCCGCGCGCATCATCCGCCATGTCGGCAATTACGGTGAGGTCTACGAGCGCAACGTCGGCGAAGGCTCGAAGCTGAAGATCCCGCGCGGGCTGAACTCGCTGTGGAGCAACGGCGGCATCCAGTACGCGCCGCCGATACGGTAGGATTTTAGTTACAGGCCAACGATCCTCGTCATGCCCGGGCTTGTCCCGGGCATCCACGTTCTGGCTTGTCGTGGGGAGCAAAAGCCGTGGATGGCCGGGTCAAGCCCGGCCATGACGACGAACTGGTCTAACTAATAACTCTTCATCCGCGCCAATTGATCTGCGTGATAATTGCTATCCCCGAACAGTTCCTGGCACACCCGCGCGCGCTTCATGAAGAAACCGATGTCGAACTGGTCGGTCATGCCCATGCCGCCGTGCATCTGCACGCCTTCCTGCACCGCCAGCGTCGCCGTGGTGCCCGCGCGGGCTTTTGCGACCGCGATCGCTGCGGCAGCGCCGTCGAAATCGCGGTCGAGCATCTGCAGCGCCTTCAGCACCGCGGCGCGGGTGATTTCGATGTCGATGTAGAGCTGGGCGGCGCGGTGCTGCAGCGCCTGGAATTCGCCGATCAGTTTTCCGAACTGCTTGCGCTCCTTGAGATAGGTGACGGTGCGGCCGAACACCTCCTCGCTCAGGCCGACCATTTCGGAGGCGACCGCGCCGCGGCCGATATTGAGCACACCGTCCAACAGCGCCCCGCCATGATCGACCTCGCCGAGGACGTGGTCGGCGTCGACCTCGACATTGCTGAACTCGATCCGCGCGGCGTTGTGCGAATCGACCATCACCGTGCGTTCGATCGCAACGCCTTTGGTCTTGGGATCGACCAGGAACAGCGTCAGCCCGTTGCGCTCGCCGACGGCGCCGCCGGTGCGGGCGGCGACGATCAGGAGATCGGCGGTGTGGCCGTCGACCACGAGCGCCTTGGCGCCGCTGAGCTTAAACCCGTTGCCGGAGCGCACTGCCTGCAGGTCGATATTGAGCGGGCGGTGTTTTGTGCCTTCGTCGACCGCAAGCGCAGCCAGCAGCGAGCCATCCGCGATCTTCGGCAGATGCGCCGACTTCTGCGCCTGGCTGCCGCCGCGCGACAGCGCCGAGGCCCCCAGCACCGCGGTGGACAGGAACGGCGACGGCATCAACGTGCGGCCGATTTCCTCCATCACCACGCCGGCCTCGACATAGCCCAGCCCGCTGCCGCCAAAATTCTCCGGCACCAGCAGGCCGGAGAAGCCCATGTCGGCGAAGGCTTTCCAGAGGTCGCGGGAAAAGCCCGTGGCGTCCTTGCCGTCGCGCAAGGCCCGCAGATGCGCCACCGGCGCCTTGTCGCTGATGAGGCCGCGCGCGCTGTCGCGCAGCATGGATTGTTCTTCTGTGAGGACGAGGGCCATTGAGGGAATATCCGAATTGAGTGATCACGTTGCTGTGTGAACCCGTCATGCTCGGGCAGAAGCGCGTCTTCGCGCTAGATGTCCCGTGCATTTGGCCGGGACAAGCCCGGCCATGACGGCAGA
>CAZSRR010000002.1:189111-265221 GCA_964609175.1 uncultured Bradyrhizobium sp.
AATCGCTGTTCCGACCGGCAGATCGAGGATGCGCTTGGCGACGATGCCGAGCATCACCTCCGACGTGCCGCCCTCGATCGAGTTGGCCTTGGTACGCAGCCAGGCGCGCGGGCGGGCGCCGTTCTTCGAACGGTCGCTTTCCCATTCCAGCGCGTCGATGCCGCCGGCCGACATCAGGATTTCGTGGCGGCGCTTGTTCAGCTCGGTACCGTAATATTTCATCGCCGAGGAGAACGCCGGGTGCGACTGGCCGGCCTTGGCCAGATCGACCGCGCGTTCGGCGGCGGCCGAAAGTGCCGCTTCATCGATCTCGAAGGTCGAGATCTGGCTACGCAGCATCGCGTCATCGAGCCGCCCTTGGGCATCGGCGCCGATCGAATCGGCGGCGACCTGGCCGAGCGGCCGGCCGACGCCGCGCTCGCCCATGCCCGAGATCATCGCGCGCTCGTGCTGCAGCAGATATTTGGCGACGTCCCAGCCGCGGTTGACGGTACCGACCACATGCGATTTCGGCACCCGGACATTGTCGAAAAATGTCTCGCAGAACGGCGAATAGCCAGAGATCAGGAGAATCGGTTTTGTCGTCACTCCCTTCGAGGCCATGTCGAACAGGATGAAGCTGATGCCGTCATGCTTCTTCGCCGCCGGATCGGTGCGCACCAAGCAGAAGATCCAGTCGGCGTAGTTGGCATACGACGTCCAGATCTTCTGGCCATTGATGATGTAGTCGTCGCCGTCGCTCTCGGCGCGGGTCTGCAGCGAGGCGAGGTCGGAACCGGCGTTCGGCTCGGAATAGCCCTGGCACCAGCGGATCAGGCCCGCGGCGATCTTCGGCAGGTGCTCCTTCTTCTGCGCGTCGTTGCCGTATTTGAGCAGCGCCGGCCCGAGCATCCAGATGCCGAAACTCGACAGCGGCGGGCGCGCGCCCATGACAGCCATTTCCTCGCGCAGCACCTTGTGCTCGGCGCGGTCGAGGCCGCCGCCACCATATTCCTTCGGCCAGTCCGGCACGGTCCAGCCCTTGTCGCGCATCCGCTCGAACCAGAGCCGCTGCGGCTCGGACGAGAATTTTGCGTTGCGACCGCCCCAATAGGTGTCGCTGTCAGCGGTCATCGGACGGCGCATCTCCGGCGGGCAATTGGCCTCCAGCCAGGCGCGGGTCTCACGGCGGAATGTTTCCAGATCGGACATGTGGCGTTTCCAGTTTGGATCCTTGTCGTCGACCTTAACGGTCAGATCGCGGAATTCAACATATGTCTGGCGTTAGGCCATGCCGCCGGTACAGTGGTCATGGCATGCAATCGGGTGTAAGCGCAGAGCGGAACGACTGAAAAACATGAGGAAACGAGCATGCGGCTGAAACTGCTTTCGCCTGGCGAAATGAGCGCCGAGCAAAAGGAAACCTATGACGAGGCTATTGCCGGCAAGCGCGGCGCCCCGCCGGCGCCGATGATGGCCTGGCTCAACAGCCCCGACATGGCGCGGCACGCAACGCGGCTCGGCGAGCAGCTTCGCTTCAACACGATGTTTCCGGCAAAGCTGTCCGAAATCGCCATTCTTGTCACGGCGCGACACTGGACTTCGCATTACGAATGGTTCGCGCACAAGCGCCTGGCGCTGAAGGGCGGCATGGATCCGAAGATCATCGAGGACATCCGCGATCGCCGCACGCCAAAGTTCGACGATCCCAAGGGGCAGATGATCTACGATCTCGCCAGGTCACTGCACGAGGGCAAGGGCGTGTCGAAGGCGCTGTACGACGAGGCAGTGAAGCTGCTCACCGAGCGCGGCGTGGTCGAGGTGATCGGGTTGTGCGGCTATTACACGATGGTGTCGATGACGCTGAATACGTTCGAGTTTGGGTTGCCGGAAGGCGAAGTGTCGGATTTGGCGTGAGGCCTCCATTTTCTCGCAATGCGTTTGAAGAGCACGCGTTCAGAAAATGGGCACGATTGAACCTTGGACACCTCATCGGAAACGCTGAGTTTCGGAGAGGCGACTCTTCCTTCCCTGAGTTCGACCCATATCTGGTGTGAGGCCTTCCCGGATATGGACGAGGCGTTCGCGCGAATGGAGAGGATATGCCCCAAAACCCACCCGTCATTGCCGGTACCCGGATCGGCCATGTCCATCTCAAGGTCGCCGATCTCGAGCGTGCGCTAGGCTTCTATAGCGGCGTGCTCGGCTTCGAGGTGATGCAGCGGATAGGCGACGCCGCGGCGTTCATTTCCGCCGGCGGCTATCACCACCACATCGGGCTCAACACCTGGGAGAGCAAGGGCGGCCACCCACCGCCGCCGGGCACCACCGGGCTGTTTCACACCGCCATCCTTTACCCTACGCGCGCGGCGCTGGCGGATGCGCTGTATCGCGTGATGCAGGCTGGCATCGAACTCGACGGCGCCAGCGACCACGGCGTCAGCGAGGCGCTTTACCTGCGCGATCCCGACCAGAACGGCGTCGAACTCTATCGCGACCGGCCCGAGGTCGAATGGCCGCGCGCGGGGGATGGATCGCTCGCAATGTTTACGAAGCGGCTGGATCTGGCGGACCTGCTGCGGGCGCGCGCGGTATAGGTCTCGCCGTCACCGCAGCTCGACCGGTCCGCCCACCTTCTTCCACGCATCGATTCCGCCCTCGATATGGGCGGTGTTGGCCAGCCCCGCATTCTTCGCAGCCGCCACCGCCATCGCCGAGCGTTCGCCGAACGCGCAGAAGAACACCACGCGGCGGCCGGTGGCGGCGGCGACCTCGCGCAACATGCCGCCGGGCTTCAGGCTGTCGGCAATACCGGGATACGGCGCATGCAGTGCGCCCGCAATCGTGCCGTGCTTGGCGCGCTCGCCGGCCTCGCGCAGATCGACCAGCAGGATGTCGGGCCGGCCGAGGCCGTTGATGGCGTCGCGGGCGGTGAGCGCCAGCCCCTGCCTGGCAAGGTCTTCCTGGTGCAGACCGACATGCATGTTGGCCGGCACCGCCACGTCCATCATCTTCGGATTGGGCAGCTTCAGGTTCGCCATCAACTCGATATATTCGTCGACGTTGCGGACCTGCAGCCGCGGATTGTAGCGCTTCTCCTCGCCGATGGTGGAAACCGTGTCGCCCTTGTAGTCGTGCGCGGGAAACACCAGCGTTTCCTCCGGTAGCTTCAGCAGCCGGTTGAAGATCGATTCGTACTGGGCGCGCGAAGAGCCGTTCTGGAAATCGGTGCGGCCGGTGCCGCGGATCAGCAGCGTGTCGCCGGTGAAGACGCGGTCGCCCATCAGATAGGAATAGGAATCGTCGGTGTGGCCCGGCGTGTACATGACGTCGAGGCTGAGCCCCTCGATCGTCACCCGGTCGCCGTCGGCGACCCGCATCGACACCACGTCGGCCTTGCTCTGCTCGCCCATGATGGTGATGCACTGGGTGCGGTCGCGCAGTTCGCCGAGCCCGGTGACGTGGTCGGCGTGCAGATGGGTATCGACCGCCTTGACCAGCCGCAGATCGAGCTCGCGCAGCAGCTGGCAATAGCGATCGGCCTTCTCCAGCACGGGGTCGAGGATCAGCGCCTCGCCGCCGGTCCGGCTCGCCAGCAAATAGCTGTAGGTACCGGATACGCTGTCGAAAAGCTGACGAAAGATCATGGCTCCTGCCGCGCTCTCACAATGGACGCCTCGCGCAGGATATTATTCTAAGTTCTTGGGCCTTCTCAAACCGCCATCTTCTACGGCGATTGCGGTTCGAAGGATGGAACCCTTCATCCCTGCCCCGCGATGCCTGGATTGTCCTCGATACCTTTCAGCGTCACGCCGGGAGCGGCCCGGTTCGGCGGCTTGCCCGACCGCAGATGCCTGGCGACCACCTCCCAGACCGGCGCGCCGGCCTGCTCGTTGACGGAGGCCCATCCGGCCACCTTGTAGTGCTTGCCGGCCTGCAACGCGTGACCGTTGTCGAGCTTGAGGTCGGATATCCGCTTGCCTAGCGTCTCGTTCGGATCGCAGGTGTAGGCGAGGCCGCCGACGCGGACCATGTCGCCGCCCTGCTGGTAATAGGGATCGGGGTGGAAGAGGTTGTCGCAGATGTCTTCCAGCACATCCTTGATCTGGCCGCCCGTCATGCGCTGGACGTAAGTCTCGGGATAGCTGACGGCGGCCTGCGCCATCACGTCTTCCATCATCAGCGGCTGCCCCGCCAGCGCGGTGGTGCCCCAGCGAAAACCCGGCGACAGCGCGATCTCGGCGTCGAGTTCGCCGAGCAGCGCATCGCAGATCAGCTGATCCATGCTGCCGCTGAAATTGCCGCGACGATAGAGCAGGCGGTCGGCAACGCCGACTTTTTCCGCCAATGCCGCCGACTGCGGCTCGCGCAGTTTCTCGATCAGGGCCTGCATCGCCGGATCGGGTTTCAGCAGTTCCGAAAACACCGGCAGCAGCCGGTATCGCACGTTCTTGACCTTGCCCTTGCCGAGCTCGAGATCCAGCACGGCGAGGAACTTGCCGTTCGAGCCCGCGTTGGTCACCAGCGTGACGCCGCCTGGATTGCTCACGGCGACCGGCTGCGGCACCGCGTCGTGGGTATGACCGCCGAGAATGACGTCGATGCCGGTGACGCGGCTGGCCAGCTTGAGGTCGACGTCCATGCCGTTGTGGGACAGCAGAATGACGGCATCGACCTTGTCGGCGGCGCGATGGCCGTCGACGAGCTTCTGCAGTTCATCGTCGCGGATGCCGAACTTCCAGTCGGGCGTAAAACGCTTCGGATGCGCAATCGGCACATAGGGAAATGCCTGCCCGATCACGGCAACGCGATGCCCGCCGATCTCCTTGATGACGGACGGCTTGAACACGCGTCCTGACGCCGGATCGAAGGCTTTGGCGTCGTTGAAGGCGGCTTCCTCGGTGAGGAAAACGTTCTGTGCCAGGAATTCGCCCTTGAAGCGCGCGAGGTTGGCGCGAAGCGCCGTTTCGCCATAGGTGAACTCCCAATGGCCGGTCATCGCCTCGATGCCGAGCAGGTTGGCCGCGTCCACCATGTCCGCGCCGCGCAGTGCGTTGGCAAGGCCGGTGCCCTGCCAGAGATCGCCGCCGTCGAGCAGCAGCGCGCGGCCCGAACCGGCCTCGCTGCGCATGCGGTCGACCAGCGTCTTCAGATGCGCGAATCCGCCAAGCTTGCCGAACCGGCCGGCGGCCTTCTCGAACTCGATTGAGGTGAACGCATAGGCGTCCGCGCTGTCGGGTCGGATTCCAAAGCGGTCGAGAAAGGCCTTTCCGACCAGATGCGGCGGTTTGCCCCGCATCGGTCCGACGCCGATATTGACGCTCGGCTCGCGGAAGTACACCGGCCTGAGTTGCGCATGGGTATCGGTAATGTGCAGGATGCGCGCGTTACCGAAACGTTCCAGGTCATAGACGCCGGCATTGCCGTCGGTGGTCTGCGCCCGGAGCGGCGGCACGCTGGCGGAAAGGGTGGCGGCGCCTGCGAACGTCAGAAAATCGCGGCGGCGGATGGTCATAGCGGGTCTCCGCGCATCGTAACGAATTTCGATTTTCGGACATGATCTTGGCGAAAAACCGGCTTCCGCCATCCCGGATCATCCGCTGGCGAATTTCCCAACTCTCCGGCGCGTATTCTCGCTGCTGGCCTGAAAGATCGAAACTTGCCAGCGCCTCCGCCTGTTTGGCGGACGCGGCGGCTGCACGGTTTCTTCCCCCTGCGGCCCCCTCACCGCATTGTCCTTGCTTTTGGACCGGAATCCACATTCTGTAATTTAGTCAACGCTAAACTTCGGACGTTAATGTCCCGTGCGCGCCCTGCAGGTGCGTAAAACTTGCCGGATTGGACGATATGAGAGCAGCCGCGGCGACAGCCAGAGAGACACGCGCCACCCCCGATACCGACGATGCGGCGGCACTGCGGAAACTGACCAAGCAGGCGGACCAGGCCGCGCAGCTCATGAAGATGCTGGCCAACGAGAAACGGCTGCTGATCCTTTGCTTCCTGGCGGCTCGCGGCGAGATGACCGTCGGCGAACTGGCCCGCGCCGTGAAACTGAGCCAGTCTGCGTTGTCGCAGCATCTGGCAAAGCTGCGCGCCGACGAGCTGGTCGAGTTCCGCCGGGAGGCGCAGACCCTGCACTATCGCGTGGCCGATCCTCGCGCGCTGCGACTGCTCCAGGCGCTGAAGGAAATTTACTGCGGCGAGTTGACGTAATGCGTCGCATCCTCATGTTCAGGCCATGACGATTTTCAAGCGAGGCTAGCATGGCCAACTTTGTGGTGGAGTTTGGCAAGGACGGCCGGCCGGTCGAACCCGACGGCCGGCTCGATGCGGCGGCGTTCCATCGCAATCACGAACCGATCTGGGCCTTGCTGGAAAAGTTCCTCGCCAGCAAAGCCGGCGACGTGGTCGAGGTTGGCAGCGGCACCGGCCAGCACATCGTGCACTTTGCAACGCACGCTCCCGGTATCATGTGGTGGCCGAGCGACCTCAACGCGAACCACCTGAAGAGTATCGAGGCGTGGCGGGCGCATTCGGCGCTGCCGAACATCCGTCCGCCGCTGCGCATCGATCTCTCCGATCCAGCCTGGTGCCGGGCGATGCAGGACGGCAGCGGTCCGGCAAAACTGCTCGCGGTGTTCTGCGCCAACGTCGTCCACATCGCGCCCTGGCGCGTCGCCGAAGGCCTGTTCGCCGGCGCCGGACGTTTTCTTGGCATCGGCGGGCGGCTGTTTCTCTATGGCCCCTTCAAGCGCGACGGCAAGCACACCGCCATGAGCAATGCCGTATTCGACACCAGCCTGCGCCAGCAGGACCCCGAATGGGGCGTGCGCGACATCGCCGATCTCGAAAAGCTTGCGGCATCCGCGGGCCTTTCGCTGATCGAAACCGTGCCGATGCCCGCCAACAACATGATCTTGGTGTTCGAGAGACCTTAGGTTCGCTCGAAGCTTTCAGAGCCTTAGGCGGGTGCATGGCGCCACCCGTCTGCGCCGGCTAATCGCTCGGCCTCCCGATTTCATCGTGTCGCCATGAATCGCTGAGACCCCCGCCCCGCGGGATCGCGTCGCGATCCACTGGGCATTCGAGTTCATCTGCAAATCCGGCAGACGGCCACCTGATGACATCTGCTGACAGTTCGGTCGTCAGCGAAGCAATTCTTGATTCGCTCTGCTAACCGTCGTCGTCATGCCCGGGCTTGACCGGGGCATCCACGTCCTTCTTTCTGGCTGTTGCAAAGACGTGGATGGCCGAGACAAGCCCGGCCATGACGGTGAGAGAACGAACAAGAAGAACCGCTTTGGACGCCCGCAAGCGCATGCCGTCAGATGAAACCTCGATCCGCTACGATGGCTGGCGCATCGTCGTGGTCTGCTTCCTGCTGGCGACGTTCGGCTGGGCGTTCGGCTTCTACGGCCAGAGCGTCTATGTCGCCGAGTTGCAGCGCTCGTACGGCTGGCCGGCGTCGCTGATTTCGGCAGGCACGACGTTCTTCTATCTCTCGGGCGCGGCGCTTGTCGTCTTCGTCAGCGAGGCGATCAAGGCTTTTGGTCCGCGCAACTGCATGCTCGCGGGCATCTGCACCATGGCGGTCGCTGCCGTCGGCATCGGGCAGGTGCGCGAGCCCTGGCAGCTCTATCTCGCCAATGCCATGCTCGCCTTCGGCTGGGCCGGCACCAGCCTCGGCATGATCACCAACACGCTGGGCCTCTGGTTCGACAGGAAGCGCGGCATGGCGATCAGCCTGGCGCTGAACGGCGCGAGCTTTGGCGGCATCGCCGGCGTGCCGCTGCTGGTGGCGGCGATCGGCCATTTCGGCTTCTCCGGCGGCATGACCGCCGCGGCCGCCGTGATGGTCGTGGTCATGCTTCCGGTGATCCTGCTGTTCGTCGGACAGCCGCCGGTCCATGCGAGCGCAAGCGCCGTTGCGGCGGGGGACGCGCCGTCGGCGACGCAGATTCGCGCCCGCGCATTTCGCGATATCGGCTTCCTCTCGGTGTCATCGGCCTTCGCGCTGGTGCTGTTCGCGCAGGTCGGCTTCATCGTCCATTTGATCTCGTTTCTGGATTCCGTGATCGGGCGACAACAGGCGACGGTCGCGATGGCGCTGCTCACCGCGATGGCGGTGGTTGGCCGTGTGCTGTTCTCCTTCGTGATCGACCGGATGAACCAGCGGCTGGCGTCCGCGCTGTCCTTTGTCAGCCAGGCTATCGCGCTGGTGGTCGTCATCAACATCCATCGCGACTACGCGCTGATCGCCGCCTGCGCGCTGTTCGGCTTCTCGGTCGGCAATCTGATCACGCTGCCGGCGCTGATCGTGCAGCGCGAGTTCGATCCGCGTTCGTTCGGCGTGCTGGTCAGCCTGATCACCGCGATCAACCAGATCACCTATGCGTTCGGCCCCGGCGTCATCGGACTGCTGCGCGATCTCTCGGGCAGCTACACGCTGCCGTTCTACGGCTGTATCGCGGTGGAACTGACGGCCGCCATGCTGATCATGGTGCGGGGACGCGGGGCCCGGAATCGGTCAACGGGGTAGTGGCGCCATCCACGAACCTACCGGCTCACCCGCGTCAGTTCGGCCGCCAGCGCATCCAGCGCATCGGCGAGCAGCACGCCGCCGCATTCGGTCAGCCGCTCCGGAATCACAATGCGCTTTTCCGGCGGATAGAAGCGCTCCAACGCCGGGTGGAGCAGGAAAGCCTGGCCGTCGTCTCGCGCGTAATCGCCGGCCTGCGACACCACGATGAAGTCCGGCCGCAGATTCACGATCGCTTCCAGCGAAGCGAAGCCGCCGAAGTTGAAACCGAGATCGCCGGCGGCGCTGCGCAGGCCGGCTTCGCCGAGCAGCGACCCCATGAAGCTGTCGCTGCCGGCAACCCAGCCGCGGCGCGAGACCGGCAGCACGCGAAAATGGCGCTTCGAAACCGCCTGCCGGGCGCGCGCCAACGCGGCATCGAGTCGTGCGATTTCCGCCGCGGCGCGATCGGGATGCCCGGTGATGTCGCCGGCTTCGCGGATCTGCTGCCGCGCTTCGTCGAGGGTGCGCGGCACGGCGAGTTCGGCAAGTCGAAGGCCCTTGGCCTTCAAGAGTTCGCGCGTCGCGCGCTTGTCGAACGCGCTGGCGACGACGAGGTCGGGCTTGATCAGCAGCACGTCCTCGGCGCCGCCCGACAGCGCCGGATAGCGGCTGAGATCGCCCGCCTTCGATTGCCAGCCGTCGCGGGAAAACCGGCTCAGCCCCAGAATCTGTTCGGGATCGGCCAGCGTCAGCACCAGTTGATCGGTGCAGACATTCATCGAGACCAGGCGCGGCAGGGTGGCGGCCGGAGCGGCAGCGACCGGCAACACGAGCGTCAGCATCGCCGCCAACGATACGAGACGCCGCATCAAATGTCCGCCCACGGTACGATCACGGCCTCGCGCCGGAATTCCGTGCGATAGGCCGAAATGCGAAACACGTCGGCCATGACATGATCGGACAGCGCCTCCGCCGGCGCACCTTGCGACACCAACCGGCCTTCGCGCAGCACCAGCACATGATCGGCAAAGCGTGCGGCCAGTCCGAGATCGTGCGTCACGACGATGACGAGTACGCCGGAGTCGGCGGTCGTACGCAAATTCTTCATGACGTCGATCTGGTGCCGCGGGTCGAGCGAGGCGGTCGGCTCGTCGGCGAGGATGACCGGCGCCTCCACCGCCAACGCGCGGGCCAGCGCCACGCGGCTGCGTTCGCCGCCGGACAACTCAGTGACGCGGCGGCCGCTGAAATCGATCACGTCCACCGCCCGCATCGCGCGCAGCACCGCGTCGCGGTCTTTGGGCGACAGCCGCGCCGGGTCGGTGGCGCCGTGCGGATAGCGGCCGAGCGCCACGATATCGCGCACCGGCAGCGGCCAGTGCACGACATGCCCCTGCGGCAGATACCCAAAGCGCTTGGCGCGTTCGCGCAGCGGAAGCGAAGACAGCGCCACGCCACCGATCTCGATCGCGCCCTCGGACGGGATCAATCCCGCCAGCGCCCGCAACAGCGTGGTCTTGCCGGCCCCGTTCGGCCCGAGCAGCGCCACCAGATGTCCCGGCGACAACGCGAGCGTAACGTCTTTCAAAACCACACGGCTGCCGAGCCGCACGTTCAATCGCTTCGTCGTCAGCAGCACCCCGCTCATGCGACGCCTCCGCCGAGCGCGCGGCGTTCGCGCATGATCAGATAGAGGAAGAACGGCACGCCGATGATCGAGGTCAGCACGCCGACCTTGATGTCCGAGGTCGAGGGGATGACGCGCACCGCGATGTCGGCCGCCAGCAGCAGCGCCGCGCCGGCGAGCGCGCTTGGCAGCAGTAGCCGGCCCGGATCATGGCCCATCAACGGCCGCATCAGGTGCGGCGCGACCAGGCCGATGAAGCCGATGGCGCCGGTGACCGCAACCGCGCCGCCGACACCGAGGGCCACGCCCGAAATCACGAACAGCCGCAGCCGGCCGACGTCAACACCGAGACTTTGCGCGGTCTCCTCGCCGAGGCTCAGCGCGCGAAAGGCATGGCGCTGGCTGAGCAACATCGCCCCACCGGCAATGATGAAGGGAAACGCCAGCATGACATGCTGAAAGCTGCGGTCGTCCAGCGAACCGAGCAGCCAGAACGCGATCTCCAGCACCAGGAAGGGATTGGTCGCGAGGTTCATCACCAGCGCGGTGGCGGCACCCGCAAAACTCGAGATCGCCAGCCCCGCCAAGATCAGGATCAGCAGGCCGGCATTGCGTCCGGCGATCGAGAGCAGCATGAACACCGAGCCGAACGCCGCGATGATCGCAGCGACCGGCAGCGCATAGGAACGCACATCGGCCAGTCCCAACGCGATCACCAGCACGGCGCCGAAGGCGGCCGATTGCGGGGCCCCGAACAGTTCGGGTGCCGCCAGCGGATTGCGCAGCAGGCCCTGCAACGCCGCGCCCGACAGTCCCAATATGCCGCCGATCGCCAGCGCCAGCAGCGTCCGCGGCAGGCGGATTTCGCGGACGATCACCTGCGAGACCTCGCTGCCTCCGCCGAACAGTGCTTCCGTCACCGCCAGCGGCGACAGCCGCACCGGGCCGATGCCGAGCGAGACCAGCGCCAGCAGCCCGACGAGGGCGACAAGCGCCGTGGTCGCGCCAATCCTGCGGCGCGCGGCATCGTCACGGGTCAGGGTTGCAGCCTCAACACTCATCAATCGTCAACTTCTTCGGTTTGAGCATGATCCTCGGAAAGCCGGGTACGCACTTTTCCGGACCATGCTCCTAAGCAGTTTTGCCCGCCCCGGTACAGGCGCCATCCGACGCCTCATGCGGCAAAAATAGCGCACTCGTCCAGCGAGGATGGCGCGGCGCGCCAGACTGGATTGACTCGTACTTTGACAAAATCCTACCTTAGTTTCTGACGGTTCCCGTTTGGGGATCAAAAGGGAATGCGGTGCGGGGATTTCCCCTATTCCGCAGCTGCCCCCGCAACTGTAAGCGGCGAATCCTTCGTCCTGTGCCACTGGGAATCTCGGTCCTGGGAAGGCGACGATGGGGTAACGACCCGTGAGCCAGGAGACCTGCCGTCAGCCGTGGTCACACGCGAAGATGCCGGTCGGGGAGTACAGGCATTTGGCCTCACCTCGCTGTTCAAAGCAGCCGGGTGAGACTTGGTTCGCTGTGACGTGCCACTGACGTCATACCGAGGTCCAAGTTCATGTCTTCCACCACACCCGCCAAGCGGCGCCGCGCGCTGTTGTTCGCCAGCAGCATCGTGGCGCTGAGCGGCGCACACGCATCGGCGCAAACGCTGGCCACGACCCTTCCTCCGGTCGAGGTCAGTGCCCCAACCGACCAGAACAAGACCCGCGCCCGGCCGCTTGAAGCCGACGGCAGCGGGACGACGCGTCCAGCACGCTCGACGCGACCTTCGCGCGGCGCCGGCACGGGGATTTCCGACGGCGTAGGTTCCGGCACGGCTGACGCCGGCGGAGCGGGCATCCGGCATTTCAACGGCATCGTCGGCGCGTCATCGACGGTGATCACCGCAGACCAGATCGCGCATTCGCCATCGCAGACGCTGCCCGAGATCATCGCGCAGGCACCGGGCGTCCAGTTGACCAATCTGTTCGGCGGCGTGAACGGCGCCAAGACGTCGGTGGACATCCGCGGCTTCGGCGCGTTCGCCACCGCCAACACCCTGGTCCTGGTCAACGGCCGCCGGCTCAACGACATTGACATGGCCGGTGTCGATCTCTCGACAATCCCGCTCAATTCGATCGAGCGCGTCGAAATCACCCGTGGCAACAGCGGCGCCGTGCTCTACGGCGACAATGCGGTCGGCGGCGTCATCAACATTGTCCTGAAGAACGGTGTCGGCGGCCCGCCCGTTGCAGGGCGCGTCGAAGCCGGCTACGGATCGTTCAACCAGCGTCTGGCCAGCCTCTCTGTGGCTGCGAATTCGGGACCCTGGTCCACGTCGTTCTACGGCAACGCCATCAAGTCCGACGGCTATCGCGAAAACAACGCACTCGACCAGCGCAACGGGGTCGGTAATCTCAACTACACGACGCCAGACCTCAAGGCCTTCCTGACCGTCACCGGCGACGACCAGAAGCTCGGCCTGCCCGGCGGCCGCTTCGTCGATCCCTCGATCAACCTGAACGAACTGGTCACGAACCGCCGCGGCGCCGCCACGCCGTTTGACTACGGCAATCAACAGGGCGCCAGCGCCACGGCAGGCTTTACCAAGACGCTGTGGAACGGTGCGGAACTCATCATCGATGGCGGCGTACGCAAGAAGGACACCCAAAGCGCTTTCTTCGGCGCCGGAGCGGCGGCCTCGCCGCTTCCGAGTTTCTCCTCAACCTACAATGATGCGACTCTGCAGACTTGGTCGATCACCCCGCGCCTGAGCATCAGGAACGCGATGTTCGGGATGCCTTCGCAGATCCTCACCGGCATCGATTACTACGATGCGACGTTCAACCAGGAGCGCGGCGTGTTCCGCGGCCTTTCTGCGGACCATACCTACGATCTGTCGCAACAGACGTTGGCCGGCTATTGGCAGCAAACCCTGGGCCTTCTGCCGACGACAGATTTCTCCTACGGCGCCAGAGTGCAGAACACGAGCCTCAGTGCGAGGGACCGATACGATCCCAACGCGCCGGGCTGTACCACGTTTTTCAACTGCGGCGCGCAGGCTTCCCCGCTGAACAGCAACGAGACGCAATACGCGCTGCACGCCGGCCTTGAGCATCGCTTCAACGACGTGTTCTCGGTGTTCGGCCGCGCCGCACGCGCGTTCCGAACTCCGACCGTCGACGAGCGTGTTTCCTCCGGCCCGGCATTCGGACCCGCGCCTTTCTTCCTGCCGATCCCCGGCGACTTCGGGCTGAAGACCCAGACCTCACACGACATCGAAGGCGGGTTCCGCATCAAGAGCGGCGGTTTCCAGATGCAAACCAGCATCTACAACATGGATCTCGAAAACGAAATCCAGTTCAATCCAGTGCTGTTCTACAACGTCAACCTCGACCCGACCCGACGCTACGGGTCGGAGACCAGCGCCTCGCTGCGCGTCAGCGACACCGTGACGCTGCGCGGCGGCGTGGCCTATACTCGTGCCGTGTTCCGCGAGGGCGAGTTCGAAGGCAAGGACGTGCCGCTCGTGTCGCGCTATACTGCGAGCGGCGGCGTGACCTGGAACATCTGGCAGAACTATCTGGTGTTCGACGCCACGGTGCGGGCCTGGAGCGAACGCACCATGGACAACGACCAGGCCAACGCCCAGCGAAAGATTCCGGCGGACGCGACCGTCGATCTGAAACTGAGCGGCGCCTACGATCGCTTCTTCTGGTCGCTGAGCGTCAACAATCTGTTCGATGCGCAATACTACGACTACGCCATTGCCAGTTCTTTCACGCCTGGACGCTTCGCAGCCTATCCGCTGCCGGGACGCAGCTACATGGTGAGGGCCGGCGCGACGTTCTGACCGCAACGGCCGGTTCGGCGTGCGCGCCGGGCCGGCCTGCAGCGACTTGTCGACGCAGTGGCAGCGCCAACACGCGGATTGATTTGAAAATCACCGGCGATTATTTCGCACGAAAATTACATTCTCAGTTTCCCGATCTGTGATACACCGCCGCCGGGACCGCTCGACGACATCTGTCGTCATTTCGGAGACACGACATGGACGATCAACCGAAGAGCGCTGCGCCATGAGCCAGGAGGACCGTGATCGCGCCGACAAGGCGGCGAAGGCAGCCGAGGACGCCAGATCCGCCAAGGCCGAGCGCGATGCCGCCTCCAAGGCGGTGCTTGACAACATGGCACGGCTGAAAGCGTTGCGGCTGGCACGCGAGGCCGCCGAGCCAAAACGCGTACCCGTGACCAAATCGTCAAGGAAATCGGCGCCCGCCGCCAAGCGGACGAACGAGAAACCGGTAGCCTTGTCGGAATGGCTCGCGAGCCAGCAGAGCGGCGGACGGCGAACCTGACATCATCTCGGGCCAGGAGCGCGAAGCACGCCTTCGCGCGACCCGGAACTGGTCCCGCCCCGCTCCCGCGCACACGATATCATATCGCCCCGGCCTCGCGCCGGGGGAACGAGCAGAAACAGCAGGAAAAATATCTCGGCCGTTCCTATCCCGGCCCTGGCCAGTCGATCATCGAGCGCGTCTTGTTCTCGGCGTCGTAGACCTGTACCTGCAGCATCTGAAACTTGTTCTTGAGCGCCATACCGGCCTCTTCGGCGGCCTCGACCGTGTCGTAGTGCGATTTGAAATGGCCGTCCACCACCAGCGAGTAACCGGTGGTCGGCGCCTTGTCGGCGCGGACGGCTTTGCGCGGCTGCGGTTCGTCCGCCGCAGGGCGCGGGCTTCTTCATGCTGGCTCCGTGTGAAAGCCCTTTTGGACGGGACGCCGCAAAAAGGGCGGGAAAGTTTTCGTGGCCGGCGCTAACATGCCGGCCCAACGCAACAGTATAGGTGTCATGCCGATACTCCGAATCGGCATGCAGAGCAACGCCGATTCATGCGGCGGAAAAAGGCATCAGATGGGCGGCACCGGCAGAACGAACGAACCTCCGAAAAAGAGCGAGGACAAGCCGAAGAAGCCGGAGCCCATTCCGGCCGAGGAGGATGAATACGAGGACGGAGACATCGCGACGCCAAAGCGCGACCGCCACGGCGATGACGACGAGCCGTTGTGAACAGGACAGCCGAGCGAGCTAAACCGGCCGCTCGCCCTTGACGGTCACGCGCGTGCCTGACCGTGTGTGCGGCCAGTAGTCCCACATCGCGCGGTGCTGGGCGCAGCGGTTGTCCCAGAACGCGATGGCGTTCTCGGTCCAGCGGAAGCGGCACTGGAACAGCGGGTTTTCCGCATGCTGGTACAGGTAGGCCAGCATGGCGTCGCTCTCGTCGCGCGGAATGCCCAGGATGTAACGGGAGAAGCCGCGGTTGACGTAGAGCGCCTTCTTGCCCGTCACCGGATGCGTACGCACCACCGGATGCTCGGCGCGCGGATATTCCGGGCGGTCGGCGACGCCGTAATTGGCGTAAAGCCCGCGATAGGTCTGCTCGCCGTCATGCAGCGCAGTGAGCCCATCGAGATAGGTCTTCATCCGGTCCGACAGCGCCTCATAGGCCGCATACATGTTGGCGAACAGCGTGTCGCCGCCGCGCGGCGGGCATTGCCTGATGTAGAGAATCGATCCCATCGGCGGCTCGACGTCGCAGGACACGTCGGAGTGCCAGCCCTCGCCATTGGCGCGTGGGCTATCCTTGTCGGCATAGATCTTCATCAGCGCCGGATCGCCCTCGTTGGGCGCCGCCGGATGCACGTGCAACTCGCCGAACTTGCGGCCGAAGGCGAGGTGCTGGGCCGGGGTGATGTGCTGGTCGCGGAAGAAGATCACGAGATTTTCGGCGAGCGCGCGATGGATCTCGTCCATCTGGCGGTTGGAGCGCGTGTCATCCGACACCAGCTTGCCGATATCGACGCCGGAGATTTCCGCGCCGATGATCGGCGTCAGCTTCTCGACGCCGATGGTTTCATAAGGGTCGGACTCCGCGGCAGCGTGGCGATAGCGCGGCCCCTGCTTGCCGGACAGCGAAGACATCGGACTTCTCCCAATCGTTCTTGATTGGGAGACATCGTAGTCCACGCGAAACGAAGCGCAAGGCGGCTCGCGACCGCGGTTGGGATTGTTGTCGGCCTTCTGCCGGTTGGCGCGCCCGCACGATGGCTACGCCAGCGACGCGGCTCCATCGCACACGAATTCAATCGGGAGGGCAGAGGCGCCCTACTCCGCCGCCGTCGTCGCAGGTGTCGTGGCGCCCTTGCCATAGCGTTGATCGATGTAGTCGATCACCAGCGCCTTGAAGTCGGCCGCGATGGTGGGCCCGCGCAACGTGCGGAACTTCTTGCCGTCGACAAAGACCGGCGCCGCCGGCGCTTCGCCGGTGCCGGGCAGGGAGATGCCGATATTGGCATGCTTGGATTCGCCGGGGCCGTTGACGATGCAGCCCATGACCGCGACGTTGAGCTGCTCGACGCCGGGATATTGCGTCTTCCAGGTCGGCATTTCATCGCGGATGAAATCCTGGATCGAACGCGCCAGTTCCTGGAACGTGGTCGAGGTGGTGCGGCCGCAGCCCGGGCAGGCCGCAACCAGCGGCACGAAGGTGCGGAAGCCCATGGTCTGCAACAATTCCTGTGCGACCTGCACTTCCAGCGTCCGATCGCCGCCGGGCTCCGGCGTTAGCGAGATGCGGATGGTGTCGCCGATGCCCTGCTGCAGCAGGATGCCGAGTGCCGCCGACGACGCGACGATGCCCTTCGAGCCCATGCCGGCCTCGGTGAGGCCGAGATGGATCGCGTAATCCGAACGCTCGGCGAGCGTCTGGTAGACCGCGATCAGGTCCTGCACGGCGGAAACCTTTGCCGACAGAATCATCTTGTTCTTGGGCATGCCGAGTTCTTGGGCCCGCGCCGCCGACAGCAAGGCGGATTGCACCATGGCCTCGCGCGTCACCGCGCGGGCGTCGCGCGGTGACGGCGAGGCGGTGTTCTCGTCCATCAGCTTGGTCAGCAGTTCCTGGTCGAGCGAGCCCCAGTTGGCGCCGATGCGGACCGGCTTGTCGTTCTTGTTGGCGATCTCGATGATGTCGGCGAACTGCGTGTCGCGCTTGTTCTTGAAGCCGACATTGCCGGGATTGATGCGGTACTTGTCGAGCGCCTCCGCGCAGGCCGGATATTCGGCGAGCAGCTTGTGGCCGATGTAATGGAAGTCGCCGATCAAGGGCGTGGTGATGCCGCGCTTGCGCAGGCCGTCACGGATGTGCGGAACGGCGGCGGCGGCCTCTTCACGGTCCACGGTGATGCGCACCATTTCCGAGCCGGCGCGCGACAGGGCCGCGACCTGCGCAATGGTGCCTTCGACGTCGGCGGTGTCGGTATTGGTCATCGACTGCACGACGATCGGCGCCCCCCCGCCGACGGCGACGTTGCCGACCATGACCTGGGTGGTCTGATGCCGCGCCTTGGGGCCGGCGATATCGTCTTGCGGGATCATTTCGGGCTTGTTCATGGGGGTCTCGAATATCAGGTTTTGGTGACATTCACCAAGGGGTCGGCGAAAGCGCAGTGCGCCCGGTCACATACGGAGTTTTACGCTTCATTTTCAATATCTTAAGGCCGGCATGGCAGCCCACCGGCAAGGCCGGCAAACCTCGCCTTTTCGTTAACCGCTATATTGGACAGGAATCGCCGGATTGAAAGGGCGGGCATGCGCCCCGGCCGGCTTTTCATAGCCCCGTCAGCGCCCTAGCATGCCGGAAAATGACGGGAGGCGACCATGCCGGGACCTGACGAGTTGATCTCCACCGCGGAACTTGCGGACACCTTGGGCCACGCCGATCTGCGCCTGTTTGATTGTACCACCTATCTTGAGCCCGCTCCCGAAGGCTCCAGCCAGCCTTATCTGGCGGTGCCCGGACGGCATACCTTCGAAGCCGGGCATATTCCGGGCGCAGATTTTCTCGATCTGCAGGGCGAGTTTTCCGATCCCGATACGGCGCTGCGCTTCATGATGCCGGATGTTGCCTCGCTCGAACGCGCCTTCGGCCGCCATGGCGTCTCCAATGCCAGCCGGGTGGTGCTTTACAGCATCGGCACCCCGATGTGGGCGACGCGGTTCTGGTGGATGCTGCGATCGCTCGGCTTCGAGAATGTCGCGGTTCTCGACGGCGGCCTCGACAAATGGAAGCTCGAGGGACGTCCGCTCGAAACCGGGCCGGCCAACGGATATGAGCCGGCAACTTTCACGGCCAGACCGAGGGACGGATTTTTCGTCGACAAGCACCAGACGCTGGCGGCGACGTCGGATCGCGGCACCGTCGTCGTCAACGCGCTCGGTCCGCAATTCCACAAGGGGTTGGAGCCGAGCCGCTATGGCCGGCCGGGCCGCGTGCCCAACAGTTGCAACGTGTCGGCGGCGACCCTGCTGGATCCGCAGACCAAGGCGTTCATCCCGCTCGACGAGGCCGAGATGAAATTCAGGGCGCAGGGCATTACGAAAGACAAGCGCGTGGTCGCCTATTGCGGCGGCGGCATCTCGGCCACCGTCGACCTGTTTCTGCTGCACCGGCTCGGCTACGACAATCTCACGCTCTACGACGGCTCGATGGGCGAATGGGCCAAGGATGCGTCGCTGCCGATCGAGACGGGGTAGGCTCACTTTCTTCAGCCGCCCCTCATCAAGGGGCGGGCCGGTTCACGCCGGCAAATTTGGCTCCGGCGCCACCTTCGGATCCGGCTTGTTCACGAGATAAAGCCCCGCGATCACCAGCAACGCGGCGACGCCGAACGCCACGGTCAGCGTATCGTGCATGATGAAGTACGCGGCGACGACGCCGAACAGCGGCGTCACGAAGGTGAACGACGACAGCTTGCTTGCCGAATACCTTTTGATCAGCGCGAACCACAGCACGAAGGTGCAGCCGACCACCCAGAACGCCTGATAGGCCAACAGCGAAATCGACAGCGCGCCAGGCATGTGGGTGATCTTTTCGCCGAACAGCCACGATGCGAATCCGAGGATCGGGATCGACAGCGCGACCTGATAGCCGAGCGCCTTTTCCGGCGCGGCGTTGCGCAGCCTGGTGCCCTTGGCGATCAGCGTCGTGGCGCCCCACAGCGCGCCGCCGACGACAACCAGGAGATCGCCGATCAGCACCGTGGCGTCGACATTGGCCTGCGGCACACCGATCGCGAGCGCGACGCCCGCAAAACTCAGGCCCAGCCCGCTCCACTGCAAGAGGCTGAGCCGCTCGCCGAGAAACTGGTAGGAGCCGAGCGCGACGAAGAACGGCGCCGTGTAGAGAAACACCGCCGCGCGCGACGCCGAGGTGAATACCAGCCCGGTGAAGATCAGCACGAACTCGATGCCGAACAGCGTGCCGGCCACGAGCCCGGGCACCAGCGAACCGTCGCGCTCGAAAAATTTCACCCCGCGCAGCCAGCCGGCGATCAGCATGACCGGCAATGCGCCGGCCGAACGGATCAGCGCCTGCATCATCGGCGGCACGTCCGGCAGCGCGAGTTTCACCGCGATCTGATTAAAGCCCCAGCTCAGGCACAGCATCAGCACCAGCGCGATGGCGCCCGGGGTGAGCGCACGCCCGTGGGAGGGAGACATCTCTTGAGTGGGCATCGTTCCTCGCGACACGGCTTGGATGCCGTGTTGTTTTTATTCTTGGCAATGAGCGCAGGTGCCGGCGATCTCGACGACGGAAAGTTTTGGTGCAAATCCGGATGCGCGCGCCGCCGCATTGAGGCTTTGCGCTATCGGCGCGGCGGGAATTTCGCCGACCGAGCCGCAACGGTCGCAGATCAGAAACGCCACCATCGAGGTCTCGTCATGGTCGTGCGCGCAGGCGAGGAATGCGTTGCGGCTCTCGATGCGGTGAACGAGGCCGTTTTCCATCAAGAAGTCGAGAGCCCGGTACACAGTTATGGGCGCTGGCCGCGGCATCGATTTTGCCAGCTCGTCGATCACCTCATAGGCGCCAAGCGGACGATGGCTCGACAGCAGCGCCTGCAGCACCTGGCGGCGGATCGGGGTGAATTTCTGGTTACGCCGCGCGCAGACCTGTTCCGCATGGGCCATCGCTTCCGCGGTGCAGCGGCCGTGGTCATGGTCGGGCGCGGGAAATGTCGGCCTGGTCAGGGTCATCCGTGCATTGTGTAGCAGTTCGCCAGCCAATCCCAAAGCCCGGCGCTCGCGGTTCCCAGCCATGTGCTGGAAGCGCATCTGGCCCCTGTTAACCCGGCATGCGGAATTCATAAGCAAGCTTATTATATCCCAAGCTTATGGAGGCGGCGCCGATGCGCGGTTCAGTTGACGTGAACTTCCTGTTTACCCTCGGCGAGGTGCAGCGCATGGTGCGCGCCTATGCCGACAAGCAGGCGGCGCGCTACGGCATTACCCGCGCGCAATGGGCGGTGCTGGCCAAGGTCGAGCGCACGGAGGGCCTCAAGCAGTCCGAACTCGCCGAGATGATGGACATGCAGCCCATCACGCTGACGCGGCTGATCGACAAGCTCTGCGACAATGGCTGGATCGAGCGCTGCGGCGACCAGAATGACCGCCGCGTCAACCGCCTCTATCTGCGCAAGGCCGCGCGCCCCCTGCTCGGCAAGCTCGCGGGGCTGCGCTCCGAACTGACGGCGACCGCGCTCGAAGGCATCAGCCCGGCTGATGCCCACCGCCTTCTCGACCAACTCGACCTGATCAAGGAAAACGTTCGCAACGCGATTCAGAATCCGGCGAACGAGCCTCCGCGAAAGGAGCAGCGTTATGGCTGATCCCGTGCTGAAATTTCCACCCGAACAGAAGGGCAGTCCCGCATCGCCGGAGGCGCCGTCGAACGCCGCTCCGCCGCGTCGCCCATTGACGGCCGGCTTGCGCCGCTACCGCCGCTTCCTGCTGCTGGTGGTGCTGCCACTGGTCGCGCTGGCGGCCGGCCTGACGTTCTATCTCAACGGCGGGCGCTATGTGGGCACCGACGACGCCTATGTCGGTGCGCAGAAGGTGCTGATCACGCCCGACATCTCCGGCAAGATCGAAAAGGTCGTGGTCAAGGAGGGTCAGCAGGTTGCGCCCGGCGACGTGCTGTTCGAAATCGATCCGGTGCCGTTCCGCCTGGCCGTCGCGCAGGCCAGGGCCAACCTCGCGCAGGCCAACGTCACCTACGACAATCTGATCGCCGACCTCAAAATCTACCGCCAGATGGCCGAGCTTTCCCAGCAGGGCATGGACTTGAAGAAACGCGATGTCGACCGCAAGGCGGCGCTGGTGAAGAACAATTTCGGCTCCCAGCTCGATCTCGACAATGCGTCCACCGCGCTGGTCACCGCGAGCGCGCAGTACCAGTTGCTGCTGCAGAAGATCGCCACCGCCAGGGCGCAGCTGCTCGGCAATCCGGAGCTGCCGCTGGCGGAATTTCCGCCCTATGCCCAGGCCAAGGCGGCGCTCGATCAGGCCCAGCGCAACCTCGACCACACGGTGATGCGCGCGCCGATGTCCGGCATCGCGACGCAGGTCGAACAGATCCAGCTCGGCCGCTTCGTCACCGCGGGGATGGCGGTGTTCAGCATCATCGACACGTCCAATCCGTGGGTCGACGCCAACCCGAAGGAGTCCGATTTCACCCATGTCGCGATCGGCCAGGCGGTGACCATCGAGGTCGATGCGTTCCCCAATCACGTGTTCAAGGGCACGATCGGATCGCTGTCGCCCGGCACGGGGGCGCAGTTTGCGATCCTGCCCCCGCAGAACGCGTCGGGCAATTTCGTCAAAGTGGTACAGCGCGTGCCGGTGCGGATCTATTTCGACAAGAACGACAAGTTCGTCCGCAAGCTGAAGGCCGGCATGAGCGTCTACGCCACGATCGACACCAACCACCGCCGCTCGCTGGCCGCTTTGCTCGGCCTCACGCCGGCCGTGGCGAACCAGGAACAAGACTAGGCCGCCATGGCGACGCCCGCCACACCTTCGGCTGCCGTTCCGGGACTGCGCCGGAACATGGTGACGATCTGCGCCATGACGGCCACGATCATGCAGGCGCTGGACACGACCATCGCCAATGTCGCACTGCCGTACATGCAGGGCACGCTGTCGGCCTCGCAGGACCAGATCAACTGGGTGCTGACGTCCTATATCGTCGCCGCCGCGATCATGACCGCGCCGGTCGGCTGGATCGCCAACCGGTTCGGCCGCAAGCGCATATTCGTGATCTGCTCGGCCGGATTCACGATCGCTTCCGTGCTGTGCGGGCTGTCGCAGGACATCACGCAGATGGTGGTGTTCCGCCTGCTGCAGGGCGTGTTCGGCGCGGCGCTGGTACCGTTGTCACAGGCGGTGATGCTCGATTCCTACACGCTGCAGGAACGCGCCAAGGCGATGGCGATCTGGGGCATGGGCGTGATGATGGGGCCGATCATGGGCCCGTCGCTCGGCGCCTGGCTGACCGAGACCTATTCCTGGCACTGGGTGTTTTTCGTCAACCTGCCGTTCGGCATCATCACCGTGCTCGGCCTCGTCATCTTCATGGACGAGACCAGGCCCGACCGAGAACTGCGCTTCGACTGGTTCGGCTTCACCGCGCTGGCGGTCGCGATCGGCGCATTGCAGCTCGCGCTCGACCGCGGCGAGCAGCTCGACTGGCTGGAATCCAACGAGATCATCGCCGAATTCATCATCGCCGGAATCGGCTTCTATTACTTCCTGGCGCATTCGCTGACCACGCCGCGCCCGTTCATCCAGTTCGCGCTGTTCAAGGACAGGAATTTCGTCGGCGGTTGCGTGTTCATGGCCGTGATGGGCCTGGTGCTGTTCTCGACCATGGCGCTGTCCTCGCCGTTCTTGCAGAACGTGATCGGCTACCCGATCATCACCGCCGGCCTGCTGTTGGCCAGCCGCGGCTGCGGCACCTTCGTCGCGATGATGCTGGTGGGCCGCATGATGCGCTTCGTCGAGGCGCGGACGCTGATCATTTCCGGCCTCAGCATCACCTGCCTCTCGCTGTTCTACATGACCGGCTGGACCGACCAGACCGGCGCCACCGAGATCGTGATCGTCAGCGTGGTGCAGGGCTTCGGCTTCGGCCTGGTGTTCGTACCGCTCTCTACGGTGGCGTTCCTGACGCTGCCCAACCATCTGCGCACCGACGGCACCTCGATGCTGACCTTGATGCGCAACGTCGCCAGCTCGATCGGCATTTCCCTTGTCATCGCGCAACTGACGCAAGGCACGCGGCACACCTATGCGATCCTCTCGGAGCACATCAACCCGTTCAACCATGCACTGCAGATGCCGAACGTGCGCGGCATGATCGATCTCGCGACCGACCAGGGCCGCGCCATGGCCGACATGATGGTGAAGGTGCAGGCGCAGATCATCGCGTTCTCGCACGACTACCAGATGGTGATGATCTTCACCGCCTGCGCGATCCCGCTCGCCATCATGATCGGCTCGACCAAGGCGGCGTTGCGGGCGCAGGCGGCGCGCCCGCCCTCGCGGTGAAGGGCGAGAGCCTTTTCCGTTCCGATTGAATCGGAAGGAAGGCTCGAGATTGTTGTTTTGAAGCGTTTCTTGACGCGAACCGGTGTCCACTTCGCTGGAAAACGCTCTAGTCTGGGCGCGTCCTGCCGCTACGGGGCTTGCTTGGCCCGCAAACTCAGCCACATGCCGCCGAGCGACAAGGCGCCGCCGATCAGGTGGATCGCGGTCGGCGCCTCGCCGAGGAACAAGATCGACAGCGCCGCACTGACGATCGGCCCGAGATAGAGGCTGAGCGACGTCGATACCGCACCGAACTTGCCGCCGAGCCAGGCATAGGCCGAATAGGCAAACAGGCCGGGGACGAGCCCCGCGAACAGATAGACCAGCGCCGCACGCGCGCTGAACGCGGCCGACGGTGCGGACCACATTTCATGGATGGCGAAGGGCAGCGAGAACAGCGCGCCCGCCGCAGCGAACAGGCCGATCCGGGCGAGAAAGCTGACACCGCTGCCGACGCGGTTCTGCAGCAGCGTGTAACCAGCCCAGGCCAGCATCGCCATCAGCACGAGCAGGTCGCCGGTTGCCACGCCTGCGCCAAAACTGCTCTGACCCTTGGTGATGATCAACGCGGCGCCCGCCAGCGCGAGCAGCATGCCGACGATCTGGCTGCGGTGGATGGCTTCCTGACCGGTGACGAAGGAGATCAGAAGCACCACGAGCGGCGCGAGCGCCATGATCAGCGAAAGGTTGATCGCCGAGGACGTAACTCCGGCGATATATACCGGCCCGCCGCACACGAACATGCCGAGGAAGCCGGCCGCGACGATGCCCCGCGCCTGCCCGCGCAGCGCGCCGGGCCTTTCCCGCAACGCCAGCACCACTGCCGGCAGCAGGCCGAGCGCCACGATGCTCCAGCGAAAAAAGGCGATCGAGAACGGCGGAACGCTGCCGGCCACGCCTCGGGCAAGGATCATATTGGAGACCTGGGCGGTCGCGACCAGCAGGAAGCCGAGCAGACCGAGCATCTCGTGCGATCTGCCGGTGGTTGCCTTCGGTGGTTCGTTCATTCCGGATTGACTGCCTGCGAGAAAACGGTTCGCTCAGGGGGCAGCGTAGCGGCTCGCCATCACGGCGTCGAACGCATTTCCGATCGCCGCGACCGGCGGCTTCAGGCCGGTGAACAGTTCGAAGGCGTCCGCGGCCTGGTAGATCGCAAGTTCGCGCCCGGTCATGACTTGGGCGCCGGTCGCCTTTGCCGCGGTCAACAGCGGCGTCCAGAGCGGCGTATAGACCGCATCCGCGACCCAGAGGTCGCGATGCAGCAACCCTTCCGGCACCGCCATGCCGCGATCCGGCAGCATGCCGACCGGCGTGGCGTTGACCGCACCGGCTGCGCCCTGCAACGCGCCTGTCACATCATCGGCGACCCGAACATGCAGGCGGCCATTCAATTGCAGCACCAACGCTTCGGCCTTGGCCCGGTCGGCGTCGAATATGGCGAGTTCGGCGATGCCAAGATTTGCCAGGGCAAACGCGATCGCCTTGCCGACCCCGCCGGCCCCGATCAGCGCGACCGCGCCGCGACCGGCGAGGCCCGTTTCGGCGATTGCGCGCTCAAAGCCGGTGGTGTCGGTGTTGTGGCCGGTCAGTCGTCCGTCGCGCACCACCACGGTGTTGATCGCACCGATGTCGCGCGCCCGCGCCGACAACTCATCGAGCAGCGGAATCACGGCTTCCTTGTAGGGAAAGGTGACGTTGACGCCGGCGAAGCCAAGGCGCCTGACGCCGTCGAGCAGCGCGCGCAAGGCCGCAGTGTCGGCGTCAGCGATCTCGATCAGTTGATAATGGCAGCGCACGCCGAGCGCCTCGGCCGCCTGCTCGTGCATCGCCGGCGCGGCGGACGCCGCGATCGGCGCGCCGATCAAGCCGGTCAGGTATTTGGCACGCGAAGGGATCAAGGTTTGGCTTTCCGATCTTCTTCACCCGCCCCTTGAGGTAGGGCTATCGCATATAGGCGAAATCGCCTTTGCGGCAACTCTCCGTCATGCCCGGGCTTGTCCCGGGCATCCACGTCCTTGGCGCCAGAAGCAAGGACGTGGATGGCCGGAACAAGCCCGGCCATGACGAGAGAAAAACAACTCCTCCTGCCCCTTGCGGGGGCGGGTGAAGAGGTCACACGTCGAAGAACACGGTCTCTTTGTCGCCCTGAAGGTGGATGTCGAACCGATAGGCGTTGCCGCCCGGCTGCCGCGTCGCGATCAGCGTGGCGCGGCGCTCGGCCGGCACCACGGCCAGCACGGGGTCGGCGGCGTTGGCCGCCTCGCCGTCGAAATAGATCCGCGAGTAGAGATGCAGCAGCACGCCGCGCGCATAGATCGCGATCACGATATGCGGCGCCTGCGGCTTGCCGTCGGGATCGGGCACGCTGCCCGGCTTGATGGTGTCGAAGGCGAAACCTCCCTTGCCATCGGTGCCGATCCGACCGAACCCCTTGAACGAATTGTTCGGCTGCGCGCGCTTGTCCTGCGGATCGGAGAAGCGGCCCTGCGCGTCGGCCTGCCAGATTTCCAGCATGCAATCGACGACCGGGACGCCGTCGCCGTCGAACACCGTTCCCTCGACGCGGATGCGTTCGCCCGACGTATCAGGCGTGACCAGATTGTTGCCGAAGGCGTCGTTCCAGTCGTACTTGCCGCCCGGCGTCAGGCCGTAAGCGAAATAGGGACCGACGGTTTGCGACGGGGTAACCCCGTCCGGTTTGGCCTGTTGCACTTAGCTGTTCTCCATCGGGGTGGCGTTGCGGCCGCGCAGCACAATATCGAAGCGGTAGCACAGCGCCCAATCGGGCTTGGTGTTCTCCAGGTCGAATGACGAGATCATCCGGTTGCGCGCCTTCTCGTCGGTGACCGAGTTGAAGATCGGATCGAACGGAAACAAGGGATCGCCGGGGAAATACATCTGCGTGACGAGACGCGACACGAACGAATAGCCGAACACCGAGAAGTGGATGTGCGCCGGACGCCAGGCGTTGGGGTGATTGCCCCAGGGGTAGGCGCCGGGCTTGATGGTGACAAAGCGAAAATAGCCTTTCGCGTCGGTCTGCGCGCGGCCGGCGCCGGTGAAATTCGGATCGAGCGGCGCGGGATGCTGGTCGACGACGTGGACGTAGCGGCCGCAGGAATTCGCCTGCCAGAGCTCGACCAGCGCGTTCGGCACGCCGCGGCCGTCTTCGTCCAGCACGTGGCCGTGCACGATAATGCGCTCGCCGATCGGCTCGCCCTTGCCGTGGACGGTGAGGTCGTGATCGTGCTCGCGCACCGTCTCGTGGCCGTAAACCGGCCCGGTCAATTCCGACAGCGTGTGCCGCATCGGGATCAGCGGCTTGGTCGGCGAACGCTTGACCGTGCTCTTATAGGCGGGAGACAGTCGCGGCGGATGCGCCGCCAGACTCTGCACTGGATAGACCAATGTCATGACACATCCCTCCCTCGCCGCGGGCCTTCTCGGCGCCGCCGATCATTATAGGATATAACTAATTTGGGAAAGAGCCGTTTTGCGGCACTCCCTCCGTCATTCCGGGGCGCGCGGAGCACGAACCCGGAATCCATTTCTCGGCTCGTTCAGCGGACAGTTGGATTCCGGGTTCGATGCTTGCGCATCGCCCCGGAATGACCGCCAGCGTCAATTCACCTTCTCGATGGCGACCGCGACGCCCTGGCCGACGCCGACGCACATGGTTGCCAGGGCAAGCTTTCCGCCCCGCTTCTCCATGCCGTGTACCGCCGTCAGCGCCAGCCGCGCGCCGCTCATGCCGAGCGGATGGCCGAGCGCGATCGCGCCTCCATGCGGGTTGACGAAATCGGCGTCGTCCTTGACCCCTAGTTGCCGCAGGCAGGCTATGCCCTGCGAGGCGAAGGCTTCATTGAGCTCGATCAAATCGAAGTCGGAGATCTTGATGCCGAGGCGCTCCATCAGCTTCCTGGTCGCCGGCACCGGGCCGATGCCCATGATGCGCGGCGGCACGGCGGCCGAAGCCAGCCCGAGGATGCGCGCCCGCGGCGTCAGGCCATGCCTTTTCACGGCGGCTTCGGAGGCCAGGATCATTGCGGCCGCGCCGTCATTGACGCCGGAGGCATTGCCCGCGGTGACCGTGCCGGGATTGCGCACGATCGGCTTCAGCTTGGTCAGGCCCTCCAGCGTGGTTTCGGGGCGCGGATGCTCGTCCTTGTCGACGATAACAGGTCCGGCCTTGCCGCCCGGCACCGAGACCGGCGTGATTTCCTCGGCGAAATAGCCTGATGCGATCGCGGCGCCGGCGCGCTGCTGCGAGCGGATCGCCATCGCGTCCTGGTCGGCGCGCGAAACTTGAAACTCCTCGGCAACGTTCTCGCCGGTCTCCGGCATCGCATCGACGCCGTACTGCGCCTTCATCAGCGGATTGATGAAGCGCCAGCCGATGGTGGTGTCATAGATATCGGCCGAACGCGCGAACGCTTCCGGCGCCTTGCCCATCACGAACGGCGCCCGCGTCATGGATTCGACGCCGCCGGCAATCGCGAAATCAATCTCGCCGGCGCGGATCGCGCGGCCCGCGGCGCCGACCGCGTCGAGGCCGGAGGCGCAGAGGCGATTCAGGGTCTGGCCGGGAACCGATTCCGGCATGCCCGCCAGCAACAGCGCCATCCGCGCCACGTTGCGGTTGTCCTCGCCGGCCTGGTTGGCGCAGCCGAAAAACACCTCGTCGACCTGCGACCAGTCGAGGCCGGGGTGCTTGGCCATCAGCGCCTTGATCGGGGCCGCCGCGAGGTCGTCGGCGCGCACTTTGGCGAGCGAGCCGCCAAAACGGCCGATCGGCGTCCGGACGGCATCGCAAATGAACACATCACGCATTGAATTTCTCCCTGAATGCCGCACGTTAGGCGCTGTTCCGCTGGAATTGACGGGCAGTTTTAGGAGCGTGTCCGCGACAGGTCAATTGAGGCGTTGTTCCCCGGCGGCGCTTTCGCGGGAGGTCCGTCATGCTCTCAACGCTGACGTGATGAATGGGGGTTTGCGGGACGTGGAAAACTCTGACAACGCCCGTCAGGGAATAGGACCGGCTGACGAATTTCGATAGGTTGCGCCGCGATGACGATCCAGCAATCCATCCCCGCCCCTGCCCCGCCCGAAGCCACCCCGGCCGCCGACGCCAATGCGCGCGTTACGCCGATGATGGAACAGTACCTTGAAATCAAGGCGGCGCATCCCGGGCTGCTGCTGTTCTACCGGATGGGCGATTTCTACGAGCTGTTTTTCGAGGACGCCGAGATCGCCTCCCGGACGCTCGGCATCGTCCTGACCAAGCGCGGCAAGCATCAGGGCATGGACATCCCGATGTGCGGCGTGCCGGTGGAGCGCTCCGAGGATTACCTGCACCGCCTGATCAATGCCGGCCACCGCGTGGCCGTGTGCGAACAGACGGAAAATCCGGCCGCCGCGCGCGCCCGCGGCAACAAGGGCCCCGTAGCCCGCGGTGTGGTGCGGCTGGTGACGCCCGGCACGCTGACCGAAGACACGCTGCTCGATGCGCGCACCAACAATTATTTGCTGGCGATCGCCCGCGCCCGTGGATCGAGCGGAGCCGACCGCGTCGGCCTGGCCTGGATCGACATTTCGACCTCGGAATTCATGGTGACGGAATGCACGACGGCGGAGCTCGCCGCGACGTTGGCGCGGATTAATCCCAATGAAGTGATCGTCACCGACGCGCTCTATGGCGACGCCGAATTCGGCCCGCTCTTGCGCGAACTGCCCTCGGTGACGCCGTTGACCCGCGACGTGTTCGACGGCGCCACCGCCGAGCGGCGGCTGTGCGATTACTTTGCGGTCGCAACCATGGACGGCCTCGCCGCGATGTCGCGCCTGGAGGCGACGGCCGCTGCCGCCGCAGTAACTTACATCGACCGCACGCAAGTCGGCAAACGTCCGCCGCTGTCGCCGCCCTCGCGCGAGGCCGCCGGCACCACGATGGCGATCGACCCCGCCACCCGGGCCAATCTCGAACTGACCCGCACGCTGGCGGGCGAGCGGCGCGGATCGCTGCTTGACGCGATCGACTGCACCGTCACCGCCGCCGGCTCGCGACTTTTGGCGCAGCGCCTTGCCGCCCCGCTCACCGACAGCGCCGGTATCGCACGGCGGCTGGATGCGATCGCGGCGTTCGTTGCCGACAGCGTCGCGCGCGACGATGTCAGATCCACACTAAAGGCGGCCCCCGACATGTCGCGCGCGCTGGCGCGCCTGTCGGTCGGACGCGGCGGCCCGCGCGACCTCGCCGGCTTGCGTGACGGCATTCTTGCGGCAGATGCGGCGCTCGCCCGTCTGGCGCAACTCGAAGCGCCGCCGCCGGAGATCGCGGCTGTGATGGAGGCGCTGCGCCGCCCCTCGCGCGACCTCGCCCGCGAGTTCGAGCGCGCGCTCGCCGAGCAGTTGCCGCTGATCAAGCGCGACGGCGGCTTCATCCGCGAGGGCTACGAGCCCGCGCTCGACGAGAGCCGAAATTTGCGCGACGCCTCCCGGCTCGTCGTCGCCGCGATGCAGGCGCGCTATGCCGAGGACACCTCCATCAAGGCGCTAAAGATCAGGCACAACAATGTGCTCGGCTATTTCGTCGAGGTAACGGCGCAGCACGGCGACAAACTGATGGCGCCGCCGCTCAATGCGACCTTCATCCACCGCCAGACCTTGGCGGGCCAGGTTCGATTCACCACCTCCGAACTCGGCGAAATCGAAGCCAAGATCGCCAATGCCGGCGACCGCGCGCTCAACCTCGAGCTGGAAATCTTCGAGCGGCTGTGCGCCATGGCGCTCGCCGCCAGCGATGATTTGCGCAGCGCGGCGCATGCGTTCGCGATGCTTGACGTCGCAACCGCGCTGGCAAAGCTCGCTGTTGACGACAACTACGTGCGGCCGGAAGTCGACGGCTCGCTCGGCTTCGCCGTCGAGGGCGGCCGGCATCCCGTGGTCGAGCAGGCCCTGAAGCGCGACGGCCAGCCTTTCATCGCCAATGCGTGTGATCTATCTCCGGGCCCCACGCAAAAGTCAGGACAGATCTGGCTGATCACCGGCCCGAACATGGCGGGTAAATCGACCTTCCTGCGCCAGAACGCGCTGATCGCGCTGCTGGCGCAGATCGGCTCCTATGTGCCGGCGTCGCGCGCCCGGATCGGCGTCGTCGACCGGCTGTTTTCGCGTGTCGGCGCCGCGGACGATCTGGCGCGCGGGCGCTCGACCTTCATGGTGGAAATGGTCGAGACCGCCGTCATTTTGAATCAGGCGAGCGAACGTTCGCTCGTCATCCTCGACGAAATCGGCCGCGGCACCGCGACCTTCGACGGCCTCTCGATCGCCTGGGCCGCTATCGAGCACCTGCACGAGGCCAACCGCTGCCGCGCACTGTTCGCGACGCATTATCACGAGTTGACCGCGCTATCCGCCAAACTGCCGCGAATGTTCAACGCCACGGTCCGGGTCAAGGAATGGCAGGGCGACGTCGTGTTCCTGCATGAAGTGCTGCCGGGCTCGGCCGACCGCTCCTACGGCATCCAGGTCGCGAAACTCGCCGGCCTGCCGCCGGCCGTGATCGCGCGGGCGAAATCAGTGCTGGCAAAACTGGAGGCGCAGGACCGCGGCCAGACCGCGCGGGCGCTGGTCGATGACCTGCCGCTGTTCGCCGTGCCCTCGCGCGCCGCCGCCGAGGCCGCGCCGCCGAGCGCGGCGGACAAGCTGATGGAAGCGGTGAAGGCGCTGCATCCCGACGAGATGTCGCCGCGCGAGGCGCTGGAGGCGCTCTATGCGCTGAAGGCGAAATTGCCGAAGGGATGATGAGACCATCTACTGGCATCAACGAACAGCCTTGCGGCGGCCGAGCCACCATAGGCCGAGGTTCCATCCGACACACGTCGCCAGCGCCAGGCCGAGCCCGATCGCGGAACCGACCTGCGGCGCGGCGACATGCAGCACGGCAATCGCAATGCCGAGGCCGATCAGGCCCCAGGCGCTGTTGGCGAGCACGGCGGCGGTCGGCGGGCCGCCGATGCGCGGTTGCAGGATCAGCATCATCGACGTGAACACGATCGGGAACAGCGCGATCATGCCGCTGACCTTGGGGCCGACCCAGTTCGACGTCGTAACCACCGTCGCCACCAGGGTCGCCACCAGCGAGGCGCGCAGCGGAATGTCGTACCAGCGTCGCCGGATCGGCGGCATCTTGGCGTGGCGGTAGCGCGCGAGAAGCGGCACGCAGATGCCGTAGGCGACGGCGTTCACGACGAGGCCACCGGCAAGTGACCATTGCACCGCGCGGATGATCGCGGCAAGGGCAAACCATACGGCGACAGCCGAGAGGCAACTGACCAGCGCGCCGTGGCGCTGCGCCAGCACGACATAGGTCAGCGCGAGGAAGATCGTCGCGGCGTTGATCGGCAGGCTCGCCAGCGCGCCCTCGGCGATGAAGGCGGCATTGTGGTCAAGCGCGAGGAACACATAGGACGGCCCAGCCGAAATCGGCAGCGTCGCGATCAGCGCGCCGATCACGGGGCCGGAGCGCTCGGTGACGATCGACGCCGTCACCACGAACGCGGCCGTGATCGCCATGCGCAGGGCCAGCATGAGGACGAAAGCGAGTTCGGGGGACATGGGCATTCTTTCACCCGTCCCTCGAGGGGCGGGTCGGCTCACGCGGAGCGAAGCGTAGTGGGAGACGGGGTGGGTGACGGTCTCTCCTCACGGAACGGTGCCCGAGTGGAGAGATCACCCTACCCCGACATGCATTCGCTTCGCGAACGCAAGCCCCTTGAGGGGCGGGTAAGCAAGAGATCACACCCGCTTCATCGTGACCGAAACCCTCGGGCCGTTCTTGATGGTCTGATACACGACGCAATAGCGTTCGGTGAGTTTCAGCAGCAAATCGAGCTTGTCCTGCGGCGCGTCGGTATCGACCTCGAACCGCAGGCGGATTTCCTCGAATCCAACAGGGGCCTCCTTGTCGACGCCGAGCGTACCGCGGAAATCGAGATCGCCCTCGGCGATGACGTTGCCGACCTTGAGCGGTACTTCGACGGCGGTGGCGACCGATTTCAGCGTGACGCCGGCGCAGGCGACCAGCGCTTCGAGCAGCATGTCGCCGGAGCAGAGTTCGAGGCCGGAACCGCCGGTGGCCGGATGAAGACCCGCGACTGCGAGCGCACGGCCGGTCTCGACCTTGCAGGTGAGGCCGTCATTGTCGATCGAGCCTTTGGCTGTCAGGGTGATGACGGCGGCGGAGGGATCGGTCCTGTAGCGCTCCTTGATCGGGGCCTGCATCGCGCGAAGTTCAGCGGCGTCCATCTTCTTCTCCCGGCTGTTCTTTTTGCCAAGCCGGATGTAGGGCGAAATGAAGCCGCTGTCACCACCACGTCGCTTCGCCAGCGGCGGTTTGAACCGGCTTCGCGCACGTTGCGGTCGAGCGACGTCATGACGTGACGCTTGAAGCGGCGCGGGTGCTGCGCTCGCTATTCTGCCCGACAAGCATCGACAGCAGGTCGCCCGGCCGATCCGCGTTTCCATGCGGGCGGCGGCAACGCGCGTGCCGGGCGGCAAGGTCGCGACGATCGCGCCCCGCGAGACGCACGCCCCGGAACGATAAGAATTATCAATATTTTCAACATATTATTCGGCATTTCGAGGGAATCATGCGGGAGCGGAGCCGGCGCCGAACCGGGCTTCACCCACACCTACCGGAATCCGGCATAGAACGGCTGTCGTCCACAATCCTCAGTGACAGCCCCCGCGGCGTCCGATATCGGGATGAACATGGACAACCTCGCGACTGAACACCGCTCCGGGGCGGATGAACGTTTCGAGACCGCGCGCGTCACCGCGGCGGTCGATGCGCTGGCGGAAAAACATGCCGGCCGCGAGGACGCGTTCCGCCAGGCGCTGGCGCAGTTGCTCAAGGCGGAAATGATCGCCGCGCGCACCACCGCCCAGGCCATTTTGCTGAAGGACCGCCACGGCCGCCGCTGCGCCGAGCGGCTCTGCTTCATGCAGGACGAGATCATCCGCATCCTCTTTTCGGCGGCGACGCGGCATCTCTATCGCTCGCATGTGCCGTCCGGCGCCGAGCGCATGGCCGTCGTCGCCACCGGCGGTTACGGCCGCGGCCTGATGGCGCCGGAATCCGACATCGATTTGCTCTTCATCCTGCCCTACAAGCAGACCGCCTGGGGCGAGCAGGTCGCCGAAGCCATTCTCTATTGCCTGTGGGACATGGGGCTGAAGGTCGGCCACGCCACGCGCTCGGTCGACGAATGCATCCGCCAGGCTCGCGGCGACATGACGATCCGCACCGCGATCCTGGAGACGCGGTTCCTGACCGGCGACCGGCCGCTCTATGACGAACTGGTGGAGCGGTTCGACAAGGAAGTGGTGCAAGGCACGGCATCCGAATTCGTCACCGCCAAACTGGCCGAACGCGAGGAGCGACACCGCCGCGGCGGGCAGTCGCGCTATCTGGTCGAGCCCAACGTCAAGGACGGCAAGGGCGGCCTGCGCGACCTGCACACGCTGTTCTGGATCGCCAAATATGTCTATCGCGTGCGCGAGACCAGCGAACTGGTCGACCGCGGCGTGTTCGACGCGCAGGAATACCGGATTTTCCGCCGCTGCGCCGATTTCCTGTGGTCGGTGCGCTGCAACCTGCACTTCGTCGCGGGCCGCGCTGAGGAGCGGCTGTCGTTCGACATGCAGCGCGAGATCGCGGTGCGGCTCGGCTATACCTCGCATCCGGGCATGCAGGACGTCGAACGCTTCATGAAGCACTACTTCCTGATCGCCAAGGACGTCGGCGATCTCACCGCGATCCTGTGCGCCAAGCTGGAAGACGAGCAGGCCAAGCCGGCGCCGGTGCTGAGCCGGGTGGTGGCCCGGCTGCGCCCGAGCAACAACCGGCGGCGGGTGCCCGACAGCGACGACTTCATCATCGACCACAACCGCATCAATCTCGCCGTCCCCGACGTCTTCAAGCACGACCCGGTCAACCTGATCCGGATCTTCCGCCTGGCGCAGCAGAACAACCTCGCCTTCCACCCCGACGCGATGCGCACGGTGACACGCTCGCTGAGGCTGGTGAATTCGCAGCTGCGCGAAAATCCGGAAGCCAACCGGCTGTTCATGGAAATCCTGACCTCGGACAACGCCGAAACCGTGCTGCGGCGGATGAACGAGACCGGCGTGCTCGGCCACTTCATCCGCGCCTTCGGCAAGATCGTCTCGATGATGCAGTTCAACATGTATCACCACTATACGGTGGACGAGCATCTGATCCGCTGCATCGGCCATCTGCAGGAGATCGAGCGCGGCGGCAACGACGAATTCGTCGTCGCCAGCGACCTGTTCCGCAAGATCCAGCCCGAACATCGCGCGGTGATCTACATCACCACATTGCTGCACGATGTCGCGAAGGGGCAGCCCGAGGATCATTCGATCGCCGGGGCCCGCGTGGCGCGACGGCTGTGCCCGCGGCTCGGCTTCAACGCCGCCGACACCGAACTGGTGGCATGGCTGATCGAAGAACACCTGACGATGTCCACGGTGGCGCAGTCGCGCGACCTCTCCGACCGCAAGACGATCGAGAATTTTGCGGCCGTCGTTCAGTCGGTCGAGCAGATGAAGCTGTTGACCATCCTGACCACCGCCGACATCCGCGGCGTCGGCCCCGGGGTGTGGAACGGCTGGAAGGCGCAGCTGCTGCGCACGCTGTATTACGAGACCGAGCCGGTACTGACCGGCGGCTTCTCGGAGGTGAACCGCGCGCAGCGCATCGCGGTGGCGCAACGCGAGTTTCGCGCCGCCTTTACCGAATGGCCGGAGGCCGAACTCACCGCCTATATCGGGCGGCACTACCCTGCCTACTGGCTCAAGGTCGATTTGCAGCGAAAGATCCGCCATGCGCGCTTCATTCGCGCCAGCGAACAGCCCGGTCACAAGCTCGCGATCAATGTCGGCTTCGACGAGGCGCGTGCCGTCACCGAGCTGACCATATTGGCGACCGATCACCCGTGGCTGCTGTCGATCATCGCCGGCGCCTGCGCCTCGGCCGGCGCCAACATCGTCGACGCGCAGATCTACACCACGACCGACGGCCGCGCGCTCGACACCATCGCGATCTCGCGGGAATACGACCTCGACGAGGACGAGGGCCGCCGCGCCACCCGTATCGGCGAGATGATCGAGCAGGTGCTGGAGGGCAAGCTGCGGCTTCCGGAGGTGGTGGCTCGCAAGGCGGCCAACCGCGGCAAACAGCGCGCCTTCGTGGTCGAGCCGGAAGTGACCATCAACAATCAGTGGTCGGACCGCTACACCGTGATCGAGGTATCCGGCCTCGACCGCCCAGGCCTGCTGTATCAATTGACGACCGCGATCTCGAAGCTAAACCTCAACATCGCCTCCGCCCATGTCGCGACCTTCGGCGAGCGCGCCCGCGACGTGTTCTACGTGACCGATCTGTTGGGCGCGCAGATCACCGCGCCAACAAGACAGGCTGCAATCAAGAGCGCACTGCTGCATCTGCTGTCGAGCGACGACGACGTGACGCAGCCGGCGGCTTGACTGACCCTTAATCCTTCTAAAAAGGGGGAGGATGAAGAAACCAGCGCCCTGGTCTACGCAACCGCCACGCCCTCATGCCTCAGCAGCCAGCGCTTGCGCTCCAGCCCGCCGCCATATTTCACCAGCGAACCGCCGGCGCCGATCAGGCGGTGGCAGGGCAACACGACGCTGATCGGATTCGAGCCGTTGGCGTGGCCGACGGCGCGGACGGCGCGCGGGACATCTATCCGTGCGGCGAGCGCGCCGTAGCTCAGCGTCGTGCCGGGCGGGATCTTCGGCAGCGCGTGCCAGACTTTTTGCTGGAACGGCGTGCCGGCGATGCGCCATTCGATATCCGCGAGACGATCGAGGTTGCCCTTGAAATAGCCCGTCAAAGCCGCACGCAGTTGTTGCGGCCCCTCCCGGTCCTTCAGCTGCACCACGCCATAGTGCAGACGCAGCAACTGCCGCATGCGCGACTCATGGTCCTCCCAGTCCAGCGCACGCAGCAAGCCGTCGGCGTCGGTGACCAGGAGCGCCGTCCCGATCGGTGTCGGCAGGCGGTCGAGGTTGAAATCTTCCGGCATCTTCGTTCCCAAAACATCGTCAGGCGTACCAATACTTTTCACGCATGCCGCGCCAGCGTCCACCCGAATTCCGCTGGCCGGCGCGACCGAGATCAGCCTCCCTCACCTTTTCGTCACCGCCTTGTCTTGCCGAATCCGTTCCGCCACACTCCCCGGCAACGGTGACGGCCAGCCCTCCGAAGCGGTGGGCCGGCACGATCGCCGGTCAACATTGCGGAGGAAAGACATGAGGAGCGGGATTCTTCATCTGCTTGCGGGTACGGCGGTTGCGGTCGCAGTCTCGGCGACGCCGGCCAGCGCGCAGAAGAAATACGACACCGGAGCGACCGACACCGAAATCAAGATCGGCCAGACCGTCCCGTTCTCGGGCCCGGCATCGGCCTATGCCGGCATCGGCAAGACCCAGGCCGCCTATTTCAAGATGATCAACGAACAGGGCGGCATCAACGGCCGCAAGCTGAACCTGATCCAGTATGACGACGCCTATTCGCCGCCCAAGGCGGTCGAGCAGGTGCGCAAGCTGGTCGAGAGCGACGAGGTGCTGTTCACCTTCCAGATCATCGGGACGCCGTCGAACGCCGCCGTGCAGAAATATCTCAACGCCAAGAAGGTGCCGCAGCTGCTCGCCGCGACCGGCGCCTCGAAATTCACCGATCCGAAGAATTTTCCGTGGACCATGGGCTTCAATCCCAACTACCAGTCCGAAGGCCGCATCTACGCGAAGTACATCCTGCAAAATCATCCGAACGCCAAGATCGGCATCCTCTACCAGAACGACGATCTCGGCCGTGACTACCTCACCGGGCTGAAGGAAGGGCTTGGCGCCAAGGCCGCGTCGATGATCGTCGCCGAGACCTCCTATGAATTGACCGACCCGACCATCGACTCGCAGATCGTCAAGCTGAAGGCGGCCGGTGCCGATCTGCTCTATGACGCCTCGACGCCGAAATTCGCCGCGCAGGCGATCAAGAAAGTCGCCGACCTCGGCTGGAAGCCGGTCCACATTCTTGACATCAATGCGAGTCCGGTGTCGGCGACGCTGAAGCCCGCGGGCCTCGACATTTCAAAGGACATCATCTCGACCAACTACGGCAAGGATCCCGGCGATCCGCAGTGGAAGGACGATCCCGGCATCAAGGCCTATTTCGCCTTCATGGACAAATATTATCCGGAAGGCGACAAGCTCAACACCGTGAATACCTACGGCTATTCGACCGCGGAACTGCTGGTGCACATCCTGCGGCAATGCGGCGACGACCTGACCCGCGAAAACATCATGAAGCAGGCGGCCAATCTGAAGAATGTCACAGGCAGCCTGTCGCTGCCGGGCATGGTCACCAACACTTCGCCGACCGACTACCGCATCAACAAGCAGATGCAGATGATGCGATTCAACGGCGAGCGCTGGGAGCTGTTCGGGCCGATCATCGAGGATACCGGCCCGAGCGGCTAACGCGCCTGTCGCGATTTGAAACAACGGCCTCGGTCGTATTGCTAGCGAGCGAGGCCGCCGGTTTTCCGTGGGACGCAATACCGCCGTCGGGATGGCGGCGGCGCCACAATACCGGTGATTTGTTTTTATGCAGCCGCACGCCAAAGCCGATTTGGGCTCCGGGCCCGTGAGACGAAAGTCGTCCATGCGCCGGACCCGGCTGTCTTGCATTGCAACATCGCTTCCGCCACTATTGTCGCAGCGATGACCTCCGCGGCATCGGCTTAATGACGAAAACTGAGGGAACATAGTATAATGAGGAAGGGTATTTTCCATCTGGCCACCGGCACGGCACTCGCGCTTGCGCTATCGGTCTCGATGGCATCCGCGCAGAAGAAATACGACACCGGCGCGAGCGACACCGAAATCAAGATCGGCCAGACCAATCCATTCTCCGGACCTGCCTCCGCCTATGCCACCATCGGCAAGACCCAGGCGGCCTATATCAAGATGATCAACGACCAGGGCGGCGTGAACGGACGCAAGATCAAGCTGATCCAGTATGACGACGCCTATTCGCCGCCGAAGGCGGTCGAGCAGGTGCGCAAGCTTGTCGAAAGCGACGAGGTGCTGCTGACGTTCCAGCTGCTCGGAACGCCGTCGAATGCCGCCGTGCAGAAATACCTCAACGCCAAGAAGGTGCCGCAGCTGTTTGCCGCCACCGGCGCCTCGAAGTTCACCGACCCGAAGAACTTCCCCTGGACGATGGGATTCAACCCCAACTACTTCGTCGAGGGACGCATCTACGGCCAGTACATCATCAAGGAGCATCCAAACGCCAAGATCGGCGTGCTCTACCAGAACGACGACCTCGGCAAGGACTATCTGAACGGCATCAAGGCCGGCCTCGGCGACAAGGCGTCGAAGATGATCGTCGCGGAGGCGTCCTACGAAGTCGCCGACCCGACGATCGATTCCCAGATCCTTAAAATCAAGGACGCCGGCGCCGACCTGTTCTTCTCGGCGACGACGCCAAAGCAGGCGGCGCAGGCGATCAAGAAAATCTACGAGCTGAACTGGAAGCCGGTGCACATCCTCGACATCAACGCCACCTCGGTCGGCGCTGTGATGAAGCCGGCCGGGCTGGAGGCCTCCAAGGGCGTGATCAGCGTCAACTACGGCAAGGACCCGCTCGATCCGACCTGGAAGGACGATCCGGGCATGAAGAAGTATTTCGAGTTCATGGCCAAATATTATCCGGACGGCGACAAGGATTCGAGCTTCAACTCCTACGGCTACTCGACCACGCAGCTCTTGATCCACGTGCTGAAGGCGTGCGGTGACAATCTGACCCGCGAGAACGTCATGAAGGTGGCGACCAACCTCAAGAACGTCGAGCTTGATCTGAACCTGCCGGGCATCGTCGCCAACACCACGCCGGACGATTACCGCGTCAACAAGCAGTTGCAGATGATGAAGTTCAACGGCGAACGCTGGGAACTGTTCGGCCCGATCCTCGAAGACAAGGGCCCCGCCGGCTAGGCGCGCGGTCCCTCACGAGAACGATCGGCGGAAGAAGCGTCGGCGGTCCTCCGGGGGCCGCCGATTTTTTCATGTCATTGTCGGGCTTGACGAGACCTGCAGGGTGGACAGAGCAGCAAAGCGATCCCGCCATCCATCACCGAGCACGCGGCTTGATGGTGGGCCCGCTTCGCTCAGCCCACCTACGAACCCCTTGCCTACTTCGGTATCTCCCCGAACGTCTTCCCGATCGGCAGCACCGCGTGCCGGATCAGGCGCGAATCCTCTACCGCGGCCTGACGATGTTTCACGGCTTCGCGGTAGACCGGATCGCGGATCATCTCGGCAAACGCCGCGACGCTCGGGTACTCCGCGATAAAGCAATGGTCCCACCGCTCCTCTTGCGGGCCGATCAGCATCAATTCGAAACGCCCCTGCCAGACGATGCGGCCGCCGAGACGCTCGAACACCGGACCACTCTCGCGCCCGTAGGCGGCGTAGGCCTCTGCGCCGGTCGCCTTGCGGCCGTCGGGATAGGCCGCCTCAGCCCGCAGCCGGACCAGATTGAGCATGTGGATGGGCCCCGGCCTGTCATTGGCGCGGAACTGCGCAAAAACCTCCTTGGTCGGATCGATGTGGCCCATGGCAAAATTCTCCCTGACGCGCCCTATGCTTTGCCAATCCTAGCACGCACCGCCCCACCTCCTAATCCCGCGTTAACCTTTTCGTAACCGACCCTTAAATAGCCGCCCGCTACCTTGCGGCGGGGCTGATGTGAACGGCGTTTGTCATGGCGTGGGGACGGAAAAAGAACAGCGGACGCCAGGAGCCGCTGTTCGGGGTTCCGGCAGCACTCGCCGAACTGCGCCTTTCTCCGGAGGATCGCATTCCGGCCGCCTCGGACGTCGAAGACGAGAGGCCGAAGAAGACGGTGGCCAAGCGCAAGCCCGAAGTGGATGACGACGAGCCGCCGCCGCGCGAACGCAGGCCGCGGGGCGCCAGCAGCGCGGCCAAGAGCGGCGCCAAACGGCGCGCGAAATCGCGCAGCCGGTTCAGCTTCAGGCGGCTGCTCTACTGGAGCGCGGTGCTCGGCCTGTGGGTAGCGATCGCGGTCGTCGGCGTCGTGATCTGGGTCGGCGCGCATCTGCCGGCGATCCATTCGCTGGAAATCCCGAAGCGTCCGCCGACCATCCAGATCACAGGCCTTGACGGCAGCCTGCTGGCGTCGCGCGGCGAAGCGCCGGGCTCCAACGTCGCGCTGAAGGACCTGCCGCCCTATCTGCCGAACGCGTTCATCGCCATCGAAGACCGCCGGTTCTACTCGCATTACGGCGTCGACCCCGTCGGCATCGCCCGCGCATTGGTCGCCAACATCTCGCATCGCGGCGTCTCACAGGGCGGCTCGACGCTGACGCAGCAGCTCGCGAAAAACCTGTTCCTGACTCAGGAACGCACCATGACGCGCAAGCTGCAGGAAGTGGAGCTGGCGCTGTGGCTGGAGCGCAAGCACTCCAAGAACGAAATTCTCGAACTGTACCTGAACCGCGTCTATTTCGGCTCCGGCGCCTATGGCGTCGAGGCGGCGGCGCAGCGGTATTTCGGCAAATCCGCCCGGAACGTCACGATCGCAGAGGCCGCGATGCTGGCCGGCCTCGTCAAATCGCCGTCGCGGCTGGCGCCGAACCGCAACCCGGAGGGCGCCGAAGCACGGGCGCAGATCGTCCTCGCGGCGATGGCGGAGGCTAACTTCATCAGCGACGCCCAAGCGAAGGCCTCGATCGGCCACCCCTCCTACAAGGTCAAGCCGGCCGGCGCCGGCACGGTCAACTACGTCGCCGACTGGATCGGCGAAGTGCTCGACGACCTGGTCGGCCAGATCGATCAGAGCATCGTGGTCGAGACCACGATCGATCCGAAACTGCAGAGCGTGGCGGAAGCCGCCATCATCGATGAACTGGCGGCCAAGAGCGTGAAATTCAACGTCACGCAGGGCGCACTGGTGGCGATGACGCCGGAGGGCGCGGTGCGTGCCATGGTCGGCGGGCGGAACTATTCCGACAGCCAGTTCAACCGCGCGGTGACGGCCAAGCGCCAGCCGGGCTCCGCGTTCAAGCCGTTCGTTTACCTGACGGCGATCGAAGGCGGCCTGACGCCGGAAACCATCCGTCAGGACGCGCCGCTCGACCTGAAGGGCTGGCGGCCGGAGAACTACACCCATGAATATTTCGGCGCGGTGACGCTGACGCAGGCCTTGGCGATGTCGCTCAACACCGTCGCGGTGCGGCTCGGCCTCGAAGTCGGCCCGAAGAACGTCGTGCGGACCGCGCACCGGCTCGGCATATCGTCGAAGCTCGACGCCAACCCGTCGATCGCGCTCGGCACCTCTGAAGTCTCGGTCATCGAACTGGTTGGCGCCTATGCGCCGTTTGCCAATGGCGGCCACGGCGTCGCCCCGCATGTCGTGACCCGGATTCGTACCCATGAAGGCAAGCTGCTCTACGCCCGTCAGCCCGATCGGCCTGCCCAGGTGATCGAGCCACGGCATGTGGCCATGATGAACACGATGATGCAGGAAACCCTGCTCTCCGGCACCGCGCGCAAGGCCGAGATTTCGGGCTGGATGGCCGCTGGCAAGACCGGCACCAGCCAGGATTTCCGCGACGCCTGGTTCATCGGCTATACGGCCAACCTCGTCACCGGCGTCTGGCTCGGCAATGACGACAATTCGCCGACCAAGAAGGCGACCGGCGGCGGCCTGCCGGTGGAAGTGTGGACACGCTTCATGCGAACGGCCCATCAGGGCGTTGCCGCGGCTGCCTTGCCGAACTCGCAGCGCGGCGGCTTCCTGTCGAACATGTTCCAGACGGCGGCGCAGAGCAGCGCGCCGCCTCCGCCATCCGCGCCGGTCCCCCCCAACTCATACCGGGCGCCGCCGACGCGCACCTCTTCGCCGCCGCCTGGTCCGAATGCGCGTCCCGAGCCGGCCGCCGGGCTGGACGGCTGGATGGTGGATCGGTTGTTCGGAAGATAGCCGCAGCTCTCCGCTCAGCCGGCGACCCGTTGGCGGTCGGGCGTCAGCATGGCCCTGATGTCCGCGGCTGCCAGCGGCCTGCTGAACAGATAGCCCTGCATCTCCGTGCATTCGAGGACGCGCAAGGCGTCGAGCTGGGCTTCGGTTTCAACCCCCTCGGCGGTGGTGGTCATGTGGCGCGCGGCGGCGATGTTGACGATCGCCTGCACGATGCAAGCCGATCCGTCCGGCTCGGCGACATCCTTGATGAAGCAACGGTCGATCTTGATCTTGTCGAACGGGAAGCGCTGCAGATAGCTCAGGGACGAATAGCCGGTGCCGAAATCGTCGAGAGCGATGCGGACGCCAAGCCCCCGCAAGTAATAGAGCATGGCCAGCGCGGCGTCGTCGTCGCGGATCAGCACCGCTTCGGTGATCTCCAGCTCAAGCCGCCGGGGCGGCAGGCCGGAATTCGACAGTGCCATCGCAACCTTGAGCGAAAATGCCGGGTTGCGGAACTGGACCGGCGAGACGTTGACCGCGACGCTGATGTCGTCCGGCCAGGAAGCGGCTTCCGAGCAGGCCTTGTTCAGCACCCAATCCCCGAGTTCGTTGATCATTCCGGTATCCTCGGCCACCGGGATGAATTCGGCCGGCGAGATCGGGCCGCGCAGCGGGTGACGCCAGCGCAGCAGGGCCTCGCAGCCCGTTACCCGGCTATCGTCCACGCAGACCAGCGGCTGATAGACGATCTCGAGTCCGCCGTCGGCAATCGCCTGCCTGAGATCCAGCTCCAGCGTACGGAGCGCGTGCATGCGGGCGCCCATGCCGGGCTCGAAGAAGCGATAGGTCCGCCGCCCGTCAGCCTTGGCCTCGTACATCGCCAGATCTGCGTTCTTGAGCAGATGATCGAGGTCCGTGCCGTCCTGCGGCGCGCGCGCGATCCCGATGCTGGCGTCCGTCGTCAGGAAATGCCCGATGCAATCGTAGGGCTCCCGAATCGCCTGGTAGACCAACGCGATCAGGTCCATGGTGTCGGCCGGCTGCTTGATCGCGGTCTGGATGATCGCGAATTCGTCGCCGCCGAGCCGGGCGACGGTATCGCCGGCCGCCACGCAGGAATTCAGCCGGCCTGCCACCGCCTTCAGGAGCTCATCTCCGACGGGATGCCCCAGCGAATCGTTGATGCGCTTGAATTCGTCGATGTCGATATAGAGCACGGCCAGTTGCCGGCCCTGCGCGAGGTTCTTCAGCTCATGGTCGAGGCGTTCGCGGAACAGCACGCGATTTGGCAGATTGGTCAACGCATCGTAATGCGCCATGTGGGCAATGCGGTTCTCGACCCGCTTGCGCTCGGTGATGTCCTCCACCGTGGCCACCCAGCCGCCGCCTTCGATCCCCTTGCCCACGACCTGGATCGACCGCCCGTCCGACATGGTCGTTTCGATCGGGGTGTGGCGTCCGGCGGCGATGTTGCCGAGGAAGGCCGTGCGATATTCCTCGACGCCGATGTGGAGCGAGCCGGTCTCCTTGCGATGCGCGATCACCTCGCGAAAGGTGCAGCCGGGCTTGACGATCAGAGGCGACATACCCATCAGTTTGGTGAACTGCTGGTTGCAGATCACGACGCGTTCCGAGGCATCGTAGAGGATCAGCCCCTGCGCCATATTGTTCAGGGCCACGTCGAGCCGTTGCTTTTCGATCGCTTCCAGTTCCTGCGCCCGCCGCAGTTTTTGATTGAGGTTCTCGATGTCGCGACGCTGCCGTTCGAGCGACGAGGCGGTATGGTTCAAAACCGTCATCAGGCTGCCGAGTTCGCCACCGGGATAGGGCGGCGCGACACGCGCGGTCAGATCGCCGGCGCCCAGGCGCCGGGCCATCTTTGCGATGCGTCCGATCTGCGAGCGGATGCCGAATTCCGCGAACATCCCCACGCCGGCAAACAGCACGATCGACAGGATTGCGAGCGCGCCCATGTCTTCGGCCAGGCGCCGTTCCACGGCGGCGACGAGCTCGGATTTCGAACGGCCCACCAGAACATGCAGCGCGACACCTCCGACGGACATCGTATGGGCCGTCGCCCAGACTTCGGCATCGCCACCCCGGCCCGCGAACTCTGTAGTGGTGGCAGGGTTTTGCAGCGCAAGCCGGTGCCGGTCAGAATTCGCGATGGAGGCGCCCGGCTGCTCCTCGGCCCGATGCGACGCCGGCGATCGGGCGAAGATGGTACCCTTGTCGTCGACCAGCAGAAACTCGTGCCCCGTCGGCAGATTCTGGATCTGCTCCTTCATCAGCCGGTTGAGGTCGAGCGAGGCCAGCAGGATGAAGCGCAACTGTCGCTGCTCGTCGTGCGCAGGATAGGCGATCTGGAGAACGGCCGCTCCGGTGAGCCGGCCAAATGCCGGCTCGATCGCCGCCATTTCGGGGTTGTTCAGCACACGCTGGAAGTAGCCGCGATCGCGCAAGTCGAGGACCCGCCCGGTGTTGAGCGAATCGCAAAACAGGCTGCCATCGGGCTTGATGGTGAGGATGCCGGTGAAATCGGGGTTCTTCTCGAGAACGTCGGCAAGGAATTTGGAACAGGCCGCCTTGTCAGGGCTGTCGAGGTCACGCGCCCGGGACAGGCCGAAATGGAGCTGGGTCGTGCCCTGAATTTTGGCGTCGATACTCGTCGCGATGCCGCGCGCCGTCGTCGATAGACCGCTGACGGCGGTGGCAATCTCCTTGCTTCGATCCTGAAAATAGCGCCCACCGACGAGGATCGCGGGCACCAGCAAGGTTCCAAGGATCAGCAACAGCAGCCGGACGCGGATACTCATGGCGGGCACACCCCGTGGTTTGGGTGACCCCGAACCTGTCTCCTGGCGGCCGTCATGCATGAAACGGTAGCCATTTCAATGAGACAGGCTATCCGTCGATCGATCTCCGGCGCGTTAATTTCCAAATCCGTAGCTTTACGGAGAAGGCGCACGGCGACGGCGCCGAAGGCATTGTTTCGGCGCTGACGTTCATTGATTTTGCCTTGGATAAGGCGGCCAGATCTGCACGGGGCCAGATCGTCCCTGCCCTCGTGCGCAATCGCACACGCGGCAAGAACGACCAAAATCCCTAATCCTCAACCCCGTAACGATGCAGGTCGTTGCCATAGGTATCGAGCCAACGCTTGGCGCGCTCGACATGACTGCAGATCCGGCCGCAGACACGCCAGAACCGCGGCGAGTGGTTCATCTCGACCAGATGCGCGACTTCATGGGCGGCGAGATAGTCCAGCACGAAGGGCGGCGCGAGGATCAGCCGCCACGAATAGGACAGCGATCCGGCCGACGTGCACGATCCCCAACGGCTAGACTGGTCGCGGATCGAAACCCGCCGCACGCGCACGCCAAGTTCGTCGGCATAAGCGAGCGACGCCTTGTGCAGATCTTTGCGCGCTTCGCGCTTGAGAAAGTCGTGGACACGCCGGTCCATGTGCTCGACGCCGCCGGCCACGCACAGTATTTTTTCACCGCTGTCGCGGGTTTCTGTCCACACCGTGCCGCGCTCACCGGCGCGATGCACGATCCGGTGAGGTACGCCGCGCAGCGGGATGATCGTGCCCGGTTGGAACGGCGCCGCTTTCGGTAATCGGCCGAGACGCGCGGCGATCCAGCCGCCATGGAGGCGTGCAAAGTCCTTGGCCTCCACGAGCGTGCCGCGCGGCGGCATGGTCAGGATCGCTTCGCGATCGGTTGGATGGATACGAAGGGTGTAACGCCGCGCGCGGCGATGCCGGCGCAGCCTGATCGCAAAGACTTGCGAGCCGTGCTTGACCAAAATAGTCGCGGGTTCGGCGGGCCGCCGATACAGGAGGGCGCGAGTAGCCATGTCTTGGAGTCCGGGGAGTAGGAGTTCGCCCGGATTCTGCCATATCCGACGCCAAGGGAATCTCATTGAAATTGCTCGGCGAAAAAACAAATCGTTTGCCCAATATACAGGGGCTCGGGGCCGATCACCCCCTACCGGCAGGGGCTGGAACCTTAATTTCTGGATGGAACTAGGGCTCCGAGACGGCCTCAAGGAGTGAGTCTGAACTCACCCCTTGATTCGGGCCGAAACGGGAATGTTTGAATCTATTCAGCGGCTTATCCGGGGGCCGGAATCCCTGCCCCCGCCGGCGCTATTCGGCGGCCGAGACCAGCTTTGGCTTGGTGCTGGCCGCGGTCACCATGAAATCGGAGATGCGCGGAACAATTTCTGAACGGAAGCGCGATCCATTAAAGACTCCATAATGTCCGACGCCCTTTTGCACGTAATGCACGCGACGATGTTCGGGAATCGCGGGGCACAATGCGTGCGTGGCTTCGGTTTGACCGAGACCGGAGATGTCGTCGTTCTCACCTTCCACCGTCATCAGCGCGACGCGACGGATTTTTGACGGATCGACCGGCTTGCCGCGGTGGGTCATCTCGCCTTTCGGCAGCATATGCTTCACGAACACCACGTCGACGGTCTGCAGGTAATACTCCGCTGTCAGATCCATCACCGCGAGGTATTCGTCGTAGAATTCGCGGTGCTTGTCGACCAGATCGCCGTCGCCCTTCACAAGGTTCGCGAACAGCGCCTTGTGTGCATCGGTATGACGGTCGAGATTCATGGTGATGAAGCCCGAGAGTTGCAAAAAGCCCGGATAGACGTCGCGCATCACGCCGGGATGCGGGAACGGCACCTTGGTGATGACGTTGTTGCGAAACCATTCGATGCCGCGCTCGGCCGCGAGATTGTTGACGGAGGTCGGATTGCGGCGGGTATCGATCGGACCGCCCATCAGTGTCATCGACAGCGGCACGAAGGGATCGTGCGCAGCTTCCATCACGGACACCGCCGCCACCACCGGCACCGAGGGTTGGCACACCGCGACCACATGCATGTTGCCGCCGAGCACCTGGAGCATCTCGATGACGTAATCGACGTAGTCATCGAGATCGAAGCGGCCCTCGGTGAGCGGGACCATGCGCGCATCGGACCAGTCGGTGATGTAGACTTCATGCGTGGGCAGGAAGGCCTCGACCGTGCCGCGCAGCAGCGTCGCGTAATGGCCGGACATCGGCGCCACGATCAGTACGCGCGGATGCGGCGCCCGCAGCGGACGGGTCAGCTTGCGGTCGAAATGCAGCAGCCGGCAGAACGGCTTCTCCCAGATCGAACGCACCTCGACCGGCGTGCGGACGCCGCTGACCTCGGTGAAGTCGAGGCCCCATTCCGGCTTGCCGTAGCGGCGCGTGGTGCGCTCGAACAGTTCGCAGGCCGCGGCGATCGATTTGCCGATCTCGGTGTGCGACCAGGGATTCAGCGGATTCTGAAACAATATCTTGGTGGCGTCGGTCACCGCGCGCGCCGGGTTGAGCGACGCGTGGCCCATTTCGTACATCCAGTACATCGGCGTCGTGAGCGCCGTACTGCCTTCGGCTACCAGGGGCGGTGCGCCGCCAAACTCACCAATCGGCATTTTCTCTGACCTCTGTTTGCGTCGCAGCATAGTGCAGAATGCGTAATAATGCGTCAATGGACCGATGGTTACATCCGCCGGCATAAAAAGCCCGAAATCCCGGCAAAGCACGGAGATTTCAAGGCTTATTCACCACCCCCGAGCAGAGATCCGTGGTTCTTGGCGCTACGCAGGAGGGCGAGGAAGATGACAAAGGAGGCGGCGAACAACACCATGTTGATGCCGAGCGACCATGCCATCAGGTCGGCCCTGAACACGTGGTCGATAAGCAGCGACCGCATGCCCTCGAACACATAGGTCGGCGGCAGCACCCAGGCGACGGCCTGCAGCCAGGTCGGGAGCACCGATACCGGATAATAGATGCAGGCGAGCGGCATCAGGCCGAACATCAGCGTCCAGACGATGCTCTCGGCGCCAAGCCCATTGCGCAGTACCAGGCCGGACACGAAAATCCCGACCGACCAGCTGGTGAAGATCAAATTGCAGAAGAACGCGATCAGCGGCAGGCCAATGGCGAAGAAATTGAAATCGAAGAAGAACAGCGCCAGCAGCGTCATCGGGATGACGCCGATCGCGAGCCGGATCAGGCTCATGATCATCAGCGCGATCAGAAACTCGATCGGCTTCAGCGGGCTCATCATCAGGTTGCCGAGGTTGCGCGCCCACATTTCCTCGAGAAACGAGATCGAAAAGCCGAGCTGGCCACGGAACAGGATGTCCCACAGGATGACCGCGCCAATCAGCGTGCCGCCGGCGCGCGCGAAGAAGCCGTCGTTCTGCGCGATGTAGTTCTGCAGAAAACCCCAGGTGATGATTTGCAGCGCGGGCCAGTAGATCAGCTCCAGCAGCCGCGGCCAGGACGACATCAAAAGATACCAGTAGCGCAGCACCATGGCGTTGATGCGGCGCATGGACAGCCCCCGATGCGCCGCGACCTTGAGGGCTATGTTGCTCATGGCGCCGCCCCCCGCCCCCGCCCGCGCGCGACGTCGAGGAATACTTCTTCCAGCGTGGCACGGTTATAGCGCAGCAGGATCTGGTCGGGGCTGTCGTCGTCCTCGATCCGGCCGCGCTTCATGATGATGACGCGGTCGCACAGCCGCTCCACTTCCAGCATGTTGTGCGACGCCAGGAGGATGGTGGCGTCATGGGCCTTGCGGTAGTCCGCAAGATGCTGTCGCACCCAGTCGGCGGTATCGGGGTCGAGCGACGCCGTCGGTTCGTCGAGCAGCAACAGCTCCGGCTGGTTGATCAGCGCCTTCGCCAGCGCGACGCGGGTCTTCTGCCCGGCCGAGAGTTTGCCGCTGGCGCGATCGAGGAAATCCTTCAGGTCGAGGTCGGATGCCAATTGCGCGATTCGCTCCTTCAGATTCTCCACGGCATAGAGCTTGCCGAAGATGGTCAGGTTCTGTCGCACCGTGAGCCGCATCGGCATGTCGACATAGGGGCTCTCAAAATTCATGCGGCCGAGCACCTCGGCGCTTTGCTCCGGCATCGGATGGCCGAGCACCTGGACGCGACCGGAGGTTGGCAGCACCAGCCCCATGATCATGGCGATCGTCGTGGTCTTGCCGGCGCCGTTGCCGCCCAGAAGGCCGGTGATGCTGCCGCGCGCAATGCGGAACGAGACGTCATCGACAGCGCGATTGGTCTTGTAGAACTTGACCAGATGCGCAACGTCGATCGCGGCGGAGCTTTCGGGCCCGGCCCCGGCCGGCGGCGCTGGCGTGGCATTGCTGTTGACCATTTCGGAACGTTCATTGGGCTATCGGGGTGATGAGTGCAAGCAACTCGTCATGGCCGGGCTTGTCCCGGCCATCCACGTCCTTCTTGTCGCAGCAGGCAGGAAGACGTGGATGCCCGGGACAAGCCGGGCATGACGGAGAAAATCTTCGCGAATTTGTGATTGCGCCCCCGCGCGGCTACACTCGTTTCATGTCTGACGTCGCCGCCTCCGATTTCCGCCTGCCGTATCGCTATGTCCGCCTCGATACGATTCTGCGGCTGCGCTGGCTCGCGGCGCTCGGCCAGCTCACCGCGATCTTCATCGTGTCCAACGGGCTGGAGTTCGAATTTCCGGTCATTTCCTGCATCGCCGTCGTCGGCGTCTCGGCGCTGCTCAATCTCGCATTGCAGATCGCCTTCAATCCGATGCAGCGGCTGGAACCGTTCCATGCCGCGGCGCTGCTCGCGCTCAACATCGTCGAACTGGCCGCGCTGCTGTTCCTGACCGGGGGACTGCAAAACCCGTTCTCGTTCCTGTTTCTTGGCCCGGTACTGATCTCGGCAACGGTGCTGCCGACCCGGCTGACGATGGGGCTCGGCCTGCTCGCGGTCGCCTGCGCCTCGGCGCTGGTGTTCTTCCATCTGCCGCTGCCCTGGGACAGCGAAGATCCGCTGGTGCTGCCGCCGATCTATCTGTTCGGAGTCTGGCTTTCGATCGTGCTCGCGCTCGGCGTCACCAGTCTCTATGCGTTCCAGGCCGCCGAGGAAGCCCGGAAGCTCTCGGACGCGCTGGCTGCGACCGAACTGGTGCTGACGCGCGAGCAGCACCTGACCCAGATCGACGGCCTGGCTGCCGCCGCCGCGCATGAGCTCGGCACGCCGCTGTCCACCATCTTCCTGATCTCGCGCGAGCTGGAAAAGACGGTCGCCAGCAACGATCCGATGGCGTCCGACCTGAAGACGCTCCGCGAACAGGCGCAGCGCTGCCGCGAAATCCTGGCGAAGATCACCCAATTGTCGTCCTCCGGCGCCCCGTTCGACCGCATGAAGCTGTCAACGCTGATCGAGGAAGCAGTGGCGCCGCATCGTGATTTCGGCGTCGCGATCAAGGTGCGGCTAGCTGTCGCAGCCACGCGCGAGCCGGTCGGCGCGCGTAACCCGGCTGTCCTCTACGGCGTCGGCAACATCCTCGAAAACGCCGTCGACTTCGCACGGACGACGGTGGAGGTGAATGCCTGGTGGAACGCCGACACGGTCGAGATCATCATTTCCGACGACGGCCCCGGCATCGCGCCCGATCTGCTGAAACGGATCGGGGAACCCTATTTATCAAGGCGTCGCAGCGCCGATGAGGCGCATCGCGAACGCGCCGGGCTCGGCTTGGGCGTGTTCATCGCCCGCACGCTGCTGGAGCGGACCGGTGCCCGGGTATCGTTCTCGAACCGGACCTTTCCCGATCACGGCGCCGTGGTGCAGATCGTCTGGCCGCGCGCCCGCTTCGAGGCCGAGGAAAAGGCCGGAGCGCCGGAGGATTAAGGTAAAGGAAGAAACAGCGACTTTATGGGACCTTGGCAGCGCAGCAACGTCACGCCATCTATAGGCCGCCTGATAATTGCAACCCGTGGGAACCCGACCTTGAACGCCATTGCCGAACTGACCGATCTTGCCGACCGCTCGCTGCTGATCGTGGAAGACGACAAGCCGTTTCTGGAACGCCTGTCGCGCGCGATGGAAACCCGCGGCTTCACGGTCACATCCTGCGACACCGTGTCCGAAGGACTGGCTCAGATCAACAAGGCCGCGCCGGCCTTCGCCGTGGTCGACCTGCGGCTCGGCGACGGCAACGGGCTCGACGTGGTGTCGGCGCTGAAGCGCAAGCGGCCGGACGCGCGCGCCATCGTGCTGACCGGCTACGGCAACATCGCCACCGCCGTCACGGCGGTGAAGATGGGCGCGGTGGACTATCTCTCGAAGCCGGCCGATGCCGACGACGTGGTCGCGGCGCTGCTTGCCAGCGGTACCGAAAAGTCCGAACTGCCGTCGAACCCGATGTCGGCGGACCGCGTGCGCTGGGAGCACATCCAGCGCATCTACGAGATGTGCAACCGCAACGTCTCGGAAACCGCCCGCCGCCTCAACATGCACCGCCGGACCCTGCAGCGGATCCTCGCCAAGCGCGCGCCGCGGTAATAATTCTCCTCCGTCATGGCCGGGCGCGTCCCGGCCATCCACTTATTCGCCGTCGAGGCATCGTAAGACGTGAATGCCCGAGTCAAGCCCGGGCATCACGACGGACTAAAACTCCCCATGCCCCTGCGGATCGACCAAGCGGTTGATCCGCTGCGCCGCCGCCAACGCAAACCGCACCGTGATCGATTTGCGCGTCGCCGCCGGCAGGCGGTGTTCCGGCGCCTCGCAATGCAGATACGCGCCATAGGCGTCGGCGATGATCAACCCGGTATCTTCCGGAAAGATCTCGCACGGCAGGTCCTGCGTGAAGGCGAAGAACAGCCGGTCGCAATGCAGCCGGTAGTCCTGCCATTTCTGGTCGGCGCGCAGATCCTCGACCGATGACTTGATCTCGACGATCCAGATTTCGCCCCTGTCGTTCAGCGCGACCAGATCGGCGCGCCGCCCCGAGGGCAGCGGCAGTTCGCTGATGCAGGCAAATCCGAGCGAGCGCAGCAACCTCGCCGTACCGCGTGCGATCGCCAGCGCCGTCTCGGATTGGCGGCGGTCCGGCGGCGGCACCAGGCTGATCTGGCGTACGGGCGATTCCATATCGAACCCTATCCGATTTCATTGCGACCACGAAGCAGCGATGCCAAGCCCGGCGTGAAGCCGGCCGTAATCTTGTTCGCAACCAGTCTTTTTTGTGACCTCGATGCACCGCGAAGACAAGAACATCTTGCTTCCGAGGAACAAGACGCTGGAGGGAGATCCAACGATGCCGCGCATCGCACCGTCCGCCTTTGCCTGTTCCTTTGCCTTGGCCCTCACCGCCCTGTCGCTGTCATCCAGCCTGTCATCGGCCACGGCAAAGCCCGCCGTCGAAGTGGCGTTCGTGCTCGACACCACGGGCTCGATGGGTGCCCTGATCGAAGGCGCCAAGCGCAAGATCTGGTCGATCGCGACCGCGATCGTCGATTCCAATCCCGACGCCGACATCCGCATGGGCCTGATCGCCTATCGCGACATCGGCGATGACTATGTCACGCAGAAGGTCGATCTCACCACCGACATCCAGGACCTCTACGCGCGCTTGCTGGAACTGAAGGCGCGCGGCGGCGGCGACTGGCCGGAAAGCGTCAACGAGGCGCTCGATGTCGCCGTCAACAAGCTGCAATGGAGCGGAGGCGACGACGCCAGACGGATCGTGTTCCTGGTCGGCGACGCACCGCCGCACATGAACTACGCGCAGGACACCAAATATCCGGACACGCTCAAGGTCGCGCGGCAGAAAGACATCATCGTCAACGCGGTGCTCGCCGGCAACGCCCGCGACACCGAACGGGTGTGGCGAGACATTGCCCAGAACGGCAATGGCCGCTTCATCCCGATCCCGCAGGACGGCGGCCAGGTCGTCATCATCGAGACGCCCTATGACGAGGAGATCATCATCCTGCAGCGCGAGATCAACGGCACCGTGATCCCCTACGGGCCGAAGGCCGTGCAGAAGCGTGCCGAAGGCAAGACCAAGCAATTGTCGGAGGTTGCCGCCGCCGCGCCCGCGCAGGCTTCGGAGATGGCGAGCTATATCAACAAGCGCTCCAGGGCGACCTCGGAGGCCATCACCGGCGACGGCGACCTCGTCGCCGACATCTCCGCCGGCCGCAGCAGGCTTTCCACCATCAAGGAAGAGGAGCTGCCCGACAATCTGCGCGCGTTGAAACCCGAGCAGCGCAGCGAGGAGGTCGAAAAGCAGATGAACCAGCGCAAGGCACTCAACGAAAAGCTGTCGGCGCTGGTGGCCAAGCGCGACAGATACGTCGCCGACCAACGTGCGAAAGCGCCGCCGAAGGCGTCGTCGTTCGACCGCGTCGTCGAGGACACGCTGAAGGCGCAGATCAAGAGATAACCAGCCGCCGCTCGTCATTCCGGGATGGTCGAAGGACCCGACCCGGAATGACGGCGTCGATCAGGGATGCCGGCCGACCGCGAGCTGATAGATCGTGACGATCACCTCGAACAGGATCAGCAGCACGATAATGATTTCGAGCCGCAGCGAACGCCGCGTGTCGATGATGTCGGTCAGGACCTGCGCGCTCTCGGCGATGACGGCGAGCTTGTTGTTGAGCGATTCGGCGCGCTCCTTCAGCTCGTACTCGTCCTCCAGCCGGGCATAGAGCCGCTCCAGATGCGGCTTGTCCCACAGCACGTCGGGCTTCTCCGCGACTTCGACCGGCCCCGACACCCGGTGGCGCACCAGAAGCGCGTTGCCGATATTTTGCAGGATCGAACGGCGGCTGCCGCGCATGCGCCCGCTCCGCGCCAGTTCGCGTGCGAACGGTTCGGTCGTGTCAAAGACGCTGGCCACTTCGCGTTCGTGCCGCGCCAGGACCACGCTCTTCGCCAGCGCCTCGCCGATCAGGATCAACCGCTCCGGCGACAGGCTCTGCACGCAGATCGGGCCGCCCGGCGGGATCTGGTCCTCACGCTCCGGCGCCACTTCGATGATGGCGATTTCCTCGTCGCGCCGCGCGGACTTTCCCGTCATGCGGTGCTCCAGGCCGCGAAGAAATTCGTCCTCTTCCAGTGCATTCAGCCCGATCAGGACGACCACGCCGTAGCGGAAGAGGATCGCGACGCCATGTTCATTGACGCGGAACGCGAGCGGGGTCGTCGCGAGGACATCGCCGCGCTCGAGCCCGGACGTGTTGAGGCGCTCGCTGACGAAAAAGGCACGGGCCGTGGTGCGGGTGCCGGTCACCGGCGATTTGGAAACCTGGTTCATGACCTGCACATCCCGGCCGAAATCGTCGCCTGACCGCTGCATTTTCGGCTTCCGTTACTAAATACCCGTGCAGGTAACCTTATCACGGTCCGGAACGGGCCACATCTCGTTGCCCCCCGTGTTGACCCCCCTTCAAGGTGGAATATTGTGCCTGCCATGGATGACAAAATCGAGACCCAGGCCGAAAATCAGGCCCAGAACAACGCTAAGGCCGGCGCGATGATCGTGCCGGTGACGCTGTTCGAGCAGAATTGCACCATCATCTGGCACGAGCCTTCCAAGAAGGCCGTGGTGATCGACCCCGGCGGGGACGTTCCGAAGATTCTGGAGGCGATCAAGCAGACCGGCGTCACGGTCGAGAAGATCTGGCTCACCCATGGCCATATCGACCATGTCGGCGGTGCCGCCGAACTGCGCGACGCGCTGCAGGTGAAGATCGAGGGCCCGCACATCGCCGACAAATATCTGCTCGACAATGTCGTGAGCAGCGGCGAACGCTTCGGCATGACCGGCGTACGCAATTTCGGACCCGACCGCTGGCTCGACGAGGGCGATCAGGTTTCGATCGGCGATCTCACCTTCGACATCCTGCATTGCCCCGGCCACTCGCCGGGCAGCGTGGTGTTCTTCAACAAGGAGTTGCGCTTCGCCCATGTCGGCGACGTCCTGTTCAACGGCTCGGTCGGGCGCACCGACCTGCCCGGCGGCAGCCACGCCACGCTGATCAATTCGATCAGGGAAAAATTACTGCCGCTCGGCGACGATGTCGGCTTCATCTGCGGCCACGGCGCCGGCTCCAGCCTCGGCCAGGAGCGGACAACCAATCCATTCCTCACCGGCGAACTGTAAGCTGAAAAAATTCGGCCGGCGGAAGGCTATTTCATCAAGCCCGCCGCCGTCAGCGCGCGGGTGATGACGCCGCCGACATCGATGCCGCGGCGCTTCGGCTCGCGCGGTACCGGCTTGGACTGGCGAACCGGCTTGTGCGTTTTCGACCACAACGTGGCGGCCAGATCGGACGACTGCAGCGATTCGGTGGCAGCGGATGGGACGACCTTCGCCGCCGACACCGGTTCGACCGTCTCAGCCGCCGGATTGACGCGGCTCGTCAGGCCGAAAAAACTGGCGATGTGATAGGACGACGAGATCCCCGCTTCGATCAGGAACGCGCCTTCCGCGCCGTAGGGCTCGTCATTGCCGCTGAGCCCGAGCGGCGTGCCATGAGCCATGTCCGAGATGGTGTAGGACTCGACCACGGTCTCACCATCGGCATTCCACCACACCTCGCGCGGGTGACCGTTGACGTCGCCGATCGACATCGGCGCGGACGGCAGGCCGTGGACGTCGAGCCATTGCTTGACGATCTCGTTGGCATTGCCGGGGTTCACGGTGCGGTCGGCGCTGCCATGCCAAACGGACACTTTCGGCCACGGCCCCTTGTGCTTGGAGGCCTTGCGCACGAGATCGCCCAGCCGGCCGGCCGGACTCGGCGTCGACCGCATCATGCCGCCAAGGGCCTCGCGCATGTTGCTGGCGATGCCAAACGGAAGACCGGCGATGATGGCCCCGCCCGCAAATACTTCCGGATACACGGCGAGCATCACCGACGTCATCGCGCCGCCGGCGGAAAGCCCGGTAATGTAGATACGGCGAGCGTCGATCTTGTGATCTGCGACCATCCGCGCGATCATCTGTCGAATGGAAGCGGCTTCGCCGCGGCCGCGCGCGGTATCGCCCGGATTGAACCAGTTGAAGCAGCTATTGGCGTTGTTGGCCGCCTGCTGTTCGGGCATCAGCAAAGCAAAGCCGTAGCGTCTGGCCAGCGTCGACCAGCCCGCACCGAATTCGTAGGCCGCCGCCGTCTGGCCGCAACCATGAAGGACGACGACGAGCGCGGGCGCGCGCGGCAAATGCTCCGGCACGTAGGCGAACATCTTGAGCGCGCCAGGATTGGTGCCGAAGGCGCTGATTTCGACGAGCGGACTTTGTCCCGCCGGCGGAGCGGCGCGGCCATAGATTCCCAAGCCGTGAAAACCGTTCAGCTTCGGGAAATGGCGCAGGAATTCGACGTTCTTCGCGAGCGACAACGAGAGGCTCCTGGGGCAATGTTTCTTTGACGCGATCAGAACGCAACGCGACCTAGAACAGATAGTTGCTGCAGCGCAAAATAAAAAGCCCGTACACTGTCATTCCCCACAATCAAATTTTTTGCAGCTGACGTTAATTTGTCATCCCGTGACACGCCGCATCATGTCGGGAATGCGCCGCAGGCAGCGATCGAGCGGAAAACAACGTGTATTGAAACATCCGCACCATCGGGCCGCGACGTCAGACGTGCGCACTACCTTCCCGCGAGAAATTTGCGAAGAATATCTGTCGATCATTCCGCCGGACCCTGTTCGCCCGCGTGAACGCGACTGCACAACCAGCATGGCGAACACGGAATTTTAAGCGGTCGGCCCTGCCATGATTCGCGATCCGGCCGCGCCTCACTGGGGAGGACGTAGTTCGATGCCATAGCCGGCATAAATCCGCGCGATGGTGCCATCTGCCAAGAGAGCCTCGATGGCCGCGTCGACACGCTCTTTCAGCTGGTCGTCGGGGCGAAGCAGGCCCGCGGCAATATTCCAGTTCAAATCCCGGTCGTCGTCGAACGCCGGAATCAGTCGCAGCGGCTTGTCGGCGTGCTGCAGATTGAACCAGCCGACCGTCATCCGCGTGACCGCGGCGGCCTCGATCTCGCGATTGGCTAGCGCTGCAACAATGTCCTCCTCGAACACGAACGGTGACGTCGTGGTGCCCGCCTTGGAAAGCACCATCGAGACCAGTGAGCCGACCTGCACGCCGACCCGCTGGTCGGAACCAAGATTTCCCAGCGAAGATGCCGGCGAGTCGCCACGCACCGCGAGCACCACGCCGCTGCGATGATAGGGGCGCGAGGCCCGCACACCGCCCGCAGGCGGCGTATCCTTGCGGGCAATGACGTCGAGCACAAGGTCGCAATCGGCGCGGCGATACTGAATCGCACTGATCACCCACTCCCGTGCCAGCTTGACACCGAGTTGCTCGGCAATTTTCTCGCCGAGCTCGATCTGGAAGCCCCGGACCGGACCGCTCCTGCTTGCAAACGGCAGCGCGTTGGGGCTGGCGCAGAGTGTGAGCGCGCCTCGCTCGATGACGGCTTCCAGCGAGCGGGCGACCGCCGACGCGCTGCAGAACATCAGCAGCAAGAGGCAGGCCGCGTATGGGGCCAGGCGATATCGCGGTCTCGACGCTCTAGTCATCAAGCCCCCGGATGTAGGCAAGGATCGCGATGATCTGGCCCTCACTGAACACCGAGCCATAGGCGGGCATGGCGCCCACCTTACCCTTCTTGATACGTTCGATGATGTATTCGTCGCTGCGCTCTGACTTCGACAATTTCGGACCTCGGCCCGCATGGCGGCCGCCCCCCTGGTGGCAAAAGCCGCAGGTGGTCGCGAACATCTTCCCGCCTTCGATGTCGTTCGGCGACGCCTCGGCTTGCGGCAGCGGATTTGAAGCGCCAGCTCCGGCGGATTGCTGGGCGAGCGAAGCTGTCGGCAGCGCCGACCAGAAAACAGCGAGGGCAGCAACAATTACGAACGGTATCCGCATTCCGCCATCCGCATTCATCGCGAGGTATCGGCCGCAACAGCGGCAACTATGGACCAGCAAAGGCGACGGTGGGAAATCGACCACCGCCGCCTACGCCGTCATCACTGCCTGAGTGCGAAAACCACCAAGGCACCGGTATTCTTCGACATGCTCTTGAAGGGCTCACCATAGAGGGCGACGAACTCGTCGGCCACCAGGCTGCCCCAGCCCGCCGGCACGGCGACATACTGCTTGCCGCCGGCCATATAGCTGATGATACCGGCGTTATGCCCCATGCCGTTGTTGCGCGACCAGAGTTCTTCGCCGGTGTCCGCATTGTAGGCGTGCACGATGCCTTCGGAGTCCGGCACGAATACCAGATTTCCTGCGGTGGCGAGCACGCTGGCGAGCGGCGGCTGCTTGTAGTTGACTTCCCACTTCTTGGCGCCGGTCACGGGGTCACGGGCGCTAAGGTGACCGCGGGCCGGTCCATCCGGGGGCGGGATGATCTTGAAGGTGGCGCCGATGTTGAGCTGGGCCATCGGTTCCAGGATCGGCGTCGTCTTCTCGACGGTCATCTCCATGCACCACTCCTGACCGATCCGGTAGAACAGCCCGTTCTTGGGGCTGTAGGCGCCGGAGTTCCAGCTGATGCCGCCGGCTATCGCGGGGCACAGTGGCGGGTCCACCTTGCCTTCCACGAGATCGCGCCGGCCGATCAGTTCGCCCGTCTTCGGATCGATGCTCTTGACGAAGTTCATGTTCTTGACCAGCGGCCAGACGTTTTCGACCTTGGCGTTGGAGCGATCGTAGACGAAGATGTATCCGCTCTTGTTGGCGTGCACGACGAGCTTCTTGCCGCCACGGTCGATCATGACGAATTCGCCCACGGCCGAGTCGAAGTCCCAGGCGTCGTGCGGTAGTTCTTGATGGTGGAATTTCAGCTTGCCGGTATCGGGGTCGAGCGCGATGACTGATGTCGTGTAGAGATTGTCGCCCGGCCGCGGTCCGCTCTTCTTCCAGTCGGCGCCCGACCAGTCGTAGAGCGGCGCCGGATTGGCAGTGCCCCACCACACGGCATTCGTTTCCGGATCATAGGTTCCGGGCATCCAGCCGCCACCGCCGCCGGTTCGCCAGGAATCACCGCCCCACGTCGCCATCGCCTCTTCGGTGCCGGCGACCGTGAAGAACTCCCATTTCTTCTGACCGGTCTTGCCGTCGACGCCGAAAATCGGGCCGCGACCGGTCCACTCGCCACCCTGGGCGCCAATGATCACCTTGTCCTTCACGACCAGCGGCGCGCCGGTGAAGCCGACCGTCACCTTCTTGGAATCCAGGAGCTTGGTGTCCCACACCGGCTTGCCGCTCTTCAGATCGAGCGCGATGAGACGTCCATCGACCGTGCCGACATAGAGGTTGCCGTGTCCGATGGCGATGCCGCGGTTGTAGGGCGAATGGGTCTGCTTGCTGACCAGTTCCTCGTCGAGCTCGGGCGCATAGGCCCAGATCGTCCGGCCGGTCGCGCCGTCCAGCGCATAGACGCGGCTGTAGGAACCCGAATAGTACAGCACGCCGTCAACGGCCAGCGGCGTCGACTGAATGCCACGGGTGGCGCGCTCCGGAAAATGCATCCAGGCAACTTCGAGATTCTTGACGTTGCCGGTGTTGATCTGGTCGAGGCCGCTGTAGTGGTAGGACTTGTAGGTGCCGTGATAGGTCGGCCAGTCCTTTTGAGCCGCCTCGGCATTCAGCGCCGCCGCGTCCTGGGCCTGCGTCGGTGAGGTCGTGAACAAGGCAGCCACGGCAAGCGCGGCGCAGCCGCCGAGATATCGCTCGTAAAAAGCCATCTGTATCCTCCCTGTGCTGATTTTATGTTTGACCTGATTGTCGTCGCGACCCCTGCCGGGTCGTGTCAGCACCTCCCGGGGTCAAGGGTTTCGGATCCGCCAGGACCGCCGTCATGACGGGCCGGCCGTAGGTCCTGTCGCCGGAGCAAGGAGCAGGCGGAGGTTCGGGAAAACTGATTTCGGGGAGGAGCGCTGTTCGCTGCACGACGGCGCACGCGACGATCGGGCCATGCCTGCCCGATGCTGCAGTCAGCAATGCCTGCGCGGTGCACCATGACATATTCCCCGACGCGCATGGGAATTATACTTACGGGATTGTGTTTTTTTATAGAGTGCCGATCGGCTACCGCAACCTCGAGATGATCTGGCCGTCGGCACCGAGCCTGCAAGGTTCAGCCTGCAACCGAACAAGTCACGCGGTTGACGGCGCCAGCGATCCCGTCAGCGAAGCGCGCTGCGACAGCTCGATCCAATTGCCATCGGGATCGCGCACCATCGAGATCCTTGCCGTGGTGCCGAGGGTGACCGGCGCGCGGGCCTCGCGGCCGCCATGCGCGAGCACGTAAGCGTGTTCGCGATCGACCTCAAACACCTGGAACGTGATATAGCGCCATCCCTTACCCTCGAACGCGGCATCGCGAGACGCATCCGCAGCCTGCTCGACGATCAGCACGGTATCACCGGCCAGAAAGGTCGCCGCGCCATCGGCGGCCACTCCTTCAGGCAGTCCAAGCGCCTCGGTGTAGAAGCGGCGATGCGCCGCGACGTCGCGAACGCCGAGGCGGATGCCGATGCGTTCGATTCCGAACATCCCCGTCGGCACCAGCGTGACGCGGTTGCCTTCCGGATCGGTCAAATGCTTCGGCACCGCGGTATCGTCGCGCGCGATCAGCAGTTCGCGATAGCCGGATCGCGGATTGTCCGGCAGCGTCTCGTAAACCTGGTTGATCTTCAGGACCGAACCGCAGAGATCGTGGCGGTGCTGCTTATAGCCGCGACGGATCGGCTGGGTGTAGTCGAACGGCAGGCCGATCTCGTTCTGCCAGAACGCCAGCGCGGCCGGCGCGTTGTTGGTGGCAAAGCCGATATCGATGCGGGGTTTGGCGAGCTTCATGATGGCCTTCTGCCGCGCGGGACGAGGCTGCATTCCGGACGACGGTAAGTCAGGCGGCTTTGCGTGACAACCATGCATCCAAGGCGGGCTTTCCGCATTGCCTTGCCCTGCCCCACCCCGTACTTTGGTCGCGAGCCATTTCAGAACAACAATATTCTCGGAGAGGACCACCCATGGCACGCCTGAAATTCGGCGCCTTTCTCGCCCCGCATCATCCGATCGGCGAGAATCCGCTGCTCCAGTTCCGCCGCGACCTCGACTTCGTCGAACAGATCGACACGCTGGGATTCGATGAGTTCTGGTGCGGCGAGCACCATTCCTCGGGCTGGGAGATGATCGCCTCGCCGGAAATGTTTCTCGCCGCCGCCGGCGAACGCACCAAGCGGATCAAGCTCGGCACCGGCGTGGTCTCGCTGCCCTATCACCATCCCTACAATGTCGCGCAACGTATGGTGCAGCTCGACTGGATGACCGGCGGCCGCGCCATCTTCGGCTCCGGTCCGGGCGCGCTGGCCTCCGACGCCCACACGCTCGGCATCGACCCGATGACGCAGCGCGACCGCCAGGACGAGGCGATCGCGATCATCCGCCGCCTGTTCAAGGGCGAGCGCGTTACCGCCAAGAGCGACTGGTTCACGATGCAGGACGCCGCGCTGCAATTGCTGCCGCTGCAGGAGGACATGCCGTTCGTGGTGGCGTCGCAGATCTCGCCGTCAGGCATGACGCTGGCCGGCAAATACGGCATCGGCATCATCTCGCTCGGCTCGATGTCGACGCAGGGCCTGATGGCGCTGCCGACGCAATGGGGCTTTGCCGAGGATGCCGCGAAGAAGGCCGGCACCACCGTCAGCCGTTCCGACTGGCGCGTGCTCCTGAGCTGGCACATTGCGGAGACGCGCGAACAGGCACAGCGCGAGGCCGGCGCCGGCCTGATGCGCTGGCACAACGAATATACGGTGCGCACGCTGCAGCGGCCCGGCGTGGAGCCGTTCAAGTCGCCTGAAGACGCCGTGGAGAAGACCGCCGGCGGCGAGAACGCCGCCTCCACCATCGGCACGCCGGACGATCTGGTGAAGACCATCAAGAATCTGATGCAGGTTTCGGGCGGCGTCGGCGCCATCATCGGCTTCGTGCACGACTGGGCCAACCCGGAGAACACCCGCCGCAGCTGGGACATGGTGGCGCGCTACGTGATCCCCGAGATCAACGGCTACGTGACCAAGCTGCGGGAGTCGCAGAAATTCCTGATCGAGAACCGCGCGGTGTTCGAGCGCGCGGGTCAGGCGGTGATGGCGAAAATCATGGAAAACGAAAAGGCCGCCGCCGCGCTGCCGCTGACCGGTCCCGGCCGGGTAGCGATCCCGACCGTCAATGCGCCGGACCTGCAGAAGGAAGCCGCCAAGCGCAAGGCGTAACGCAGGCGCCCCAACGGAAATCGGCGAACGGCGCGGAGAACCATTCCGCGCCGTTTTTCTTGCCGGTGAAACAAGGAATTGTGTTCGCCGGCCCGGCCAGGGCCGGCCCGATCGCATTCAGGCCGCGACAAAACCGCCGGCACGGTGGATAATATTCCGATTTGAGGCTCAACCGGAGCAATGGCCATGTCGATGCAGGGTATCGCCGCCCCCGCCTACAGCTTTACGCCGCCCAAGCGCAATTCGCTGACCCATATCCCGGGCGACGAGGGCTGGCCCCTGATCGGCAAGACACTCGAAGTGCTCGCCGACCCCAAGGGACAGGTGGAGCGGCAATCGAAGAAGTATGGCCTCGTCTATCGCAGCCATCTGTTCGGCGAGACCAGCCTTGTTCTGCTCGGGCCCGACGCCAATGAACTCGTGCTGTTCGACCAGGCCAAGCAGTTCTCCTCGACGCTCGGCTGGGGCCGCATTCTCGGCCTGCTGTTTCCGCGCGGCCTGATGCTGCTCGATTTCGAGGAACATCGCCTGCACCGCCGCGCGCTGTCGGTGGCGTTCAAGTCCGGGCCGATGAAATCCTATCTGGCCGATCTCGACAGCGGCATCGCGGCGCGGGTGGCGCAATGGAAGACGAAGCCCGGGCCGATGCTGCTCTACCCGGCGATGAAGCAACTGACGCTCGACCTCGCGGCGACGTCGTTCCTCGGCGCCGGCATCGGGCCCGAAGTGGACGAGATCACCAATGCCTTCGTCGACATGGTGGCGGCTTCCGTCGCCGTGATCCGCAAGCCGCTGCCCGGCACGGCGATGGCGCGTGGCGTCAAGGGCCGCAAGCGCATCGTCGCCTATTTCTCGGAGCAGATCCCCCTCCGCCGCGCCAAGGGCGGCGGCGACGATTTGTTCTCGCAACTATGCCACGCGACCCACGAGGACGGCGCGCTGCTCTCGACGCAGGACATCGTCGATCACATGAGTTTTCTGATGATGGCGGCGCACGACACGCTGACCTCGTCATTGACGTCGTTCGTCGGCGAATTGGCCGCGCATCCGCAGTGGCAGCAGAAGCTGCGCGACGAAGTCGGCTCGCTCGGCCTCGCCGCCGGCGAACCGATGAATTTCGACCATCTCGAAGCCATGAAGCTCACGGAAATGGCCTTCAAGGAAGCACTGCGGATGAAGCCGCCGGTGCCCTCGATGCCGCGCCGCTGCATCAAGGAATTTACGTTCAAGGGCTACACGATCCCGGCATTCACCATGGTCGGCGTCAATCCGCTGTTCACGCATCACATGCCCGACATCTGGCCCGAGCCCGAAACATTCGATCCGATGCGCTTCACCGAGGAAGCCCAGCGCAACCGACATCGTTTCGCCTGGGTGCCCTATGGCGGCGGCGCGCATATGTGCCTCGGCCTGCACTTCGCCTACATGCAGGCAAAATGCTTTGCGCGGCATTTCCTGCAGAATCTCGAAGTCTCGCTGGAGCCGGGCTACAAGCCGGACTGGCAGATCTGGCCGATCCCGAAACCGCGGGATGGGCTGCGCGTGGTGCTGAAGGCGCTTTGACGTCCAGGGTTGAGCGCGCGGAGTTCCGCAAACGGCGACAGGCGGAACGGCGCGGACATCCTCACGACCTATCGGTCCGCTGCATGGCGTTCGCCGCCATGCGTTCGCCGAGCGATCCGGCACTATTCCTGCTTTTGGCAATCCAGGCACACACGCCGGTTCCACGCGGCCGCCGGCAGGTCGTCGCCTAATCGCCCTCGACGGCCTTGAAACCCCCGTTTTCGACAGGCTCGGTCATATTTTGGATTCGCTGATCACGTGAAGTGACCTTTCCGATGAAGAAATTGATGGACGATTTCAGGCGCGGCTGGCGGGGCATCTCACAACCCTCGCCTCTGTTCAGCGCGGGCGTTGCGGCCGGCTGCCTTGCTGCGTCAACGATCCTGCGATGGGCGATCGCCCAAATCCGTCCCGACGTATTTTTCACGCCGTACTTCCCGGCCGTGTTCCTGGCCGCCGCTGTCGGCGGCGTGCGGGTCGGCGTGGCGACGGCGATCGCGGGAGGGCTGCTCGGCATGGCGATCAATTTCAGCAGCGCCACCGTCGATGCTGCGCGGCTCGCGCTGCTCGCGATCTTCTGGGCGGTGTGCGGCTTCGCCATCTGGGGCGTCGAGAACTACCGGACCCTCGTCGCGCAACAGCGGGAGGATTCGAAACGCCTGATCGAGGAAGAGGAATACCGCAAGCTGCTGATCGCGGAATTGCAGCACCGGCTGAAGAACAAGACGTCCACGATCCACGCGGTGCTGCGTCAGGCCCTGCAGGATCAGCCGCAAGTCTGGGACAGCATCGACCGGCGGCTCCGCGCGCTGTCGGCGACCGACGACATGATCGCACGTCTGGACGGCAACGGCTGCGACATCAAGGACATGCTGCATTCCGAACTCGGCCCCTACGGCCACGTCCGGTTCAATCTGAACGGCGATCCTCTCTACCTGCCGGCCAAGCTGGCGGTCAGCCTGGCGTTGATCTTCCACGAACTGGCCACCAATGCCGGCAAGTATGGCGCGTTCTCCTCGCCGCGCGGGCTGCTGCAGGTGTCGTGGACGGTGTCCGACGATCGCCTCAGAATCACCTGGGATGAAACGGAAGGCCCCGTGGTCGAAAACGTCGGCCGCTCGGGCTTTGGCACCAAGCTGCTGCAATCGGCGCTACGCGCCTTCGACGGCGGAACGGATATCCGCTATCTCAAGACCGGCGTGCATTGCACGATGCAATGCCGGATTCCGGCCTGCTGACTTGTTTGCTCGACACCGTCGAGGCGCAACGACTCGCAGAGCAACCGAACGTGTGAACTGTCGTTCATTCGTGTGCCGCGTCACCATTGACCTTCTGTTAATGACGATTGAGCCCGGCATTGCCTGAATCCGACGACTTCTCGTGTTGTCCCGGTTTTTCGCAGGTCCATTTAACCAATGCTACAATGGACTTTGCCAAGTTCCATGCCATGCATAGCTCCAAGAAATACGAATTTCAGGCGCCCCCCCGCGATGGAGGCATTTTCGAATCCGAAGCGAGCATCCTGCGCGATGTCTTCCGGCTGCTTCCGGCCGGCGTGACGGTTCAGGACGAGCAAGGCGAGTACGTGCTGATCAACGATGTCGCGACCGCGTTGATGGAGGCCTCCGGAGCCGAAACCTCTGCCTTGCGATCGCCCGACCGTCGCGATGCCTACCTCGAATTGCTGCACAGCGGCCGGACGGCCGTGCTGGAAGAATCGATCACAAACGGGTCTGCCCGACAGGTGTTTCTCACCACCCACCGTCCGATCCAGATCGCCGGCCGCAAATTGCTGATTTCGAGTTCGACCGAGATCACCGAACAGAAGGCGTTCGAGGACCACCTGTTCCGCTCGGCCTATTACGACGAACTGACCGGCCTGCCGACGCGGCGCGCGATCGAGCATCGCGTCAACAGCCTCCTGAAGTACGACACCGGACAGGGCCGTTTCGCGCTGGCGTTTCTCGACATCGACAATTTCAAGCACATCAACGACTATTACGGGCACCCGGTCGGCGACAAGCTGCTGGTGGAAGTGGCTAAGCGGCTAGGCCTCGACCTGCGCGACACCGACATCCTGTCGCGGATCAGCGGCGACGAATTCGTGCTGCTGCTCAACCCGATCCAGAACGAAACCGAGGTCAAAGAGCACATCGACTTCATCCTGCAGCGACTGAGGGCGCCGTTCTTCATCGACGGGTCCGAGATATTCGCCTCGACCTCGATCGGCGTCAGCCTCTATCCGGAGCACGGCCGCAGCTACGAGGTGCTGCGTCAGAACGCCGACATCGCGATGTATCGCGTCAAGAACGGCAGCAAGGGCGCCGCGGCGTTCTTCGACGCCGGCATGGAGCGCGAGGCGCTGGCGCGAATGAAGATCGAACAATCGCTGCGGCAGGCGATCCTGGAAAAGCGCTTTTGCTGCGCCTTCCAGCCCAAGGTCGACATCCGCACCCAGGAGGTCAAAGGCGTCGAGGCGCTGGTGCGCCTGCGCGACGACGAGGGCGTGATTCAGGCCCCGAGCACCTTCATCAACCTCGCCACCGAACTCGGCCTGATCGATGAATTGACCCATCTGGTGCTGGCGGAGATAATCAAGTCGATCGACCTGATCGACGAGACCTTCGGCCCCCACACCACGATCAGCATCAACGTGGCGGCCAAACAGGCCGGCAACCCGGAATTCATGCGGCCCTTCGCCAGGGCGCTCGAGGCCACCGGATTTCCGGCTCGCTTCATGATCGAGGTGACGGAAGACGCTTTCGTCACCAAGACGCATTTCCATGACGAAATCCTGCCGATGTTCCGCGAGCTCGGCGTCAGGGTTTCGATCGATGATTTCGGCATCGGCTATTCGTCGCTGTCGGCACTGGCCGACATTACCGCCGACGAGATCAAGATCGACCGCTCCTTCATCACCGACATTCACAAGCGCCCGCGCAGCCAGAGCATCCTGCGGGCAATCGAGTCGTTGAGCGAAGCGCTCGGTATGACGGTGGTAGCGGAAGGCCTCGAAAGCTTCGAGGAACTCGCCTATCTGCAGGCGGCGACCAAGATCCGCTGCGCCCAGGGCTTCTACTTCTCGAAGCCGATCTTCCTGGAAGACCTGAAGATGGCGACATCTCCGCGCACCAGCGAGACCCGAGCCAGCCTGGCGAGCCGGCCGGCCCCGGAAACCCGACCTGCCTATTCGCGCGTCGGCGGCTATCGTCGCTGAGGGCGACACGACGGTGCGAACCGGCAGCGTTTGCGCCGTGCCGATCTTTCGGGATCTTGCCTACCCCTTCGATCCGCCGAAGCCTGCGGCCGTAGCGAGGCGACTGCCGGGCGTACGATCGGCGGCGACAGCCGTCGCCTGACGCCGTTCCGGCGCACCGGCGTCGAGGATGGCCTCGATCGCCAAACCGCCCCGGGCTTCCAGCGCCGCGATCGCTTCCTTGGCCCAGCGATAGGAAGCCTCGAAGATCTCGGTATGACGGTCAAAGTCGGTCACGTCGACGCCGTCCGGCGACGGCGGCCGCATCACGGTGTCGAACGGCCCGACCGGCAGCGTGTCGTAGCGCTGGTGCGCGACCAGGCTGCGCCACAGCACGTTCACCGCGCTCGGCGCCGCCGGCAGCAGCTTTTTGCGGAACGGCGTCAGCATCGCGGCGATCAGTTCGAACCGTCCCGGCAGGGACGCGTAATCGACGTCGAACATTTCGGCCGCCGGCTCGCCGAAATGCACGACGAGATTGGGGCCGCTCTTGAGCTGGTGCATCGAGCTGAGCGGCACATTGTCGATCAGGCAGCCATCGACCAGCATGGCACCATCGGGCGTGTAGAACGGTGGCAGCAGGCCCGGAATCGCGCTCGATGCCCGCACCGCCTGCCACAGTGACCCGGTGCGGATCAGCTCGAGATTGTGGGTCGAAAGGTTGGTCGCGACCGCCGCAAACGGCCTCCAGCAATCCTCGATCCGGCAGTCCGCACCATATTGCTGGGCGAGCGCGCGATCGAACGCCTTGTGATCCAGCAGCGAATAGCGTGGCCAGGTCGGCCGCCGGAAGCTTCGCGCTTTCACAAAAATCTCGTGCGTGCCTTGCTCGAGATGCTCGGCCTCGAGGTTCTTGGCGAACCCCGCCGCCATGGCCGAGCCGACGCTGGTGCCGACAAAGATATCGAACATGACGCCGCGCTCGCGAAACGCCTTGTGGATCCCGACATGCGCGGTGCCGAGACTGCCGCCGCCCGCGGCGACGAAGCCGATGGCACGGCCGGACAGGAATCGGATCAGGCTGTCAATGTCGATCTGATCTTCGAGCGCGACATGGTGGTGCATGAACGCCGGCAGGCGGGCCAGCCAGGCCGCGGTGCCGCGGACTTCGCCGCTGCGGCGATCATGAATGCGGACGAGACGCCGTGCCGAGACGGCATGGACCTGGCAGGCAAACTCTTCGATCTCGGTCAGCGCGGCGGAAGGCGCCTCGCCGCGACAGGCGAACACCACCATGTCGGCCTGGCGGATCGCCTTGCGCGCCCATGGCGAAGCATCGCGGCCGCCGAGATAGACGACGAGCGGCGCGGTGTGTTCGAGCCGGTTGAGCCATTCCGTGACTTCATGCGCATCGAGCGCGCGGCCTGGAAACATCGCCTGCAGGCAGGCGGCGTCGACGATCTCGGCCTCGATCGCAGCCAGCCCCTCGCGCATCCGCCGATCGAACGCGACCGGCAGCGGCGCCGTGCCGCCGTCGATCAGCGCCACGGTGCGCGCCTTTGGCGACGAGGCGAACGGCGCGATACGCGCCGTCTCCCTGGCGAAGCGCCGCGCCAGCGCGGCGAGCACCGCCTCGACGATCGCCGGGGCTTCCTGAACCAGCTTCTGATAGGCAGGCCGCGTCAACGCCAGCACGCTTGTATCGCGGATGGCGATCACATCGGCCGTGCGCGGTCCGTTGGCGAAGAAGCCGATCTCGCCGACCAGTTCGCCAGCGCGAAGTTCGGCGATCGGTTCGCTGAAGCCGCTCTTGCGCACCGCCAGCGCGCCGTGCAGCACCAGGAATACCGCATCCGACGGTCCGCCCTGCGCCACCAGCATCTGCCCGCGCACCAGGTCCTGCCGGACCATGGCGTTGAGCACTTTCAGCCGCTGTTCGGAACTGAGCGTTCGAAACAGCGCGAACTCCTCCAGAGCGGAGCTCCACGCAAGCATCGAACTCGATCCACTCATTTTGCCGACACCCGATTGCAACGGCGCGAGCTTAACGTCCGGCCGCCATCGCCGCGAGCAATATCAAGGTCATGGGTTAGCCGCATCGCAGCAATACCGCTCGAATGCACTGCAGCATGAACGGTGCATCTGCCGGCGGGTTTACGCCGCCCAGCGGTCGCGATTCTTCTCGGCGAGGATCGGTCGGATGAGCCGGCCGAATCGCTCGGCCTCCTCATCGTGCAAATAACCCGACAGGCAGAACGAGTGGCAGCCCGCATCGATGAATTGCTGCAGCGTCTCGGCGCACTGCACGGGATTGCCGACGACGGCGATGCCGGCGCCTGGACGAACCTTCGTGATGCCGGTCCACAGGTGCGGGAGAAGAAGATCGCCATGCTCGCGGGCGAGCTGCTGCACGCGCATGTTCGCTTCCGAATTGTTGTAGAGCGTCTTCATGTCCTGCTTCTGCCGCTCGGTGGCGTGGCGCACCAGGTGATCGGCAGCCTCCCAGGCGTCGGCCTCGTTCTCCCGGCAGATCACCTGCAGGCGCATCCCGAAGCCGATATCGTTTTCGCGGCCATGCGCGCGCGCCATCTGCCGGATCTCGGCGATGTTCGAAGCAATCCGTTCCGGCAGGTCGCCCCAGAACAGATGCACGTCGGAATGTTTGGCCGACAATTCCCAGGCCTGGCGCGAGCCGCCGCCGAGATAGAATTTTGGAAACGGCTGCTGATGCGGACGCGGCCGGATATGCGCACCGGACAGTTTGTGGAATTTGCCTTCGAAATTGACCGGGCCGCGCGTGGTCCACAGCGCCTTGAGGATCGAGACTTCCTCTTCCATCAGCTCATAGCGCGCTTCCTTCGGATAACGCACGCCCTCGCTTTCGACCTCGCTCTCGTTCTGGCCGGCGATCAGGTTGATGCAGATCCGCCCACCCGACATCTGGTCGAAGGTCGAGATCATTTTTGCGAGCAGCACCGGGTTGATGTAACCGGGCCTCGCCGCGATCAGGGGCTTGATGGAGGACGAGCGCGCCGCCATGAACGCGCCCGATATCCACGCCTCCCAGCAGGTCGAGCCGACCGGGATCAGGAGATATTCAAAGCCGGCCTTCTCGGCCGCCTGCACCACGCGGTCGCACAGTTCGGGAGAACCCGGAATCTGCGCATCCATCAGGCCGTAGGCGGTGGTGTCGCCATGGGTCGGCAGATACCAGCCGAATTCGAGTGGACGCATGAATGGTTCTCCCTGCCGGCAGCTGTTGCCTGATCGTTATGCACGCAGTGTAGCGTCCAAACAGGGCGCCGCAATCGGGTTGCACCGCGGCATCCGCGTCACTATGTCGGTCTCGTTCGCGTTTGCGCCACGATGGAGATACCAATGTCCCCGGTCTCGCTGCTGCTCAATGTCATCTGGATCGTGCTCGGCGGCGCGTGGATGGCGTTCGGCTGGCTGGTTGCCGCCGTCGTCATGGCGATCACAATCGTCGGCATTCCCTGGGCGCGCGCTGCGTTCAACATCGCGGCCTACACGCTGTTCCCGTTCGGCTTCACCGCGGTCTCGCGCGATCTCTATACCGGACAGGAAGATATCGGAACCGGGCCCTTGGGGGTGATCGGCAACATCATCTGGCTGGTGCTGGCGGGATGGTGGCTGGCGCTCGGCCACGTCATCACGGCCGTGCTGCTGGCCGTGACCATCATCGGTATCCCGTTTGCCTGGGCGCACCTGAAGCTTGCCGGCATCGCACTGTGGCCGATCGGCAAGATCATCGTTCCCGCAACGTAAGGCCTATCGCTAGGCCGCCGTTTCCGCCGGCTTCAGCCGCTCGAACTCGGCGTCGCTGATCTCGGTCTGCGCGACCAGCACGCTGCAGCGCAGGCGCTTGACCAGGTAGCTCCCGATCGAGCCGAACCAGCGCGCCAGCGCGCCCTGCGGGCGGTGGCCGACGACGACGAGATGGGCACCGATTTCCTCGGCCACCTCGGCGATCTTCTGCCCGGCATCGCCGACCTCCAGCCGCGCGGTCGGCGTAAAGCCCAGCGCCTTCAGCCGCTCGGTCCCCTCGTTCAAAATGGCCTTATAGTCCTCGGTCTGCAGCTCGATCGGGATCGTGAGCCCGGCCTCCGGCGTCATGATCGAGGAAACCTCGACGACGGCGAGCAGAAACACCTCGGAACGGCAGAGTTGTGCGAGCTTTGCGCCCTCCCGCAACGCGCGCCGCCCCTCGACCGAACCGTCATAGGCGAGAAGAACCTTCTTATACATCGGACGTCCCCATCGATGGTGAGAAGATCAGTGCCTAAGTCTAGCACCAATTCTATCCGGCGGATCAGAATTTTGGGCGGAAGCAAAGCCCTGCGTCATGCCGCTTTGTTTCATCGTCGCCCGCTGGCGGGGCATCGGCGACAGGCGACAATCGAAAAGCGGTGTTCCCTGCCTCAGATGCATTCCCCGGCCGCGCGAAATTGGAGCGGAGCGCAACTAGGGACAGATATACCCAGCGCCGCTGGGGTTTTTGAAGCAGCCAACCGACTCAGGCAGCAGATACCTCGGCAGCCACAACACGATTTCGGGAAGGAAGATGCAGAATGCGATGGCGGCGAAGAACACCACATAGATCGGGAATGACGCAAGCATGGCCTTTCCAAACCGGACACCGACGAATTTCGATGCCATCAGCAGCGCCAGACCGTAAGGCGGCGTGATCAGCCCGAATGCGAGCGTGACGATGATGACCACGCCCATGTGCACCGGGTTGATGTCGGCATTCTTGGTCAGGTCGTCGATGATCGGCATGAAAATGATGATCGCGGGGATCGCGTCGATGAAGTCGCCGACCACGACGAACAGCGCGACCAGCAGCAGCATGATCAGGAAGGGATCGCCGCCTGCCGCTGACGATATCCAGCCCGACACGACGGCCGGGCCGCGCAAATAGGCCAGCATCCAGCCGAACACCGACGCCGCGCCGATGGTGATCAGGGGAATTGAATAGAGCAATCCCGTCATCGCCATGTCGCGCGGCAAATGCCGGTAGTGCCGGCGGTTGAGCAGCGGAATCGCCACGAACACGATGTAGGCCACGGCAATGATGCCGGCCTCGGTCGGCGTGAACTGGCCGGTCAGGATGCCGCCCATGATGATGAACGGGATCATCAGGGGCACGGCCGCCTGCTTCGTGGCGGTCGCGAACGCGCCAAACGTGGCGCGCTCGCGCTTGAGGCCAACCGGCCCGAAGAAAAAGCTGTAGGTCATCAGCCCGATGCCAACCAACACCCCCGGCACCACGCCACCGAGAAACAGGCCGCCGATCGACACGTTGCCGGTCGCGCCATAGACCACGGCCATGATGCTGGGCGGGATCAGATTAGCCATCGTCGAGGCCGAGGCGATCAAGGCCGCCGTGAATGCCAGATCGTAGCCTTCCCGCTTCATCTCCGGCGCCAGCGTGCGCGACAGGATGGCGACGTCGGCGGCCGACGAGCCGGAAATGCCCGCGAAGAACATGCTGAAGATCGTCACCACTTGCGCCAGGCCGCCGCGCAGATGTCCGACCATGGTTTGCGACAACAAGATCATGCGGCCGGTGACGTTGGCCGAGGTCATGAGGTCGCCGACCAGCAGGAAAAACGGCACCGCGAGCAGCGCCTCGGTATCCATCCCGTTGAAGAGCTGCGCCATCATCGAGGCGAGGCTGACCGGCGTGAACGCCGTCACCACCAGCACGGCCGCGATCAGCGCGAAGGCCACCGGCACGCCCATGTAGCCGAAGAACAAAAAGAGGAATCCCATCAAGAAGATGAGCGCACCGTTCGTCGTCACAGCGCATTTCCCTCGGCATGGGACGGACCGGCAAACCCGTTCTTCCAGCCGTTGACCATCTGTTCGATGGTGAACACCGACACCAGCAGTCCGCACAGCGGTATCGCCGCGTAGAGGCTCGCCAGCGGCGTCATCGACGGCATGCGCAGGCTCTTGAAGCCGTCGAGGAAGTTCAAATAGCCGAAATAGATCATGCAGAGCGCGACGCCGAGCACCACGGTGCGATTAAACAGCTCGAACAGCAGCCGCGTGTTCCCGGTCAGCGATTCCGCCAGCACCGCAAGATAGAGATGATCGTTACGCCGCGTTGCCGCGCCGACGCCGATGAAAATGCCATAGATGAAGAACGTCATGGTCGCCTCCTGGAGCCAGAGCCAGGGGTGGCCGAGGGTGCGGGTGACGACATCGCACATCACCAGGACCGAGAAGCCCGTGATGGCGACGCCGCAGAGCATCATCAGGACCTGTTCGAGCCAGTCGAGTCCGCGCCATTTCAGATAGCGCTGCTCGTCGAGCACGAGGCTGTTGAACGCGGGCATGGCTGATTCTCAATATGCAAGTGACACGATGGTGCGGCGGGGAGCGATGGCTCCCCGCCAGGACCGCTATTGAACCTTGCGCACCATATCGAGGACCTTGACGGCATGCGGACCGAGATCGGACGCCAGCTTGTCCTGGATCGGCTTGCTGATCGCCATGAAGCCGCTCTTGTCGACGGTCTTGACGACCTTGACGCCGATCTTTTCGAGCTTCGCCTGGGCGTCATGTTCGAGCTTGAAGGCTGCCGTCGGCTCGTTGCGGCTGACCTCGTCGGCGGCCGCCTGCACCCACTTCTTCTGCTCGTCGCTGAGACTGCTCCACACCTTGTCGCTGACGAACAGAGCGGCATTGTTGGCTTCGTGCTCGGTCAGCGACAGCACCGGGGCGGGCTCGTAGTGCTTGTTGACGAGATAGTTGTTGATGCCGTTCTCGGCCATGTCGACGACGCCGGTCTGCAGCGAGGTGTAGACCTCGCCGAACGGCATATGCACGACCTGGGCGCCGTAGGCCGGGAACGTGGTGTCTTCCGTCACCGTGGCCTGCACCCGCATCTTGATGCCCTTGAGGTCGGCGACCTTCTCGATCGGCTTCTTGCCGTACATGTGCCGCAGCCCCTGCGACCCCAGCCCGAGCATGTGTGCGCCCTTCATCTTGGCCGCATACAATTCCTTCATCGCGGCAATCACCGCGGGATCGCCAAGCACCTTGATGGCGTGGGCCTCGTCGCGGAAGATGTAATGGATCGAGAACACGCCGGACTCCGGCTGCGCGGTCGAGGCATTTGCGGTCGACAGCATCACGAAGTCGATGTCGCCCGTCTGGACCTTCTGGAGCGTCTGCGCCTCCGTGCCGAGTTGCGCGCCTGGATATTGATTGATCGAGAGCGTCCCCTTGCTCAACTCGGTGAGCTTCTTGTTGAACATTTCGGCGCCGATGCCGTAGCCGCTGTTCTTCGGCTGGTCGTAAGCGAACGAGAATTCGCGCTTTTGCGCCGACGCCGCCGACGACACCATCGCGACGAGGGCGCCGAGCAGAATGCCGCGCGCGTATGGCAGATACCGTGAAACGGACATTGAATTCCTCCCCTGGCTCGCCGATTTGCCGGCTGATTGTCGCCGTCGCCCCGCAGGACCCGACGCTGAGGCATTATGACCGAAGCCGCGGTGTGAACAAGATAGTATTTTAAATTGTATACTATCTTGCCGGATGGCAGATTGGCCCGATGGCGACCGCGAAGACTCCCAGGAAACCGCCTTCTGGCCGCAACGATGCGACGGCCACAACGTCCGCTGCCTCGGCCCGGGCGCCGCAGGAGCGCGAACCGATCGCGCATCTGATCGCCAAAAAGCTCGAGGAAGACGTCGTGCTGGGACGGCGCCACCCGCGCGAGCGCCTTGTCGAACAGGATTTGTGCGATGCCTTCGACACCCACCGCGGCGACATCCGCCTCGCGCTGTTCGAGTTGGAGAAGCGCGGCATCGTGGAGCGCATCCCGAACCGCGGCGCGATCGTGCGCGACCTCAAGCCGAGGGAGGTGAGCGAGATCTATAGCGTGCGCGAGGAACTCGAGGTGATGGCGGTGCGGATCCTGTCGCTGCCGGTCCCAAGCAGCGATATTCTCCGCCTGGAAGCCGTTCAGCGCGAGCACGGCCTGGCGGTTGACGCCGGCGACCTCCTGGCGGTGTTTCACAGCAATGTGCAATTCCATCGCACGCTGTTCGGACTGTGCGGCAACAACTGCCTGATCGAAACCATCGAGAATCTGGCGCAAAAGGTCTCCGGCATCCGGTCCTACGCCTATGCCGATCCGGGCGCGCTGAACGAGGCCCGGCGCGATCATGTGGCGATGATCGAGGCGCTGCGGCAGGGACACCGCGACGAACTAATCACGCTGACCCGCCGCCATCTCAAGCCGGCCGAGCAGGCCTATATCCGCGCCTACCGGCGGCGCTTCGGCGACGGCGCGGCGCCCGAATGACGGCCATGACAGGGCGTGCCGCCCGCAGCAGGCCGTTGCCCCTGCCCGGCCAATCGGCTAAATGAGGCGGGCGAAGCACCCGTAGCTCAGCTGGATAGAGCGTTGCCCTCCGAAGGCAAAGGTCACACGTTCGAATCGTGTCGGGTGCGCCA